>NZ_BAJY01000016.1 GCF_000613945.1 Prevotella falsenii DSM 22864 = JCM 15124
TTATCAATACTTTAAACCCCAATCGGGCTTGGGTTAAAACTGCAATAATGGGCTTTATACGAAAATACAAATGCGTTGCTTGTGGCTATGAGGCTGACATCTATGAGGGAAAAGGCTTTATGGGGCAGACCATCGAAATGGTAGCGTGTGCCGACTGCCACTCGGTGCAGCCCTTAGTGGTGGGTGGCGTAATCGGCGATGCTGCTCCTTCGTTTCGCACATTGGTAGGTAGACTATGCTTGAATTGCGGTTCAGAACACATTATAAAGTGGGACGGACATACTTGTCCGCGATGTAAGGGCAGTATGGAAGATATGGGCAGCCGTGAATTTTGGTCGTAGCGAAGGTGTTAAAATGTGTGTATAAACGTTTAATTCAAAAAGTTGAGCAAAACAATCGAAATAGAATCGTGAAACAATAAAAAAGCGATTAAAATCCAAAGAAAATTCTTTCAAATTTTAAAACCTACGCTTTTGCGATGCAAAACCTACGGTTTTACCTTGCAAAACAGCCGCTTTTACAATGCGAAACCTACGCTTTCGCAAGCCGTTTTCAGTTCTATATCTTACCTTTTTTGTTTCTTTTGCGAGTAAACGCCTGTTGCTTTATTGCACAAAGTATCTATATAAAGTTGTAATTGTTTAGTAGTTAGGCTGTTGTGCTTGCACACGAATGCTGCCGTTATTTGCAGATAAATATTTTATAGTTCCTAAAACCCGCCTTCCTGCCATTGTTCCACGCTTGAATTTTAACACTATTGCGCTTCGTTTCTAATTAATTATATCTTTGTAACATTACTGTTGATATTTGTTAATCTACGAATATATCGGACTAAATGTTTGCAAGTAAAAAGAAAAAGGTCTACTTTTGTAAAGAATATGCTATATATTGCTAAACCATATTCGCCGATGTTAATAGGTTTAACCCCAATCGTTCATTAGCGTCCTTGACCGGTTTTGTTCGATTGTTGAGCAGCTGTGCCGACATTTCGTCGAAGGCGTAGCGGGCTACGGCGAGATGGAATGGCTGCGCAGATGCCGGCAAGCGGACGAAAGCGGTAAGGAAGCATGACGGTAATAAAAAATCTAAGCAAATGCGTCCTAATGAACCGATTGGGGTTTAATGATGTTGAGGAGCGAACATTCATAATAATCTTTGATAATAAAATAAAAATGAAGAATATACTGTCTTTATTAGTAATGGTATTAAGTGTGCAATATTGTTTTGCACAGGAAACCCACGTTATAGAGTCGGCAGAGCTTGAAATAGTTTATTCGGTAAAAGAACAACCGCATTGGGATACTTATATCTTCCGTTGTGGAAAGAATGTGAGCCAATATTTTAGCCAACCTACATTGCAAAGATATAAGATGTTAGCAAATGACGACCCGGCTCTCTTCACTCTTTCAAGTGAGGAAATAAAAGATTTAGGTACACCCGAATATGCAAAAAAATATCCCCTTAGCACAGGAAACTTTGATATTATTTATCGCAACCTTGAGGAAGGAGTATTAAAAACTTATTCAACAGTGTTTGGTTCTAAGTATTTAATAGTTGAAGATATTACCATTCCCGATTGGACAATGTACGAAGACTCCACAATTACGGTCTTAGGTATGGAATGTAAGAAAGCTACGACAAACTTTCGGGGTCGTTATTGGGAAGTCTGGTATGCCGAAGATATTCCCATCAGCCAAGGTCCTTGGAAGTTGTGCGGCTTGCCGGGTATGATATTAAAGGCGAATTGCCCCAAGTTTATGTTGATAGAAGCAACCGGTATTAAGAATAAAAACCTTGAGCCCGTAACCTTTTATAATTATCTGAACTATAAATATACCCCGATAGACCGCATGGAATATCTAAAGAAAGTGCATAAACCGGGTATCTATCCAACAGGAGATAGTTGTGAAACGATAGAAATAGACGATACTAAATAAAAACAGATATGAAGCCAAAGTATTTTTTGTTAGTTTTGTTCTTTATGCTAAATGCTGCAATATGTTTAGCACAGGAAACCCGTGTTATCGAGCCTGCAGAGCTTGAAATAACTTTTTCTACAAAGGAATATGCATTTTGGGATACCTATACCTTCCGTTGTGGAAAGAATGTGAGCCAATATTTTAGTATTTCTGAATTGCAACATCAAAAGATGTTAGCTGATGACGACCCGGCTCTCTTTATCCTTTGGGATAAGAGATTGGCAGATTACGATGAGCCGGACCCGGCAAAAAGGCTGCCTGCGAGTACGGGAAACTTAGATAAAATTTACCGCAACCTTGAGCAAGGGAAATTTACAACCTATTCAACTGTTATGGGAACTCATTATTTAATAACCGAAGATGTTGTTATTCCCGAGTGGACAATGTACGAAGACTCCACAATTACAGTCTTAGGCATGGAATGTAAGAAAGCTACAACAAACTTTCGGGGTCGCTATTGGGAAGTCTGGTATGCCGAAGATATTCCCATCAGCAAGGTCCTTGGAAGTTGTGCGGCTTGCCGGGCATGATATTAAAGGCGAATTGCCCCAAGTTTATGTTGATAGAAGCGACCGGTATCAAGAACAAAAACCTTGAACCCGTAACCTTTTATAATTATCTGAACTTTAAATATGCCCCGATAGAGCGCATGGAATATCTAAAGAAAGTGCATAAACCGGGTATCTATCCAACCGGAGATAGTTGTAAAACGATAGAAATAGATGATACTGAATAGAGCTGATATGAAGCCAAGGTCTTTTCTCTTAGTTTTGTTCTTTATGCTAAATGCTGCAATGTGTTTAGCACAAGAAACCCACGTTATAGAGCCGGCAGAACTTGAAATAGTTTATTCGGTAAAAGAACAACCGTACCGGGATACTTATATCTTCCGTTGTGGTAGGAATGTGAGCCAATATTTTAGCCAACCTGCACTGCAAAGTGATAAGATGTTAGCTGATGATGACCCTGCCCGCCTTATTATCGCAAATGAAAGAATAAAAGCTTTAGACACACCCGAATATGCAAAAAAATATCCTCTTAGTACAGGTCGTCATGATATTATTTATCGGAACTTTGGGGAAGGAGTATTAAAAACTTATTCAAAAGTGTTTGGTTCTAAATATTTAATAGTTGAAAATATTACCATTCCCGAGTGGACGATGTACGAAGACTCCACAATTACGGTTTTAGGTATGGAATGTAAGAAAGCTACGACAAACTTTCGTGGTCGCTATTGGGAAGTCTGGTATGCCGAAGATATTCCCATCAGCCAAGGTCCTTGGAAGTTGTGTGGCTTACCGGGTATGATATTAAAGGCGAATTGCCCGGATTTTATGCTGATAGAAGCAACCGGTATCAATAACAAAAACCTTGAACCGGTAACCTTTTATAATTATCTGAACTATAAGTATGCCCCGATAGACCGTATGGAATATCTAAAGAAAGTGCATAAACCGGGTATCTATCCAACCGGAGGTAATCATAAAACGATAGAAATAGATGATAATTAAAGAATAATATGCTATGAAAAAACTATTTGTATTAATTATTATGGCGTTGCTTTCAGAAGTATTGCAGGCACAAGTAACGGTTTCGGGATTGGTAACTGATGTTGGCGGAAATCCGCTGTCGGCAGTCGTAAAGAACATTGATGCTTCAACAAAGAAAATGCTTGCATTTTGCAATACTGATAGTAAAGGTAAATTCAGTATTAAGGCAAGACCGGGTAGCTTGCTGCAAATCTCAGCAATGAGCTATAAGAAACTGCAAATAGTAGTAAAAGTAGATATGCCCGAGCAGCATTTCGTGCTTGAAGATGATGCAAAAGCATTGGACGAGATAACGGTAAAGGCGAAGCCTGTAAGGATTGATGGCGACACGATAAAATATCTTCTTGGCGTATATGCCAAACCCGGCGACCGTACTTTAGCCGATGTATTGGTTCGTGTGCCCGGTTTTGAGGTGAATAAAAGCACGGGGCAGATTTCATACGAGGGGCGAAGCATCAGCAACTTCTATATAGAAGGAATGGATATGTTGGGTGGAAAGTATGGTGTTGCCTCAAAGTCGCTACCCCAAAACGATATAGCAACGGTGGAAGTGATGAAGCATCATACCCCTATTCGGGTATTAGACGACTTTGTTTATTCAGACGAGAGTGCCATTAACGTTCGTATGAAGAAAGGAGCAAAGGCACATTGGATAGCTACGTTTAATGGTGGCATAGGCCATAAAAGTGGTGGCGGACTGTGGAACTTTGAAAGTTTTGCCATGCGTTTAAAGCAGAATTGGCAAACCATGATTACCTATAAAACGAACAATAGTGGCAGAGACATTGTCCACGAAACGAACAAAGCCTTTACTTATGGTGAGTTGGACAGCAGGCTGACCCCACTTATTTCGCTGCCTTCCCCTGCAAGTTCCAGATTGGGCGAACGAACTTTGTTCAACAGAAGTCATACGTTGAACTTGAATATGTTGCAACGTATAAACGAGACATCGCAAGTAAATGTTCAAGTTACTTACATCAACGACCGCCAAGAGACTTCCTCTAAACGTACAGCAGAGTACTTTTCAAAGCGAGGAAACAAAGTTTCGGACAATGAGAAACACTATATCGCAAAGACTAATGAACTCTTTGCAAAGGTTAAATATGAGAACAATGCCAACAGTCAGTATCTAAAGAATGAACTTTCTACGAACTTAAATTGGAACAAACAGCTGCTGATAGAACGTGGCACAAATCCACACGAAATGAATGGTAACCTTCCTGTATTCACATTGAAAGATAATCTTTTGCTAATGCGTAAGTATGGCAAGCGTTTGTACTCTTTCGAGTCGAAGAATATAATGGAAGCGCGACCTCAGCAGTTAGCTATGGACACACTGCACCAAGACATTAACCAACATTACTACGAGACTGACAATAAAATATCAGGTAGTTTCCGTTTGGGTAAGTTTGTTCTGACAGGGAAAGTAGGAGCCAATGCAGCACTGCACGCATTTTCTTCGCATCTTGTAGGTGTCCCCGACAGCATCGGAATGCTTTCCGGTAACAGCCGCTTTTCCATGTTTCGGTTCTATGTAAGTTCAAATATAGAATACAAGTTATCCGATTTTATCTTTAATTTTTCTTCGGACGTGTCTTACAATCGCTATAAATACAGTCTAAGCGCGGCTTACAGTCGTGCACTTTTCTCGCCCAACTTGCACATTCGTTGGAATGCCACACCGCATTGGACGTTCGCTGTTGATGGAAGAATAGGGCAGAGAGAAGTAGACGTAAATCAGTTTTATCCCACCCTCGTATTAGCCGATTACGAATATATAAACAAGGGCTTTGCCGATTATAGAATAGGTAAGGATAAGACGGCAGGCATCATCGTTCGGTACAACAATGCACTACAAGGCACGTCGGTGTTTCTTACTGCCAACAGAACTTTTATGACCACACCTTATACAGCTTCGCAAGACTATGTAGGCAGCTATATTGTATTGTCGCTTGTGCCACAAGAAACCAAAAGCAATGCGTGGACAATCAACTTAATGGGGTCGCAAGGTGTTGGCTTTTTAAAAGGAAAGCTGAATGTCAGAGCCATATACAACAGTTCAAAATCGTATATTGTGCAAAACAACGAGGTGATGCCTTTCAATACAAGCACTTGCAATGTGAGAGGAGGCTTAACAGTTGGACTTGTCAGGAATACCGATTTGGGTTACAATATTGAATATAGCTACTACCAAACCGACATGCCGGCACTCTCTTCCGCCTATACATTGAACAACTGGAAGCACAATGCTTACTTGCGACTGTTTCTTACGAAGAAGTTTACAACCGAAGCAAGGGCAGAATACTATCACAATCAAATAGCGAAAGATAAGTTTAAAGACATCTTCTTTGCCGATTTAGCAATGCGATACAGCTTTAAGAAGTTCGACATTACGTTAGAACTCAACAACTTATTGAATAAGAAAAGTTACGGCTATGGTGTAAACGGCACATTTGTTCGCAGCTATAACAGTTTGAATATTCGAGGAAGAGAGATAATGGTAAGTGTCTATTATAAGCCTTAAAGTAAGAAAAGCATTGGAAATAGGTAGCCATGAACAGCCTGCTGCAAAGCGTGATGCACATTAAGTGAATGTATTTTCGTTCAATTATCACACCCAACTCACGTTGTTTTATGAATGAAAAAGAAGGCAATAAAGACGTAAATATTTTTCGTAAGTGCAACTATTGCGTAACCATCTATCCGTCAGTTCATTACAAAACCTATTGTTTCGCATTCCAAAAGCGGCTGTTTTGCAAGGTAAAAGCGTAGGTTTTGCATCGCAAAACAGCCGCTTTCGCAACGCCAAAACGTAATTGCCGTTTTTTAACAGAATTATCTTTACAGAATGAAACGAAAACCCTCTCTCTGTTTCCTTAGGGAGCTTGCGAAGAAATACCGGCGAGATGGCTTGCTTAATCTGTTTTCTTATACCGAGCTAACGAAATGTTAATAACTACGAAAGTATATTCCGTGCCCCACGAAAGTATATCTCGTGCCTTACGAAAGTATATTTCGTCGTGGTCTTAAATTTATCCTTTGGGGTTATATCATTAAAGAAACGTTTACTGTTCGTTAAACTCAGGTAGTTTAATTATTTCTCATTCTGTCAGAATAGAATGATAGAACGCTTCGTATTGCTTTGCTACTTTAATGTGGTCGTGGTGTTTGCGAACGTAGTCGATGCTTTCTTGCTGAAGTTGTGGTATGCGTTCGGGGTGGAGGGCTAACAGCTTTATTTGTTCGTAACAGCTTTCGTAAGTAGGTTGAACGTTGATGATAGGGTGAAGTTGTGTTTCGTTTAGTATTGCGTAATTCTCTGGTTCGCCCCCTCCGACACAAATGATGCCCCTGCTCATGGCTTCCAATGGTTCATTGAAGGCGTATAGCTGTAAAGCTGATCAAGTATGGCATCGGAGCCTTCCATTAATTTTACGTATTCGTTGAAAGGTATTCCCTCGGCTATGCGCAGTTCCAACAGGTTGGGGAAGTCGGCTTTTACCGCCTTCGCAGCACGCAGCATAATATCTGTTCCTTTATATTCCGAACGGTTCTTGCTAATTCCTATAAACAGTTTCAGTGCCCCGTCTTTCCTTTGTGCCTTTGTTTTTTTACCTTCGGTGATGATGGGAAAGGGAATGAATGTTGTTTTTTCGGGAAAGAACAGCTGATAACAGACTTGATATTCGTATAGTCCTGCAATAATGCCGTCGCAATCGTTGGCAATCGTTTTGTTCAGTTGCTCTTTGTCTGTGCCTAACCAATCGTGTTGCTCTATGATGGCATCTTTGTTTGTTCTTAGTGTTTTGCCGATGTTAAAGTCGCTATACCGTAAAGGCATGGTGGTGCTATTGACGTGTACCCAATAGTAATCCATGCCGAAAGCCCCCATTACCATTTTCTTGTTGTGGCGTCGTAAATAGTTGTAAATATACCGAATGCGTTTTGCTTTTAGGTCGATGAAGACGGGATTGATAATTTGCACAATGTCGTAGCCACGCAATTGGTGCAGACGGGCAAGCAGACGGAGCGTAAGCCGCAGCCCCGCGAGCCGCCCGGACGGCCGTGAAAGGTCGATGTCGCGAGGGTATGACTTCCAGTAATCGCCATTCGAAGCCACAACCACCTTGTGTCCTAAACGTTCCAAACCGGCTTTCAGCGTGTTGTGAACATTGCTGTACTCTCCAATCAACAGTATTTTCATTTCGGCAGGGTGCTACTAATTAAGGCGTGGCAGTGTGTGAATAAGGATTTTCCGCCCCACTTTCGAGTTTATCATTATAGAGAACAGCTTGTACTTTCGTGTGTAATTCTTCTTTGGCAGTGGGAAAAGTCCGCGCTTTTCGAGCCGTAGAAGAGCGTGGTTAAGATATTGTTCGTCGCGTGTCAGTATAATAATGTTGTAAATATAATCCATTGTAAGCTGTGCCACACGGCGCAACATAGCCACCCTGTCTTTAGCCGGCATCAGGTCGGCTTTGTCTTGCAAGCTCTTTATAACAATTTCGGTGTCTTGCAGCCGTTTCAGTTTCCAGCGTTTATCCTTATTGTGCGTTATCGATTCCTTGCGTTTGCGGTAGAAGTAGGCAGGAACTTTGGTGTCGTAAACCTTATCGGCACGAATAATAAGCTGTGGGGTAAACTCTTCGTCTTCGTGTAAGATGCCCTTCGTGAAACGCAAGTTTACCAATAAATTCTTTCTGAAAATATATCCGCACGCCGATGCCCGCAGGTTGTTGTTGTGGATATATTCCGTACCGGAAACCACCTTGTCGTTGGCAAGTTGTACACCCGACAGCTCCTTGGCAGTAGAGTCGAAGAGAACCACATCGGCATCTTTAAACCTGATAAAGTCCAAACACTTATCGTAGTTGCTCGATATAAGGAAGTCGTCAGCATCTGCAAACTGAATATATTGCCCCTTTGCTATTGCAATACCCATGTTTCTTGCTTGGCTAAGTCCTTGGTTGGGCTGGCGAATGTATATTATTTGGTCGGCAACATCTGTCAATAGGTTGAGTGGCGACACATCTGAGCCGTCGTCGATAACAATTATTTCGCGCTCTTCTCTGTTAAGCGTGAGCATAAGAATGCTATCGATACATTTCTTTAGCATATCGATAGGTTCGTTGTAGTAGGTGATGATAAAGCTGATTAGCGGCCGGGCTTTATCGCTTTGTGTAAGAATTTGTTGAGTTTGCATAAGCGTTTTATTCCTAAAAGATGAAGTAATGTTAGTTTTAAGTTGCCGTAGAACGGACGAACAGGCAGCAATGGCACAGCCTTGGTTGCTTCGTAAACGTCCAACTGAATATTCAGAACGTGTGCATAATAAGTGGAATCAATCTCGTTGTTGCCATTTATATAAGCCAAATGTGCCTCTAAAAGACTTGTCAGGTCTTGTCCGTCGGCATTGGCAGTAATTCCTGCGTCGTTCCGGCAGTAATAATAGGTTCCTAAACTTGTGGTTGCGATGATTTCAGCCGCAGCCATGAGTTTTGGAAGCGTATGTGCGTCTTCAAAATTCTTGCCTTTTGGAAATTCAATGTCGGTAAACAGTTCGCGCCGATATATCTTGTTCCATGCGTAAGTGTGGCGGTAGGCTTGCCCTTTCAGCCAGTATTCCTGCTTATTTTGATAGACACAATCGTTCAATATTAATGGGCGTTGCGCTTTTGAACCATACTTTTCGACAACCGAAAATTCAAGTATGTCGTATTCCGGGTGGGCATTCAGCAATGCCATAACACCTTTGTAGGTGTCTTGTGCAACGAAGTCGTCAGAGTCTACGAATGTGATATATTCCCCTTTCGCAACCTTTATGCCCATGTTTCGGGCTGCTGAAAGCCCTTGGTTGCTTTGGTGTATAACGCTTATTCTGTTGTCCGTTCGGGCAATATCGTCCACCATTACGGAGGATTTGTCCGTCGAACCATCATCAACCAATATCATTTCAAAGTTTTGAAACGACTGCTTGAGAACACTCTCGACACACCGACGGAGCGTTTTCTCAACATTATAAACCGGTATGATAATACTTAATTCCATAAATTTCCTTGTTGCAAAAATAATAAAAACTTTTAAATTACGTTTAAAGATTAATGAAAAAAACAGACAGCTACAGCCATATTTTGCGATATACCGGACTCTTTGGTGGAGTTCAGGGGCTGAATATATTGGTTGGTATCGTCCGAAATAAGTTGGTTGCAATGATTTTAGGCCCTGATGGAATGGGACTTATTTCGTTGTTTAACTCTACTTTGAAGTTGATGAGCGACTCCACCAACTTCGGCATTTCTATCAGTGCGGTTAAAAGTATATCCGAACACTTCGATAAAAACGAAGAGGAGGAATTGGCAAATACGGTAAAGTTGGTGCGTTCGTGGAGCTTATTGGCAGGCTTGTTGGGAATGTTTCTTTGCATTGTATTGAGTCCGCTGTTAAGCAAGTTCACTTTTTCGTGGAACGGGCATCGTCTGCATTTCATTCTTCTTTCGCCCATTGTCGCCTTAATGGCTTTGTCGGGAGGCGAGCTTGCCATATTAAAAGGACTCCGTGAGCTAAGGAAATTAGCAGTAATCTCTATCTTCAATGTGTTAGGGGCATTGGTGTCTTCGGTGCCGTTGTATTACTTCTTCCGCGAGAAAGCCATTGTACCGTCGTTGGTAATAATGGCACTTATCCAGTTTGTCTTGACAATCGCTTTTTCATACCATATCTATCCTTTGCGTTTAATGAACCGTTGGCGACCCATGCGTGAAGGAATAGGAATGATACGGCTCGGTATAGCATTTGTGATTGCGGGCATTTTAGGTTCGGGGGCAGACTTCTTAATCCGTAGTTATATAAATAATGTAACGAACATTGACACCGTAGGCTTCTTTAATGCGGGCTATATGATGACCATGACCTATGTCGGTATGGTGTTTGCAGCAATGGAAACCGACTTCTTTCCTCGTCTTTCAGGTGCCAATCAGTACCGGTTTACTTTCAATCAGATAGTAAACAGGCAGATAGAAGTTACGTTGCTGTTGGTTTCTCCGCTGTTAGTGCTGTTTGCTTTGTTCCTTCCGATACTGCTTCCTTTATTATATACCGGAAAGTTTTTGCCTGCTTTGGGCATGATGCAAGTCATTATGCTTGCGATGTATTTTAGAGCGGTGAAGTTGCCGGTGCAATATATACCTTTGGCAAAGGGAGATTCGGTTTCCTATTTGTGCTTGGAAGGCATCTATGATGTGATATTGGTGGTTGCCGTAATTTTAAATTTCGACCGCCTTGGTTTGGTTGGAGCAGGGTGGGCGATAACGATTGCCGGCTTTTTAGATGCGGTATTGATATTTGTTTATGCCCGTTGGAAGTATGGCTATAAGGTTTCGTCAAGCGTGTTGCTTTATTCTTCCATTCAGATTCCCATCGGATTTTTAACCTTTATGGTAACCCGGCAGTCCAATCAGTTGATGTATTGGGGTGGGGGATTGTTGTTGGCAGTGATAAGCGGCGCAACGTCGATTAGTATTCTGAAGACGAAAACAAACCTGTGGAATAAACTTACTTCAAAGATTTTAAAGCGTTTTTAAAGGCTATGGTAAAGATTAGCATTTTAGTGGCTGTATATAATGCGGAGAAATACTTGTCCCAATGTCTGAACTCGTTGGTTGCCCAAACGCTTCACGACATAGAAATAATATGTGTTGATGATGCTTCTACCGACTCATCGCTAAGTATTCTTAACGCATACGCTGCAAAAGACGAGAGGATTAAGGTGGTACACTTGCCTCAAAATGCAGGAATAGCCAAGGCACGAAATGCAGGATTGCGTATTTCTACCGGCGAGTATATTGCATTTGTCGATAGCGACGACCGGCTGTCGGAAGATGCTTGCGAAAAGGTTTTTGATGTTTTCGCACATTATCCATCAACCGATACGGTGCTTTTCCACGTAAAAAGCGTTTATGACGATAAGGAAGTGGACTTCTCTATGCCTCCTTTTACCACCTTAGACGGCTTTACGGCATTCCGCGAAAGCCTGACTTGGAATATACACGGCATTTATGTTATTACACGAGAATTGCATCTTCGTTTCCCTTACGATGAGTCTGCCATTGCATATAGCGATGAAAATGTAACACGTTTGCATTATCTCAATTCACGAGAAATACGCACTTGCGCAGGCATTTATTATTATCGTCAGCATTTAGGTTCGGTAACGCACAGTGTAAGTTTGCGTCGCTTCGACTATTTATTGGCAAATAAAAGTATGAAACGGCAGCTGGAGGCTTTGAATGTTTCAGACAATATACTCGATATATACGAAGAAGTGCGCTGGCGCAATGTAATAGGTCTTTATATGTTCTACTTCCTGCATCGCAAGGAACTCGATAAACTCTCTCGAAAACAAGGTTTGGAGATTATAAAAAGCAGTTGGCAAAGTATAGAGCAAAACCGTTTGCCACGATGGTTGGTAAAGAAATTCGGGTACATACCTTTTCAAAAGTCATGGTTTGCCTTTCGTTTGCAGGAAGAAACCTACTTCTTTTTGCGTGCATTACTCGGCAGAAACAAAGAGCAGTTGTAGGTTTTAAGTAGGTGTTCATAATTAATTGACATTGTATTTACGGCTATTTTCCGGTCAGTCTGCCGTCTTGAAGAAGGAGTGTAGCGGGCTACACGACTGATGAAAGGCGACAGAATGACGGAAAAGAGATGTGAAGACGATGGCAAAGTGAAAGCATAAAAGATAAAAGCAATATAGATACGTTTAATTTTGAACACCTACTTAAGTTCTTTTAAATGGTTGCATTATCAACGCAAACCCTCTTCTTGTCTTTATTGCAAAACAGCAACAGAAGAACGGAAATTTTAGTGAGAAAACTTATTTTATGCGCAAAAAGAAGGCGGTAAATGTGTAAAAATATTTCGCAACCGTAGTCTTTGCGTAACACTCTCATTATTAAGACATTGCAAAACCTATTGTTTTGCGTTGCGAAACCGTAGGTTTTGCAGTGTAAAACCTACGCTTTTACCGTGCAAAACCTACGGTTTCGCAACGCCAAATCGAAATTATCGCTTTTTAACAGAATTATCTTTACAAAATCAAGCTGTTTTTATCATTTTCATAAAGCAAGAAAAAGGGAAGCAACGCCTTCTGTAAATATCAACCATCGAGTAGCAACAACATCGGTGTGGCGAAGCTATATGAGAACAGTATTGCCGTAATTGATGGCATTTTTATTATCTTTCGATAAGTAGGAACACGAAATGGAGAATATTTCCGCAGCAGACAAGGAGAAAAACAACTACTTATTCTTCTTTAAAAGGAAAAGATTTTTTGAAATTAATTCATTATTTGTGCTTTCTGAAAAATAATTTGATAACTCTTTTTGTATTATAGAAAAATTTATTAACTTTGTGCCAAATTTAAATACTACGATATTATACAACAAGGCGAAGTAAGTATGGCTAAAATCAAAACAATAGGCATTTTAACCTCGGGCGGCGACGCTCCGGGTATGAATGCTGCTGTCAGAGCCGTTACTCGTACCGGAATATATAATGGTTTTTCTATAAAAGCAATCTATCGAGGGTACGATGGGTTGCTCACCGGAGATATAAAACCCTTTACAACAGAAAATGTGAGCGGCATTATCGACGAAGGTGGAACAATCTTGAAGACGGCTCGGTCGAAAGCCTTCATGACCAAAGAGGGCAGAGAGAAAGCCTATGAGAATATAGTTAAGGAAGGTATCGACGCCCTTGTAGTAATCGGAGGAAACGGTTCTTTGACCGGAGCAATGAACTTTGCTCAAGAACATGATTTTTGTTGCATAGGTTTACCGGGGACGATAGACAACGACCTTTATGGAACAGATAGTACCATAGGTTACGATACCACTTTAAACACCATAATAGAATGCGTGGATAGAATACGCGACACGGCGCAAAGCCATGAACGTATATTCTTCGTGGAAGTAATGGGGCGCGACGCCGGTTTCTTGGCACAGAACTCGGCAATAGCAAGCGGTGCTGAAGCTGCTATTATTCCTGAGGACTCAACCGATGTAGACCAGTTGGCGCGATTTATGGAGCGCGGCATTCGGAAATCAAAAAAGAGCTGCATTGTCGTGGTGTCGGAAAGCCCCCAATGTGGTGCCATGTATTATGCCGACCGTGTAAAGAAAGAGTTTCCGAACTTCGATGTTCGTGTTTCGATACTCGGACATTTGCAAAGAGGAGGACGACCGTCGGCTCGCGACAGAATACTTGCAAGCAGAACAGGCTATGGAGCAATAGAAGCCATCATGCAAGGACAACGGAACATAATGGTTGGTGTTCGTAATAACGAGGTTGTCTATGTACCGCTTTCGGAGGCAATTCGTTCAGATAAGCCATTCGACAAGAAGCTAATAAAGATTTTAGACGTACTTAGTATATAAGTATAGTTTGCGATAAATATTATAAACAAAGAATTAAAGCATAAAAAAATAATAAAAACAAAGCGTATGTCACAGATAAATGGACGTATTTCCCAAATTATTGGACCGGTAATTGACGTCTACTTTGATGTTAAGGGAGAAGATCCCGAAAAGGTGCTCCCGAAGATTTACGATGCTCTTCGTGTAAAGAGACCTAATGGAGAAGACCTAATCATTGAGGTGCAACAGCACATTGGTGAAGATACGGTGCGGTGTGTCGCTATGGATAACACCGAAGGTTTGCAGCGTGGCTTGGAGGTTAAAACAACCGGAAGTCCTATTGTTATGCCGGCAGGCGAGCAAATTAAGGGTCGTATGATGAATGTGATAGGCAAGCCTATCGACGGTATGGAAGACCTTAACATGGAAGGTGCATACCCTATTCACCGTGAAGCACCCAAATTCGATGAGTTGTCTACACAGAAAGAAATGCTGGCAACCGGTATCAAAGTCATCGACTTGCTTGAGCCTTATATGAAAGGTGGTAAGATTGGACTGTTTGGTGGTGCCGGCGTAGGTAAGACCGTGCTTATCATGGAGCTTATCAACAATATTGCAAAGGGACACAATGGTTATTCTGTATTTGCCGGTGTAGGAGAGCGTACCCGTGAAGGAAACGACTTGATACGCGATATGCTTGAGTCAGGTGTTATTCGCTATGGCGAAAAATTCCGCAAGGCAATGGACGAAGGCAAATGGGACCTTTCGCTTATCGATAAAGAAGAACTGAAGAAATCGCAAGCTACACTTGTCTATGGACAGATGAATGAGCCTCCCGGGGCACGTGCATCGGTAGCACTTTCCGGTCTTACCGTTGCAGAAGAGTTCCGCGACCATGGTGGCAAAGACGGAGAAGCAGCAGATATAATGTTCTTTATTGATAACATTTTCCGTTTCACACAGGCGGGTTCAGAGGTGTCTGCACTTCTCGGGCGTATGCTTCTGCAGTAGGTTATCAGCCTACACTTGCAAGCGAAATGGGTGCAATGCAAGAGCGTATCACTTCCACTAAAAAGGGTTCTATTACATCTGTGCAGGCGGTATATGTACCGGCAGACGACTTGACCGACCCTGCTCCGGCTACAACCTTTACCCACTTGGACGCAACAACAGAGTTAAGCCGTAAGATTACCGAACTTGGTATCTATCCGGCAGTAGACCCATTGGGAAGTACTTCGCGTATTCTCGACCCATTGGTCGTTGGTAAAGAACACTACGAATGCGCACAACGCGTAAAGCAATTGCTGCAACATTATAACGAATTGCAGGATATTATTGCCATCTTGGGTATGGACGAATTGTCTGACGAAGATAAGTTGGTGGTAAATCGTGCACGTCGTGTACAGCGTTTCTTGTCTCAGCCATTTACTGTTGCAGAGCAGTTTACAGGTATTCCGGGTGTGATGGTGCCAATCGAAGACACAATTAAGGGATTTAATGCTATCTTGAATGGTGAAGTAGACGACCTTCCGGAGCAGGCTTTCCTTAACGTTGGTACAATCGAAGATGCGAAGGAAAAGGCTAAGAAACTTCTTGCAGCAGCTCAGGGCTGATTAAGGTAACAAATTAAAAAGGTTGCAATGTTAGTTCTGACGATAGTATCACCGGAGAAAATCCTCTTTAAAGGAGAAGTGGAAAACGTATTGGTTCCGGGTGAAGTGGGAGAATTTGAAATTCTGATAAACCACGCACCTATTATATCTACGTTGGTAGAAGGGCGAGTTGTTTATACCATTGATTCTGAAAAAAAGACGATTATGGTGAAAGGCGGCTTTGTGGAAGTGAAAAAGAACGTGGTAAGTCTCTGCGTTGAACTATAATTCGGCATAGGAAATATACTCAACAACATCTTTGAAACAGTGGATATTGCTAAGATAGAAAAAGGTTATAACAAGATAAACCTTTGGCTTGTAGTTGCGCTGACTTTATTAGGGCTGCTTATGTCGCAGGTTTTATTGAAACCAAACTTGGTAACACCAATGGTTGTCAGCTCGATATTCTTCATTGTTACGAGTAAGTTATACGGAAAGGCGTGGAAGTATTTTGCAGCTAATTCGCCAAAGGTGTTAGGGCGTTTTTACTTGGCAGGTTCAATGTTGAGAATGTTTCTTGCGGTAATTGTTATTCTTATAGGCGCACTTGTTTATCGTGGAGATAGCGAGAAAATACTTACCTATGTGGTTGTGTTTGTAGTTTACTATATCACAGCAATGATTTTTGATTGCGTTTATTTCTTCCGCATTGAGAAAAATAATAAAATAAATAAATAAGAAGATATGAAATTTATCAAACAAGTACTTCTCTTGTTGCTCTTGTTTACAGCACTTGTACCGACAGTTGCACGCGATATGTCGAAAAAAGGTGATGTAGATGTGAAGGAGATATTGTGGGGACATATCAAAGATTCTTATGAATGGCATATTACGGATTTGGGTTCGGAAGGAAATTTTCACCCGGTTGTAATACATCTTCCTATTATCGTGAAATCTTCTACAGGTTGGCACGTGTTTAGTAGTGAAGAGTTTTCAGAAGAACGAGATGCCAATGGCGACAGACCGGGTCCTTATAATCTTGTCATAAAGAACGGAGAGGATAAGGCAAATCCAAACCTAATCGTAGAGAAGATTGGTAACGAGGAAGTACGTCCTATTGATATTTCTCTGACAAAAGCAGCTTGCACCGTCTTTATAGATGGCATATTGCTTTTGTTGGTAATCTTAATACCGGCACGTTGGTGTCGTAAACATAAAGCGAACGACCCGGCACCAAAAGGTTTTACAGGCTTGATGCACATGTTCATTATGAATATTCACGATGATGTCATTAAACCTTGTTTAGGCGAAGAGACTCCTAAGTATGCTCCTTGGTTGCTTACATGTTTCTTCTTTATATTCTTTGCAAACCTCATGGGATTGGTTCCGTTCCCTCCCGGAGGCGGTAACCTGACCGGTAATATCACTTGTACATTCTTTTTAGGAGCTTGTACTTTCTTAATTACGAACTTCACAGGAACAAAAGAATATTGGAAAGAGATATTTTGGCCGGATGTACCGGTTTGGATGAAGTTCCCTGTGCCATTGATGCCGATTATAGAACTCTTTGGTATCTTCACAAAACCATTGGCTTTGATAATCCGACTTTTTGCAAATATGTTTGCCGGGCATGCCATTGCTTTGTGTTTCTGCGCGATTATCTTTATTATGTTTAGCATTGCTGATAATGCAATTGTAAACTGGAGTGCAGGTACAGGAATGTCAATTGTTGGAGTTCTCTTAAGCATCTTTATGATGTTGCTCGAGCTTTTGGTAAGCTACATTCAGGCTTTGGTGTTTACAATGTTGAGTGCAGTGTTCATTGCACAAGCTCATGTCAAAGGACACGAGGCATAAAATAAATAGAAAGAGTAAGAAAAGAAAAATTAAAATTAATAACAAATTAAAGCTTAAAGATTATGTTATCATTATTATTAGCAGATGTTGCTATTGCAAAATTAGGTGCTGCCATTGGTGCTGGTTTGGTTGCTATTGGCGCAGGTATGGGTATTGGTCGTATTGGTAGCCAAGCTATGGACGCTATGGCACGCCAGCCGGAGAAGATTGGCGACCTCCGTTCGTCAATGATTATCGCAGCAGCGTTGATTGAAGGTGTTGCCTTCTTGGCTGTGATTGTATCAATCCTCGCAATTGTAATGTAATTATGGGCAATGGCGCAGAGTGCGCATGATACCCAAATAGAATTTAGAAAGAACAAAACCAGCGTATGGATTTATTAATTCCCAATAGTGGACTTCTTTTTTGGATGACGCTTGTCTTCCTTATCGTGGCTTTCATCGTTATTAAATTTGGCTTCCCGGTCATTATTAATATGGTGAACGAACGTAAGGAATATATTGACGAGAGTCTTCGCAAGGCACATGATGCTAATGAAAAGTTGTCTAATATTCAGAAAGAAGGTGAATCCGTCATGCAGCAAGCACGTGAGCAGCAAGCACTTCTGTTGAAGGAGGCAACTGCTACACGTGATGCAATAGTTGGAAAGGCACAAGATAAAGCACACGAAGAAAGTGCACGTATCATCGCAGAGGCAAAATCGGAAATAGCTGCTGAAAAGCAGAATGCCTTTAAAGAAATTCGTGGACAGGTTGCAGAACTCAGTGTAAAAGTTGCAGAGAAAATTCTTCGCGACCAACTTTCCAGCGATGAGAAGCAGATGGAATTGATAGGGAAGTTGCTGGATAATGTTTCTTCTCCTGTTAGCAACGGTAAGTAAATAAATAAACTATGGATATAGGGGTAATATCTGTTCGCTATGCGCGTGCGCTTCTCAAAGGAGCAACAGTGCAGCAGCAAGAAGATAAAGTCTATGCGGAAATGCAAACACTACTCGGGAGTTATTCCGAGTTGCCGCAGTTGCGTTTTACGATAGACAATCCTATGCTATCGAAAGATAAGAAGCAAGAATTATTAGAAGTTGCGAGTGGCGGTAGCGTCAGTGCTCTTCTAAAGTCTTTCTTTGCTCTTGTCTTGAAAGAAGGGCGTGAAGGAATCCTACTTTTTATTGCGAACTCTTACATCACGCTATATAGGAAGCAGAAGAAAATTATTCAGGGAAAGCTCACAACAGCTGTTCCTGTAACACCGGTTATCGAGGAGAAGATGAAAGACTTGGTACGTGCGAATGCAAAAGGTACCGTAGAATTCAACACAACAGTGAACCCTGATATTATTGGTGGATTCATTCTTGAATATGATACATACAGAATGGACGCAAGCGTGAAGACGAAGCTCAATGCAGTCCTCACACAGTTAAAGAAATAAAAGAAATTAAACATGTCAGATAAAATAAAGCCAAGTGAAGTGTCTGAAGTTCTTTTAAAAGCACTTCAAGGCGTTAATGCGGAGGAAAAGTTTGACGAAGTCGGTACTGTGCTGACTATCAGCGATGGTGTGGCTCGTATTTATGGACTTCGCAATGCCGAAGCAAATGAACTTTTAGAGTTCGAAAACGGCACAATGGCGATTGTCATGAACTTGGAGGAAGACAATGTTGGTTGTATTCTTCTTGGTCCAACCGCAGGCATCAAAGAAGGGCAGAGTGTGAAGCGTACGCATCGTATTGCTTCCATTCGTGTCAATGATAACTTCTTAGGACGTGTCGTTAATCCTCTTGGTCAAGCTATTGATGGTAAGGAAGACATTGATTTGTCTGATGCTTTTGAGATGCCATTGGACCGCAAGGCTCCCGGAGTGATATATCGTCAGCCGGTAAAAGAACCTTTGCAGACAGGTTTGAAAGGTGTCGATTCAATGATACCTATCGGACGTGGCCAGCGTGAGCTTATCATTGGCGACCGTCAGACAGGTAAAACAGCCATTGCTGTTGATACAATCATTAATCAGAAAAACTTCTACGAGCAAGGCAAGCCCGTATATTGTATTTATGTAGCGATTGGTCAGAAAGCATCTACCGTTGCCAACCTTGTGCAAACATTGCGCGACCATGGTGCATTGCCTTATACTATTATTGTAAGCGCAACCGCTGCCGACCCTGCAGCTATGCAGTATTACGCTCCTTTTGCCGGAGCAGCCATTGGCGAATACTTCCGCGACCGCGGATATTCTGCCCTTGTGGTTTACGATGACTTGTCGAAGCAGGCAGTTGCATATCGTGAAGTATCTTTGATTCTTCGCCGTCCTTCGGGTCGTGAAGCCTACCCGGGTGATGTTTTCTACCTTCACTCTCGTTTGTTGGAGCGTGCAGCACGCATCAACGACCAGCAAGAAATTGCCGAACAGATGAACGACCTTCCCGAATGTATGAAAGGACACGTTAAGGGCGGTGGCTCGCTGACAGCACTTCCTATCATCGAAACGCAAGCAGGCGACGTTTCAGCTTATATTCCAACCAACGTAATTTCCATTACCGACGGTCAGATATACTTGGAGAGCGACCTGTTCAACCAAGGTTTCCGTCCTGCCATTAACGTCGGTATCTCCGTATCTCGTGTGGGTGGTTCTGCGCAGGTAAAGAGTATGAAGAAAGTTGCCGGTACGCTGAAGATTGATATGGCTCAGTATCGTGAGCTGGAAGCATTCTCTAAGTTCTCTTCCGATATGGACAAGGTTACCGCAATGACTTTGGACAGAGGTAGAAAGAACAATCAGTTGCTTATCCAACCACAATACGCTCCGATGCCGGTTGGCGAACAAATAGCCATTCTCTATTGCGGTGTTCATGGTTTGATGCACGCTGTTCCTGTAGATAATATTCGTGAATGCCAAGACCAGTTCCTTGAAAGTATGCGCAATGCGCACAAGGATATTATTGACAATCTTGCTTCAGGAAAACTTCTTGACGACGATATTAAAGTCATCGAAGAGGTTATGGGAAACATAACTGCACAATATAAATAAGACGATAAGAGATGCCATCTTTAAAGGAAATAAAGATTCGAATTGCCAGTGTCAATAGTACGCGTAAGATTACGAGTGCCATGAAGATGGTGGCTTCGAGTAAACTTCACCATGCTCAGGTAGCCATTGAGAATATGCTTCCTTACGAGGGTATGCTTGAACATATTCTGAAAGCGTTCTTGGTGTCTACTCCCGATACCAATACTCCATACAATGTAGACCGACCGGTAGAGCGTGTGGCTTTGCTCGTCTTCTCTTCCAACAGCTCTTTGTGTGGAGGTTTCAATGCTAACATTATTAAGATGCTCCAAAATACAGTCAGCGAATACTTGGCGCAAGGCGTGTCTAAAGATAATATCATTGTTTATCCTATTGGTCGTAAAGTGGCAGAGAAGGTGGCTAAGATGGGACTTAAAAGTGCAGGCTCTTTCTTGGAGTTGGCTGATAAGCCCAATTCTGAAGAATGCCAACGCATTGCTGTCGAGATAGAAAAGCTATGGCTCGACGAGGAAATTGACAAGGTAGAAATGATATATCATCATTTCAAAAGTGCAGGAAGTCAAATTCTTACACGTAAAACCTATTTGCCAATCGACTTGGAGACAGAGCTGAATGCCGACAAAGAACGCGATTTAACTTCGAATGTTGTAACGAAAAAAGCCCAAGAGTATTTAAAGAAGCATGGAAAAAACATGCAGGCGGAGGAGAAGGAAGAAGTAAAGCCATTGAACGATGACTTTATTGTAGAGCCGGACCTTAAAACCGTATTAACTTCTTTGGTTCCAAAGTTGCTTCATTTAATGGTTTATACAGCTTTATTAGATAGCAACGCTTCCGAGCATGCAGCCCGTATGGTGGCAATGCAGACTGCTACCGATAATGCAGATGAATTGCTTCGCGACTTAAAACTTCAGTATAATAAGTCTCGTCAGGCAGCCATTACTTCCGAATTGTTAGATATTGTAGGAGGTACGGTTAATAACTAATCTTCTTTTTCAATTAATAACAAAAATCCCTTGCCATTCTTTTGGTAAGGGATTTTTGTTTTATCTGAATTCTTGTTTTATCTCTCCACAAGTGTTAATAAATGTTTTATAATCATCTATTATTTGGTTTTCTTATTTAATAAACGTATATTTGCTATGTGTTTTTATGGATTTAGAGGTTTTCTAAATCTTTTTTCTCGAGGTTGGTAGCTTCCTGCACCAACCTCTTTTTTATGTTTAAACTTCTTTTCATCATCGGTTCTGTTCAGTAGAAATGTAGCGATGTCTTTCTTTTTCTGCTTATGGAAAAATTTAAGAATGAGCTTTCATTTTGTAAAGATAATTCTGAAGAAAAACGATAATTTCGGTTTGGCATTGCGAAACCGTAGGTTTTGCGATGCAAAACAATAGGTTTTACCGTGCAAAACCTACGGTTTTGGAATGCAAAACAATAGGTTTTGTAATGCGCTGATAACGAGACAGTTATCCGATAGATATTCTTGCGAAAAATGTTTACGTTTTTATTGCTTCTTTTTACCCGAAAAATAAAGAATGCAGGAGAAGCAAAGTAGTGAATGAAATGCTTTTCCTATTCGGGTAGCTGAATAAATATGATAGCCTCCATTTAACCCTCTCAAACCCCAATCGGTCGTTAGCGTCCTTTACTGATTTAGTTCGATTGTCGAGCAGATGTGCCGGCATTTCATCGAAGGCGTAGCGGGCTACGGCGAGATGGAATGGCTGCGCAGATGCCGGCAAGCGGACCAAAGCAGTAAGGAAGCATGACGGGTAATAACAAATCTAAGCAAATGCGTCCTAATGAACGATTGGGGTTAAGTACATTTTGCGTTTTAAAAGTCTGTTTTCTTTTGCTGTTTTGAACAATTTTCCTTACCTTTGTAAAGAATAATCCTAAACAGAATTGAATAATAGAATACAATGAGAATAGCTTATTTATCATTTTTACTTATCGCATGTTTCTTGTTTACAAGTTGCACGAAGAATGTTTATGAGTACTATGGAGTAACTCCCGAAACCGAGAATGAAAAGAAAGACGATGAAACAGATAAGAACGATGACTCCGAATTTGAATACGACCACGATAATAAAGTACAAACGGTAGCTTCTTTCATTGCGACAGACTTTGGCGATGCTTCTGTTTGGGTGGAAGGATACATTGTCGGCAGTTGCACGAAAAGTATTAAGAATGCTGTCTGGGAATATCCTTTTTCGTCCGATAATGCCATTTTGTTGGCAGACGAACAAGGAGAAACCGATGCAGACAAAGTTATTTCAATCCAATTAAAGACCAAAGAACATAAAGAAACTATAGGTTTGGCAACCAATCCCGACAATTATAATAAACGCATAAGGTTTTTAGGAGTGAAGAAAAAATACCTTGGAATATGGGGAATGAAAAACCTTATTCAAGCCTATGTATGGGTGAAATAGCATCTTTTAATGGTTTTCATCTACTTTTTTCGTTAATAATTTGTCAGAAAAGATAAAAGTAATTATATTTGCAGGCGCATAAGCAATAAACACAAATAAAATATACAAGCCTATAGGAACACCATTACTTAAATACAAATCATTTTAAAGAATGAAGAAACTTAATGAAATGACGGACGAGGAATTAGCCTTGTCGTATATTAATGGTAACAATAGAGCTTTCGAT
The DNA here is from genome assembly GCF_000613945.1 of Prevotella falsenii DSM 22864 = JCM 15124. Lineage (GTDB taxonomy): Bacteria > Bacteroidota > Bacteroidia > Bacteroidales > Bacteroidaceae > Prevotella > Prevotella falsenii. Next base: position 23,082 of record NZ_BAJY01000016.1, read on the forward strand.
TTACTTTTGTTGCACAATCAGTCTAAGCTCTTTTCCTACATACTTTTTGTTGTTAGGAATCGCGATGTGGCTGACGACATATTCCAAGAAACATTTGTGAAGATAATCACAAAGCTGCAGGAAGGACGTTACAAGCCAAGCGGCAAGTTCTCGGCATGGGCAATGCGTATCGCTCACAATGTGATAATGGATTGGTATCGTGCGCAAAAATCAGATAAGATAGTCGAACCGACGAAAGAAAACGACCTTTCTAATATTGGCAGCGCAGATGTGCAGATTGGCAATATCGAAAACCAGTTTGTCAATATGCAAACATTGGCAGACATTCAGAAGCTGATGGAGCACCTTCCGGCTTCTCAACGTGAAGTCGTGTTTATGCGTTTTTATCAGGAAATGTCTTTCAAAGAAATTGCCAAGACTACAGGTGTCAGTATCAACACGAGTCTTGGCAGAATGCGTTACGCCATTTTAAATCTCCGAAAGATGGTGCGCGAGAACGATGTTCTTTTGCAGTTAGCGTATTAGTTCTTTTAAGCTTTTGATGGTTTCGCTTGGGTTGGAAGATTTGAATACATAGCTTCCACTCACCAACATGTCAGCCCCCGCCTTTACAAGTCGTGGTGCAGTTTCGCCTTGAACACCGCCGTCCACCTCGATAATTGCGTGGCTGCCTGTTGCATCAATAAGTTTGCGCAAGCGTTCCACCTTTTTAATGGCGTTTTCGATGAACACCTGACCGCCGAAACCGGGATTTACGCTCATAATAAGCACAAGGTCGGCTTCTACGATAATATCTTCGAGAACCGAAACAGGTGTTGCAGGATTGATTACAACACCGGCTTTCATACCTGCTTGCTTTATCTGTTGAATGGTTCTGTGCAAGTGCGGACAGGTTTCGTAGTGCACACTCATAATCGCAGCCCCCGCGTCGGCAGTCTGTTGGATATAGTTTTCGGGGTGGACAATCATATAATGAACGTCCATTGGCTTTTTGCAAGCCTTGCCGACAGCTTTGAGTATGGGGAAACCGAAAGAGATGTTTGGAACAAAAACACCGTCCATAATATCCATGTGGATATAATCTGCTTCGCTGTTATTTATCATTTCGATGTCTTTATCCAAGTGCAAGAAATCGGCTGATAATAGCATGGTGATACTAAAGTTTTCATTTTCTTAATTAAGACAATAGGCTTCTAACTTGCCGTTTACTTTCATTACTCTGTAAGTATAAGCAATTTGGCGAATAATGTTCAACGTTTTTTCTGACGGTTTCATTTCTTCTGGTGTAAATATTTCTATCATAGGCTATGTTATTTGATAAATACTCTTTTATACATCAAACGCATTCTTTATCTTATTATTATATTTTTCTCTAATCTTTTCATTAACTTTGTATCATGAAAGATATTTTGGAAGCGATTGTAGCCAATAAGCAGAAAGAATTGGAGCAATGGAAACAGTATGTCCCATTGAAACAATTGTATGGCATTATCGAATACGAGGGGGCACTGAAGCGTGAAGTACCTTCGCTGAAAGCTGCACTTAACGGTTCTTCTACAATAGGTGTGATAGCAGAATTTGTGCGTAAAACGCCTGCTTTAGACTGGATAAATAAAGACGCAAAGATAAGGAATGTCGGTGCGGATTATGTACGGTATGGAGCTGCTGCCATAAGTATTCCAACCGATTTTACTTATTTTGGTGGGTACGATGAGTTTGTTCAGGAGGCTCGTGCCATCGGTGTAGCCCTGCCTTTGCTGTATAAGAATTATATTATCGACGAATACCAGCTGTTTCAAGCCAAACATGCCGGAGCGTCTGCAGTTATGCTGACTGCCGTATTGCTCGAATTGGCGCATTGCCATTCTTTGGTTTCGCTTGCCCATCAGTTAGGAATGGAGGTAGCATTGGAATTGCATACGCCTGAAGAATTGGACTATCTTGCTTGCAACGCCGATATGGTGGTGGTGAACAATCGTAAGGCTTGCAGCTTTGATATGGACATAAACCGTTCGCTTGAGTTGGCAAAACAGTTGCCTGCAGATATGCTCAAGATAAGCGAAGGGGGCATCGACACGCCCGAAACAGCAAAGAAACTGGCAGCCGTGGGCTATCAAGGTGTCATTATCGGTGAACTGTTTATGCAGGCAGAGAACCCCGGACTTGCGCTTAAAGAGTTTATAAAGAAATTAAAGGAATAGGTCTGAATAATATGATTATAAAAGTTTGTGGCACTCGTGATGCCGAGAATATTCACGCTTTATCAGAACTTGGAGTAGATTGGATAGGCTTTGACTTTCGCCCGGATAGTCCGAATTTCGTGCAACAAATATCGTCTCGTGCGGGCATTATTCCCGATTATGGCAGTCGCGAGGCAGCAATGGGCAAGGATTTGGTACAGAACGATTTTACCATTGGGCATTATCCCCAACGCTTTGGTGTGTTTGCCGATGATATGCCGCAGAATATTGTAACACGAGTGGTGAACTTCAAGCTCGTCATGGTGCAGTTAGATGGCGAGGAGAGCAGCATAATGATAAACAATCTTCGCGCCACGCTCGACCCTGACATTCGCGCAGGCATAAAAATAATGAAGACTTTGCACATTCAATCGGTTGAAGATTTAACACAAAGTAGAGCGTATGAAGGTGCGGTAGATTATTTTCTGTTCAAGATAGATGCCGCAAAGGTCGATTTAAATGTTATCAAAAACTATGCGGGCAATACACCTTTTATAATAGGTGGAGTGTCTTTGGAACAGTTGAATGCTGCGAAAGCTTTCCGACATGCTATGTTTGTCGGCGTAGATTTGGACGCTTGCGCAGATGTACAGACTGCAATAAAGGTTTTAGCCGAACAGAATTGATACGCAAAACGGTGCTATGAAGAAAGTAAAGTGTGTGATAATTGACAATTACGATTCGTTCACTTACAACTTGGTTCATCTTTTACGCGAATTGGGAGCTGAAGTTGCGGTGAAGCAGAACGATAAGTTTGCTTTGGAAGATTTGAAGGAATACGACAAGATAGTGTTGAGTCCCGGTCCCGGCGTACCTTCCGAAGCAGGTTTGTTGCTCGATGTTATTCGCCGCTATGCGGCAACCAAGCCTATGTTGGGCGTATGTTTGGGGCATCAAGCCATAGCCGAAGCCTTTGGCGGAAGTATTGAAAAGCTGTCGAATGTGTTTCACGGAGTAGAAACAATTATAAATGTAAACACACATACACGATTGTTTAATGGCTTGCCTGCACAAATTTCGGTTGGCAGATACCATAGTTGGGTAGTTTCAAAGGATAGTTTTCCCGCTGAATTAGAGGTGATTGCCGAAACTGCCGATGGATTGATAATGGCTTTACAGCACAAGGAATACGACCTGTATGGCATTCAGTTCCACCCGGAAAGTGTATTGACGCCAATGGGAAAAGCCATTGTAGGGAATTGGTTGGCTATCTGAAAATATAATTATGGTTACAATGGAAGATAAGCAAAGCAGATATATTGATACGATAACAGACGATAAGCACGATTGGTATGCCATTCGTTTATACACCATGAAACAGGAAGAAGTGGCACGTTTCTTTACCGAAAAGGGGATAGAAATTTTTATTCCAAAGCAATATACGGCTGAAGAAGACAAGCAGGGTAGGGTGCATCAGAAGCTGAAACCTGTTGTGCGCAACCTTATTTTTGTTAAGAAGACGATGGAAGATACCGATTTTAAACGTTTGATATATCAATCAAACTTTAAGATGAGCGTACTGACAAAGGCAGAAGACAATAGCAAATACAGCATAATTCCCCACGACCAGATGTATGAATTCCGTTTAATGTGCAATCCCGATATTCATCTTCGCAAGTTCCTTTCTGCCGAAGAAGCCCGCTTGAAGACAGGCGATGCGGTGCTTGTGAAGTTTGGACCACTGAAAGGAATGACGGGTCGGCTGGTTCGTTCCAGCAAGAAGTATTATCTACTCAAAGAAATTCCCGGCATCAGTGTTATGCTGAAAGTGTCGCGTTGGTGCTGTGTGCCTCAATAGAACATTGATGGAAACAGCCAGCTTTATGAATGAAAAGAAGACAATAAAACCGTAAATATTTTTCGCAAGCATAGCTGTTGTCTAACGTTTTCATTGTCAAAGTGTTGCACAACCTATTGTTTCGCATTCCAAAACCGTAGGTTTTGCATCGCAAAACAGCCGCTTTCGCAATGCCAAAGCGCAATTACCGCTTTTTAACAGAATTATTTTTACAGAACCGTTGCTATTCCGGTCAAGGACGCTAATAACCGATTGAGGTTAAATAAAAAACGAGAATGCCTTTGTTGTATCGCATTCTCGTTCTATTCTTTAAAATTCGCTGGTGAAGTGGAACTTAATTTCTTTAAAGTCTTGCTGTGCCATACTGAGCACATAACCGGAGTCGGCAAGGAATACATCTCGTCCTTCAATGTCTTTTGCCATATACTGGTATTTTCGCTTTTTGAAACTTTCAAGTGCTTCGGGGGCTTCAGCCTCAATCCAACAAGCCTTGTGCAGGTGGACAGGTTCCCAACGACACTTGGCGTTATATTCGTGTTCCAAGCGATATTGTATAACTTCAAACTGGAGTTGCCCTACTGTTCCAACGATGCGACGGTTGTTAAACTGATTGACAAATAGCTGTGCCACACCTTCGTTCATAAGCTGCTCCAATCCCTTTTGGAATTGTTTCGCCTTCATTGGGTCGTCGTTTTCAATGTATTTGAACAACTCCGGCGAGAAGCTCGGTAGTCCGCGGAAGTGCAAATCTTCTCCTTCTGTCAGCGTATCACCTATTTTGAACACGCCCCCGGTGTCGGGCAAACCTACAATATCGCCGGGATAGGCTTCATCGACGGTACTTTTGCGCTGTGCCATAAACTGCGTTGGCGACGAAAACCGAAGTGTCTTGCCGTTTCTGACGTGGAGATAGGGCTGATTACGCTCAAATCTTCCCGAGCAAACTTTGCAGAAAGCAATACAGCTACGGTGGTTGGGGTCGATATTTGCCGTAATTTTAAAGATGAAACCGCTGAACTTCTTTTCTGCAGGTTCTACCATTCGTTCCTCTGCCATCGTAGGTTTCGGACTCGGTGCGATACGTACGAAGCAGTTCAGAAGCTCTTGTACACCGAAGTTGTTTAAAGCCGAACCGAAGAAAACAGGTGCCACTTCGGCAGCACGATAGGTATCTACATTAAATTCAGGATAAACTCCGTCTACCAATTCAAGGTCGGAACGCAGCTGTTTGGCAAAGTCTTCGCCTACACGGGTGGCAAGTTCTTCATCGTCTAACTTCACTTCTACCGTTTCCGTTACACGTTGCTTGTTAGGCGTAAATAAGTTTAAGTTCTGCTCGAAAATGTTGTAGACGCCTTTAAAACGTTGTCCCTGCCCAATCGGCCATGAAAGCGGACGCACACTAATCTGCAGTTCCTCTTCCAATTCGTCGAGCAATTCGAATGGGTCGCGACCTTCACGGTCCATCTTATTAATAAATATGATAACCGGTGTGTTGCGCATACGGCACACCTCCATCAGCTTTCGGGTCTGCGTTTCCACACCCTTTGCCGAGTCTACAACAATAATAGCCGAGTCTACGGCAGTCAGTGTGCGGTATGTATCTTCTGCAAAGTCTTGGTGTCCGGGGGTGTCTAAGATGTTCACCTTATAGCCTTTATAGTCGAACTCCATAACCGAAGTGGAAACCGAGATACCACGTTGTTTCTCAATATCCATCCAGTCGGACGTTGCCGTTTTCTTTATCTTGTTGCTTTTAACAGCCCCTGCCACTTGAATTTGTCCACCAAAGAGAAGGAATTTCTCGGTAAGCGTTGTCTTACCGGCGTCCGGGTGAGAAATAATGGCAAAGGTTCTTCTGCGTTCTATCTCGTTCATAAAAATATTGTTCGTTGTCTTTTTCGAGCGAAAACTCGTTTTTATACTTCTTTCATCAGGTTCTCCATGCACTTCTTCAAGCTGTCTGCCCAATATGGAACATTCGTGCCAAACGTTTCTTTAATCTTTGTTTTGTCGAAAACCGAATAGGCAGGGCGTTTCACAGGCGAAGGAAACTCGTCGCTGTGGCACGGCTGAATGTTGCAAGCAGTGTTGCCGGCGAGTTCTGCAATCTTCTTTGCGAAATCGTACCAGCTGCAAACTCCCTCGTTCGAAAAGTGGTAAATGCCGGTATTGCCTTCGTATTTTCTGTTCTCAACAATATCAAAGATAGCATTCGCCAAGTCCACAGCGTATGTTGGCGTGCCACATTGGTCGAACACAACTTTTAGTTCGGGCTTCGTAGCAGTAAGGTTCATCATTGTTTTTACGAAGTTTTTGCCAAATTCGCCATATAGCCAAGCCGTTCTAATAATAATATACTTGCCCCCGACAGCTTGTATTTTCTCTTCTCCGTGTAGCTTTGTCAGCCCGTAAACACCCGTTGGCGTTCCCTTTTGGTCTTCTTTACACGGTGTGTTATAAGGGTCTCCGCCGAATACATAGTCCGTACTTACGTGAACCAACAGTCCGTTTACCTCCTTCATAGCCTTTGCAAGGTTCTCCGGAGCCGTAGCATTTAAAGTTTCAACAATATCTCCGGCAGTTTCGGCAGCGTCCACATTTGTCCACGCAGCACAGTTTATAATACATTGTATATTGTGCTCTTTCACGCTTTTGCGTATGTCTTCGAGGTTTGTTATATCAAGTTTCTCGTAACCGTCGCATACATCTGTGAAAATATAGTTGTCTTTGCTTTGTCTTGAAACCACCTGAATGGTGTTGCCCAACATTCCGTTTGCACCTGTTACTAATATGTTCATATCTTCTTTAAATACTTGTTCTTCCTTAATCTTCAAACTGTAATCCTTCGGTTTTGTCCTTTTGATAGTAGTCTGAAAGCATACCAATAAGCGTTGTTATCTCTTTTACGGCAGTTTCGGTCTCTCTGCTTATTTCTTTTTTCTGCAACCGAAGCATCATCACGCCGTAGAGAACATCGAAACACGTTTCCACTTCGCTATGCCCAAGGTTGGTTGCTATCTCTTTTAAATTTGCCTCGTTCTTGCGCGCCATTCTATCTGCGACTTGCTTTGTCTTGCCACGAAGCTCCACGATAAAAGGCAAAACACGATAGTATTCAGCCGAATAGAAGGGGAATTTGGAAGAAGCAAGCAGTTGTGTATGAAGCTCTGTAAGTGCCTGCATTACGACTTTGTTTATCTGCAAATGTCCATTTTCGCGGCAACCTTCCTGATTCATCATTCTTACCAAGTCGCCAAACCAGTCTTCTTCTTCCTCTTTCTGTTCGTCGGTATAATCAAATTTGTCTATATATTCTTTACGAATCCTTGTCAGCGAGCACCCGTAGACACGTATAATGTCTTCGATTTGCCACATATAAAGCAAGTATTCGGCAATACTTTTCTTTCTTAATTCCTTAGCAACAAACATATATGATATGTCTTTATTAATAATAAGAAGGCAAGTGATAAAGATTAAACACTGTACCAATTAACACTATGAGCGAGAAAATAATAACCACCGAACCGATAATTCTGTTGATTATCAAAATTCCGTTCATATTGAATATATCGTGAATTTTGTTTATAAGCCACGTCAGACCATACCACCAAAGCAACGCTCCTAACGGTATGGAGGCCAAGCCGATGCCCATTTCAACAGGGCGAGAGGGCTGTATAAAGGCAAATTGCGCAAAGGTGGCAATGAAGAGGAACATTATCATTGGATTAGAAAAAGTAACAAGGAATGCCGTCAGCCCGTTGTGAAACAGCGTTCCCTTTGTTTTTCCGCTCTGATGCATCTTCTTGGTAGGGTCTGACATAAAGCAGTAAATACCGAAAAGCATTAGAATAACACTTCCTGAAATCTGCAAAATAAACTGATTGGCGGGGTTTTGCAACGGCTCCATAATAAAACTCATACCGAAGCCCACTATCAAAGCATAGATGATGTCGCTGATAGCAGCTCCAACACCAGTTATAAAACCGTACCATCGTCCTTTGTTCAGTGTTCTCTGAATACACAAAATACCTACCGGTCCCATTGGCGCCGAGGCAATGATACCTATCAATATACCTTTAAAGATGAAATCAAGTATATCTAATTGGATTGGAAAAGGCATGTTCATATTTTGACTGCAAAATTGCAAAAATTATATGGAATAAGCAAATTTACTCACTAAAAGTTTGTCGTATTCGGCTTTTTTCATAACTTTGCCTTCCTAATTAAACAATAAAATATATAAAATGATAGACGTACAAGAGCTTAAACCATTCGTTATAGGATTGGATTTGGGAGGCACGAACTCTGTTTTCGGCATAGTAGACCAACGTGGTCAGGTACTTGGAACCACATCAATAAAAACCCAAAGTTATAAAACCGTTGAGGATTTTGTAGATGCAGGCATCGAAGTGCTGAAGCCTATTGTTGCTAAGGTAGGAGGAATCAGCCAGATTAAGGCAATGGGAATAGGTGCGCCTAATGGCAATTTCTATCGCGGAACCATCGAGAATGCTGCAAACTTGGTTTGGGCACACGATTGTGTTGTGCCATTGGCAGATATGTTTTCAGAGCGTTTGGGCATACCCGTAGGTCTTACCAACGATGCCAATGCTGCAGCAATAGGCGAAATGCAATACGGTGTAGCAAGGGGAATGAAAGACTTTATCATGATAACGCTTGGCACAGGCGTCGGTTCGGGCATTGTTGTGAACGGACAAATGGTTTATGGTTCTGACGGTTTTGCAGGCGAACTCGGACACGTTACAATGGTACGTGGCGAAGAAGGGCGTTCTTGCGGTTGTGGCAGAAAGGGCTGCTTGGAGGCTTATTGCTCGGCTACGGGTGTGGCGCGCACGGCTCGCGAGTTCTTGCAGAAGTCGAAAGAACCATCGTTGCTTCGTGAGATAAACATTGAGGAAGTAACATCGCTCGACGTGTCGATTGCTGCCGGAAAGGGCGACAAGCTGGCTTTGGATATATTTGACTTTACGGGCGACATGCTTGGAGCTGCTTGTGCCGACTTTGCAAGTTTTACTTCGCCGGAGGCTTTCGTATTCTTTGGCGGTTTGACAAAAGCAGGCGACTTGCTTATGAACCCCATCAAGACCGCCTACGCAAAGTACGTACTGCCTACTTACAGGGATAATGTGAAGTTCCTTGTAAGCTCGCTCGACGATGCTGCCGCCGCCGTTTTGGGCGCATCGGCTATTGGTTGGGAGATGTAATCCGAACTATAATATTACCATAAAGGCGTTGCACTGACATTGCAACGCCTTTTTTATTTTTGCACAGACCGATAATTGGTTTGCCCGACAGATTATGCGGATAAGCCTGTCGTATTGTTTTTCGGAATGGAGGAAGTCTTTTAGAAACGGTTCTGCTTTGCCACCATCTTCCTTTTTATAATGTGAGTTCGGCATAAGAAAGCAGATGAAGCGAGTAATCTTGTTGATGTTTTTAAGCAAGTTCTTTAACAAAACAATGAGAGATTTTCTGTCTGATTTTGTAAAGATAATTCTGTTAAAAAGTGATATAATCGCTTTGGCGTTGCGAAACCGTAGGTTTAACAACGCAAAACCTACGGTTTTACCGTGCAAAACCTACGGTTTTGGAATGCCAAACAATAGGTTTTGCAATGCGTTGATAGCGAGATAGTTACGCAACAGCTATTCTTGCGAAAAATGTTTACGTTTTTAGCGCACTCAACATCAATATTTTGTCTACTTCTGTGATGCCGTTTTGCTCGAACATATAGCTGTCGTTGTCGAACTCTTCCTCTAATTTGGCGTCGGGGTGGTTTATTCTCCACTGCACGAAGTAGTTTTTTGCCTCGCTCGGATTGCCGTTCACCCAATGCGCGTAGGCAATGTTGAGCGCATCGTCGGGTAGCGGGTCGGTTTCCGTGAGTGCGTTGTAGATGTGCAAAGCCTTTTCTCCGTTGCCGTTGCAGATAAGCGTCCACGCCAAAAGACGCTTTATTCGGTTATCCGTTTCGTCGCTTAGGTCGAGTTCGTACGCTTTGTTCAGTGCCGTTTTCGTATCGCCTGTGGCTATCAGACAAAGACAATAGTTTATGGCGTATGGCTTAACGTCGGGCAGAAGTTCGCACAACCTGCCGTAACAGTGCAAGCCGAGTCCGTAGTCCTTGCGTTTCAGGGCAAAAGCCCCTGCTGTTTTCAGCACCCAAGTGTTGTCGGGCTCTGTGCCAATTGCTCTCAAGAAGTGTTCCAAGGCTTCGTTTTTGTGCCCTTCGCGTTCGGCTTTTAGCCCCATAAACACCTGATAGGTAGCTGTTTCGCTGTAAAAGAGTTCGAGTATTTCGTCTAAATCGTCTTCGCGCTTGTGTTTGTGCAGGAACATCGACAAAGACATTTTAGGCTCGATATAGGTTTCTTTCACGAACAAATCGTGCATCATAAAGAACGCCTTATAGCTGCCGCTCTTCTTGAAAGGGTTGGCAATGTCTTTGTTGAACGCTAATTTTACCTCGAAAAAGCGGTACAAATCCTGTATGTAAAGGCGACGAAGGAAATCGGGTGTATAGTCTGACGGTTCCGAAACGGGCAGTACGATGCCGTCGCCCGACTTTATCACTTCCAATATATTGGCCGGTAACTGGTTGATTATCTGCGCTATGGTGAGTGCAAGCGAATATTTGTCCGACTCGCAGAAAAGCCCTTGCTCCGTCATTTTATCGAGAACCGAACTGTCGCCGAGCTTTTGTGCCACCTCTTTCAGCCCGGGGTGGTGGGCACTGAACGGCATAAACCAGTTGGCAATATGGTCGAAAAAGGGGAAACGTTTCATCTTGCTGAAACCTCCGAAGTAGATGTCGGAACCTTGTTGCTGCATCTTCATCATCTTCTGAATGCTCTCCTCCATCATCTCCATCTTGCGTTCGTCGGCATCGGGGTGCAGAATGTTTTCCAAAGGGTCGCCCTCTTTCTCTGTAATGCCGAAACGGTTGAACTGCAAGTCTGAATTTTTCATGATGTTGGGCATAATGTCGCGCTGTATCTTGTCGTTGTCGCGCTCGGCGTCCATGCAGTTGAACATCTGCTTTTGCAGGTTCAGCAGTTCGCGTTTCATATCCTCGTTGGTTATCAGTCCGTCCATAAGCGATGCCTGTTCCTTTACAAACAGTGGGTCATCGGTGAGCGACAGCACGCAGCCCACTAAGGCACGCTGGCGCACTTTCTCTTCTTGGGCGTGTCGGTAAACATTTACGAGGGTGGAAAACTTCTTCACATCGTAGATTGTCATCGTAGAAAGGGTGATGGCACTTACGATAAGCATTTGGTCGGAAGCATCGATGGTGGGTGATGAGAGTAGGTCGGTGTAGAATTTGGCATCGTTTGCAGACCATTGGCGCGATACCAAAAGGGCATTGAAAAGGCGTTCTATGAAGGTTTGGTGGCGTTCGTAGAGTTCCGTTTCCTTGTTTTTTCGTTCCTCTTCGGGGACTAACGAGAGCATAGCAATGTCGGAAACGAAGTTTTCCAGCACAGAGTGCACGAAGCTATGACTGAGATTTAGCCAGTCGGCAGTGCGGAAAGCGTCAATGAAAGTAGGTTTGTTCTTGCAGTTCCAACTTAGCAGCAAGTTGGCAGTAACCTTGTAAAGCCGTTCCAAGAGCGAGTTGTAAAGTCCTTCGCGGGCAGGGTCTTTGAAACCCCGCAGCATATAGTCGCACATTAAATTGTAGTCGTTCGCAATGGCAATAAACTTGTCGTAGTCTGCCAACGAGGGCTTGCCGTCGTATATTGGCTGCAATACTTTAATGGCTTCGTCTAACTGTTTGGCACTTAAATGCTCGAAAGCAGTGCCAATATTCTTTTCTACGTTCAATGCTGTGTCCTCTTTTGTTCTGTTTCTGCTGTGTTCCTATTCTGTTTCTATGGCGTTGTTGCCGGCTTGCAACCGTGCTCCGGACTTGTTATGGGATAAGATTTTTTGCCTTGTCGATGTCTTTTTCGCGTGGCATAATTACTCGTTTGTAGGTCATCTTGGGCAGTTTAGCCACCACTTTGTCGTCTACTTTCATGTATTTCTTGATGAGTGGCGCAAAGTATTGTACGGAATGACTGTTCAATAAGTCCACCGCCTTGTTGTAAGCAGCCTCGAAAGCACGCTGATGTTCTATTTTCGGATTGTTCACATAGACGATAGCACCGGGTATGAAATTCTCTTTTACCGAGCTATATATTTCTCGGTTGCCCAAGAGCTTGGCTTGTGTGGTTTGCGGTTCGCTCGTCCAGATAGCGTCTATTTGGTTGTTGTTGAGCATTCTCAGACGGATAAAGATGTCGTTAATCTGCGAGCCGTAGAAGCTGGAATTAATGTCGTGGGCAGAGAAAACGCGTATCGTGAGGTATTGTATTATGGAATTGAAAGTCAGACCGATAATCTTGTCGCCCAAGTCTTCCGGACTTTTCACGCCCGATTGCGGTGTTGCCAAGAGCTGCCAAGTAGCGTTTGTTTCGGTCATATAGTCGAGTACGACATGGTTTTCCTCTTTCAGGTGTTCCGCCCGAACAAGGTCTGTAACCGAAGCCTGTACGCGTCCGCGTTCCATAGCTGTGTCGCAATTCAGTTGCGATGAATATTCCTTCAGCCGAATGTCTATTTCATCGGGATTATACAGACTGCTATCTTTGAGCAAAAATATGGGCAGACAGTCCATTGTAGGCGTTACACCCACTTTGAACGCACGTGCATAGGCAACTTCCTCTACCTTATTTCTGCGCTTTTCGATTAGCGAATCTTCCTCTTCGGATACTTGACAGCCAACCAATGCGATAGCTGCAAAGAGCAGCAAGTATTTTATTCTCTCCATAATATTGCAAAAGTAAATAATAATTTTGTAATAACGAAAAAAAAGAACTACTTTTGTAGTTAAATTATGACAAAAGATAAAACAGCATACGTCTGCGATAACTGCGGACAGGAAAGTGCAAAATGGATTGGCAAATGTCCGAACTGCGGACAGTGGAACACGTTCAAGCAAATCCGTATCGCCCCCAACACGGGGTTGAGTACGGGCGAAAAGTTGGTTACAAGCACATTTGGCGCACCGAAGCGCAACGTTCCGCAACCCCTCAATGCGGTGTCTTCGGCAGAAGAAATCCGTATCGACATGAAGGACAACGAGTTAAACCGTGTCCTCGGCGGTGGACTTGTGGTGGGCAGTATGGTGCTTATCGGGGGCGAACCCGGTATCGGAAAGAGCACGCTGATGCTGCAAACGTTGCTCGCCACTGCTCGAAAGGTGCTCTATGTAAGCGGTGAGGAAAGTCCGCAACAAATTAAGATGCGTGCATTGCGTATTGCCGAGACCATTCCGGATAACATCGTGATACTTTCGGAAACATCTGTTGAGAAGATATTCAGTTGTATCAAGGACGTTAAACCCGAACTATTGGTTGTGGACTCTATACAAACGATTGCAACAGAAACGGTTGCGAGCAGTGCCGGAAGTATTACTCAAATACGGGAAAGTGCTGCTGCTTTGCTGCAATTAGCCAAATCGAGCGATATTCCCGTCATTCTTATCGGCCATATCAATAAGGAAGGTTCCATTGCGGGGCCGAAAGTGCTGGAACATATCGTCGATACGGTGTTGCAATTCGAAGGCGACCAGCACTATATGTACCGCATTTTGCGCAGTATAAAGAACCGTTTCGGCTCTACTTCCGAACTTGGGATATACGAAATGCGCCAAAACGGCTTGCGTCCGGTAAGCAATCCGTCGGAATTGCTGCTCGCCGACACTCCCGACGACCTATCGGGCGTTGCCATTTCGAGCACTATCGAGGGGGTGCGCCCCTTTCTTGTGGAAACGCAAGCCCTTGTTTCGTCGGCTGCTTACGGCACTCCGCAACGTTCGGCAACAGGTTTCGACCAGCGTCGCCTCAATATGCTGCTTGCCGTGCTTGAGAAACGCGTGGGCTTTAAGCTGATGCAGAAGGACGTTTTCCTGAATATTGCCGGCGGATTGCGCATTACCGACATGGCAATGGACTTGAGTGTGATAGCGGCAGTGCTGTCGTCGAATGTCGATACGCCCATCGAGGCAGGCTGGTGCATGGCAGGCGAAGTGGGATTAAGCGGCGAAGTGCGCCCCGTAAGTCGTATAGAGCAACGCATTGCCGAAGCCGAGAAGTTGGGTTTCAGCCATATCATCATTCCAAAAAACAATGCTCAAGGCTTGAAAGGCAGATACAAGATAGCCACCCACCCCGTTGCGAAGGTGGAGGAAGCCTTGCGCCTGCTCTTCGGATAAAGGGTCGGACAAGGCGATAGAAGCGTAAATATTTTTCGCAAGCGTAGCTGTTGTGTAACCGTTTGTATGCCAATGCTTTGCGAAACCTATTGTTTTACGTTTCAAAAGCGTAGGTTTTGCACGGTAAAAGCGTAGGTTTTGCGTTGCAAAACAGCCGCTTTTGCAATGCCAAATCGAAATTCTCGTTTTCCGTTTAAATAATCTTTACAAAACAAAAAGGCTGATAGAGCGTTCTATCAGCCTTTTCGTTGTATAATCGTAATGTATGTATCGTTTAACCCAAATCGTCATTAGCATTCTAATGAACCGATTGGAGTTTAATCGAGCACGCTTCCTTTGGTCAGTGCAAACCTACCTGCACCCGTGAAACAAAGGGCGGCAGCACCGAGCAGATAGAGCATTGGCAGTTCGATAGCCCAACCACCGGTTGCCGGGTCGATGGTAAATATCTGTCCCATGTGTGCCATAAGGATAGCTACTACCATGTTGCCGACCATTACGACTGCTGCTGCGCGTGTCCAAATGCCAAGCACAATCATGATGGAACCGATGAGTTCGGTTGCCACGGCAAACCATGCGATGAAAGAGGGAAGCCCCATGCTTTCGAGCATACCGCCAATAAAAGCGTAGCCGCCCATAACTTTTGCCACTCCGTGGAAGAGCATCAGTCCACCCACTGTTAGTCGAAGAACCAGCAAACCGAAGTCGTTGCTGCGAAGAAAATCTTTGTTTAATGTCATAATCCTGTTCCTTTCTTTTTACTTTAAATAATTAATTAATGTGTAAGCGTAAGGTGTGCTTGGTGTCAAGCAGTCCTTTTTGCTTCGTTACTATGTTTATGTTATCTTTCTGAATAGCAAATATTTGCTTCTCTTTGTGCAAGTAAAACATTTGTTTTCTTGCAGATGGGGCTTGCGAAGGCAATGTTATTCCAGTTCGGAAAGTTCGAGCCAACGCAGTTCTTTCGCGTCCAACTCGTCTTTTTTCTTCGGCAGGAGTTTGCTGATTTCGGTGAGCCGGTCTATTTCGAGCGTTCCCGAACAGAGTTGTTCCTCCATTGTGGCAATCTCTTCTGTGAGCTTTTCAATGTCCGCCGTGAGCATTTCGTATTCCCGTTTCTCCTTGTAGCTCATGCGTTTGCGCATTTCGTTGTGGTAATCGCGCTGCGTTGCGGTTTTCTTTTCCTTTGTCTTGTTTTCTTCTACCGTCTCTTTGGTTTTCAAAGTCTGGTATTCGCGGAACTGCGTATAGTTTCCGGGGAAGTCCTTTACCTGTCCGTCGCCTTTGAAAACGAGCAGATGGTCTACCACCTTATCCATGAAATAGCGGTCGTGCGACACCACGATGACGCAGCCGGGGAAGTCTTGCAAGTACTCTTCGAGTATCTGAAGCGTCTGAATATCAAGGTCGTTGGTAGGCTCGTCGAGTATCAGGAAGTTCGGATTGCGCATCAGTACGGTGCACAAATATAGCTTTCGCTTTTCTCCTCCCGACAGTTTTGCAACGTAGTTGTGCTGCATTTCGGGCGTGAAAAGGAAGTAGTTGAGGAATTGCGATGCCGTCATGTGGCGACCACCGCCGAGGTCTATGTAGTCGGCAATGTCGGTTATGATGTCGATAACCTTTTGGTCGCTGCGGAATTTCAGTCCGTCTTGCGAGAAATAACCGAAGTTTACGGTTTCCCCGATGTCGAATTTACCACTGTCGGGATTCACCAATCCGAGCAGCATCTTGATGAATGTAGACTTGCCGGTGCCGTTGTTGCCCACAATTCCCATCTTTTCAAAGCGGGCAAAGTTGTAGTAGAAGTCTTTCAGTATGACCTTTTCGTCGAACGACTTCGATACATAGAGGCACTCGAATATCTTGCTGCCGATGTAAACGTTGGACGCTTTCAGTCGGATTTGCCTTTCTTCGATGCGTTGCAGTGCCTTTGCCTGTAGTTCGTAGAAGGCTTCTTCGCGATAGCGTGCCTTGTGTCCGCGTGCCTGCGGCTGCCTTCGCATCCACTCTAACTCGGTGCGGTAGAGGTTGTTGGCGCGTGCAATCTCTGCCCGCGTGTTGGCAATGCGTTCCTGTCGCTTCTCCAAATAGAACGAATAGTTGCCCCGATAGGTGTAGATGGTGCGGTCGTCGAGTTCGAGAATAATGTTGCAGACGTTGTCGAGGAAGTACCGGTCGTGCGTAACCATGAGGAGCGTCTTGTTCCCTCTTGCGAGAAAGCCTTCGAGCCACTCTATCATTTCGAGGTCGAGGTGGTTGGTAGGCTCGTCGAGAATGAGCAAATCGGGTTCAAGTATCAGCACGTTTGCCAATGCCACACGCTTCTGTTGTCCGCCGCTAAGCTGCCCCATGGGTTGGTTTAGGTCGGTTATCTTGAGCGTGGTGAGTATCTGTTTGGCTTTCAATACCTTGTCCGGGTCGCCTGATGATTGAAACAAGCGTCGAGAACCGACTCTTCGGGGTTGAATTTCGGACTTTGTTCCAAGCAGCCGATGCGCAAATCGTTGCGGTAGACAATGCTTCCCGACTCGTAGCCCTCCTTTCCTGTGAGTATGGAAAGCAGGGTAGACTTGCCCGTTCCGTTCTTCGCAATCAGTCCGACGTGCTGTCCTTCGGCAATGGAGAAGGATATTTCGTCGAACAGAACTTGCGCTCCGAAGCGTTTCGACAGCTTTTGAACGTCTAAATAAGGTATCTGCGCCATGGTTTATTCGGCTGTATCGTTTGCCAATGCCGTATTGATGCTCTCGATATAGTCGAGCAATTCCTCTCTGCCCAGCTTGCTTTCGGACGACGTAATGAAGTAGGGTGGGGTGATTTCCCACGTGTCTTCCAGCTTATTCATCCATGCTTCGGCGTTTGCTTTCGCCTTTCCTACAGAGAGTTTGTCGGCTTTTGTGAAGACGATAGAGAAAGGAATGTTGCTTTGTCCCAACCAGTCGATGAACTCACGGTCTATCTTTTGCTGCTCGTGGCGTATGTCGATGAGTACGAATACGTTCACGAGCTGCTTGCGCTGCAAGATGTATTGTGCAATCATTTGTTCGAGCTTGTTGCGCACAGTCTTAGAGTTCTTTGCGTAGCCGTAGCCGGGAAGGTCTACGATATACCACTCCTTGTTGATGATAAAGTGGTTGATGAGCAACGTTTTACCGGGCTTTGCCGATGTCTTGGCAAGTCCCTTGTGGTTGCAAAGCATATTTATCAGGCTCGACTTGCCCACGTTCGACCGACCGATGAACGCATATTCGTTCTTCGTATCGTTAGGACACTTCGCTATTGTAGGCGATGATATGCTGAAATCCGAAGTCTTTATTATCATATTGGTGGGTTTATTGCATATCGTAAACTACCTGCATGAGTTTCTTACCCAGTGCGTCGGCTTCGTCCATGCTGCCTGCCTCGCTGTAAACACGAATGATTGGCTCGGTGTTCGACTTACGCAGATGCACCCATGCCGTTGGAAAATCGAGCTTGACACCGTCAATATCGGTTACTTGCACATCGTTTTCGTTTCCGTAAAGCTCCTTAACCTTGGCAAGAATAGCATCTACATCGGTTTCGGGAGTGAGGTCTATGCGGTTCTTTGCAATAAAGTATTCGGGGTAAGTCTTGCGCAGTTCGCTTGTCTTCATTCCCTTTTGAGCCAACGAACTAAGGAAAAGCACGATGCCGACAAGCGCATCGCGGCCGTAATGGCTTTCCGGATAGATGACGCCGCCGTTGCCTTCGCCGCCGATAACAGCACCTACTTCCTTCATTTTGGTGGTTACATTCACTTCGCCAACGGCAGCAGCATAGTACTTTCCGCCATGTTTTTCGGTAACATCGCGCAGTGCACGCGTTGAAGAAAGGTTGCTCACGGTGTTTCCCTTTACATGGTCGAGAATGTAATCGGCTACACTTACGAGTGTATATTCTTCGCCGTACATAACTCCGTCTTCACGTATGAACGCCAAACGGTCTACGTCAGGGTCTACAACAATGCCGAGGTCGTAGCCTCCCTTCTTCATTTCTGCCATAATGCCGCCGAGGTTTTTCTCTATCGGTTCGGGGTTATGAGCGAAGTCGCCCGTCGGTTCGCCATAGAGCAATGTATATTCCACGCCGATTTGGTCGAGCAATTTGGGCAGAATAATGCCGCCTACGGAGTTCACGGCATCTACACAGACACGGAATTTGCGGGCTTTAATGGCTTCCAAGTCTGCCAATTCGAGAGCTTTCACCGCGTCGATGTGGCGTTGGTCGAACGAGTTGTCCTCCCGATAGCTGCCCAGTTGGTCTACGTCGGCATAGTTGAAGTTCTCTTTTTCGGCTATGTCGAGCACGGCAGCACCGTCTTCTGCGGTAAGAAATTCGCCCTCGTGGTTCAGCAGTTTCAATGCGTTCCATTGGCGGGGATTGTGCGAAGCGGTGATGATGATGCCGCCATCGGCACCCTCCATGCGCACGGCAAGTTCGGTAGTAGGGGTGGTTGCCAAGCCAATATTTACGACATCGGCACCAATACCCATAAGTGTGCCGCACACAACGTTCTTCACCATCTCGCCCGAAATGCGTGCGTCGCGTCCAACAACAATCTTTAGCTTCTTTCCCGGGTGCTTACTTGCGATGTAAGTAGCGTAAGCTGATGTGAATTTAACAATGTCAAGTGGATTCAATGTGTTACCGGTTTGTCCGCCAATTGTACCGCGGATACCCGAAATAGACTTTATTAGCGTCATCTTCTATATAATTTTAAAGCCACGACCACACAGCGTGCGGTCGTGGCGTGTTATTGTTTTATCTTGTTAAACTCCTCGTTGATAGGTAATATCGTAGAAGCAAGCATACACCTTGTTGCTTGCATGGGAGTGTCCTTGTGCCGATGGAACGATGAGACGCACGTGCGCCAACTTGTCGTTTTCGCTTGTAATGCGTCCGAGTTTTATATAAGGCAGCGGCACCAGCCACCCTTTTGGCACAGCTGTGTTGCTGTACACACGTGCCAAAACGCTGGAAGCCTTGTCGAACGAAGCCGTGAAAGTTCCGCTATTCTTCGTTACCATCATCTTATCTACGATGCCGTCCCAGCGCAACACCTTGTTTGTGAGCTGCAAAGTGTCGGCAGCCACGTTGGTTTCGTCGAAGCGGCAGAGCACCGTAGCGGTTTCGCCGTTCTTCAAAACCTCTCCTATGCCTTCTTCAACTATCTGCATATACACGCCTGTAGATTTGAACTCAACATACTGATTTTTTGTTGTATCGGTCTTAAACCCTTGATTTTCAAACTGTCTTTCCGATATAACGTTAATATTATGCTTCACTATGAACGCCTTAATGGCTTTGCGTTCACGTTCCAACTGGTCGGCGTAGGTGTCTTGGTCGCGGCAAGAGACGATGCTCATTGCGCTCAATACTATTGCGAATAGAAAAATAATCTTCTTCATTTGCGATATTTTTGTTTCCTTATATATTAGCTGCAAAGGTAGCAAAAGAAAACAAATTGGCGCACAAAGTGTTTCTATAAAATATATAAAATATTGTAATTCTGTTCCGTAATCCCATATTTTGCCATTCGTCCCTGTATTTTTCGGGTATCGGTGGTTTTTGTTTTCTCTTTCATTGATAATGCGATTTCGACATAGGGGAAGCAGGTTTGGCAAGCTGTTTCGTAGGTGTTTTTAAACAAGTCGGCTGATGAAACAGTGAGCGTTTTTCGGTTTAATATTGTAAAGATAATTCTGTTAAAAAGTGATATAATCGCTTTGACGTTGCGAAACCGTAGGTTTTGCGTTGTTAAACCGTAGGTTTTACCGTGCAAAACCTACGGTTTTGGAATGCAAAACAATAGGTTTTGTAACACGCTGGCGGATAGATGGTTACGCGATAGTTATACTTGTGAAAAATCTTTACGTTTTTATTGGTTTCTTTTACGCTTTTTACCGGCTTCTTTCCGTTCTTTTCTCGTTCCTCGAAAAGTGCGTTTTCTCGCCATGGCAATGCCCAAATAAATTTGGCATTGCTCATTTGGCTGAACGAAAACGTTCAAAAATAACGTGAGTCCGGTGCAAGAATTTGAAGGCAAAGAACCTTCTGTTTTTTCTGATTATAAGCGTATTAAATCATAACCGGTTTTTTCTTTAAGTGTCTTAATAAACAATATACCGGCGCAATTCTTATACCGAACTCACGCATTATAATGCAATAATCTTTCCGGACAAGCGTTATTCATAGTATGAATAAGGCAAAACTACTGAACATTATATTATCGTTCCTATGCTTGCTGTATGCCGGCAACGCTGTGGGACAGTCGTTTACGCTGCAAGGAAAGGTGTCCGACCAAGACGGAAACCCCATTGAGTTGGCTTCTATTATGGTTGCTTCGCAAGGTAAAATAACGATGAGCAACCTGAAAGGAGAGTTCAGTATGCAGCTGCAAAGCGAAGATTCGGTAAAGGTGCGCTTCTCCATGCTGGGCTACAAGAGTAAGGTGCGCGTGCTGCGCCGCCCCCAAGGCAAGCAAACACTGCAAATTCAGCTGAATAGCGACAACGAAATGCAGGAGGTTGTAGTGCAGGGACGGACGCCGCAACACGGTACTACCGAAGAAATAAAGGTGGAAGCAACCAAGCGAAACCCATCGGTGTCGGGCAATGCCGTAGAAGAAATATTGCAAACGCAGGCGGGTGTGTCTACCCACTCCGAACTTTCGTCGCAATATAATGTGCGCGGCGGTACGTTCGACGAGAACTCTGTATATATAAATAATGTGGAAGTGTATCGCCCGTTCCTCGTACGCAGCGGACAGCAGGAGGGTCTTTCGGTGATAAATGCTGACCTTGTGGAAAACGTGGGCTTCTCTACGGGAGGCTTTGAAGCGAAGTATGGCGACAAAATGAGTTCGGCTTTGGACATCACCTACAAGCGTCCCAAGCGCACCGAAGGCTCTATAACAGCCTCTATGTTAGGTGCAAGCGGCTATTTAGGCATTGCTACGAAGAAGCTGACATGGACAAACGGTCTGCGATACAAAACCAACAAGTATCTTTTAGGTTCGCTCGAAACGAAGGGCGAATACAATCCTTCGTTCTTAGACTATCAGACTTACCTCTCGTGGCAGCCGTCGAAACGCTGGCAAGTGGACTTTATCGGCAATATATCGGAAAACAATTACAACTTTGAACCCACAGACCGAGAAACAAAATTCGGTACGATGCAGAACGTAAAGTCGTTCAGAGTCTACTTCGACGGTAAGGAAAAAGACCTCTTCCGAACCTTCTTCGGTTCGTTAAGCATCACCAACCATCTCACGCCGCGCACCGATATATCGCTCATAGCATCGGCTTTCTCGACCAAAGAGCAGCAACGGTACGACATTCAGGGGCAATACTGGCTTACACAGACCGAAACTTCGGAGAACTTGGGCGTAGGTACGTATATGCAACACTCGCGCGACTACCTCTCAGCAAACGTGCGAAGCCTTAAGCTGATGGTGCAACAGCGTGCAGGAAATAACCACAGAATAGAAGGCGCACTGACATATAAGATAGAGAGAATTGAAGAAAATTCGGCAGAATACGAGTACCGCGACTCGGCAGGATACAATGTTCCGCATACCGGCGAAACCCTCGATATGATATATTCGATGCGCGCACGCAACAACTTAGATGCTAAACGAATAGAGACATACATACAAGATACGTGGAACTTTAAAAGTAACGACTCCGTTCCGACGCTGTACCGTCTGAGCTACGGCGTGCGCTATGCACACTGGGACTTCAACGGCGAGAGCATCGTATCGCCACGTGCATCGCTCAACATCACGCCGGGGTGGAACCGAAACCTGTCGTTCCGTGTGGCAGCAGGGCTCTATTATCAGGCACCGTTCTACAAAGAGCTGCGCGATACCACAATGATAAACGGCGTAACCTACGCACTGCTGAATAAGAAAACACGTTCGCAGCGTTCCATTCATGCGTTGGCATCGATGAGTTACCGCTTTTCGATGATGAACCGACCCTTTAAATTCACGGCGGAAGCCTACTATAAAGCCATCTCGCGCCTCGTTCCGTACTCGGTAGACAACGTGAAAGTAACTTACTATGGCGACAATGAGACGTCCGGACACGTTGCCGGCTTAGACCTGAAACTCTTTGGAGAGTTTGTACCGGGGGCAGACTCGTGGCTCACGCTCAGCGTTATGAACACCGGCATGAAGCTGAATGGGAAGAACGTACCGCTGCCAACCGACCAGCGTTTTGCCTTAAACCTCTTCTTCACCGACTATTTCCCCGGCTCTACACGCTGGCGAATGTCGCTGAAACTGGCATACGCAGACGGCTTGCCCTTCTCTGCGCCTCACCATGAGCTAAGCAGCTCTCCGTTCCGTGCGCCTGCCTACAAGCGCGCCGACATCGGAATGAGCTACCGACTTTTCGACAATCAAGACGGTTCGCGCAATTCTATCTTCCGAAACGTGTGGTTGGGTGTGGACTGTTTGAACCTTTTCGGCATCAACAACGTGAACTCTTACTACTGGATAACCGACATTTCGGGACAGCAGTATGCCGTGCCAAACTATCTTACAGGTCGCCAAATAAATGCTAAAATATCGGTAGAATTCTAATAAAATACGCTAAATAAATACTTTTTAACGCATTTTATTTGTAATAATTGTATATTTACGATAACTTTGCGTGCAATATTTATAGTAACAAATTAAAAAGAAAACATTATGAAGAAATACGAATGTGAAACTTGCGGTTACGTTTACGACCCGGAAGTAGGCGACCCTGACGGAGGCATTGCGCCCGGTACAGCTTTTGAAGATATTCCGGACGATTGGGTATGCCCACTTTGCGGAGTAACAAAAGACGATTTTGTTGTAGTAGAGGAATAATTCTCATAGGGATATTTATGACTAATTAATGAGAGGGATATGGCTTTATGCCGTATCCCTTTTTTCGTTTCAACAGCTTTGTCTTCATAGAATTATCTAGAATTTCTAGAAAAACTAGAATCCTCTAGAAACCCTAGCACAGAGCTTTCATAACGAGAAAGTTATATAATAGTTACGCTTGCGATAAATATTTACACTTTTGTGGCATGCCTGTCTCGTATTTCCGTGCTATCGAAACCACCTATAACGCAAAAGCGCAGGACTATCACAGTCCTGCGCTTTCGTTAGTCTTAAAATAAGCTTTCGCTTATTTTAGCTTCCGCTTGATTTGTAGGTTCGCGCCTCTCGGCGTTCCCCCAAAATCTCGCATCAATTTGTTATCCTTTATTCAATCTTATTTTAATTACCTTAACTAAACCTATCTTTCCTGAACAACTCTCTTGTTCTCCTTAAATAAAACAACTAAAAACCTAAATCTATTACTATTAACCTAAACAATCTAATAACCTTTTTGTCTTTTTGACAATGCAAAGGTACGCAGGTTCTGCTATATAGAAAAATATTTCTACGTGTTTTTTGCAAAAGAACCACCTTTCTTGATTTGCGTCAATCCCTTTTTGTGTGCGAGCACGCTAAACTTTCAACTTTTCGTTAATATCCCCTTTCTTCGCTGCAGAAGACTTTGCATTATCTATCGGAAATGTTGTCGTAGTTTAATAAGCAAGAAGGAGAGGGGGCTACACGAAACAACAGATTGCAGATACCGAAGTTTCCGTGAAACGTAGGTAATCGGCTTCGAACAAATCTCCTCTCAACGGCGGTTTCAAAGGGGAAATGGAAAAGCCCGTATGCAGCCATTCTCTGTCGTATTGGAACAGGCAAGTGTTGTTTGTTCCCATCGTCAGCTGTCCTACGAGCTGACTATGTTACATAACCTTCAATGATTTAATATCCTTCATCGGTACCTCGCTTTCTGCTTTTGTTCTTGTTTATTCTCACCATTTCGTCAATACTGTTGTATTTAGGCTTGCCTATCAGTTCCATCATATCCTCTGCATAGCCCGGCACGCACACTATCTTTACAAAGCCGGACAGCGAAATTTCTCCGGTATGTTCAAACCGTTGTATGATGGACAGTGGGACACCGCTCGTTTGAGAAAGCGTTTTCTGCGACATATTCTTTTCCAATCGGCGCAGTCGGCAGTTGCTTGACAGTCTTTTAAGAATATCTTCTGTCGATATAGGTTCGAATATATACATACTAATAATTATTATGTTGGTTGTTATTCGCTTTATTTTTGTTTTACAACTAATATGATGGTTGTTGCAGATATGCTGATTTTGTTTCATACCTGCAACTTATATGTATTGTTTTTTTGTTGATGAATTGTTTGTCAAGATGCTATTTAGGGAACTGTATAAAGTTAATGGGAATAAGCCACTTTATAGGCGAAATAAATGCAATAAAAACGTAAACATTTTTCACAAGCATAGCTGTTGTGTAACTATTTCTTTATCAACGCATTACAAAACCTATTGTTTTGCATTCCAAAACCGTAGGTTTTGCACGGTAAAACCTACGGTTTAACAACGCAAAACCTACGGTTTCGCAACGCCAAACCGATTATATCACTTTTTAACAGAATTATCTTTACAAAATTAAGGCAATTATCAAGTTCCGTGTTAAAACTACTTTTCCATGCAGAAAGGTGAGTGTTTCGATTGTGTCCGCCGGTTTTTAATCGTCCCATAAGAATTCTAAAGATGTGGGGTGCATTATGTATGGGCGTGGTTTATCATATTCCTGACACCCAAGAAGTTGCAGCGTTGAGATACGGAACGTGATAAATCGCGCCCCTACGATGGAGAAGTGGCTTGCGTATAGGAGCGGTTGAACAGGAGTTTATCGGTGGAACGGTTTTCTTTTTATTGCACTTCCGCACAAGAAAATACTCTCATTCTGTTTGATTAATCGGTAGAACGGTTCTCTTTTTGTTGTACTTCCGCACAAAAAATACTCCCATTCTGTTTGATTAAACAGCGTGGGAGTATGGAAAGTTATAATATTTAAAAGGCTTTTCTACTGTCTGTATTGCTCTACGCCGAGCTTATACATATCGTTTCCTTCGTGGTCTATGGCTACGATTACAGGCAGTTCTTCTACACGAAGGCGGCGTATGGCTTCTGTGCCAAGCTCGTCGAAGGCGATGACTTCGGCTTCTTTAACTGCCTTTGCCATAAGGGCGGCAGCACCACCGATAGCAGCGAAGTAGACGCCGGTATATTTTTTCAGTGCGTCGATAACCTCTTCAGAGCGAGACCCTTTGCCTATCATAACGCGTAAGCCTTGCTGAATGAGGCGCGGAGAGTAGGCGTCCATACGCCCACCCGTTGTCGGACCGACAGAACCGATGGGTTGTCCCGGTTTAGCGGGGCACGGACCGGCATAGTAAACCGCCTGACCTTCAAAGTCGAAAGGCATGGGTTCGCCTGCTTCCAGCATTTCGCAAAGACGCTTGTGCGCCGCATCGCGTGCGGTATATATAATGCCCGAAATGTAAACCATGTCGCCTGCGTGGAGTGAACGAATGGTTTCGTCGGTGAAAGGAGCTGATATAATTCGTTTTTCTTCCATAATTCGTTTTCTTATATTTGCGTGTTTAGAGCGAACCTTCGGCGTGTCGGGTGGCGTGGCAGCCAATATTTACCGATACAGGCAAGCCCGCAATGTGGGTGGCATTGGCAAGAATGCTCACTTGAAGGGCAGTTGTTGTGCCGCCGAAACCGCAAGGACCGATGCCGAGTTTGTTGATTTCTTCCAACAATTCTTTTTCCAATTCGGCTATGTGAGGCTTTTCGCTCACACTGCCGACAGGGCGTAGAAGGGCTTTTTTGCTGAGAAAAGCCGCACGTTCCATTGTTCCGCCGATGCCGATGCCCACAATGATGGGTGGGCAAGGGTTGCCGCCGGC
Source organism: Prevotella falsenii DSM 22864 = JCM 15124 (assembly GCF_000613945.1). GTDB lineage: Bacteria > Bacteroidota > Bacteroidia > Bacteroidales > Bacteroidaceae > Prevotella > Prevotella falsenii. The sequence goes on from NZ_BAJY01000016.1 coordinate 49,261, forward strand.
GTGGAAAACAGTGTCGATGACAAATTCTTTAATTCCTTTTACACCTGCGCTGGGCGTGAGCATCTTCAGTCCGCTTTTGTTTTCGCTGCCGAAACCCTTCGGTGCTACGGTGATGTGGAACTCGTCGCCCGGTACAATTTCGTAATGAATAATCGCTGGCGTGTTATCGGTGGTGTTCACACGGTCTATCGGGTCGCGTACAACCGACTTGCGCAAGTAGCCGTTTGCATAGCCTTGGCGCACGCCTTGGTTAATGGCTTCTTCGATGAAACCGCCAGTAACGTGGCATTCTTGTCCCATTCTGACGAACACAACCGTCATTCCCGTGTCCTGACACATAGGCACACGCTCGGTTCTGGCGATGTCGGCGTTCTTTACTATCGTTCCGATAATCTCGCTTGCCAAGGGCGATTTCTCTTGTTTTTGGCAAATAGCGAGCTTGTTGTATATATCGTCGGCAAGCACGTAGCATGCTTCTATGCAGAGTTTTTCTACCAACTCCGTAATTTTTGATGCGTCTATTTCTCTCATTTAAACTTCTCTTGTAAGGAAATACTGTGTATTTCGGTTCTCAATGTTTTCGCAATTCTTGTCTACAATGCCGATTAGGCAATGCGTTTTACTATCTTTGTCGTACATAAGTTCCTTTACGAAGGCAAAGTTCAGTATGTCTTGGGTATTGGTTACCTGCAAACGAGGCCCTCCACAATCTACGATGCGTTCGCCTATGGTGATGTGCTCCTCGTCGTAGTAAGCCACCGGCAGATGTCGGTTTATCACTTCCTGCACGTTATCTTCAAGTTCTTGAATGTCAAACTCTTCGTGATTGTAGAACTTCAGCACAAATCCGTTGCGTATATCCGAGAAGTAGTAGCTGTCCGGATAGATGCCGTAGTTGTCTTCGAGTATATAGCGAGTGATTTCTTCGGCAGTGTGCGCCATCTTGCGGTACTTCAACGACTCGTGCACAATGTCGTAAATGCTTTCCGGCAATGGGCCAAACATCGTCGGACGAGCCACGATGATTTCTTCGCCGATGCCCACCAATAAGTCGGCATTGCGCCCTAAGGCTTTGCGCAGCAGGTTGAAATGCTCGATAATGACACGCTTTTTGTGTTCCAGCAATGTTTTAACGAACTCTGCAATCTCCCACATCTGCATGAAACCGCTTAGGAAACGAATGTCCAAATGGAACGATGAAGCCTCTTTTATCTCGCCCAATGCAATCGCTTCGCGCATGGAAAGGATTTTGCGGGGGTTGATAACATCGTCGTCGTTCGTGAGTTCCAAACCGGGAAACATACCCTTGATGAGCGACGACTTGCCCGAACCTGCATCGCCGACAATGCCTATGAGGCGGTCGGTGTAAAGAAGATGTCGTTGGGAAATATGGTCGCCGAGGAATATAAGTCGCTCTTTGCCGCGTGGGGCGAAGTATTGCGTCGATATAAGATATTGCTGAAGCGGATTTATCATTGCTGTTCGTGTCGGGTGTTGGTGTGAAAAGGCAGTGCAAGCAGTGCTTGCTGCCCGGTGTTTAATAGAACTTATGTATAAAAAAAGAACGAGTTGGCGCACCCCATAGTGTGGGTGTCGGTGCCAACTCGTTCTATGTTTGTATTACATTTCAAAACTCATCTTCATCAAAGGTGTGTGCTGCTGTGCACCGTACACATCGGTTTCGCCCAACGAGCCTGATGGGATAGGGCGGACGATGGTTACCTTGATGGCTTTTGCAGGGTCGAAGTGAATGATGTTAATGATGTCTTCGGCCTTGATATGGTAAAGCTCGCAGAACATCTTCTCGTTGAAAATATTAGCATCTTTCACCTTGTTATAGGTTTCAAAGTCTTTGAAAATGACGTCGAATGTAAGTTCGAAAGGGCCTGAATTCTTACTGCGAATAACAGAAGCCACGTCTACTAATTTATATTGTGCCATGTTTTTGTCTCCTTTTACCGTTAGTTATTTGCATTCTCCCTTGTCGAAATTGACGTAAGTGATGGGGAAAAGACTTGTTGGGTCGTCTACTTCCAAGAGGTGATAGATGTTGAACTCGTAAACTTCGCCCATCTTGCAGTCTGACGGAGAGAATGGAAAAGCGAGGTTGCCCGATGTAGAATAGCGACCTTCGTAGCCGAAATGGAGCATGGTACTTCGTGCAAAACTACAGATAGTGTTCGCTGTTTCCTGATTGTCGGCAACAGCTTCGATGATGATGAGCAGCTCGTCAGAGTGCGATTCTTCGGCACCTTCGAACATAGCCATAACGCCTTTCTTACCGTAAATCTTGAAATCGAGGAAGAAATCGGTTATGCCGAACTTCTTGAAGTTATCTTCTACACGAGCACGGACAGCCTTTGTAATTTCGTCTATCTTAGAAATCATGACAGGGTCTTTCACTGCAGCCGGCGACATCGTGCGATAACCGACACGGCGAACACCTTCGAGCTTAACGAAATACTTGTCGGTTGGCACGAACTTAGAACCGGAAACGCGTACCTTGTTCTCATCAACTTGCTCGAATTTGCATTCGTGTAGGTTGATTGCACCGCCCGGACCGGGCAAGATGTATGGGTTTGTTTTCTCGTAAAGAGTGTGCCCTGCTATGGAAAGTGTGGTACACTTACGAGCCGCCGATAACGGTTCGAGCACGAAATTGTCGTGGCGCAGGTAGCCGAACATACAGTCGCTACCGCTTCCGGGCAATGCACAGATGGCGGCACACTCAAGGATTTTGCCCAAGTGGATAGCCAAACCTTTGGGAAATCCTTCCTTAATGGGGAGGGCGGCAAACACCGATGGGTCGTAAGAACGACCGGCAATGATGACATCAGCACCTTCTTCCAATGCCTTGATATAAGGTTCTTCGCCCATTTGTGCCACGATGTGGACAGCCTCGTCTACATCTTTCTCCTCGATAGGCTTTGCCGGAGCAAGTGGAGTAACCTTGCCATTGCGGAGGTTTTCCTTAATGAAGTCCTTCTCAAACTCTGACTCGATAACCGCCATTTTGAAGGAAAGACCTTTCTCTTTCGCAATTTCGCGTACAATATCGAGTACGAATTCAACGTGAGGACGTGCACCACTACCGCCGGCTGTACCGACAATAACGGGGACTTTCGCCTCTATGCCGGCAGGAATCATGATTTCCAAGTCGCGTTTTACCGAATTTCGGTCGGTGAACGACTTACCTGCACCAAGATAATAAGGGCCCGGGTCTGACGAACCGGCGTCTACTGCGATAACGTGTGGCTTACGTTTCATACCCTCTACAAACGATTCCATCGGGAAACCATAGCCCAAAATCGCTGTAGTGGAAAGTATTCTGATTTCTTCCATCTTCTTTTTCTTTTTTTAATTACTCAGCCGAAGCCAAGATAAAATGTAATTACTTAGTCGGTGCCAAAGTGCATCTTCTTGGTCAAAGCCAAGAGACGATGCACTTGTTTAGTCGGCATTAAGACATGATTACTTAACCGAAGCCAAGCTACGATTACTTAGTTAAAGCCAAGATACGGCTCATTTCGTTGTAAACAATCATGTAACCTTCGTCTACACCCATACCCGGCTTTGCGAGATATTGCACCGGCTTTGTTGCCATAGCGATGTTTGCACAAACTTCTGCAGAGCGGTTTGTTTCGTTGCAAGTACCGCCAAGATAAGCACCCATGTCGTGTTCCTTGCAGAAGAGTACGGCTTCGATGGTGTTGTTGATACCGCCGAGGTCAGGTGTTTTTATTTGTGCCATGTGTCCGGCCTTCTTTGCTGTGAAGTCTTTAATGTCTTCCAACGTGTTGCACCATTCGTCTGCAACGATTTCAGCATCTATTCCGTCGCGGTCCATAGCTGCACGGATAGCTGCCAAAGCATCGATTTGTGCTTCGCGTTCACCCATATCGACAGGACCTTCTACACGCAAGTGGAATGGTTTGGCTACTTCGGCTACCTCGCCGATGTACTTAGCGATAGCCTCGAAGTCGTTGTTGAACACGATGCCGAGTGTGCCGTAAACGTCGATATGGAATGTTGGGTTGTAGCAATCGCATGGTCGGAGTTCGAGCACGCGGTTGCGGAGCCATTCAATATATTCCTTAATCTTTTCTCCTTTCAAGCCTACCTTTGTTTCAACGTGGTTGAAAAGTGCGTGTGGCAATACGTCGGCACGCTTCATTATCATCTTGTCGGCATTCAGATAGCGGTCGTCGCCCGATTGAGAGAATATAGGAATAATTTCTTTTGATACTTCCGTGCCGTATTCATCGGCAATTACCTGTGCCATTAACTTGCATTGGCTCTTTGCAACAGCATCGAGACAAGCCTGTGTTACGCCGTAGCGAATAGCAGTGTGATATATTTTTCCGGTCGAAGGACTGACTGTTTTATCAACAAGGTCAGCCATTTCACGGAACGATGTAATTTCTTTGCCTTCGTAGAGAGGTGCTATTTCTTTTTCAATAACAGGGATAAAGTCTTCTGCAAGGAACAATGGGTCGCGCCCACCTGCACCTGAATATTGTACAGCAGCGCAGTCGCCGTGTGCAATGGCACCGTTTTCGAGAATGAACATTACGCTGATTGACTCGCCGGCTTGTCTTACCTGCTTGAAACCGGGTGTTACCGGAGTACCCACATAGAAAGCACCGTCGTTTTTAGCACCGGCTTTGATTGCCTTTTGGTCATCGAAGAAAAAGCCCGTTTTACCCGGAGCACATACAACTTTCTTGATTTTCATAATAAGAACCTGTTTAAGTTATGGTCTCGCTACCATTCCTCTATTATTCAATAGCGAGACCGATGTGTTAGTTTATATTTTTACTTGATATGTTTTATCTTTATATTCGCTTAAAGAACGTTGCGAAATCAGTTGTTTCTCGGACGTCCTACAAGGTGTCCTTTGCCGATGGCGTAGACGTCGTCGATAACCATTTGGAAGCTGACAGGACGGTTTTCAGCCTTTGCACGTTCTTCAAGTTTCTGACGATGGAAGATAACCAAGTCTTCGCTGAGTGGCATATTGCCCATATTCAACAAGCGGATAGCACCTTGGTTGTCGCGCGCAGGCAACACCTTACCGGCATTGTACTTACTTGGTGCAAACGGAATATCGATTACACCGGCTTCGATGGCAGCGCAAGTACCCACAGCCCAATCGCCCTTTCCGAGCTCTTCTACCTTGTTGAGCATGCACTCCATTTCCTGCATAATGATTTCGCTTTCGTCTACAACAGCCGGAATTTCGCGGAAGTTCTGGTCTTTCAACATATTGATAACCTGCTTTGTGGCACGCAGACCCGCTGCGTTGGCTTCCTTGGTTGGTATGCCCATCGCCTCGTGAGGAGTCTTTACGATTACCTTTGTTGCCTTTGCCAATGCTCCGGCTGCCGAGCCCCAAGAGATAACACCGAATGCTTGTGCCTCGTCTTGTGGGAAACCGCCCATCCATTGGTGGAACACGGTGGTAACGCGAGCGTCTTTATAACCGAACTTATCAAGATATTTGCGTGTCATGATGTCGAGCGAACGAATGGCAGCAACGTCTTGAATAAGGTTTCCGCACTGTCCGTAGCCCACGGTAAGGTCGCGCACTCCCTGTGTTGCAGCGAGCACTGCTTCAATCACAGCCACTGTGTTTGAAATGCAAGGTGGAATGAGTGTGCCTGTAAGAGGTCCGAATGGTTCGCGGTTGATAGACACGCCCGCTTCTTCGTATAGACCTACCAAGCGGTCGGCATACTGCCAATGGTGAATTACTTGGTCTACCGGGTGTGCCTTAGAGTAAGGAATATTATAGGAAATACCGCCGCCTTCGTATGACGTAAAGCCACCTGCGATAGATATTTCGGTAAGCAAACGGGCATCAGGCGTTCCGTGTCTTACCTGCACAGGGTTCTTGACAGCCGACGTTACCTTGCGGCAAATGTCCACACCATAGTTTACAATGGGAAATCCGTTGAGCATAGAACGGTTGGTTTCAAAACTCTTCTGAATACCAACTTCGCATTCGTTGTATCGGTTCAGACGTGTGTAGCTGTCTACGGTAGAGGGCAGCAAGTCTGCTCCGCCTTCATCTTCGAGGAAGCGCAACAGCTTGATGTGTTCTTCGTAGAGTGCCACTCCGGCACGGGGCTGAATGAGCGTGTCGCCGTTTTCTACAGCTTTCTGCAACTTGTACGAGAAGCGTTTCTCAGGCGCAATGCTCTTTTGGTAATCTACTGCTTCTTGGAAGTCTACGCCTTTACCGGTCTCCCAATGCGTCAGGACGTCGGCTCTTTCTTTGAAAAATTCGTCGTCGGTAAGTTTTTTATTCTTTAATTCCATAATAGTAATTTTGTAA
>NZ_BAJY01000015.1 GCF_000613945.1 Prevotella falsenii DSM 22864 = JCM 15124
AACAAATCTAAGCAAATGCGTCCTAAGGACCGATTGGGGTTAAAGTACCTCGTCTACTTTCTCATCGTATTTATCGGTAGGAATGCTGTCGAGCTTTTGGAAATCGAAGCAGATGCCTAATTTGTAAGCTCGTTCAGCCTGTTTCAAGAAGCGGTCGTAATAGCCTTTCCCACGACCGAGGCGGTTGCGGTCGGCATCGAAACTCATACCGGGGACGGCTATAAACTCAATGTTGTCGTAGTCGGTAAAGAGTTCGCCAATGGGTTCTAAGATGTTAAACGAACTCATTGCCATATCTTTAGAGCCGGTGTAGCGTCGTATTTCCATTTCAGTTTCACTGATAACCACCGGCAACAGCACGTCTTTGCCTGCTTCCACCATTTCGTCTACAAAGGTATGGGTGAATACTTCGTCGGGCAACGAATGATAGAGCATTATGGTTTTTGCTGCAACGAGTTTGGGGTGGTGGCGCAAACGGTCGATGATGGGCGCAGAAAGTGCTTGTAGCTGCTCTTGCGTATATTGGCGTTTACGGTTGCGTATCTCTTTTCTGAGTTCTGTTTTGTTCATCATAATAAGGTTAAGTACGAAAAGTTTGAAACGAAAAATGGGGTTTATCAAGTCAGTCAGACTCGATAATCCCCATTTTGTTTATGCAGTTTTATTTTGTTTTTTCTTTGTTGAATGTTCTTTCTTGGCAGGTGCTTTCGGGAAAGCCTCGCCACTGTTGAGTACTTTTTCTGCTGCTTTTATCATATCGTCGTTACGGTTCAGATACTGATTCCACGCTTGTTCGTCAAGCATATTGTAAATGATGCGACTGTAAATGTAGTTCTCTAACAATGCGTGCGACTTGTTGATAAGATTGTTTCTCCGTCGCAATCCGTTCTTTTCCGCATAGTTTGCGAAGTCGTTCACAAGGTTTCTGCCTGTCAAGTACTCCGAGAGCGGCTTCATTTCTGTATATTTCTTCAGCGTCTGACGGTTCTCATCGGTATATTTGAACGCATATTGCAGAATGAGCCCGCGCATGGCTGCCTCCTTGTAATAAGAGGTTACGTCGCTTGTATCTTCAGGTACGAAGATGTCGGGTGTAATGCCACCGCCGCCATAAACGAGGCGTCCGTTGTTGGTATGATAGGCTGGACCTGTATGTTTTATGCTGTCTTGCGAGAAAAACTCTCCGTGTTGGTAGCGTGTCAGCATATCTTGCTCGTATGCAGCAATGCCTCCCGGCTTGAAAGGCTTTTGTATGCAGCGTCCTGAAGGCGAGTAGTAGCGTGCTATGGTTAATCGAATCATACTGCCATCGGGGAACTGTATTTGTTGTTGCACCAAGCCTTTGCCAAACGAGCGACGTCCTACGATAGTGCCACGGTCGTTGTCTTGAATGGCACCTGCAAAAATTTCGGAAGCCGACGCTGAACCTTCGTTGATGAGTACTACCAAAGGAATTTGTTGATAGCTGCCTTTTCCTCGGCTGCGGTATTCGCGTCGTGGACTCTTGCGCCCTTGTGTGTAGACAATAAGTTGGTCTTTACGCAAGAATTCTTCTGCCATTTGCACTGCACTTTCAAGGTATCCGCCGGCGTTATCGCGCAGGTCGATAACCAATTTGTCGGCTCCTTGCAGGTTCAGCTGTTGCAGCGAGGTCAGCATTTCGGCGTATGTGCGTTCGCCAAAGTTCTTTATGCGGATATAGCCGATAGAGTCGTTGAGCATATAAGTTGCCGTAACGCTCTTCATGGCAATATCGTTTCGGGTAAGTACGAAATATTTTATGTCTTTCTCGCCAAAGCGTTTCACGCCCACTTTCACCTTAGAGCCTTCGGTCCCTTTAGTCTGTGCTGTGCCTCTTCGTTGGTAACACTGTCGCCAACAAAAGGTTTGTTGTCGATATTTACTATCTTATCGCCTGCAAGAATGCCTGCCTTTTCGGCCGGTCCGTTCTTTATGACATTCTGAACGTGTACGGTGTCTTGCTGAATAGTGAACTCAATGCCAACGCCGGAGAACGAACCTTTCAGGTCTTCGGTAGCCATTTGCACATCTTTTGCACTGATATAAACGGAGTGGGGGTCGAGTTCGGCAAGGATTTGGGGCAATGCTTTCTCCACCAACTCGTCGATATTGACAGAATCAACATACTGGTCATCGATGATGTGCAGCAAGTTGCTCAACCTGCTGCTACCGCTATTGATGATGTTCAGGCGGTTTCCCGAGAAGTGATTGGCGTAGAATGTTCCGACAAGCACTCCGATAACAACGCACAGTGCCAGCCACAAGGGCATGAAACGATTATTCTTGTTCTGACTCATTGCCTTCAAGATTTAAGTATTCAACCTCTATTTTGGCACGCTCAAGCAGGTCGATGCCTTCGGTAAGTCTGTATTTTTCTCCATATACCACGCGTTTAATGCCCGACTGAATGATGAGTTTGGCGCATTCTATGCAAGGCGCAGCCGTTACATAGAGCGTTGAACCGTCGCTGTTGTTGCCACTTCGAGCCAATTTGGTTATGGCATTGGCTTCGGCGTGCAACACGTACGGCTTGGTAATATTGTTTTCGTCTTCGCAAATATTCTCGAAACCGCTGGGCGTTCCGTTATATCCATCGCTGATAATCATCTTGTCTTTCACCACCAATGCGCCTACTTGGCGACGTTTGCAGTAGGAGTTTTCAGCCCAAACACATGCCATGCGTAAGTAGCGGTAGTCGAGAAGTGTTTGCTTTTCGGTCTTCATATCGTTTTTGCGGATATATATTGCTTTTTCTTTAGTTTGTTTTTATTATGCCGTTGCGTTCCAAGAGCGCATCGATGGTAGGTTCTTGTCCGCGAAAACGCTTGTAAAGCACCATCGGGTGCTCGGTACTTCCCTTGGAAAGAACGTTGTCGCGGAAACTTTGAGCAGTGGTTTTGTCGAATATTCCGTTCTTTTTGAACAAGCTGAAAGCATCGGCATCAAGCACTTCTGCCCATTTGTAGCTGTAATATCCTGCTGCATAGCCTCCTGACATGATGTGCGAGAACTGTGTCGTCATACATGTTCCGTCGATTTGTTCGCCAATGACGGCTTTTTCCCATGCCTTCTTTTCAAATGGAATAATGTCCTCCTTAAACTCTTCTTTCTGTGTGTAATAAGCCATATCCAATAGTCCGAAGCTGACTTGGCGCAGGCATGCCATTGCCACATTGAAGTTTTGGCTGGCTATAATCTTTTCGATGAGCTCTTCGGGCATGGGTTCGCCTGTTTCGTAATGGAAAGCAAAGGTGCGCAGGAAATCTTTTTCTACGGCGAAGTTCTCCATAAACTGCGATGGAAGTTCTACGAAGTCCCACCATACATTCGTACCCGACTGACTTTCAAAACGGCTGTTTGCAAAGATGCCGTGTAGCGAATGACCAAACTCGTGCAGGAAGGTTGTAACCTCGCCCAAGCGCAATAGTGCCGGTTTATCGTCGGTAGGCTTCGAGAAATTCATTACCAACGATGCGTGTGGACGTATGTTTTCGCCTTCTTTCGTGATGCGTTGGCCTTGGTATTCCGTCATCCACGCACCTGCACGCTTGCCTTTTCGTGGGAAGAAATCGACATAGAGCACTGCAAGATAAGAGCCATCTTTGTCGTAAACCTCATACGGTTTCACGTCAGAATGGTAGACAGGAATGTCTTTGTTCTCTTTGAAAGTGATGCCATAAAGCGAGTTGCCAAACCGAATACGCCTTTAATAACGTTGTTTAATTCAAAATAAGGACGCAAAATCTCCGGGTCGAGGTCGTATTTTGCTAATTTCAGTTGATGCGCATAGTAGGCTGTGTCCCAAGGCATCAACTTAAAGTCGTTCCCTTCTTGCTCTTTAGCAATTTCACAGAGTTCGTTGTACTCTTTAATAGCTGTTGGTTTGTAAGCATCAATAAGGTCGTCAAGCAATTTATAGACATTCTTTACATTGCTTGCCATACGATATTTCATCACAAAATCGGCGTAAGTATCGTATCCTAACAGCTGTGCCGTCTCTCGACGGAGGTTTACCAAGCGTTTACAAACTTCGATATTGTTTTCCGAATTGGTTTTAATACATAGCGTGTTGTGTGCCATATAGAGTTCTTCTCGTAGGTCGCGCTGTGTGCTATACATTAGGAAAGGACCGTAACTCGGCGCGTCTAATGTGAATACCCAGCCTTCGAGATCTTTCTCTTTGGCGGTTGCAGCAGCTGCTTCACGAATGGAATCGGGCAGTCCGTCGAGCTTTTGCTCGTCGGTAATATGTAGTTGGTATGCTTTGTTCTCTTTCAATACATTTTGAGAGAAGTTCAATGCGAGCATACTTGCTTCTTCGGTAAGTTTGCGTAGCTTGTCTTTATCCGCCTCACTGAGCAGCGCACCACTGCGAACAAAGCCGTCGTAGCTTTCTTCCAACAGCTTGCTTTCTTCGGGAGTAAGCTCTCGATGCTTCTCGTGGACAGCCTTTATGCGTTCGAAAAGTTTAGGATTAAGGCTTATATCGTTAGCGTGCTTGGTGAGAATCGGGCTCATTTTCTGTGCCAGTGCGTCCATCTTGTCGTTGGTTTCTGCACTGAGCATATTGAAAAACGCACTTTCTACGCGTGAAAGAAGGTCGTAATAATGCTTGCGCCCTTCCACTTCGTCTTCACGAATGAGCGTATTTTCGAAAGTAGGTTCTTCCGGATCGTTTATTGTTTTCTCTATTTGCTCGTCCTCACGGCGTATTCCTTCCAACATCGCTTCTTCGTAGTCGGCAAGCGTTATTTTGTCGAATGGAACAGTTTCGTGTGGTGTATTGTATGGTTCAAAGAAGGGATTCAGGCGTTGCTGTCCCTCCTTATTTATGTTTTCTGTCATTGTTTTGCTTTCTCTCTAATATGCTACAAAGTTACACAAAAAACTATGTATGAGCAAAAGACCGTAACAGATTTAACGCAATTTTTCTAATGAAGGAATGTTTATTTCGCCTCGCATCAGTGCGATAGTATTATTTTTGTTTAAAGCATTGAGCATTTTTGAAACATTGAGCCTGCTTTCGTGCAATTCGTTTGCCAATGTTTGCATATTTATTTTGATAGTTTTTTTGCCTGCAGGGTGGTCGCAATGGGTTCTTATAAAGTGAATGAACTTCTCCCGAATGTCCTTGGGTTGCTGCTGCAAGGTAGGCGACTGCAACGCTGTGCCTGCGTAGAAAGCATATTCAGAAAGTTTAAACGGAAGATGAGATAGTTGTTTGCAAGGTTCAAGACTTCGCTTTTATCAATGTATAAGATATTGCATTTTGTTTCTGCAACGAAGGTTTTAGAGTAGAATTGCACAAGTCCGAACATGCGTTCCGGCTGTATGGCAGTGGGTGCGGCAACTTCTTCGATGACGCTATAACTGTGGTTGTCGGCGCAACTCTCTGCCAATAGCTTGCCGTCCATAAGGAAATAGAGTCTGCCACCCCTGTCATTCTCCTTTACCAATGTTTCTTTGGGTTTCAGTTTGATAAATCCAAACTTCGTAGTACTGACGATTTCGGCTAAATCGGCAGCCCCAATACCAAGAAACAAGGGTAATTCAAGAAGTTTATCGTATATTTGAAACATTCGTTCGGGTTGGGTTCTTTATTGACAAAACGTTATTGCACTATTTTCTTTTCCAACTCCGGGCTATACCAAACTTGCAGTTTGCCTTGGTTGTTGGTGTAGATGAAGTAAGCCATAAGTTCCTTGTGGTTTTCCAAAACCTTCTTTGCTTTCTCCATTCCCATTACCATAAAGGCTGTGGCATAGGCGTCGGCAGTGCACAATCAGTTGCCAATACGGTTGCTGAAAGCAGCGAATGTTGCACAGGGTAGCCTGTCTTGGGGTCGATGGTGTGGGCAAATCTCTTACCACCCTTATAGTAGAAGTTGCGATAGTTGCCACTTGTTGCCATTGCCTTGTTGGTTACGTTGAGCACTGTCTGTATTTCGGTATTTATATTGGTGCTGTCTTCAACAGGTTTGTTCACGCCAATCTTCCAAGGCACGCGACTTTCGCTGTTTCCGCTTGCAACAATTTCGCCACCAATCTCTATCATAAAGTTCTTTATATCGTACTTTCTGAACAGTCGTGCCACCATGTCGGAACCGTATCCCTTTGCAATGGCAGAGCAATCGAGCATGATGCGTTTGTCGGTCTTTTTAACATCTTTCCCTATTAACGAAACTTTTTCGTACCCAACGAGTTGCATTAAACTGTCAATCTTTTGCTTTGACGGCTCTTTTCCTTGCTTAAAGCCAAATCCCCATAAGTTTACGAGCGGCGCAACCGTAATATCGAAAGCTCCATCTGTTTCTTTTGATATTGTTTTTGCTTTGTCGAAAACTTCCACAAATAACTCGTCGAGCTTCATAGCTTCATTATTGTTCACCTTTGAAATAACAGATTGCTTGTTAAAGGTAGACAACGAGTTGTCCACTTTCTTTAATTCCGCTTCTATTTCTTTCTGCAAGTCCTGTTCGCTCTGATATGTTATGTGATAGAACGTACCAAAAACCTGTCCTTCGTTGTGCTGATAGGGAGCAGAACGCTGTTGCTTTATAATGAAAATGGAGCCTATTATGAGCAATGCCAAGAAGGGTAATTGCCATAATAGTTTTTTATTTGTTTTCTTATTCATAAATCATCTGTGTTTATCGGTTGAGTAACAGAGAGCAAAAAGAAAAGGAAGCAGAATACGGCAAAAGCCATATTCCTATCCTTTCTTTGCTTTATAAGTTTATTTCTTCTTCTATAAGGTAGTCGTTTCGTCTATCGCTGTTGCGGCTTATCAAGTCGCCCAAGAAGCCTGCAAGGAAGAGTTGTGTACCTAAAATCATGGCTGTCAGTGCAACAAAGAACGATGCGTGGCTGGTGAGCAAATCGCCATAAATGCCACTCAATAGGTTGATTGTCTTTTCAATGATAAGCCAAAGGAAGGCAATAAACCCAATGAAGAACACAAAACTGCCCAGTAAGCCGAACACGTGCATAGGTTTCTTACCAAAATTGGTTAAAAACCAAAGCGTTATAAGGTCGAGATAGCCATTGAAGAAGCGGTTGATTCCGAATTTCGTAGAGCCATATTTGCGTGCTTGGTGGCGTACAACCTTCTCTCCAATCTTCTTAAATCCTGCCTCTTTTGCCAAGTATGGAATATAGCGGTGCATTTCTCCGTACACCTCAATGTTCTTCACAACAGCCTTCTTGTATGCTTTCAGTCCGCAATTGAAGTCGTGTAAATTCTTCACACCACTTATTTTCCGTGCTGTTGCATTGAATAGCTTGGTTGGAATGGTCTTTGTCAGTGGGTCGTAACGTTTCTGTTTGTAGCCGCTCACAAGGTCGTAGCCTTCCTCGGTAATCATCTTGTATAGCGCAGGAATTTCGTCGGGAGAGTCTTGAAGGTCGGCGTCCATTGTTATAACAACATCGCCTTGCGCTGCTTTAAAGCCGCAATAGAGTGCGGGACTCTTTCCATAGTTCCTGCGAAACTTAATTCCACGCACGTTTTCATTTTCTTTGCTGAGCCGTTGGATAACTTCCCAACTGTTGTCGGTAGAGCCATCGTTCACAAAGATAATCTCGTAAGAGAAGCGGTTGGCTTTCATTACCCTGCAAATCCAAGCGTGCAATTCAGGCAAGCTCTCGCTTTCGTTGTAGAGTGGTATTATAACAGATATGTCCATATTGTATCTTTTCAAGTATTGTTTCTCTTATTTTTTATTGCGTGCCATAATGGCTGACACGATAAGACTGATGATTGCACCGAAGAATATTTCGTACATCAGGCTGTTTATCACCATCGGATTGGGCGAGAAAGCCTCTGGCAGTGTTGCTGCAAATTCTTCCCTGCTTATGCCTAAGGCAGCAAAAAAGCCGTCGTATTCGGGCAAAGACGTTATCGAAGCTACCATACTTGCCACTTTTCCGTGGTCTAAAAAAGTCATATAGAGCCATTGTGCCAAGCTGAAAAGCAGGGCAGCGTTCATAAAGACACGTATGCAATAGAAGTAAGCACGCTTGAACGAGATGATGCCGTTTAGCCCAATCTCTCTGTAAACCTTCAGCCGATAGGCTACAAAGAATGGGGTAGACAGTGTGAGTATGGAACTGAATGTGGCAAGAATGCCGAGCAAGGGCGATGCCAAGAAGCAAGTGAAACTTGCCGCCCATACAATTGCTAAGTATATACCATCGTATCGTGCGTAGGCACGGAGTTGTTTTATCTCCTCGTAATTCATACTGCAAAAATACGGAAATTATATTATATATAAGGTATAGCCGTTGCAAAATTATGTTTTTTTGTTAAAAACGCAAAAAGAGGTCTGCGAACTTGCTTTATTTCAGATATTCTTGCTATCTTTGCATTCGCTTTTCAGAAATGGAAAGACGATATGGGCAAGTCTCTTACGGTCAGCTCCCTTTTAATCCCCCAGGACGGGAACGTAGCAAGGGCAGAAGGTTGTAGCGACGCGATAAGAACAGCTTGCCCACCTCGCCTCTTTAGCTCAGTTGGCCAGAGCACGTGATTTGTAATCTCGGGGTCGTTGGTTCGAATCCGACAAGAGGCTCAAAAGAAATAATAACAACCAACTAAAAAGAGTACTTTTCATTAAGTACTCTTTTTTTATTTCATAATGTTCCGACTGCTCTTGCGTCGTCTGTGAGCCGCAACGAATTATATAAGAAGTGTATAATGCCTGTTTACAGCATCTTAAACTTAGAGAAATCAGTCATTCTTAATAGTTCTTCGTACGACACCTTGTGATGTTCCTGCATATAGTTTTCTACTGCAATAACACTCTTTGTGCGGAAAACGTGGTGTCCCAAAGCCTGATTTACTATCCAATTTATCTTGCCAATGTGGAGGTCTTGTTCTATTTGAGGTCGTCTTTCAAAATCCTTTAGTTGGTAAACGCTCATTAAATAGAACGTCAGACAGTCGGGAACAATGTGTTCGCGTGTCATTTGCCGCCGTTGCAGTGGCGAGTAATATTTCAGATAGAGTGGGAAATTCTCGCCTAAATACTTATCGAGCGATATGCCTACGGTGCCGTTTCCCACCACAATGCTTTGGTCTAATGCCGATATTTGCGCATAAATGCGTGGCACTTCCATATCGGGTAGCTTGTGTTTCAGATATTTAAAAGCATCGCTAAGTTGTTCGTTGAGGTCGTCGATGTTGGCATATTCCGACTCTACCGATGCTATCAGTGCTTGTAAAGTGGTATCTTGATAGAACTTCAGGAACTTCGTATTAATGTCGGGGTCGGTGGCATTGCCAAGTTGCACAACGTCTTCGATGAGTGTACGGGTCTCCATTGGGTACTCTGTATTCATCTGTTGCAGAGCCGAAAAGTCGCCCGTGGTAAGATAGCGATATTCCAAGCGGTCGTAACGCTCTATTTCCACGATGTTGCCATTGGCACCTTCCTCTTCGGGTGTCAATTTTATGTGGCAGCCGGTTAAAGCTATGCACAATGCAAACAATATGTAATAGAACCTTCTCACTTCTTTTTCTTAACTTATTTAATATGCTTGTATCGTTTGCAAAAATACTAAAAAACATTTAACTTGCCAACTAATTAGCTAAAAAACTTAAAATATAGCACCTTGTTTTCCTTGTTTTCGGCACACAATCAGTGGTTGTGTGCAATATTTTCGTGCTTATATTTCTTGTAATTTATCGAATGTATCGTTTTTCTTTGCATAATATTGCCACAAGACAGAGTAAGGTGTGCGCTTGTCGGCATAGCCTTGTCGCTTTGTCCGTTCAAACGATTTTCGCCATCTTTTGAAAGCTCTTCTCGCTTTTATCACTGCCAAGAAGTCGCCCCGGTTGAACTTCAGCAATAGCATTTCGAAGGCTGCAAGGTAGTCGAGCACCCATCTTGTGCGCATAACAGACTTTATTTCTTCTTCGGGAAGGTTTTTCCACAACATTGTCAGATTGTTGCGGAAGTTCAGGAAAGTCTTTCTCGGGTTCGACTTGGGTAGCGTTCCGCCTCCTACGTGGTAGACATAGCTGGTTGGGAAGCAATATATTTTTTTCCCGGCAAGCTGCAAACGCCAGCAAAGGTCTATTTCTTCGCTGTGTGCAAAAAAGCGTTCGTCGAGCCCGCCTACCGACCAATAGTCTTTTGAACGTATCATAAGGCAAGCTCCCGTAGCCAGAATATTTCGGAATTGGTATCGTATTGCCCGTTGTCTTTTTCCACTTTGTCGAATATTCTGCCACGACAATAAGGATAACCATACTTGTCGAGGAAACCGCCCGAAGCTCCTGCATACTCGAAAGCGTCCTTGTCTTGCACGGCAAGCAACTTGGGTTGGCAGGCTGCAATCTCTTCGTGGGCGTCCATTTCTTCGATAAGGGGCGTCAGCCAATGGTGTGTTACCTCTACATCGCTGTTCAACAGAATGTAGTATTCGCTCTCTACCTGCTTTAAAGCCATATTGTAGCCTCCGGCAAAACCATAGTTTTTGTCGAGCACAATGGTTCTGATGTGGGGGAAATTCTCTGCAAGCCATTGCAAAGAATCGTCGGTCGAAGCGTTGTCGGCTACGATAACTTCTGCTTCCGCTTGCGAGTAGCGCACCACAGAAGGCAGATATTGCTGCAACATAGCGCGCCCATTCCAGTTCAAAATAACAATGGCTACTTTCATAACAGTTCTACTTTTAGTGCTGATTTATCGAAATTGAAGTCGCCAAGGCGCACTCGCATAATTTGGTTATCGTATGCTTCCTGCGCCTGTGTCGGCGATAGTTCCACGCGAATATAGTTTTTTGTAAAGCCGTGCATTGCCTTTCCGCGCACTGCTTTCTCGAACAATACCTCTGCTTCGTGCCCTATATGGTCGGTGTAGAATGTGTGTGTCATCTCATCGGACAGCTGTAAAAGCCGGTGAGCACGACGCTTTTTCTCTCTATCGTCTACCACGTAAGGTATCGAAAGTGCCGCTGTGCCCCGGCGTTCGGAGTAGGGGAACACATGGAGTTGGGTGATTGGCAACGCCGAAATGAAGTTGTAGCAGTCTTCAAAATGCTGCGGTTCTTCGCCACGGCAGCCCACCATAACGTCTACACCGATGAAAGCATCGGGCGTAATAGTTTTTATAAGATTTATTTTGTGGGCAAACAGTGCCGTGTCGTAGCGTCGGTGCATCAGTTTCAACACCTTGTCCGACCCGCTTTGCAGGGGAATATGGAAGTGGGGCATAAAGGCACGCGACTGCGCACAGTACTCTATGAGTTTGTCGTCGATAAGATCCGGTTCGAGCGAACTTATTCGGAAACGTTCTATTCCTTCCACTTGGTCTAAGGCTTTTACCAAGTCGAGGAAGCTCTCGCCCGTTGTTCTGCCGAAGTCGCCAATGTTTACGCCTGTCAGTACAATCTCTTTTCCACCTTCCTTTGCTGCTTGTTCGGCTTGCGCTACCAGCGATGCAATGTCGGGATTGCGCGAAAAACCTCGTGCGAAAGGTATGGTACAGTAGGTGCAGAAGTAGTTGCAGCCGTCTTGAACCTTCAGGAAATAGCGTGTACGATTGCCCCTTGAACAACTGGGTTGGAACTTTACAATGTCTTTTGTCTTTACGGAACGGAAGGTTACTTGCTGTTTTTGTCCGTCGAATTTGTTCCAAGCATCGCTTAAATACTGTATCAAGTCAGCCTTTTCGTTGCTTCCCAATACCAAGTTTACGCCCGGAATATTTGCCACTCGTTCGCTTTCGAGTTGGGCATAGCACCCTGTTACCACGATAAAGGCATCAGGGTTTTGCCTTGCCATACGGTTAATGGCTTGGCGACATTTGTGGTCGGCCACTTCTGTTACCGAACAAGTGTTTATAAGGCAAATATCGGCAGCCTCGTCTTTCTTGGCTTCTCGCACGCCCATTTCTCGCAACATGCGAGCGAAAGTGCTTGTTTCGGAGAAGTTGAGTTTGCACCCTAAGGTATAGAATTTTGCCGTTTTACCTTGAAACGAAGATGTATCAATCATAATCTGCAAAGGTACGGCTATTCCGTCATACCTCCAAATTTCGCCATGCTTGTTGAGATTATTTTGCAAGATTAAAGTTTACTTTCGCGCTTTACACCTTATTATATATATAATTTGGGCATTTTTTGGACGTCTCAACACACTTCTTTAGCGTCAAGTTTCGTTTTTCGGGGGCATAAAATCAACATAAAATCAAAATAATCTTTATTGTTAGTAATATTTAACAGTTAGTAAGCGTTTATAATTAACTGATAATCAACATTATATAAATTAGTTACAGAAAGAGTGAAAAAAAAGCTTTAAAAAGCGTACGACTATTGAAAAAAATACCTACCTTTGCATCGTTTTAAGAAACTAATGATCGTTTTACAGATTTAAAAAGCAAAGAAAATGAAGAAATTATTTTTTGTAGCAGTAGCTTTCGTAGCTATCTCTTTCGCATCTTGTGGTGGTAACAGCAAACCAGCTGGTGACGCAGACACAACTAAAGTTGATTCAACTGAAATGACAGATAGCATGCAGAACGACTCACTCCACGGTGATTCTGCAGCAGCAGCTACTCCGGCTGATTCAGTTAAGTAATTAAATTTACTTACACAATCAAGAAATAGCCGCTGAACTCTCAGAGTTCAGCGGTTTTTTATACTCTTTTTTTCGTGGATAATAGCTTCTCATTAGGTGTTGATGATGAAGTTTTGTAAAACCCTTAATGGGATTGTAGATATTCCGAATAGAGAAATTGATTTTCCTTTTCTTGCTGAAAGCACTTTCTGAAAATGCCTTCGGTATCGCAAAAATGTAGTTCTTGCAATGTATATTGACAGGTAGGAACGTGATTTATCGTGTTCCTGACACTGAAGGAAAACCGGCACGGGTATGAGAAAGGCGATGAATTGCAGCCCTACGGTATAACAATGATTTTGGGTGAAAACAACTATGATTTTGTAAAGATAGTTCGCAAGAAAAATGATAATTTCGATTTGACGTTGCAAAAGCGTAGGTTTTGCAACGCAAAACCTACGCTTTTACCGTGCAAAACCTACGGTTTTGGAACGCAAAACAATAGGTTTTGTAATGTATTGATAAACAGTAAGTTAGTCGTTAGCGTGGATTGTGAAAAATCTTTACGGTTTTATTGCTTTTTTTCGCCCATAGAATGGGTTATTTCCATGAAATTTTACAGTCCTGTTTTCGTCTTTGGCATATACTGCGACACCCTTCTAATGAAAACTTCAACGTGTTGTGCGGGCGATAGAGAGAATGTAAACACCGAACCTCTGTGTATTTCTTTCGATGTTTTATGACCAAAAATAAGCGGTGCACTTCTTTAAGTGCACCGCTTATTTTGTTTTATGAAATTGTTTTTATTTACTTGTTGATAGATTTTACAGCCTTTTGCGTACCGTCGTTGAACTTAATATTCTTGATGGTAACACCCTTTGTAGGTTCAGAAAGTTTGCGACCGGAGAGGTCGTAATATGTTTCGCCAATTGCTTGTGCATTGTTTTCCTTCTCTACGGCTTTAATTTCGTTTGGAGTTTTGTCTTTGTTGAATGTGTACACAGCACCTGTGTATTCGCTCATTCTTAACCATGTACCGTCTGCTGCTATACATGACAAGATGTAAGTCTTATCCTTCCCGGGTGCATCAAGTGTAATTTTGTCGCCATCTATAGTATAGGTTACGTCTACATCCGGGGTGACCGGAGAAGCCTGATTGCTTTCTATGCCATAATACCCCATATGTATATCTACTGTAGTACCTTGGTCGGTGTTAATCGAGAAGATTAAAGACTTGTGTGGAATGGTAATTTTGTTGCCTTCGATGCTTCCTTTTACCCAGCGGTCAGTTACATCAGAGAACGTCTCAACAAGTGCAACAATCGGGTTTTTTACATAAACAGTCTTGTTGTCTGCCATGGTAACAACTTCAAATTCAGAAGCCTCTGCCAAATTAAGGCTGGTCATTTGAAGCGAACCATCGTCCCCTTGTTGTAGTTTAATGCCTTTTCCTGAGCGGTCGTAAACCTTAACGGTGCCGTCCGGACGCTCTGAAACCAATGCTTCCTGTGCATTCGCACTCATTCCTAAGATAGCTGTAAAAGCTAAAAGTAACAGTTTCTTCATATAAAAATTTTGTTAGTTAAATTGGGTAATGGACTTTTTTGCCCATCATTTTAATAGTTAATATTTAATTTATTCATCATTTATACATCTTTTCTTAGATGCAATAGTTTGTATTCATCGTTGCAAAGTTAAACAAAATATATGGGAGAGCAAAATATTTCTAAACTATTGTTTTATAAAATAAAGGCTTACACGTTTGTTAGTATCGTGTAAGCCTTTATTGGACAGATGGAACGGTGCTTAGTATTCGCCCCAAGCCTTGATGTCAATATCGTCTAACTTCACATTGCAGAATGCCGCAATGAAAGCACTTGCAAGGCGGCTGTTGGTCAGCAATGGTATGTTGAGGTCGATTGATGCACGGCGGATTTTGTAACCGTTGGTAAGTTCGCGTGGTGTAAGGTCTTTCGGAATGTTTACTACCATATCTATTTTCTTCTCGTGGAGAAGGTCTAACGCCTGCGGTTGCTTGCCTTCGTCAGATGGCCAATATACCAGTGTGTTCTCTAAACCATTTTCTGTTAGGTATTTAGATGTACCACCGGTTGCAAAGAGGTTGTAACCGTGAGCCTTTAACATCTTTGCTGCATCGAGCATTTCAGCTTTTTGCTTTGCTCCACCTGTAGAAAGGAGTATGTTCTTTTCGGGTATTCGTTGTCCGACAGAGAGCATACTTTTCAGCAATGCAGTGTGTGTATCTTCACCAATGCAGCCGACTTCGCCCGTCGAACTCATGTCTACGCCCAGCACAGGGTCGGCTTTCTGCAATCGGTTGAACGAGAATTGCGATGCCTTGATGCCAACATAATCGAGGTCGAAGAGGTTTTTATTTGGCTTTTCTACTGGTATGCCAAGCATAATCTTAGTAGCCAAATCGATGAAATTCAGTTTCAGCACCTTGCTCACGAATGGGAACGAGCGACTGGCACGAAGGTTACACTCAATAACGAGTATGTCGTTGTCGCGTGCCATAAACTGAATGTTGAACGGACCGTTAATATGCAATGCCTTAGCAATTTGTCGGCTGATGCGTTTTACACGACGCACGGTTTCTACATATAGCTTTTGTGGTGGGAACTGAATGGTGGCATCGCCTGAGTGGACACCTGCAAATTCGATGTGTTCGGATATGGCATAAGCCATAATCTCGCCATTGCGAGCCACAGCGTCCATTTCTATTTCTTTCGCATTCTCAATGAATTTGCTTACAACTACGGGGTGATCTTCGCTTACGTTGGCTGCTAAACGGAGGAAACGCTCCAACTCGTCGTTGTTGGAACAAACGTTCATGGCAGCTCCGGAAAGAACATAAGAAGGACGAACAAGTACGGGGAAGCCCACACGGTCTACGAAATCTTGAATGTCTGCCATACTTGTCAGCGCACGCCATTCCGGTTGGTTCACGCCAATATCGTTGAGCATGGCTGAGAACTTGGCACGGTCTTCGGCATTGTCGATGTCTTTTGCCTTTGTTCCGAGTATTGGAACATTCTCCGCATCAAGATACATGGCAAGGTTGTTGGGAATTTGTCCGCCCGTAGAAACAATTACACCGTGAGGTGTTTCCATATCGATGATGTCCATAACACGTTCGAATGTGAGTTCGTCGAAGTAGAGACGGTCGCACATGTCATAGTCGGTCGATACGGTTTCAGGGTTATAATTTATCATGATGGAACGGTAGCCCTGCTTGCGAATGGTATTTAATGCTTGCACGCCACACCAGTCGAATTCGACAGAAGAACCGATGCGGTAAGCACCCGAGCCAAGAACGATGACACTCTTGCGGTCGGTTTCAAACTTAATGTCAGAGGCTACGCCCGAGTAGGTAACGTAAAGATAGTTGGTTTGTGCAGGATATTCGGCTGCAAGCGTATCGATTTGCTTAACGACAGGGAGGATACCGTAGCTTTTACGTAACCGGCGGACTACCAAAACAGCCTTGTGCATGTTGCCAACTTCGTCTTCCAACCTACTGCACGGGCGATTTGGAAGTCGGTGAAGCCGTATATCTTTGCTGTGCGGAGCAAGTCTTTATCGAGTGTGTTGATGTTGCAAGTCTTTAATTGCTCATCGACATCAATGATATGCTTTAGCTTGTGCAGGAACCAATGGTCGATTTTGGTAAGGTCGTGAATTTGGTCAATGGTGTAGCCTTTGTGCATTGCCTTTGAAATAACAAAGATTCGCTTGTCGGTAGGTTCGCGCAATGCAGCACCTATATCGTCAATTTCAAGTTCTTTGTTCTCTACAAAGCCGTGCATTCCTTGCCCTATCATGCGCAAGCCTTTTTGTATGGCTTCTTCGAAGTTGCGACCGATAGCCATAACTTCGCCGACCGACTTCATGCTCGAGCCCAATTCCTTGTCTACACCACGGAACTTGCTTAAGTCCCAACGTGGTATCTTGCAGACAACATAGTCGAGTGCAGGCTCGAAGAAAGCCGATGTGGTTTTTGTAACAGAGTTTTTTAACTCGAACAAACCATAACCCATACCTAATTTGGCTGCTACGAAAGCAAGCGGATAGCCTGTTGCCTTACTTGCCAAAGCTGATGAACGAGAGAGGCGTGCATTGACTTCAATTACACGATAGTCTTCGCTCTTGGGGTCGAAAGCGTATTGTACGTTACATTCGCCTACTATTCCGATGTGGCGAACAATCTTTATTGCCAATTTGCGGAGCTTGTGATACTCGCTGTTGGTAAGGGTTTGCGAAGGTGCAATTACGATAGACTCGCCCGTGTGGATACCCAATGGGTCGAAGTTTTCCATATTGCAGACCGTAATACAGTTGTCGTATTGGTCGCGCACCACTTCGTATTCTATTTCTTTCCAGCCTTTTAAGCTCTTTTCCACCAATACTTGAGGTGAGAACGAGAAGGCTTTTTCGCAAAGTTTGTTGAGTTCTTCTTCGTTATCGGCAAAGCCGCTGCCGAGTCCGCCCAATGCGTAAGCTGCACGGATAATAACCGGATAACCCAATGTTGCTGCTGCCTTGCGTGCTTGCTCTGTGGTTTCGCAAGCCTCGCTTTTTATGGTTTTAACATCGATTTCGTCTAACTGCTGTACGAAAAGTTCACGGTCTTCGGTGTTCATAATCGCCTTTACGGGTGTACCGAGCACTTTTACGTTGTACTTTTCGAGTATGCCGAGGCGGTCTAACTCCACGCCGCAGTTCAGCGCAGTTTGTCCGCCGAATGCCAAAAGAATGCCATCGGGACGCTCTTTTTGAATAACACGTTCTACGAAATAAGGCTGAACAGGCAGATAATAAATTTGGTCTGCCACGCCTTCCGATGTTTGCACGGTTGCAATGTTTGGGTTGATGAGAACGGTAGAAACACCTTCTTCACGCAGTGCTTTTAGTGCTTGCGAACCGGAATAGTCAAATTCACCGGCTTCACCTATCTTTAATGCGCCTGAACCAAGTAGCAGGACTTTCTTTATTGATTCGTCTTTCATTATTTCAGTGCTTCTACAAATTTATCAAACATAAATACTGTATCTATCGGACCCGAACTTGCTTCAGGGTGGAACTGTGAGCTGAACCAAGGATTTGCCTTGTGGCGGATTCCTTCGTTGCTGCCGTCGTTCATATTTACAAAGAGTTCTTCCCAATCTTTGCCCAATGTTTTTGCATCAACAGCATAGCCATGGTTCTGAGAAGTAACGTAACATTGGTTTGTTCCTACTAATCTGACGGGCTGATTGTGCCCACGATGACCGTATTTTAGCTTAAAGATAGTTGCGCCGGCAGCCTTCGCCATAAGTTGATTTCCCATACAAATGCCGCATATTGGCTTTGTGCTTTCGTTCATTTGCTTGCGGATAATCTCTACTGCATCGTTGCACATATCAGGGTCGCCGGGACCATTGGCAAGGAAAAGTCCGTCGTATTCCAATGATGTATAATCATAATTCCAAGGTACACGAATTACTTCAATGTTGCGATTTATTAATTCGCGCAAGATGTTGGCTTTTACACCGCAGTCTACCAATACCACTTTCTTTCCGCCTCCTTCATTGTAACGGATAATTTCCTTTGTAGAAACAAGGTCCACAAAATTCACTCCTTCATAGTGGGCGGTAGGAATGTTGTCGGCTTCGTCGTCGAAAATGATTTGTCCCATCATTACGCCGTGTTCACGCAATACCTTTGTAAGTTCGCGTGTATCAATGCCCGTGATTCCGGGAACCTTTTCGCGCTTGAGCCATGATGCCAAGCTTTCAACGGCATTCCAGTGAGAATACTCCTCTGTGTAATCGGAAACGATGAGCGCAGAGACATAAATCTTGTCGCTTTCCATAAACGAAGGAATATGATTTTTCTCTATCGTAAATGGTGGCACGCCGTAGTTACCGACCAAGGGGAATGTCATAACAAGCATTTGCCCTGCGTAGGAGGGGTCGGTAAGACTTTCGGGATACCCCATCATTGCTGTGTTGAACACTACTTCGCCAGCAACAGGTTTGTCGTATCCAAATGATTTTCCATGAAATTCTGTACCGTCATTTAAGACTAAAGTTACATTCCTCATTTTAATTCGTATGTTGATGATTTAATGATAGCTGATTTACTTTTGATAAACTTGCTCGTAGAAGTTTATGAATGCTTGGTTTACAAGGCGCATTCCGCCGGGAGTAGGGAAGTTTCCCGTAAAATACCAGTCGCCTTTGTGGTTGGGTATGGCTTCGTGCAAGCCTTCAATGCTTTGATAAACAAGTTCTACGGGAGTGGTCATACCTTTTGGACGCAACATTTCCACTATCTTTTTATTAATTTCTTCCACTGTAAATGGTGCGTAAATCTTGCAGACTGCATTGTTAATGGTTTCGCCTTTCCCTTTGGCAACTTCCTTTTTACAAGCCTCGTAGACTTCAGTGAGGAGCGACTGCATATTGCGTTCCTTAATCAACTCGATAGTTGCACCGAATACACAAAACTCTTCCAAGCGTGGCATATCAATGCCATAGTAGTCGGGATAGCGGATTTGTGGTGCACTCGATACAATGATAATTTTCTTTGGGTGAAGTCTGTCGAGTATTCGCAAGATACTTTCTTTTAGTGTAGTGCCACGAACGATAGAGTCGTCAATGATAACGAGATTGTCTTCGTTGGGTGTAATGCTCTCGTAGCTTATGTCGTAGACGTGTGAAGCTAAGTCGTTGCGCGAATTGCTTTCGGTAATGAAGGTGCGTAGCTTAATGTCTTTCCATGCTACTTTCTCAGAACGGATAGACTGACTTAATATTTTCTCTATCTCTACATCGGTTGCATTACTTCCTAAAGCTTTTATTTCTTCTGCTTTTTTAGTGTTTAACCACTTCTCGAAACCTTGTAGCAATCCGTAGAAAGCCACTTCAGCAGTGTTTGGAATAAAAGAAATTACGGTGTGATTGGTATCATTATCAATTGATTTCAAAACCTTTTCGGTAAGTTGTTCGCCCAGTTTCTTACGTTCCTTATATATATCTCGGTCGGAACCGCGCGAGAAATAAATACGTTCGAACGAACAAGCCGTATCGCTTTTAGGCTCCAATATTTGGTGTAGCGAGCTTTCGCCGCGTTTATTTACGATGAGTGCTTGTCCCGGTAGAAGTTCTTTTATGTCTTCGCAACTTAAATCGAATGTTGTTTGGAGTACGGGACGCTCGCTTGCCAATGCCATATACTCGTCGTTCATGTAGAAGAATGCTGGACGAATGCCCCAAGGGTCGCGCATAGCGCACATTTCTCCGGACCCTGTAATACCACATATTACGTAACCTCCGTCGAAGTATTGCATCGTGGTTTGTAAGACGTTCTTCATTTCTACATGGTCTTCGATATAGTGGGTAATATCGAATTTCTCTAATCCGAGTGCCTTTGCATCACGAAAATTACGCTCTACTTCACGGTCTAAGCGGTGTCCCATAAATTCAAGAAGTAAATAGGTGTCGCTGTATTTGCGCGGGCATTGACCGTAATCAGTGAGATGTTCGAATATCTCGCTGAGGTTTGTCATATTGAAGTTGCCACAAAACGAAAGGTTCTTGGCCCTCCAGTTGTTTCTCCTTAAGAATGGGTGAACATACGATAAGCCGCTTTTTCCGGTTGTGGAGTAACGCAAATGCCCCATATAAAGTTCGCCTGCAAAAGGCAAATGCCGTTGTGCGAAATCTACATCAGCAATTTCTGCCTCGGTGTAGCCTTTGTATTGCTTGTGAATATTAGCAAAAATTTCTGTAACGGCATTCTTTCCTTCGGCTCGTTCTCGGAACATATACTCGTTTCCGGGCTGTGTTTCAAGTTTTACACTTGCTATACCGGCACCTTCTTGTCCTCGGTTGTGCTGCTTTTCCATCATAAGATACATCTTATTTAAGCCGTACATCCAAGTCCCATACTTCTCTTTGAAGTAGCTTAGCGGTTTCAGCAATCTTATCATTGCTACGCCGCAATCTTCATGTATATTCTTTTCCATTTATCAAGGTTGCTTTTTTTTTCTGTTTTATTCCACCGTAACGGACTTTGCCAAGTTGCGCGGTTGGTCTACGTCTTTACCTTTGCAGACAGCCACGTGATAGGCTAATAGTTGCAGCGGTATGGTTGCTACAAGCGGCTCCAAGCAGTCCATTGTGTCGGGAAGTTCGATAACAGCATCTGCAATCTGCGAAACCGTCTTGTCGCCCTTTGATACCAACGCAATTACACGACCGTTTCGAGCCTTAATTTCCTGTATGTTGCTGCGCACTTTTTCATACATTGAGTTGTGTGTTGCTATTACAACAACAGGCATATCAGAGTCTATCAAGGCGATAGGACCGTGTTTCATTTCTGCAGCAGGATAGCCTTCGGCGTGTATGTATGAAATTTCTTTCAACTTCAGGGCACCTTCCAGTGCAACCGGATAGCTGAAACCACGACCTAAATAAAGGAAATTCTGTGCATAAGTAAATGTTCGTGCCAAGTCGGCAATAGCGTCATTGGTTTTCAAAACCTCTTTTATTTTTTCGGGAATTGACGACAACTCCTTTACTACTTCAATGTATTTATCGTGCTTAATGGTTCCTTTTGCTTTTGCTAAGGTGAGTGCAAGCATTGTAAGCACTGTTACCTGACCTGTGAAAGCCTTTGTTGAAGCCACACCAATTTCAGGACCTACGTGAATGTAAGTACCTGTATCGGTGGCACGTGGAATACTCGAACCAATGGCGTTGCATATTCCGTAGATGAATGCGCCATGCTCTTTTGCCAACTCAATGGCAGCGAGTGTGTCGGCAGTTTCGCCACTTTGCGACAATGCTATAACTACATCGTCGGCAGAAACTACAGGATTGCGATAACGGAACTCACTTGCATACTCCACATCAACAGGTATTCTACAAAATGTTTCAAGCAATTGTTTGCCAATAAGACCTGCATGCCAACTTGTTCCGCATGCTACAATGATGATGCGTTTAGCACTTAATAAACGCTGCCTATAGTCGATAATGGCACTTAAAGTTACGTTGTCGTTGTCTATATTGATGCGTCCTCGCATGCAGTTGATAAGGCACTCAGGTTGCTCGAATATTTCTTTGAGCATAAAATGTGGGTATCCGCCTTTCTCAATCTGCCCAAGGTCTATGTCCACCTTCTTTATTACAGGTGCTAAAGACTCATTCTGAATGTTTACTATTTTTAGCTCTTCACCCAATTTCATTACAGCAATGTTCTCGTCTTCGAGGTACACTACCTTGTCGGTATATTCGATAATAGGACTTGCGTCTGAACCTAAGAAGAACTCACCGTCGCCGATTCCTACAACGAGAGGACTCTGCTTGCGTGCGGCAATAATTGTGTCGGGGTGACGCTTATCAAGAATTGCTATGGCGTATGCACCAATAACTTGGCTTAAAACCACCTGAACGGCAGTAAGTAAGTCTAAGTCTTTCTTTGTCTGTACGTATTCAACGAATTGTACCAACACTTCCGTATCGGTATCAGAAGCAAAGTGAACGCCCTTGTCTTTGAGGTTCTTCTTTATTTCTGCATAGTTTTCAATAATGCCGTTGTGTATGATGGCTAAGTTTTTCGATTCAGAATAGTGTGGGTGAGCATTTGTTGAGGAAGGTTCGCCATGTGTTGCCCATCGTGTGTGTGCTATGCCAACAGTGCCTTCAATGTTTTTTTCGGCGCAGAAAGCCTCTAATTCGCTTACTTTTCCTTTTGCTTTATACACGCTCAAGTCGCCGTTGCTATTAATAAGCGCAACGCCCGAACTGTCGTATCCTCTATATTCGAGTCTTTTAAGTCCTTTTATCAGAACGGGGTATGCCTGTCTCTTTTTACCTAAATATCCTACAATTCCACACATAATTTATATGTTCCTCTTTGCTTTAATCCTATTTATTTGACTTTCTATTTTTCTCTTTTGCTTCTTCTATACAGCATTATCTTAGAATGGTAATCAGTAGCGAAACAAGCGATGTTGTGATACCTATAACAGAATAGAATATGCTTGTGTTGCTTCCGAAGAATGTATTTCTTGCTTTTACCTTATGTGGCTCAACATAAACAATATCGTTCTGTTGTAAATAATAATAAGGTGAATTTATGATATTCGCATCGTTCATATTCAAACGTACCGTATGTTTCTCGCCTGTCTTGTCTTCTCTGACAAGAAGAACATTGTCGCGCTTTCCGTAAATCGTCATATCGCCGGCTTCTGCCAATGCTTCAATAAGGCTGATTTTCTCTGTTGCCACAGGAATAACGCCGGGTTTGTTTACTTCACCGATAACCGTGATGCGGTAACTGCTTGTACGAACGGATACTAACGGATTTTCCGTACGTGCCAAATAAGGCTGTATTTTGCTCTTAATTAAGTCTTCACACTCTGTTTTTGTTAGTCCTGCAACATGAATTTTACCTACGATAGGAAAGTTTATCATGCCGTCGTTATCAACCAAATAGCCGGTAATTTGGTTTTTGCTGTTTGTTTGTCCCGTCGAACGCAAATTGAATGGTTCGGAAGTGAGTGGGTCGGTGGTTTGCACCAAAATGGTTAATTCGTCTTTTGGCATAATCTTGGCATCGTATAAACCTTTAGATGCAGCCAAGCTAATAGAGTCAATGTTTTGCCAGTAAGCTACTTCTTTGCTTGAACCACAGCCTACCATCATTAAAATCACGGCAACTACCATGATGGGTAAAAGTAATTTCTTCATAAAATAATAAGTGCAATAACGTTATTTCTTTTTTGCTGAGGTGGTTGGTTTTATTCGTTATAAATCCTCCACCGTAATTATGTTGCAAAAATACTATTAATTTTTGAGAACGGCAAAAGAATGCCTGACTTTTGCAATGGAAGCGGGAAAAATACTTTATAGTAATGGAAAATTATTCTATTGTCATTATGTTGCTGCAAAGTAATTGATTTGTATCAATTTTATAGCTATCTTTTTGTTTGTCGTATCTTGAAGTCCTGCACTTGTTTACTTTTGCCTGCTTATAGAAAGAAACAGCGTGCAACGATTTAATAGCAAGCGAGAAAAAAGACGGAAATAAATAGATAATTACTAAAAATAAATTGCTATCTTTGCCACAAAGTATAATACGAGCATGAAAAGAACAGAAAAAGTTTTATTGATTTACACCGGTGGAACCATTGGAATGGGTTGTAACCCTGCAACAGGTGCTTTAGAACCTTTAGATTTCGACCACCTTGCTGATAATGTACCTGAATTTAAGCTGATACCAACAGCCATCGACACCCATCAATTTGTTCCTGCAATCGACTCTTCAAATATGTCTCCGAAGAACTGGGCAGACATTGTAAGAATAATCGTTGATAAGTACGACAACTACGATGGGTTTGTTATCCTACACGGTACAGACACTATGGCTTACACGGCATCGGCATTGTCGTTTATGCTTGAAAATCTTACGAAGCCTGTAATACTTACCGGCTCTCAGCTTCCTATCGGGCAATTGCGCACCGATGGTAAGGAAAACCTTATGACAAGTCTTGAACTGGCAGCTGCTCATCATCACGACGGTACGCCGATGGTGCCCGAAGTATGTATCTATTTTAACGGACATTTGCTGCGTGGCAACCGTTCTACAAAGCAGAATGCTGACGAACTGAATGCTTTCGATTCGTTCAACTTCCCTCATCTTTGCGAAGCAGGTGTGAGTTTTAATTTCCAAACGCACCATATATTAACGCCCGATTACACCAAACCAATGGTGCCTCACTTTGAAATGGACAGCAATGTGTTTGTTCTTTCGCTGTTTCCGGGTGCCGAAGAAAACATTGTCCGCCATGTGTTCGATGCGCCCGAACTCCGCGGCATCATTATGCGCACATACGGTAGCGGCAATGCTCCTCATTCTCCTTGGTTGATGAACTTGCTGAAAGAGGCTTCTCAACGCGGCGTTGTTACAGTGAACGTGAGCCAGTGTATCAGCGGTCAAGCCGACATGAATCGTTACGATACGGGTTATCAGCTGAAAGAAGCAGGCGTTATCAGCGGTTACGACACCACCGTAGAAGCCGCGCTGACCAAACTTATGCTTCTTCAGGCGCAATACGGCGACCACGAAATGGTGCGCAAGTATATGAACAAGTCTATTGCAGGCGAGATTACCATTCCTGCAACGTTAATTTAGTAACAGAGAAAACTTAGGTTCGGTAGAATGTTATTGTGAGAACTGTTTTCTCCTTTGTTGCCCGAGACAGATGCTGAGAATAGCTTTGTTTTTGTAAACATTATTCCGTTAAAAAGTGATAACTGCGCTTTTGCGTTGCGAAACCGTAGGTTTTGCAACGCAAAACCTACGGTTTTACCGTGCAAAACAGCCGCTTTTGGAATGCAAAACAATAGGTTTTGTAACGCTCTGACAACAAGATGGTTAGGCGATAGATATACTTCTGAAAAATATTTACAGATTTTTGGTCTTGTTTTCCCTATATAATAAAGGTGGACAGGAGGAACGGAGTAGGGGCTAAAAGGTTCGTCTATATAGAAAGGTGTAACTATATGTTTATCTCCAAACGAAATACCGACTGCGTCGAAACTTGATGATAAAGAAAGATGAGGCTTCTTAATGAAGTCTCATCTTTTTTAGTATATCGTTCATTTTCTGTTTTGTTTCGATGCGTGTGGGCACAAGTGGCAGTCGCAACACGTTTTCTATCATTCCCATATCGTTCAGCAAAGCCTTGCAGCCTGCCGGGTTTCCGTCTACGAAAAGCAGTTTGTAGAGTTCCGTGAATTGGTGGTGGATAATGCGTGCAGCATCGTATTCGCCATTAAACTCTAACCTAATCATACGCGAGAACTCTTTGGGCAGTGCATTTCCGATAACCGAAATAACGCCTGCCGCACCGCCGGCTATCATCGGAAACGTCAGTGCGTCGTCGCCACTAATTACCTCGAAGTGCTTCGGTTTGTTCTTTATGATTTCGTCTACCTGCTCCAAACTGCCGGCAGCTTCCTTTATTGCCACGATGTTTGGGAAGTCGGTAGCAATTCTCACCGTAGTTTCCGCCTTCATATTTACGCCTGTGCGTCCCGGCACATTATATAAAACGATGGGTAGGGGGCTGACTTCCGCAATGGCTTTGAAGTGCCGGTACAATCCTTCTTGGCTGGGTTTGTTGTAGTAGGGACAAATGCTGAGTATGCCGTCAATACCTTTCCAGTCGGTTGCTTTTATTTCTTCCACAACGGCAGCAGTGTAGTTGCCACCGCAATATTTCAGAATGGGCACGCGTCCGCCTACTATCTTGACAATGTTTTTTGTGAGTTCGTTTTTCTCTTCTGCCGATAAGCAGGGACTTTCGCCCGTTGTTGCCAAAATGGTAAAGAAGTCGGCACCATTTTCCAATTGATATTCTATTAGTCTTTCTAAGGCATCGTAATCTATCTCCCCATTCTGTTTGAATGGCGTTACCAATGCTATTCCTAATCCGTGAAAGATATTTTTCATAAATTTATTGCTTTAAAAGCTTTTTCAGTTCAATTCAATCAAATTCCGGAGTCTTCCTCTTCATAAAACAGAGTTGCCCTTTTATCAATATGCAAAAATAAGAAATAAACGTCAATCCACAAAGTTTTTATATCTTATTATTCGCTTTTTTTGTTTTATTCTCTTTTCCGTTTTGCAGAAAAACAATATCTTTGCACCCGATTTTTTTAAAGTCTAAAACTATAAATGATGAATTATTTCACTGCAAAACTAACTGAAATACTAAAACATACGCTTGTTATAGTGAGCATTTTCTTCATTGTCAGACTGCTTTTTGCTGCCTGCTTTGTGCCCTTAACCACTTTAAAAGTGTATGCAAAGTCGTTGCATTCCGCAGCTTTCAACGCATTGCGTTTCGACCTCCAAGTAGCTGCATACGTTGCCATTCTGCCTTTTCTTGTTGTTTTAGTATGCCTTTTTGTGCGCAACAGAAGTGTAGCAGGCAGATTGTCGAAGTTTGTCAGTACTTATTATGTGATACTCGAAATCCTCCTTCTCATACTTGCGCTTGTCGATATAGGCTTTTACAGCAATTTCCAATCGCATATAAACATTACCGTTTTCGACTTTTTCAATGAAAACCCGTTGAGTTTGCTGCAAACCATTTGGGAAGAATACCACGTCGTACTCTATCTGTCAGTGGCAGGCTTGGCAAGTTTTGGCATCTATATACTTGCCCAAAAGATAGCCAAAGGTACGTTGAACTATGAAAAAGAGCAAGCAAAGTTGGCGGTAAACCGCAAAACCATTGCCCTCATCCTTGTATTTTTAGTTGCCGAGGTGGTATGCCTTCGTGGTTCGGTATGGCGTTTCCCCTTGCAAGTAGAAGACTCGTTTGTGTCGAGCAGTAAGCAGATTAACGACCTTGTGCCCAATGCCGCCTATATGTTGAAGAAGGCAATGAAGGAAAAGAAAAATGCTTTTGCCTTTCGTAGCATCGAGAGTTTGCTCGCCGAATATGAATTCAAGTCGCTGCAAGAAGCCATAAATGTTTACACAAATTCGGATACGATACGTTTAAAGAGCGACACTTTGACAGCACTGCGCACGGCATTGTTTCGCACGGTGCCCGATACGATGAAACACAAACAACCTAATGTGCTGATAATCTATGAAGAAAGCTGGAGCA
The DNA here is from genome assembly GCF_000613945.1 of Prevotella falsenii DSM 22864 = JCM 15124. Lineage (GTDB taxonomy): Bacteria > Bacteroidota > Bacteroidia > Bacteroidales > Bacteroidaceae > Prevotella > Prevotella falsenii. The sequence continues at coordinate 27,281 of NZ_BAJY01000015.1, forward strand.
ACTACTTGATGAATTTGGACAATCCTCGTTGCGATATGCTGCTTGGAATGCGCCGCCATTTAAAAGAAGATTTGCTCTTTCGCAATTTCCAATCGGTAGGCAACGGCACTGTGGCTTCTATTGAGAACATCGTGAGCAGTGTTCCGTTTCCTCGTTTCTTCTCATCGCCTTACCGTTTCCGTTGCTTGCCCTCGTCGATAGCACTGCCTTTTAACGAAAGCGGCTATACAACGGAGTTTATTTCGGGTATGGACGTGGCGTGGGAAAACTGTGCCGAAGCACTGAAACATCAACAGTTCACGAAAGTTACAGGTAAGTTTACGTTGAAAGAACAGCACCCCGAATACCAATATAACAGCATCGGGGTGTTCGACCACTATCTTTTCCGCAGCATACAAGAACGATTAGACCGGCAGACGGCCAAGCCGCAAATGATGCTGTGCATGACTACAACCAATCACCCGCCGTTTGAATTCCCAAAAGATGTGCCGTTGAAGGCAGTTCCAAATGGCTTTTATAATAATGTGTGCTTTGCCGAAAAGAACCACGAAGTGTTGCAAAAGTACATCACAGGTTTTCGTTATGCCAACAAAACCTTGGGCGATTTCCTCGATAAATTCAAGCAATCGAAAGCAGCCGAAAACACCATTGTAATCATATCGGGCGACCATAACGTGCGTTCTATTCTTGATTACACACAGGTAAGCAAGCGTTGGGAACGTTCAGTGCCGCTCTATATCTACCTGCCACCTTATCTTCGCAGAGAAAGCCAACGCAGTATGACCAACCGTTGGGGAAGCCACGACGATATATTGGCTACGCTTGCGCCTTTTGCTTTCCGCAATACGAAGTATATGTGCTTGGGCAACAACTTGTTGAAGGAGGCTGTGGCAGACAGCACGTATTATAGTGCCAACGTGGAACAGCTGCTTGCTTGCTCTGCCTATCAGGCACAAGCCCGGCGCATGGTCAATGCCCGCAACCTTCTTCGCATTGTGTTTTTTCAGCAAATCTTTGCGAAATACTAATACCATTGGTTGGGTTTCGATTAGCATAAATTGTGGGACAGTAGATGATTATTGAGGGAATTGATTTTCTTTTTCTTGCTTAAGGGTGCAACTGAAAACCACCTTTGCTTTGTAAAGATAATTCTCTTAAAAAGTGATAACTACGCTTTTGTATTGCGAAAGGGTAGGTTTGACGCTGCAAAACCTACGGTTTTGGAATGCAAAACAATAGCTTTTTCAACACGTTGATAACGAGGTAGTTATGCAAAAGATACGTTTACGAAGAATGTTTACAAACTTATTGTCTCTTTTTTGTTCATAAAATGAGTTGCTCCCATTAAATTTCTGTTGTTTCCAAGCTATTCTATAATTTTACCCCAAATCGTCGTACGGAAGCATGCGGAGTCGTTGCTGTAAAGCGGGAGTAGTTTTATTGCATTTTATAATCAAAGAATGAGGACTATATTGGAAAAATAAGATATTTTAAATTCATTATAGTTCGGATTTCGATTTTTATCGTTATCTTTGCGATTGAAAGTATAGTAAAGATATGGAGAAAGCCCTGACGTTATACGAACTCAACTCTTTGGTTGCCGAACTTATCGATGCTGCTATGCCACAATCGTATTGGGTGGAAGCAGAGGTTTCGGAAGCAAGAGAGAGCAGGGGGCATCTTTACTTGGAACTGATAGAGAAAGACGAACGCACAAATACACCCATTGCACGCGCATCGGCAAAGTGTTGGCGCACATCGTGGTCGCTTATAGGGGCACATTTCGAACGTGTCGCAGGCGTAAAACTTCGTGCAGGTTTGCAGATAATGGTGCAAGTGCATGCCCGGTTTCATGCGCAGTATGGCTTTTCGTGGATAGTAGACGACATTAATCCCGAATACACAATGGGCGACATGGCACGCAAACGCCACGAAATCATCGCCCGACTGAAGGCAGAAGGCGTGTTCGACTTGCAAAAAGAGTTGCACCTGTCCTTGTTTGCGCAACGCATCGCCGTTATTTCGTCGGCTTCGGCAGCAGGCTATGGCGACTTTTGCAACCAGTTGCACGGCAATGAGTATGGACTTACCTTTCAAACGGAACTCTTCGGGGCAATTATGCAGGGCGAACAAGTTGAGCAAAGCATTATTGCAGCGTTGAACGAGATAAACGAACGGGAAGAAGAATTCGACTGCGTGGTTATTATTCGTGGTGGTGGAGCTACTGCCGACCTTAGCGGTTTCGATACGTTGGTATTGGCAGAGAACGTGGCAAACTTTCCTTTACCTATTATAACAGGCATCGGACACGAACGCGACGAGAGCATTCTCGATATGGTGGCACACACAAGAGCGAAGACACCGACGGCAGCGGCGGCATTCCTGATAGAGCATTTGGCAAGTACTCTGCATCGCATAGAGCAGGCACAAGTGGCTATTCACCGTGCAATGGAACGTAAAATACAACGTGAAAAAATGCGTTTGCAACAGCTTTCAACCCACATTCCCATACTGTTTTCAATGGTAAAGAACAGGGAAGAGGCTCGTTTGGACGACTATTGGCATGCTCTTTTGCAACGTACGAGATTGCATTTGCAGCAACAGCGAATGAACATAGAACTGCTTTCGGGCAAGATTGCCCCGGCAATTGAACGCAAATTGATGGCAGAACGACATCGCTTACAGTTGGTTGCGCAGCGTGTCGATGCCGTAAATCCTGAACGAATGTTGCGTTTAGGTTACAGTTTAACTTATAAGAATGGACATATAGTGCGCAATGCCAATGAGTTGAAAGTAGGCGACGAGATTACGACACGCCTTGAAACGGGTAGCGTAACGTCGGTAGTGAAGAAATAGGAATTTACCAAATAGATTATGAAATACGAAGAAGCACTTGGAAAATTGGAAACTATTGTAGATAAAATGGAACGTGGCGACATGGACATAGATACAATGGCAAACGAATTAAAGAAAGCACAAGGGTTGATAAAGGTGTGTAAAGACAAGCTGACACACACCGATGAGGAAATAAAGAAACTGCTTGAAACAAAATAAAACCAAATCAGACAGCGAATTATAAACTATAAAACAATTACTAACCGCCAAACTTCAGACTTCCCTTTATGGGACGGATTGGAAGCAAGGCACAAAATTTAAGATTATGAAAAAAATAGATTGGGAAAATCTCTCATTCGGGTATCAGAAGACAGATTACAATGTTCGTTGCTACTATCGCGATGGAAAATGGGGAGAAATTGAAGTTTCGTCAGACGAAAACATCAATATACACATGGCAGCAACTTGTCTGCACTATGGACAGGAGGCTTTCGAAGGACTGAAAGCGTATCGTTGTCCTGACGGCAAAGTGCGTGTTTTCCGTCCTGAAGAAAACGCTGCCCGCCTGCAACGTACATGCCGTGGTATCGTAATGGCAGAACCTCCAACCGAACTTTTCATAGAAATGGTGAAGAAAGTTGTGCGCTTGAACGAAGCATATATACCTCCTTATGAAAGCGGTGCTACACTTTATCTTCGTCCATTGCTCATTGGTACGGGTGCGCAAGTGGGTGTCCGCCCTGCCGAAGAATATCTGTTTATGATATTTGTTACACCTGTCGGTCCTTATTTCAAAGGCGGTTTCTCTACAAATCCGTATGTAATTATGCGTAATTACGACCGTGCAGCACCGTTAGGAACCGGTACTTACAAGGTAGGTGGCAACTATGCGGCATCGTTGAAAGCCAACCAAATTGCCCACGAACAAGGCTATGCGTCGGAGTTTTATCTCGATTGCAAGGAAAAGAAGTATGTGGACGAATGCGGAGCAGCCAACTTCTTTGGTATCAAGAATAATACTTACGTAACGCCGGAATCTACTTCTATCCTGCCTTCTATTACGAATAAGAGTTTAATGCAGATAGCTGAAGATCTCGGAATGATGGTAGAACGTCGCCCGATACCTGTAGAAGAGCTTGATACTTTCGAAGAAGCGGGAGCTTGTGGCACGGCAGCAGTCATCTCACCTATCTCTCGTTTGGACGATTTAGAGGAAGGAAAGACTTACAACTTCGGCGAAAAGCCGGGTCCATGGTCTCTGAAATTGTACGAAACATTGCGTGGAATACAGTACGGAACCATAGAAGACAAGCACAATTGGACCATGGAAGTGATGTAAGATTAGCAGCTTTTAGATGAGAAAGCTATTATCTTTCGTCTTATTTTCACTTATTGCGCTTGCATCTGCAGCGCAAAATAAACAGCATTATTGTCCACAATTCGTTGTTGGGCAATATGTTTCTTACGACTATGTTGCCGGTTTAGACCGGCAACATAGGTTGTATATATTCACATTATATAATGTTAGTTCGGTATAAGAAAGCAGGGTAAGCAAGCAATTCCTCTGATGCAACAGTGAAGCTTTTTCAGTTTAACTTTGTAAAGATAATTCTGTTAAAAAGTGATATAATCGCTTTGGCGTTGCGAAACCGTAGGTTTTGCATTGTAAAACCTACGCTTTTACCGTGCAAAACCTACGGTTTTGGAACGCAAAACAATAGGTTTTGTAATGCGCTGACGGTGAGATAGTTATGCGATAGATGTTGTTGCGAAAAATATTTACGTTTTTATTGCCTTATTTTCGTTCTTTTCTCGTTCCTCGAAAAGTGCGTTTTCTCGCCATGGCAATGCTTAAATAAATTTGGTATTGCTCATTTGGCTGAACGAAAACGTTTATGAATAACGTAAGTTCGGTGTAGGAATTTGAGAGCGAAGATGCTTCGCTTCTTTCTGATTATAAGCATATTAAATCATAATCAACACTTTCTTTAAGGTACTTAATAAATAATATATCGGTGTAATTCTTACACCGAACTCACGTTTTATATAGCTATCGGTTCGTTTTTTCTTATGTATATGCTTTAAATATTCGTAAAACCTGTGTACCTTTGCACGTATGAATGGCGAAGGAAAGATTACTAATGTTGAGTCGAATGGGATATTTGGTCATGTCGTAGCTTTGGTTGTAGTTATGATTTGGGGCGGAACATTCGTCAATACCCGTGTGTTGATAGACAAAGGACTATCTCCGGAGGAAATATATGTGCTGCGAACACTGTTGGCTTATGTATGTATATGGTTCATTTCGCCCAAGAAACTGTTCTGCAACTCGCTGAAAGACGAGCTTATAGTGTTCCTATTGGGAATTTTCGGTAGTTCTCTTTACTTCCTGACAGAGAACTATGCCTTGAAGTTGGCAGTTGTAAACGACGTTAGTTTCATTGTTTGCACCACTCCGTTGGTTACGACGGTCTTGGCGTTGCTGTTCTTGAAAAGTGTAAAAGCGAGTATTCCGCTTGTCGTAGGTTCTGTTTTTGCATTGTTGGGCGTTGCCCTTGTCATCTTCAACGGTCATTTTGTGTTGCATCTTGACCCTTTGGGAGACTTTCTTGCATTGGCGGCTGCCACGAGTTGGGCTATCTATTCGTTGGTAATGAAGAATTTTTCGTCGCACTATTCTCCGTTTTTCATCACTCGCAAAGTATTCTTTTACGGACTGATAACGATAATTCCCATCTTCGCCGTGCACCCTTGGGCGTTTCCGCTTGAGCAGTTGTTTACGCCTGTAATAGGTCTTAACTTGCTGTATCTTGGCGTTGTTGCCTCGTTTGTGTGCTTTGCAGCGTGGGCGTGGGTTATATCTCGATTAGGTGCATTGCGCGCTTCGAATTATATTTACTTTAATCCTGTTACGACAGTAATCACGAGTGCACTTGTTCTGAACGAACACATGACGCCTATTGCGTATGTCGGCAGTGCCATGATACTTGTCGGTGTTTTTGTTGCAAACAAGGCAAAGGGCATTTAAAAACAATAAGAAAGCAGATAATGGAAGACGAAAAAAGAAGTTGAAAACTATCGTGGTGTTCTACTTTTTTTGTATGTTTGCATAATAATTTAAGAATTTATGAAACGATTTTTATTTTTCTTCACCCTTCTTCTGCTACCTTTTTCCGTGTTGGCACAAATGGGTGTGAAACATCATATACCCCAAGGTGCAATCTTCTACAACCGTAATTGGAAGGGTGTGAGCACGGCCAAACAGGCTGCTTACTACCGTTTGTTGATGGTGGACAAACGTGGACGGAAAATATTTCGCGACTATTATATCGACGGTCAGCTATGTGCAGAGAAACATTATATAAGTGTCAATAGAACAGACGATAAGCAAACGGTGCTTACGGGTGTAGCCCGCACTTTCTATAAATCGGGCAGGTAGAGTCGATAATGCAATATAGCAACGGCAAAGCTCATGGCAGAGCAGTGTCGTTTTTTGCCAATGGCAAGGTTGGCATGAAGCTAAACTATACGAAAGGTTTGCTGGACGGAACGTCGTATACCTATTCGGAGTACGGAAAACTGGAATATACTACAGTCTGGAACAACGGCACAAAGGTGAAAGAATATATGGGAGGCACCGATAAATATATAGACAAAGCCACCGGTAGGGACGAGTTTGTGGAAAGCCATCGTGCTGACGAAAAACTTGTTATGGAACAATCGCGCGCTGTAACCAATGGTTCAACCAAGGAGGTTGCGTTAGAAAACAAGCCCAAATCGCAATCAAAGTCTATGGTAGCATCGCCAACACTTTCCACCGGCACTGTAAATACTACGAAAAAGTTCAGTCCCAAAGGCGAATTTAAGTTTGCTTTTCTGTATGATTTATTGATAAACGCCGACAAGCGTACCAACGAAATGCGTTTTTTCGATGGTATCGGAGCAGCGCACGGGCTAACACTTGCACAGGTAATAAAAGGAAATGGTATGTATAAAGAACTGAGTTACAGCTACAATATGCAATACGACGAGAGAGCAGGCAGAGATGTTGTAACAGGAAAGCACCCTCGCCAAATGGGCTTCGGGGGTGTAAGTATAGACAACCGCTTTACAATGCAACGCATAAACATTTACACGTGGTCGGAAGAAGAAATGCTTCAGCTTGCCGAAGATGCTGTTTCGTATGGTTATGAAATACTTGGCGGTGGCGATTACCGCACTATGGGAGGCAATTTCGTACTCAAACACTCCGAGTACACTAAGGCAGGCGACAGCTTTTTCAGTGTTATTTCCTTTACGCATTTAGATAGTGTATATGCAAATTTGTACCATATCACGTTCGAAATAAAGTAGTTGGATCAGTCGAAGGTTATGCTTTGGGAGCATCGAAAAACAACTTTCACGGTTTCGTTTATAGATATTTTATTTTGGTTGCAATTTGGTTGGTTTCAGAAAAAGCAGTACTTTTGCATAATATACATTTATTATTTACAGATGAAAGCTATAAGAAACATATCGTTACTCTTGCTATGCGGGTTGCTTACTGTTGCTGTAACCTCGTGTAAGAAGGAAAAGAAGACAGATAATATTATAACTAAGATAAAGCCACAGGCTGAACCATCGGGCGAGCCACAGCAGCTTTCCGATTTCGAATATAAGAAGCAAGTGGAATGGTTGGGCAACCTCTACACTATCACCATTCAACGCCATGCTGACAAGGACTTGCCAATGATAACCGATAGCGATGGAAAGAAGTATTACGACAATAAGGTTGAGGTTCTGATTACTCGTGCAGATGGCACCGAATTCTTTAAACGGACGTTTAAAAAGACCGATTTCAAGGAGTTTACTGATAATAAGTATGGCAGAAACGGTGCGTTCATCGGTTTTATGTTCGATAAGATAGAAGGCAATTTCTTAAAGTTTGGTGCCAGCGTAGGGTCGCCCGACCCTAATAGCGACGAATTTATTCCGATTGATATAACCATTAGCAATCTTGGCGCACTGAAGATTACATCGTCTGCTCAAATAGATACCGAGAACGATGCTGCCGGAAGCACGATGCAAGAGAAGCCAAAAACCGAATTGGAAATGGCAGAAGAAGAAGGTATGTAATCTGTTTTTAGCAACTATTTCTATTTTTCGCTCAACTTCTTAACCTGCTTGTTGAAGTAGTATTGATAGAGCAAACCTGCCGCAGTCAGTCCGAATGGGAAAGCGTACCATATTCCGGGAAGTCCGAAACCAAGCTGAATGCCGAGCAAATAGCCTATTGGCAAACTAATCAGGAAATAAGCAACAAACGCCGTTGGTACGAGAGGCTTCACATACGAAAGCCCACGCATGGCGTTGCCGTATGCGCATTGCAGGCCGTCGCTACTTGATAAATCATCAATGGCCATATAAGCTGTGCCACCATTCCGCAAACTGCTTCGCTATCGGTGAAGATTGCACCGATGCTGTTTCGATAAATGAAAACGGGAATGGCTACTATAAAGGCGATAAGCATGATGAGGTGGAAACCCGCTGACGAAGATAAACGTACGGCTTTGTAGTCGCGTTGTCCTGTAAAGTAGCTCACACGGATTGCCACCGCTGCCCCCATACCGTAGTAAACCATATAGAAAAGCTGCGAAATGGAAAGCATAACCTGATGTGCTGCCAATGCTTTTGTGCCTATCCAGCCCACCATGATGGAGCTTAAGCTGAAGGCTGCCGTCTCCATACCCATTTGCAGGCTCAGAGGAACGCCTATCCGGAAGAGCAAAGTAAGGTCGGCACGGTTGATAGGTTGCGTGAAAAAGCCCTGATGGTATGCTTTATACCGTTTCGATTTAAAGAGAATAATGGCAAAAACAATTGCATCATAATTCGTGAGAACATGGTTGAAATACCTGCACCGTACAGTCCCAATTCAGGAAAGCCTAATTTACCATATATTAAAACGTAGTTGCCCACGATGTTGAGCAAGTTTCCGCCCAACATAATCCACATTGGCGTCTTCGTATCGGTTGTTCCGTCGGACAATTGCTTAAAGGTAATGAACCAAGAAACGAAGGGTAGCGATATGAGATTTACGATAAAGTAGGGTCGCATCAGTGGCAACAGTTCCTCGGGTTGCCCTAAATTGCCAAGATTAATATAGAGCAGCAACATAATTCCTACGAGCAAAGCTGCCAACAGCGTGTTTGCTAAGAGTGCATTCTTAAACATTCCGCCTATCTTGTTGTTCTCTTCACGTCCGAAAAGCGAACCTATGATAGGTGTTAAGCCATAGGCAAAGCCCATTCCGAACACTAAAACCAATACAAACATGTTGTTTACAAAAGCTGCTGCCCCCAATTCTGTTGTGCTATGTTGCCCAATCATGAGCGTATCGGCAAGTCCGAGAACAATTGTTCCTATTTGTCCGATGATGATAGGCAAGCCTAATTGTGTGAGCGATTTATAGTGTGTGTAGTACGGTTTTAAGTTTGAATACATCTTTTTACGCCTTAAATGTTCTTAATAATCAATCCTTTTTCTTGCTGTTGGTTTCCTTTTCAAATTCTATTCGTACATTTTTGTAACCCATAGCTCTTAGCATTTTCTCGATTTGTTCGCGTGCATTGCTCTCTGCTGTAGCTATGTTCTCTTTGGTAAGGCAGCGTTTCAGCATCTTTTTGTAGGCTACGTTGTAGAGCCTTTCCCTATCTTCGGGCGACCAATTTCCACTTTCAAAGAACGATTGGGAGCGTGCTTCGTCAATGAAATTACGGTCTAACAGTTCTATGTTGGGCAGCGTTGCCACCACAACCGAGTCGTTTTCTATGCGCAACCATTTGGGTTTAGCCTTGTGGAGGTCTACTCCCAAACGCAGTGTGCCGTAGTAAATGCGCACCAATTCTTTATCGGCTAAGAAGCGATGTTGCACTGTATCAACAAGCTCTTCGTCGTTAATGGCAAGAAATTCCCATTGTCCGATGTTCTGAATAGACTGTATCTGTTGCGGTGTAATGTCTATACGCCGGTCTACATTCACAGATATAGAATTGGCATCGTTGAGCCATTTCACGAACCAAATGCCGCCACCGATGAGCAATACCACTCCGAACACCTGCAACCAAAAGGTTCCGGTGGTGCTACGAATGAACTTCTGTATGTTGTTAGTCATTTTTTTTATCGGTTTGAATGATTGAACTTTCGATAAACCGTGTAATTTCAGCCATTGTAAACTGTTTCCGGAAGCTGATGGTTATGTCTTTTTCGGCATATCCTAACATTGCCAACATCGGTATAAGTTGCCTTGCCGCACTCTCTTGCGCATGCTCTATAATGCCCATTTGGCTGATTGAAGCCACAATTTGTTGCCTTCCTTGTTGCTCGTAGCTTGTCAGTTCGGCATCGGAAAAGTTGTGTCGGGTGAATGCAACATATTGTTTCATTTCTTTATGGTTTACCTTCGTACCGGTCAGTACGATGCGTGGGTCGGGCAATATGATGGTTATTTTCCCGTCAGAGCCCTTCTTTACATTCTTTTCGTTGAAGTCTGAAAAGTCGATATAAGCCTTTACAACAGCATTAAGCGGTATGGCTACACGGCGTTCGCCAAGGGGAAGGTTCACAGAAAACTTCTTGTTGAGGAACGTTCCTTCTGCTTTCACCTTGTCGCTGTGTGTAATTATCTTATGTATATGATACTCTGAGGTGTATAAGCGAGAGCTTTTTTGCACTCGTTCTACCAACATCGGAATTGTGTCTATTGTCTTTGTGGTTGGAGATGTCCCCTCTTGCTTACTACAAGATATTAGTAAGAGCAATGCCAAAATAAAATATGCGAAGCTACCTTTCATTACTATTAGTTTAGTGTTGCAAAGGTACGACTTTTTTCTTGTATAGGCAAATAAAACTGTTTGTTTGCCGGACAAATGCTAACGAGATGGATATGGAAATGTTAAAAGACACGAAATACGAACATCTGCAATCGGTTTATATTTTAAAATTCGTTATCTTTGTAGTCTTAAATAAATTCTATAAATATGAAAAATATAACTGAAGAGACTGAAGAAATGATGAAAGAAACAAGCAACGAAGCTACCCCAGAAAAGGAAATGGAGGTAGCTGAAAGCATTGCAATTATTAAAAAGGCAATTGAAACCACTGATGGTATCAACTCGAAATTACCGAGATTTATTGCTGTTTGGTCTGTGCTGACCCTTATTCTTTATGCTATGAGCTACTTTGTCGGTTCGTGGATAGCTTATTTGTACGGTGCTGCTCCTTTAATCGCTTGGAGTACGTTCGGCTTTACATACATTAGAAAGAAGAAACGGCTTGCTACTTACAATGTCGTAGAGCGTAGAATACTTACTGCATGGACTTGGATAGTCTTCCTTACAGCTGGTTTAATAGTATTTTCTAAGGTCGAAAGTAATTTCATTTCGTTCTGTTTCGCATTCTTTGGCATTGTTTTGGCAGGCTTGTGTCTATGTATGGCTAAACGTTCTAACGATACGAGCGTAGGAGGCTACATCATTTTTATATTCTATGCAATGAATATGCTTATGCAACGTAACTTTGAGTTCGATACAAGAGAAAAGGTTTTCTTCCCTTTGTTTTTACTGTTTGTACTCCTTGACTCCTTTACTGATGGCACTGATATTTCTTATAGAAAGAGGGGAGGAAAAGCATGAAGCAACCATTAGACCCATTTTTCCGGAACAAGTTGAGGCTTTCGGTGATGGCAATCTTGATGACGAATAGAGAAGCAGCGTTTCTTTATCTGTGCGAACAAACAGGTGCGACCGATGAAGAAATGAACGAACAGTTAGAGCTATTGGAACAAAAAGGTTATATTACCACAATGCGTGCATTCTTTGGCAAGTGTCCACGGAAGACCAGTACGATAGAACCGAAAGGCGAACAGGCTTTTTCAGATTACATAGAAGCATTGGAAGGGCATCTCAAAGAAGAAAAATAAAGTCATGAAAAAAAGCATCTTCAGCACGAAGATGCTTTTTGTGGGTAGTGATGGATTCGAACCACCGAAGCTAGAAGCAGCAGATTTACAGTCTGCCCCATTTGGCCACTCTGGAAACTACCCTTTGGTGGGCGTTGACGGATTCGAACCGCCGACCCTCTGCTTGTAAGGCAGATGCTCTAAACCAGCTGAGCTAAACGCCCTTACTTTTTGTAAGCGGGTGCAAAAGTAGCGATATTATTTTGAACCCACAAGTTTTTATCAAACTTTTTCTATTGTTTTTGGAATGCTTTCTCTTTTTCTACGACTGCTCGGAAGTGCGTTAATCGTTGGTTTATAGCAGGTTCTCTATACTTGAAACGGGCAATACGAGTTCTCCTAAATCCATCATGGCATTGATGAGAGATATGGAATGAAACGATTTCAGGTCGGTGGCAAGCACTTCGCGCGCTATCAGTTTGCCTGCGTCGAGTAGCTGTGCACGTCGCGTACCCTTTAATAAAGGTGTGGAAGGAGTAATCCATTGCGAGCCATCGAATAGCGCAATGTTTGTGTAAGATGTGTCGGTAAGGCGATTTTGCTTTACAATGATGATTTCATCTGTGGGTTCTGCCTGTGCTTTCAGTAGGTTCAGTGCGCTTCTATCAATACTTTTATAAATGTATTCTATATCGTTGCTTAACAATAGTTTAAGTCTTTCAATCTTTCTTGTGTTGTAAGGCGTGCAAGAAAGGTCGTATATGCTTTCTTTATCGTAGACGAAGCGTAGCTTTGCCTTGCTGTCTTGGGTGGCAGCAAGGGCTGAAAGCCTGTCGGTAGGAACCGTTTTCTCTGTGTTCCAAAAGTGTTTTCGTGTGTTTCTTATTCGTTCCAAATGATAGTCAAGGTTGATAATCTTGCCTTGTTCTACACACATTGTTTCAATAAATTGGCACATACACCTTCTCTATTATTTCGTTATACTCGTCGTCGTCGTTACTTTGTGCTGTAATTCCGCCACCTGCTTTGTAAAAAAGTTGCTTTCCGTCGGTGTCGATGAACCTAATCATCACGGCACTGTCGAGGTTTCCGTTCTCCCAATGCCCCATTACGCCCGTGTAGAAACCACGTTCATAAGTTTCCGTTTCAGCAATAATGCGGGTTGTTATCGGCTTTGGCGCACCCGTAATCGATCCTGCCGGCAGCAGACTGAACAGCAAATCGCCAATGTTTGTACGGTAGTGGGGGAGAATTTGCCCCACTATTTCCGAGCTGGTTTGCAAAATCTGTCCTTTGTTGGTGGTTAGTTTGTCGATGTAACGATACTTTTCCACGCTTACTTGATTGGCAACAATGCTCAAATCGTTGCGTATCAGGTCTACAATGGTAGCGTGTTCGGCTGCCTCTTTCGCATTGTTCATCAATGTTTCTGCTGCGTTGGGCGTGTCGGCTGCTATGGTTCCTTTCATCGGAAAGGAGCGTATGGTCTGCCCTTCTATGCGAACGAATATCTCAGGAGAGAAGCAAACGAAGTTGTTTTTAAGCCAACAGCGGTACTTGGCAGCTGAACGGAGAAATATTTCTCGCATCGCAAGGTTTGTGTGTATAGGTATTTTGCACGTCAAGTTTGCCAAATAGCTGTTCCCATTGCGTTGATTGGTTTTCACGTGTTCTATACTACGTTGATATTCAGCACGGTCGGGCACATCAAATCGCCATTCTACGGGCGTGTTGCTTGCAGTTTCGTCTGTCGGAATATTGTTTATCGTGGGGAAAGCATAGAGCATTTCCGAAGTGTCGATGCGTTCCACCTCTTCTATATATGCCTGTTGCCGGTCGTAGCTGATGATAAAAACAAATGGTTTATTTGCTTTTGCAAGCTCGTTCATGCGTTGTTGTGCTTCCCGCCGATTGTAGATTTTCATCTTTTTACAGTATCGTTCGTAATTTTAAAAAGTAAATATTTATAGTGCAAAAATACGATAATTTAACGAGACAACCAATCTTTGGTAAATCTTTTGCATTGTTTATCGGCTTTCAACCCCTATATTTGGTGTTTTTCTTTGGTACTTTTTGATTGTCTGATTTCAGTTGGCAGAAGTTTATAGTTAAGGAAACGTTTTTCTTTTCATGGCTTGTGGCAAATGCTGCAAATAGCTTCGATTTTGTAAAGATAATTCTGTTAAAAACTGATAACTTCGTTTTGGCATTGCGAAAGCGGCTGTTTTGCGATGCAAAACCTACGCTTTTACCGTGCAAAACCTACGGTTTTGGAACGCAAAACAATAGGTTTTGCAATGCGCTGACAATGAGATGGTTAGGCAACAGATATTGTTGCGAAAAATATTTACGTTTTACAGGCTGATTTTGCCGCTATGAAACGAGGAATGCAGACGGAACAGAGTAGGGGTGAAACAGTTTTTTATATGAAGTAAGACGAAATGAAATGTTTGTGCGCATTGAATTTCCGGCACTCTCTAACTTCTTTATTATAAAAAGTTTGGAGCTATCAATGAAAATATTTTCTTATACGAAAGAAAAGTATTAAATTTGCAGAAAAATAAAGATGCTTTATCAAGTAACTTGCAAAAGATGCGGCGGGAAGTTTCGGATTTCAGTTGATAATATACTGCGAACCACTTCTGTTTGTCCACATTGTGGGCAAAAGTTGGCTATACTGATACCCAAAGAGCAGGTTGCAGCATCGGCAAAGGAAAGCGTTGCGCCTCAAAACGTTGGCATTCAGGGCGGAAACGATAGACTTTCGCACGAAGGCGAAGAGACGATACCAACGAAAACCGAGCGTAAAAGAGGGAAAGGACTTGTAAAGGTGATGCTTCTTTTGCTTTTCGGTGCGCTTCTTGTTGGCGGTGTTTTCTCGTTCAACAAGTATCGGCAACAGCAGGAAGAACTTGTGAAGATAGCACGGCAGCATCATCGCGACTCGGTGATGAAAGTGCGAGAGATGCTGCAAGCAAAAGCACTTGCAGCCCAAAAGCAAGAAAAATTGCGTGCTATGGCTTACACTTTCTTGCGTTCGTTCTACTTGAATGCCGTGCTTTCAGGAGCAGATGTAACGCAATATGAACCGTATTTGACGGAAGGTTGCAAGCAAATACTCTATGGAATCAATGGAAACACTTCCGATTTGGACAAGCAAACGGCTTGGTGGGGAATGTTTGGAACACTTTCCGGATTGGAAAATGCTGATGAATTGAGTCGTAATTTAAGAATTTCTCATTATGAGGGAGATTGGTATAAGGTACGATTGTCGCAGAATGGAGAATCTGAACAGCGGCTTGTTAAGCTGAAACAAGTCGGTAACAGATTTCTAATTGATAATGTAAGATAAGGTTATGGCACCACGTTACTTTCAAGTTAGCTGCAGAAACTGTTCGCAACAGTTTAGTATTCAGGCAGAAGAAGGTTTCACCGTGAAGTGTAACTGTCCTTTCTGCGGAGCGGAATCTACCGTTGCGGTGCCGTTATTGTCGGCTAAGAAGGCGGAAGAAAGAAAGCAGAAGCCGCACATCAGCAGTATTGGCAGAAAGGTAATTGTAGGTTTTCTTATATTTGCAGCTATTATGATATTGGCATCTACTTTATTATATGTCGTTTTTACGGCAATGTCTAATTAAACAAATAACACGAAATATGAAGCAGACAAAGATTGTATGTTCAATCAGTGATTTCAGATGTGAGGTAGATTTTCTACGTAAACTCTTCTTTTCGGGTATGAATGTAGTGCGTATGAACACAGCGCACGCATCGGAAGAAGGTATAAGAAAAATTGTAAAAAACACACGTGCGGTTTCACACCATATCGCTTTGCTTATCGATACAAAAGGTCCTGAAATTCGTACAACAAGCGTAGCAGAACCTATAAAGTATAAGACGGGCGACATTGTGAAGATTTTTGGACGCCCTGATATAGAATCGACCCACGATATTGTGAACCTTTCCTACAAAGACATAGCTAACGACGTAAAGGTAGGCGACCATTTGTTGTTCGACGATGGTGCGCTTGATATGGAAATTATAGAAAGCGTGGGACCAATGCTTGTAGCAAAGGTAATGAACGATGGCGAGCTGGGCTCACGAAAAAGTGTGAATGTGCCCGGTGCGCATATCGATTTGCCTGCTTTAACCGAAAAGGATATTGCAAACATAAAGCTGGCTATCGACCTCGATATAGACTTTATAGCCCATTCGTTTGTGCGTTCGGCTGCCGATGTAAAGGCTGTTCAAGACCTTTTGGACGAACATAATTCAGATATAAAGATTATTTCGAAGATTGAAAACCAAGAGGGAGTGGACAATATCGACGAGATTATAGATGCTTCGTATGGTATTATGATTGCGCGTGGCGACTTGGGAATAGAAGTGCCGGTCGAACAAATTCCGGGTATTCAGCGCAATATCATCAGAAAATGTATATCAAAACGTAAGCCTGTAATTGTTGCAACGCAGATGTTGCATACGATGATTAACAATCCACGCCCTACTCGTGCAGAGGTAACCGATATTGCAAATGCTATTTACAGCTACACCGACGCATTGATGTTGAGCGGCGAAACTGCCAGCGGAAAATATCCTGTCGAGGCTTGTCGCACAATGGCTACCATTGCAGAGCGCGCCGAAAAAGATGCATATCGTGAAGGTTTTTTAGATATTCCGCTTAGCGATAATATGGAACAGCGTGAGTTTTTGGCGAAAAGTGCTATTGAAGCAACCGAACATCTTGGTGTAAAAGGAATCATAACCGATAGCGACACGGGAAAGACGGCACGCAATTTGGCTGCCTTCCGTGGTCCTAATCCTGTATTGGCGATTTGCTATCACGACAAGTTGCAACGTTGGTTGAACCTCAGTTATGGCTTGATTCCTATTTATCAGCAAGAGAAGAAGTCGAAACACGAACTCTTTACCGCAGCCTTACGAATGTTGCGCCAACGTGGTTACATAGCTCCGAGCGATAAAATTGCTTATATCTCGGGCGAATTAGGTAAGGGTGGCGTTACTACTTTCTTAGAGATTAATACTGTAAGTGCTGTGTTTGAGGACTCTTACAAGTCGCACATGCGTAACCGATAGGAAACATAAAGGCAATAATAGCCATTGAAACAAAAGCAATTCGGCATATAAAAAGGAAGTAATTGGGCATAATAAAAGGGAGTGATTTGCATAATAAAAAGGAGGCTTTCCGCAGTGGAAAGCCTCCTTTTATTTTACTTCGTTATGACGTGTTCACTTCTGAAGGTCGATTTTTTGGACACGACGTTCGTGGCGACCGCCCTCAAAAGTAGCTTTGAAGAATGCGTCCATAATCTTTTCCGCTGTCTTGTTATCGACAAAACGACCGGGCATAACGAGTGCGTTGGCATCGTTGTGCTGACGAATAAGTTCTGCAACATCTTTGTTCCAAGCCAAACCTGCTCTTACACCTTGATGCTTGTTGAGCGTGATAGCCATACCTTCGCCACTGCCACAGATAGCAATAGCAGGATAAACCTCTCCGTTGCAGAGTGCTTCTGCAAGTGGATGAGCGTAGTCCGGATAATCGCAGCTTAAATCGCTGTTACAGCCAAAATCCTTATAAGGGAGTTTATGTTCTTCAAGATACTGAATGACAAATTTCTTTAAAGGGAGCCCGGCGTGATCGCAGGCAACACCTACTGTTTTAATTTCCATAAGCGTTAAAGTCGTTAAGAGCCTCGCAGAGTTTCATTCTGCAAGGCTCGGTTAGTATTATGCTAAAAATAATTTAACTTGTTCATAAACATTTTGGGCTGTAAAACCCAATTTCTCGTCAAGCACCTTGTATGGTGCTGAGAAACCGAAGCTGTTCAGACCATATACTGTACCGTTTGCACCAACCAATCCTTGAAGTGTTACAGGAAGGCCGGCTGTAAGTCCGAAGACCTTTGCATTCTTAGGAAGAACGCTTTCTTGATATTCTGCTGATTGGCGACGGAACAGTCCTTCAGATGGCGCACTTACGATACGAACCTTCACTCCATCGGCTTTAAGAAGTTCTGCTCCCGCTATACAGGTTGAAACTTCGGAGCCGCTTGCCACAAGAATAACGTCGTAGTTTTCGTCAGAGCCCTTTACGATATATGCTCCCTTGCGTGCCGGCTCGTAGTCGTTGCCCTTTGGGAGGTTGGTAACGTTTTGGCGGGAAAGTATCAAGGCTGTTGGCGTATCTGTATTCTCCATTGCCATTTGCCAGCAAATTGTTGTTTCCTCTGCATCGGCAGGGCGGAAGACACGCACAGAGTCTTTGCCTGCATGGTTCTGAAGCTTTTCCATCAAGCGGATTTGTGCTTCTTGTTCAACAGGTTCGTGGGTTGGACCGTCTTCGCCGACACGGAATGCGTCGTGGCTCCAAATGAATTTCACCGGAACTTGCATTAATGCGGCAAGGCGAACGGCAGGTTTCATGTAGTCGGAGAAGACAAAGAATGTGCCCATAGCGGTAACAACGCCACCGTGCAGCATCATACCGATACACATACAAGCCATAGTCAATTCGCTGACGCCTGCTTGGAAGAATGCACCGGTGAAGTCGTTGCGTACGATGTTCTTTGTTTTCTTCAAGAAACCGTCGGTTTTATCAGAATTGGAAAGGTCGGCAGAAGAACATATCATATTAGGAACTTGCTCTGCAAGTGCGCTCAAACAAGCTGCACTTGCTGCCCGTGTAGCTATGTCAGCTTTTTGATTTACAGCCGTCCAGTCTATCTTTGGTGCTTCTCCACTAAACCATTCTTTATATAGTTTTGCCTTTTCAGGATTGGCTTCTGCCCACTTTTGTTCTTCGTTATGACGTTTTTCAACAATGCTTTTCAGTTCTTTCAGACGATTGGCGTAGAGTTCTGCCACTTCGGGGAATACTTTGAAAGGGTCGTCAATATCGCCCCCTAAGTTCTTAATCGTATTTATATAAGCGTCTCCACCAAGTGGTGCACCGTGTGTTTTGATGCTGTGCTCGTAGCTTGTACCGTCTTCTTTGAGCGCACCTTTGCCCATAATGGTTTTGCCAATAATAAGCGTTGGGCGTTCTTTCTCGGTGAGTGCAGCGTCGAGTGCCTGTCGAATTTCGTCTACATCGTTGCCGTTGCACGTTAGCACATTCCACCCCCACGCTTTATATTTAGCGGCAGTGTCTTCGTTCATTACTTCGTTACACTCGGTAGATAGCTGAATATCGTTAGCATCGTAGAACATAATAAGGTTGTTAAAACCTAAGTTGCCTGCTATGCGACCAACGCCTTGTGAGATTTCTTCTTGGACGCCTCCGTCGGAGATATATGCGTAAATTTTATGCTGCATAACTTCCTTGCCTAATCGTGCTTCGAGGAATTTCTCGGCTACGGCAGCACCTGCAGCGAAGGTGTGTCCTTGTCCTAATGGACCGGAGGTGTTTTCTATACCTCTTTTAATATCGCGTTCAGGGTGTCCGGGAGTAGGAGAGCCCCACTGACGGAAGTCCTTTAATTCGTCTATTGTAAATTTCCCTTGAAGTGCCAATGCCGAATATAGCATTGGAGACATGTGTCCGGGATCCAGAAAGAACCTGTCGCGACCTGCCCATTCGGGTTGTTCAGGGTCGAATATCAAGTATTCGGAAAAGAGGACATTGATGAAATCTGCGCCGCCCATTGCTCCTCCGGGGTGTCCTGATTTTGCTTTCTCCACCATGGAAGCAGCGAGAATTCTGATATTGTCCGCCGCGCGGTTCATGACTTTGTTGTTGTTCATAAAACTTAGATTAATAATATGTATTTATTCTATTTGCAAATATAATGAAATAATTGGGGAAAATCAAAATATAAGATTATTTTATTGTGATTTTTCGCATTATTTTATATTAATGTTGCGATAGGGGTGTTATTGTTTGTTTTTATCCGCTTCATATAATAAAAAAAGATGTGCAGAATGGCAGTGGGATACCTTGCACTGATTTTAAACAAACGTTATTTTGCAGCGGCATACCTCTATTTCGCCTTCCGAACTTGACTTTGTTATCTGAATAGCCACCTCCTCATTGCCCGTTTCTATCTTTTTATCGGTGTAGAACTTCAGTGTTTCGTCATTGTGCGATTCTGTTATATAGGCAATATCAAATTTTCTTATGGTGTGCTGCTTGTACCATTCAAGTGGGAAAAGGTCTAAAATGTGCTCTATATACTTTATGGAATTTACGTGTCCGTTAATGTCCACGTCGCTGTAATTGGCTATAATCGACTTCTGAAGTATCAGGTTGTTGTCTAACTTCACCCTCGAAGACTTCTTTATAGGGTTGTCGTAGTTTGTTTCTATATATTTTAGAATGGTCTGATTGTCTACTTTCAGAATGTCTACGGGCTGTCGTGTTTCGGTATCAATCATTGCCCAAATGCTTTTTCCATAGCCATATACACGCCCATCTTCGTCTGCTATCTTGAAATTACGGTTTGTGAAGTAGCGCATTACGCTGTCTACCCATGTTTCTACCGTAAATTTTTCGTAAATAGCAGGCATTTCGTCCAATTCTATGGCAAGGCGACTTAACACCCACGTTTTGTTTATGGTGTTCAGATAGTTTACTCCGTAGCCCCGTTCGTTGCTGTGAAAGTCTGCTGCATTTAAAAGATTATTGCCTAAATGACCTATAAACAAATGCTTAGTGAAGTCGCAATGGAATGGTTCTGCCATAAAATGGTATTTGCCTATCGTTGGTAAATTGTTCATATTCCGTATTTATTTTGTGTTATCTGTTAATGCAAAAGTAGTGATAATTTTCTTAAATGCTTTGCGTAAAGGGCGTTAATTTTACTTTATGCCTGTTTTTAAGAACAGTAGAAATTGAAAGAGGAAAACTTATTTTATGGGCGAAAAGAAGGCGATAAAGGTGTAAACATTTTTCACAAGCGTAACTGCTGTATAACTTTCTCTGCATCAACGTTTTACAAAACCTATTGTTTTGCGTTCCAAAACCGTAGGTTTTGCACGGTAAAAGCGTAGGTTTTGCATCGCAAAACCTACGCTTTCGCAATGCCAAAGCGCAGTTAATGCTTTTTAAGAGAATAATCTTTACAAAATCTTAGCATTTTTCCGGTATTTACCTTAAATAAGAAAGGAGAAATCAACTCCCAAATATTTATTTACTGAACCCATTTTGTTATTTGCATATAACAAAAATCCTCGGTACTTTCGCACCGAGGATTGATTATGTAATTTTAAAAAATTACTTGTTCTGCGTTTTATATTACTTAACGTAAACAACTGCAAGACGGTTAGATGTTACGCCCTGAACACCCTTACCGGTAGCTTCGTCTACGATAACACCGCGGCTTCTGAGGTAGTCAGCAACCACCTTAGCACGGTTTTCAGACAATCTCTGGTTGAATGCTGCGTTACCTTCAGGAGAAGCTGTACCAACAACCTGTACGTGGCTACCTTCCTTAACATTGTCAAGAGCTGCCTTAGCTTCTGATGTAAGATTATACTTAGCTTGAGCGAATGTTACGAATACAAGGTCAGAAACTGTGAATTCCTTAACTGCAGGTACTTCCTTGATAACTTCTACTTCCTTAGTGATAACTTCCGGCTTGCGGTTGCGGAGCTCGTTAATCTGTGCGTTGAGAGCATCGATTTCAGCTTGGTCGCGTGGAGTTACGATAGTGAAGTTGTGTGCACCGTTAGAGTTCTTGAACTTGTAAACGATACCGGCGTTCAACTGAACCATTGAGTTGTGAATGTTGTAAGCCGGTTGGTCGCCGTTAGAATAAGCGTTGAAACCATATTTTCCCATACCGTCTGTTTTCTCACGACCAGAGCTCTGACCGAGGAATGCCCAGTTGATAGATGGCTCAATATAGATTTGCCATTGCTTCTTTGAACCGAAGTTGAAAGCGAAGTCGAGACCGGCCTTAGATGTCATGCGGTTGATAGGCTCCATATTGTCTCTGTGGTTGAATACGTGTCCCCAACCAAGACCGTAAACTGCGCTTACTTCAAAGCAACGTGGCTCACCGGTGTAGCCACCGAACCAATTGCTGAAGTTTACAGTACCCAACAATTGTGTGTTGATGTAGCGTACTACTGTGCCAGTTGATTTCCAAGGCTTGTTAGAGAAGTATGCGTTACCCTCAATTGCTAAACCGAATACAGGAGTGAAATAACGACCGATGCGGAGACCGGCGTTAGGATTGAGGTCGCTCAACCACTTGTGACCGGTTGTCTTAGTAGCGACGCCACCGTTAATACCAATGTAAATGTTGTCGAAAGTCTTACTTTCTGCAACTGTCTGTGCTGATGCAGATACTGCCAATGTTGCGGCAGCAAACAATAAACCTAACTTTTTCATTTTCCTAAATTTATTAATACTTTAAAAAATAATATTCTATAACTACGCTGCAAAGTAATAAAAAATTACGCAAACAACCAAATGTTTTTGCTGAAAAGTGTCGGAAAAGTGCGTTTTTAGGTATAAAATGGGACGAATTGCTAAAGAAAATGTTTAATTAACTGTTTAATTAAGAGTTCTTTGCATAATTAAATGGATATAAAAAGAGACCCTTTTAGCATTGCTGCCATGGGTCTCTTATTGAATTTAGAAGTAACTAATGTTACTTTTGCACTTCTGTAATAATGCTGCCACCAACTTCTACGGCTTCCATATTTAAAGGAATTAGGTGGTGGTGGCGTTCGGGCAAGGTCTTAAACAATGCTTTGTTTAATCCCTCCATACTTATAATAGGACAAACTTTGAGCAGTCCGCCCAGTACAATCATGTTGAAAACCTTAGAGTTTTTCATCTCAGCCGCTTTGTTCATAGCATTGATGCAATAAACCTTTATATCGGTTCGAACAGGTGGATTCAGTATTCCAAATCCATCATATATAAGTATGCCGCCCAGTTTTACCTTTTCTTCAAATTTTTCGAGCGAAGGTTGGTTCAGCACAATCGCTACATCATACTTACTTAAAATAGGAGATGATATGCGTTCGTCGCTTACAATGACTGTAACATTTGCAGTTCCGCCACGTTGTTCTGGTCCGTAAGCGGGCATCCATGTTACCTCTTTATCTTCCATAAGTCCCGAATAGGCTAATATTTTTCCCATAGAGAGAACGCCTTGCCCTCCGAAACCGCTGATTATAATCTCTTTCTTCATAATGTAAATGCTTTAAGTTGGGTTATATTCCCGTTTCATCTTTAAGGTCGCCCTTTTGGTAATGGGGGAACATATTTTCGCGCATCCATTCGTTGGCTTGTACCGGAGTAAGTTTCCAACCACTATTGCAAGTGGCTACAATTTCAACAAGCGAGCTGCCTTTGCCTAACATACTTGCCTCGAAAGCCTTGCGAATGGCTTTCTTTGCTTTATTGATAGATGCAACGGTATCAACACTTTGTCGGGTAACATAGCAAGTACCTTCCAATCGGCTGGCTAAGTCGGTCATGTTGAGTGGATAACCGTGTATATCCGGAGTTCGTCCGAAGGGACAAGTAGCTGTTTTCTGACCTATCAAGGTTGTTGGTGCCATTTGACCTCCGGTCATTCCATAGATTGCATTGTTTATGAAGATGATTGTAATGTTCTCACCTCTGTTGAGAGCGTGTATAGTCTCTGCTGTTCCGATACAAGCCAAATCGCCATCGCCTTGATAGGTAAATACCAATCGGTCCGGCCAAAGTCGCTTAATTCCGGTGGCTACTGCAGGTGCTCTTCCGTGTGCTGCTTCTTGCCAATCGATGTCAAGATAACGGTAAGCAAATACTGCACAACCGACAGGACTTACTCCAATTGTTTTTTCTTCCATACCCATGTCGGCAATTACCTCTGCTACGAGCTTATGCACAACACCATGTGAACAACCCGGACAATAGTGCATTGTAGTGTCGTTCATCAGTTTGGGCTTCGCGTACACCAAGTTTTCCGGTGAAATTATATTATTTGCTGCCATTGGACATTCCTCCGATTTCTTATTTTATAAGTTTATCTTTTAGTGCTTCTACAATCTCTTCCGGGTCTGGAACGATACCGCCCAATCTTCCAAAGTGTGCTACCGGAAGGGCACCATCGATAGCGAGCTTCACGTCTTGAACCATTTGACCTGCATTAATCTCGCTTACTAATATTCCTTTCTTGCCTTTTGAGACTTCGACAAGCTCTTTACTTGGGAATGGCCATAGAGTAATAGGGCGGAATAGTCCAACTTTCAGACCTTGTTCGCGTGCCAACTCTACTGCTTTTTCGCCAATACGGGAAGCACTACCGAAACTTACAATGATGTAGTCGGCATCTTCACACATACTTGTTTCAAAACGTGTCTCGGTTTCTCGAATGGTCTTATACTTCTCTTGTAAGTGTAAGTTTCTCTTTTCCATTACTTCCGATTTCAGCTCAAGCGATGTAATGATGTTAGGCTCACGTCCTACTTTACGACCCATACTTGCCCATGGGCATTCTTTTTCTATTTCTTCTTCTGTACGGCGTGGTTTTATTGGCGGCAATACAACCTTTTCCATCATCTGCCCGATAACTCCATCTGAAAGAATCATTGCGGGATTGCGATATTTAAACGCCAGTTCAAAAGCCAAATCTACAAAATCTGCCATCTCCTGAACAGAGTTTGGTGCTAATACAATTACATTGTAGTCGCCATTTCCACCGCCTCTTGTGGCTTGGAAGTAGTCGCTCTGACTTGGCTGGATAGTGCCCAAGCCCGGTCCTCCACGTTGTACATTCACGAAAACGCCCGGCAATTCTGCACCTGCCATGTAGCTGATACCTTCTTGCATCAGTGCTATACCCGGCGAAGAAGAAGACGTAAGTACACGCTTCCCTGCACCTGCACCACCATAAATCATATTGATAGAAGATGTTTCGCTTTCAGCTTGCAAGACAACCATACCTGTTGTCTCCCATGGTTTCAGTAATGCGAATGTTTCAATTATTTCACTCTGTGGGGTAATAGGATAGCCGAAATATCCATCTGCACCACAACGTATGGCAGCGTGCGCTATGGCTTCGTTGCCTTTCATTAATGTTACTTCTTGTTCTGCCATTCTTTATTCCTCCACTCTTTTTCTGTATACTGCGATACAACCGTCCGGACACACTGTTGCACATGCTGCGCAACCAATACACAAGTCTGCGTGTGCAGCTTCAACGTAAGGGTATCCGTGGATATTAACTTTTTTCTGAGCTATGTCTATCACATCTTTTGGACATGCAACAATACACAATTGGCATCCTTTGCATCTGTCGGAGTTTACGACAATTGCTCCTTTTATCTTGCTCATTGTTTTTGTATTTTTAAGGATTGTAAGCGTCCTTGTTGTAAAAATTGAAGATGTCGTCTAACATTTTCTTTGCTTCCAAGGCGGGAGAGTCCGGGTCGAGCTCTATTGCCTCTAAATAACAATTCATTGCATTTTTAAAATCGCCTTTCTTTCTGTACTCATTGCCCTGTCGGAAATATTCTTCCGCGGTCATCATAATTCCTCCTTCCGTTTATAGTTTGTTTATGTTATAGTCAGGTGGGAAACTAAATTCCCCACCTTTTATTTATATAGTTGTTTTATTTATAGTATTCCTTCTTGCCTGCTGCAAGTGTGTTTTTCATCAAGGAACAGATGGTCATCGGACCTACACCACCCGGAACAGGGGTAATGTAAGAGCATTTTGGTGCAACTTCGTCGAACTTAACGTCGCCTGTCAAGCGGAAACCGCTTGGTCGAGATGGGTCGGGAACGCGGGTTGTACCTACATCGAGCACGACAGCACCTTCTTTTACCATATCAGCTGTAACAAATTCGGGTTTGCCGATAGCTGCAATGATAATGTCGGCTGCCAAGCATTCTTCCTTCAAAGTCTTTGAATGCGAATGGCATACGGTAACTGTTGCATCGCCGAAATGCTTCTGCATCATCAGCTGTGCCATTGGTTTACCTACGATATTGCTTCTTCCGAGGATAACACATTTCTTTCCTGATGTTGGAATGTTGTAGTGTTGAAGCAGGGTCAGCATACCTAATGGTGTAGCCGAAATGAAGCAAGGCAAGCCAATAGACATACGTCCAACATTGATTGGGTGGAAACCATCGACATCTTTGCGATAGTCTACTGCCATTATAATTTTCTGTTCGTCGATGTGTTTGGGCAATGGAAGTTGCATAATAAATCCATCAACATCATCGTCGTTATTCAATTTGTCTACGCAAGCGAGCAATTCTTCTTCGGTAACGTCGCTTTCAAAACGAATCAGCGAAGATTTGAAACCGCAAGCCTCGCAGGCAAGCACTTTGTTCTTAACGTAAGTTTCGCTTCCGCCGTCGTGTCCTACGAGTACGGCTGCGAGATGTGGCTGCTTTCCGCCGGCTTCTACGATTTTGCGTACTTCTTCCGCAATTTCCTTTTTAATAGCTGTTGCGGTAGCTTTTCCATCGATAAGTTTGTAATCCATAAGGTCTTGAACTGTAGGTTTAATATTGTTTTTATTTGTGTATTATAGTTTAGGCATCTTTGACATACCGGGCATATTCTTCATCTTGCCCATCATTCCTGCCATCTTAGAGCCTGTTACCATTTTCATCATCTTGCGTGTTTGCTCGAATTGTTTTACAAGTCTGTTCACCTCTTGTATATTTGTGCCCGAGCCTTTTGCAATGCGCTGACGGCGAGAGTTGTTCAACACTTCCGGGTTAGTTCTTTCCTTTGGTGTCATACTCTGTATGATGGCTTCTATTCCCTTGAAGGCGTTGTCGTCAATATCTACGTCGCGAATGGCTTTTCCTACACCCGGAATCATTGCAGCAAGGTCTTTCAGATTACCCATCTTCTTGATTTGCTGTATCTGGTTGTAGAAATCGTTGAAGTCGAATTTATTTTTCTGAATCTTCTTTTGCAGTTTTTTAGCTTCTTCCTCGTCGAATTGCTCTTGCGCACGTTCAACAAGCGAAACAACATCGCCCATTCCCAAGATGCGGTCTGCCATTCGGTTGGGGTGGAAAACATCGAGTGCTTCCATCTTTTCGCCTGTACCGATGAACTTGATAGGCTTTGTTACGACTGTACGAATAGACAGTGCAGCACCGCCACGCGTATCGCCATCGAGCTTTGTGAGCACAACTCCGTCGAAATTCAATCTGTCGTTAAATTCCTTTGCCGTATTAACTGCGTCCTGACCCGTCATCGAGTCCACGACGAACAATACTTCATCAGGGTTTACGTGGTTCTTCAGACTTTCTATTTCGTCCATCATTTCGGCATCAACCGCCAATCGACCGGCGGTGTCGATAATGACCACATCGTTGCCATTTGCCTTTGCTTCCTTGATAGCATTCTCTGCAATGGCATTCACGTTCTTGTTTTCAGGTTCGCTATATACAGGTACACCTACCGATTCTCCTACGACCTTGAGCTGCTGAACAGCTGCAGGGCGATATACGTCGCAGGCTACGAGCAGCGGCTTCTTGTGCTCTTTCGTTTTCAGCAGGTTTGCTAATTTGCCCGAAAAGGTAGTCTTACCCGAACCTTGCAAACCGCTCATCAAGATGATAGCAGGCTTGTTTTCTAATTTTAGTCCTACGGCATCGCCGCCCATCAATTCTGCCAACTCGTCGTGAACGATTTTCACCATAAGCTGTCCCGGCTTTACGGCTGTCAATACGTTCATGCCTAAAGCCTTCTGCTTTACAGTGTCGGTAAACGATTTCGCTACCTTATAATTGACGTCGGCATCTAACAATGCCCTACGAACATCTTTCAGCGTTTCCGCTACATTTATTTCCGTAATCTTTCCTTCACCCTTCAATATTTTAAAGGAGCGGTCAAGACGGTCACTTAAATTTTCAAACATTATATTATAGTGTACTTTTTCGAAATATATGCAAAGATAATAAATAAGGTAAATAACAACAAAAAAAAGCGTAACTTTTTTTTCATTGTTCATAGTTTTTATAGTCTGATGAAAATCATTAACGAATAAAAATAAACTGAAAACCTTGCTTGTTTTGGAAATAATGTATAATTTCGCACCCTGTAAAGATTGATATTTTAAAATAGTGTCAGAAGAAATGGAATATTATATTAATATTGATAATGAAAAGCGGGGTCCTTATAGCATAAAGGAACTTGCCGAACGAGGTATAGAGGCTACTACGTTGGTGTTGCCTGTCGGCTCGAACGACTGGACGCCTGCATGGCAAGTAGAAGAGTTGCGGGTAATATTAATGGGAAACCTGAACGATAATGCTCAACAGGTTGATAATAAAGACAATGTCTTAGAATGCGAAGCGGTTGTAGATGGTGCGCCTATTAATGAAATTCCCCACGTGGAAGCCCGACCCATAGAAGATGCTTATGTTGCAGAAGCCACCCCTGAAAAGCGCAAAAAGCAGCACGGCTGCCTTATCGGCGTTTTGGTTTCGCTTGTAGCACTTGTTTGTTTATTAATCTTTACTTGTCCTTCGGCTGAAGAACATAAGCGGGTCTTGTCTGATGTTGTAGCCTCTACGGTGAACGATGCTGCTACCGAAGTAGCTGAAGATGCGGGCAACGACCTCTTTTTGAAAGCATTGCAGACAGTCAATGATGTGTTTACAAAGAAAGTTGTAGCCACAGCCATGGACAATTTAATAAGTGTTGATAACTATTTCGTGTGTTCGGTGGGCAGGGTTCACTTTGGCGGAAAGAGCTATATAGTTTCGTTAGGCGTACTTAATCATGTGTTCACACTGAATAAAGAACAACTGAAATCGGCAACGGAAAAATATTATAAAAAGGCAGGAATAGATGTTCAATCAGACCTTCAAAAAGAAGCCGAAAAGCTACTGAAAGAGAATGTGATAACTCCTGCTGCCGATAAGATTAAAGAGATGGCCGGTTCGGTAGTCGATGAACTGCTTGATGACTTAGGATTTTCGTCGAAACGCAAGTCTTCTGATGCAAATTCGGACTTGCCGGAAGATTCTATTTAAATAGGAAAATACAAGTTTTGTTGAGTTGTAACAGGAGGGTGAGTTTCTCCTTTACCCATTCAGAGCGTAGATTTGTATGTGTATGCGCATGATTTATCACATTCCTGACGTCCAAGAAGTCGCAATGTGAAGATGAGTAACATAGTAAATCAACCCCTACGGCAAGGCAATTGTCCGTGCATAAAAACGGGGTGGAAAAAGTAGGAAACAGCGTTGTTTTTGTAAATATAATTTCTTTAAAAAGTGCTAATTGCGCTTTGACGTTGCGAAAGCGTAGGTTTTGCAATGCAAAACAGCCGCTTTTACCGTGCAAAACCTACGGTTTTGGAATGCAAAACAATAGGTTTTGTAATGCGTTGGTAATAAATAAGTTAGCCAATAATTATGTTTGTGAAAAATCTTTACGGATTTTTCACCTTTTTCCCGCCCACAAAACGAGTTGTTCACGCTTAGTTTCTCTGTTCCGAAATATAGCTTATAGGGCTACTGCAATACCTTTTGTAGTAGGGATATAACAAAATACCACCATCAACAGATATGTTTTTATCTGTGATGGCGGTATTTTTATGCTTTCCGACTTTTAATTGTTTGTGAATTTATTGATAAAGTCTTCTTCCGAAATAATGTCTATTCCAAGCTGCCGTGCCTTTTGGTTTTTGCCCGACGTGCTGTTTATATCGTTGTTGATAAGGTAGTTTGTCGATTTCGACACGCTGCCCGTAACCTTTCCGCCTTGGCTTTCTATGTAGCTTTCAGCTCGTTTCGGTTCTTGTAATGGTGCACATCGCCCGTAACAACAAAGGTTAATCCGTTGCACAGAGAACCTTTTTCGGTAGGTGCAGGTTGTACGATTTGGAGTTCGGGGAGCAGATGCTCAACAATGTTTTTGTTTTTCTCGTCTTGCAACCACTTCACGAAACTTGTGCTTTTTTCGGGTCCAATGCCCGAAATAGTAGAGAATACAGCCAAGTCGGTGGCGGTTTGTGCAGTTGAAATAAGTTCTGACAGGGGATAAGCTGAAAGCAAACGTGTGCAAACATCTTGTCCTACGAGTGGAATAAACAGCGCGTACAGAAAGTTTTTAGCCTCTACGGTTCTTGCTTTCTCTATCGATTTCAGCAGATTTGAAACGCTTTTGCTGCCAAAACCTTCCATTGTGCGAAGTTCGTTGGCGTGTTTGTCTAAATGAAAGAGGTCGGCATACTCTTTCACCCAACCGAGATTGATGAACTTTTGTACCGTTTGTTCAGAAAGTCCGTCGATGTTTACTCCTTCTTTTGAAACAAATCGGGCAAACTTTTTCAGTTGTTTTGCAGCGCAGTCAGGGTTGGTGCAATGCAGCGTCTTGGTGGCACTGCTTTCGCTTTCCACCACCTCTGTGGCAGCTTTGCATACCGGACAGATGTGCGGAATGGCGAGTGTGCCGACGGTTTCTGTAACATTGATAACCTTTGGAATAATCTTGTTGGCTTTTATCACTTCGATTTTAGTGCCCTTGTCGCCTATTCCGAGACGTTCACACTCCGATATGTTGCAGAGACTTGCACGTTTTACGGTTGTGCCTTCTAAACTTACAGGCTTGAAAACAGCAACGGGCGAGATGGTTGAAGCTGCGCACGACCATTCTATATATTCCAATTCGGTTGCCGCACTCTCGTCTTGCCACTTGAAAGCATAGCCTGCCCGTGTGGCGTGGTGCCCTGTAACGCTTCCCGAAGTAGCATATATTGTATCGTCGTACGAAATAACCAGACCATCGACGGGGTAGTCGAAGGTGTTCAACTTAACTGTCCATTTCTGTATAACCTCGTCTATGTTTTCCTGCGTAGGGTGGTTTATCTGTTCGTGTTCTACGGTTTTAAAACCTAATTGCTCCAAAAAATCCATTTGTTTTCCCCACGAAACAATATCCTCGTCGGTGTGAACGAGCGTGAAAGGTATCCAATGAATGTGTCTCGACTTCACGGTTTCAATGTTTTTCAGCGTGAGCGAGCCCGATGCAAGGTTGCGTGGGTTGGCGTATTCTTCGCCCATTTCCATGTTGAACACGTTGAAGTCGGAGTAGCTGATAATGGCTTCGCCGCGGATAACGATGTGTTCTGTGTTGTTAATCTGTGGCAGAATGCCTTCAATGGCACTTGCAAGATGCGTAATATTGGTACCGATGTGTCCGTTCCCACGCGTTACGACCTTCGACAATTTGCCATTATCGTATGTAACAACCAAGGTCAGACCGTCTAATTTCCACGAAAGCCAAATGGGTTTGCCCTCTGCCCATTTTGCGAGTTCGGCTGTACTCTTTGTCTTGGCAAGCGAAAGGGCAGGGTATTCGTGTTCTTCCTTTTCGCCCGCTATGCTATCTGCGCTCACGTTGGCAGTTGGTGAGTCGGGTAGGATAGTGCCCGTTTCTTCCTCCAAACGTTTCAGTTGGTCGAAAGCAGCGTCCCATTCGTGGTCCGACATCATTTCTGCCCGACCGTTATAATACATATCGGAAGCCTTGTTGAGTTTATCAACAAGTTCCTTCATCGTTGCTAATTTATCTTCTTGCATTGTTTTTACCTATTTATATATATGGTAAGAGCCACCGTCGCTTTCGCAGAACTTTTGCAAAAGCTGTTGAATGAACTCCGCATTTTGTTTTACCGATGCTTCGTTGCCGTCGTATCCGTTGATTAATACCAGCAGATGGGTGGTGTCGATGGTTATCTTTGTGCGTTCGTGGTCGGAAGTCGGTGTGCCCACTCCGCCTATTTCGTCTCGATAGACAGGCAGTCCGTGAATGTTTATCATACCTCGTCCGATGCCCTCGTAAGGTTCTCCTTCTTTGCCAATGCCCAATGTAAGCGTGTTGCCTGCGAACTTGTCGGCGTCAAAACCGCCAATGCTGTAACCGAATGCCATGGAGGCAAGGTTGATAAGGTCTACCAATGTATCTATCTGATAGAGGGCTTTCCCTTGCAACACACGCCTTATAAGAGCTTCAGATGCAGGGCGATAGCGCGAAGGGTCTTTGCCACAAACACGGTAAATACGCCGAGTGGCGGCAATGCCCGATATGTCTTTCAATGTTTCGGTGGTAAGTTCGGCTTTGAATTTCTCTTCAAGCGTGTTTATTTCGTCCCAAAGCGGTTGGCTGTACTGCGAGTTTTTCACTTTGGCTTCAACACAAGCACCTACAAAATTAGGACAAACGGTTTCTATTTCGTTGCTTACTATTATTTCCATATCTCCTTTATAAGCTCTTTATCGGCTGCCGTCCACTCTAAAGAATTGAATTCCTTTTGCTTCAACCATTTAGCATCAATATGCGCAAGGAGCTTGAAATCGTAGTTACGCGCCATACAGTCGTATGCTGTAAGCGTGATGATGAAGTCGGGATATTCGTAGGTTACGCTTCCTAATTGCTCACCAACGTATATGTCCCAATCCATTTCTTCCTTTATTTCCCGGCGTAAGGCTTCGTGGTCGCTTTCGTTCGGTTTCACTTTTCCGCCCGGAAACTCCCAGCGTTCAGCAGTATATGCGGGAGCTTTTCTAAGTCGCTGCGTGCAAAGATATTTATATCCTTTACGGATAACTGCACAAACTACATTTATTTGTTTCTTTTCCATAACACAGTATTTTGCTACAAATATACTATAAATAAACCAATATTCGAGTATTTTCTGTAAAAATATCGTGCTAAAAACTTTCCACTTCATATCTTTTATATAACTTTGTGGGCGTTTTAGAAAGTATATCATTTTTATTTATCAATTAAAAAAATAAATCAAAGAAATGTCTACATTAACAATCGCGATTATCATCGTTTTTGTTCTGGGCTACGCATTGATAGCCACAGAGAGCTTAGTGAAAATAGACAAGGCTGCCATTGCTTTGTTGATGTTTGTATTTTGTTGGACTCTGTATATGTTCGACCCTGCACCATTTGTTCAGTTGATGCACGCCGGAAACGCATCAGAGTGGACAGGCAACATTACAGAGTTTGTTA
This sequence comes from Prevotella falsenii DSM 22864 = JCM 15124, assembly GCF_000613945.1. Lineage (GTDB taxonomy): Bacteria > Bacteroidota > Bacteroidia > Bacteroidales > Bacteroidaceae > Prevotella > Prevotella falsenii. The sequence continues at coordinate 60,026 of NZ_BAJY01000015.1, forward strand.
ATAAGCTCATTGTTGAGCACTTGGGCGATACCGCTACAACCTTGTTCTTCTTAATGGGAGCGATGACAATAGTTGAAATTGTAGACCAAAATGGCGGTTTCAACTGGGTGAAGGACGTCATGAAAACGAAGTCGAAGCGTGGATTGTTATGGCGTATAGCTTGTATGACTTTCGTTCTGTCGGCTATTTTGGATAACTTGACTACAAGTATCGTTATGATAATGATACTTCGCAAGCTCATTAGCAATAAAGAAGACCGTATGGTTTATGCGGCATTGGTTATCATTGCCGCCAATTCGGGTGGAGCATTTTCGCCTATAGGCGATGTTACAACGATTATGTTGTGGAACTCCGGTATGATTACAGCAGCAGGAGTTATCAGCGAAATCTTCATACCTTCAGTTGTTTCCATGGTTATTCCTGCATTTATTATGCAATATATGCTCAAAGGCGAACTTGCCATTTCGGCTAAAACGGAAACAGGAACTGCCGAATTGGGTGAATTTGGAAGTAAACAGCGAAAGACAGTTTTTATAGTTGGTGTGGGCGGTCTTTGCTTTGTTCCAATCTTTAAGTCGATAACCCACCTGCCGCCGTTTGTTGGTATTATGCTCGTATTGGGTGTATTGTGGACTGTAACCGAATTGTTTTATCGCCATTTGCATCGTTCAAAGGGCGATGGCGTGAACTTTGCAAAGCGTGTAACCAATCTTTTATCGCGTATAGACATTTCTACCATTTTGTTCTTCCTTGGTATTTTGATGGCAGTTGCTTGCTTGGAAGAGATTGGCGTGCTGATGAATCTTGGCAAATCGTTAAATACGATATTCGATGAGAACCACTATGCTGTAACAGGTATTATCGGTGTACTTTCTTCTATCGTAGATAATGTGCCTTTGGTAGCCGGAAGTATGGGTATGTATCCTATTCAAGCTGCGGGCGATATGGCTGTTGATGGAATTTTCTGGCAGTTGCTTGCTTATTGCGCAGGTGTTGGTGGCTCTATGCTTATTATCGGTAGCGCAGCCGGTGTTATCGTTATGGGCTTGGAAAAGATAACATTCGGGTGGTATATGAAGAAGATTACTTGGATTGCTTTCATAGGTTATTTGGCAGGTATTCTGTCTTATTACATCATTCGTACATATATTTTCACAGCTCCATTGTAAGGAAAAATAAAGCAATATATAATGAGCCGCCATCAAGAAAGAAAATTTCCACCTTGATGGCGACTTATTATATATAGGTTTTTGTAATTGTTATATTGTATCATTCTTCACTTCTTATTCAACATTTTTTATTCGAAAGCAGTGAGAGGTTTTCTGTTTAATCTTGTAAAGATAATTCCGTTAAAAAGTGATATAATTGCTTTGGCGTTGCGAAACCGTAGGTTTTGCATCGCAAAATCTACGGTTTTACCGTGCAAAACAGCCGCTTTTGCAACGCAAAACAATAGGTTTTGTAATGCGTTGATGGAGAGATAGTTGCATAATAGCTATGCTTGTGAAAAATGTTTACATATTTATTGTCTCCTTTCCGTTTATAAACGACGTGAGTTCGGTGTAAGAATTTGATCACGAAGAGGCTTCACTTCTTCTTGATTACAAGCATATTAAATCATAACCGGTTCTTTTTTAAGTATCTTAAGAAGTAATATGCCGGCATAAGAAT
>NZ_BAJY01000014.1 GCF_000613945.1 Prevotella falsenii DSM 22864 = JCM 15124
GCCAACCAACTTGGTGCAATAAAAGACTCTTATATAAAGATAAAGCCCTTAATGGTTTTATCTGGTGAATCAGGATTGGGCAAAAGCTATGCTGCTTTTTTGGTCCATTACATTTATTATTTGCTTTCAGAAACAAATGACCGGCTAAAAGATTTCTTTGTATCTTATAAGAAATATGACTTTGAATCTATTTTCGCCAACGCAACATCTGGCGATACGATTCTTACAATTCCAAAGAAAGAAGTTCTTGATTGAATTAACAAAGATGCAATAGCCTATATAGGGTATCTCATTGGAAATGATGATTTTCAAGGTGATATTGAAATTTCATTTCCATGCTGTTATAAAGACTTTGAATTTACTTATATAGAAGAATTAGGAGGTATACAAGGAAAAGAGGATATGATTTATAGACTCAGTTCAAGTAATATTACCTATACAATGCTTTCAAAAAGGTTTGAGAAAACAGAAACTCCTTTTACAGCACTACTTAAAGCTGAATTAAAACATCTACTATTTGAAAATTTCCGTGATATGTCTTCAACCTATTTATTACCTCCTTCAAGAGGCGCATTAATGGAAATAAATGAACGCCCGGCATTCCTTTCTGGTATGTACAATGAGTTCTTTGATTTTAAAAAAGTACTAAATGAAGCTAATCCACGACCAGAAGAGCCAAATAATGATATTATAGAATGTAGCTCAATAGTAAACGAAGGAAAATTAAAACGTGAAGAAGGCAGAATTATATACTCTACTCATGGAGCGGATATGCCTTTAACCGCAGCAGCATCTTCTATCAAAGAGCTTGCTCCTTTAACACTATTCTTAAACAAATACTCCACTAAGGGAGTCTCTTTTTTATTTGAAGAACCTGAAGCACATCTGCACCCTAATAGACAAATAAAAGTTGCAGATATGATTTCTTGTATCGTCAATGAAGGGGGACACATGCAAATAACAACTCACAGTGATTTCCTCATCAAACGTTTAAACAACCTTATCAATCTTTTCCTATTAAAGGATAAGATGGAAGAAAGTTCCTTTAAGGAGTTGTTGTCTAAATGGAATATAAAAGAAACATATCTATTGAATCCTGAAAATGTTGGCGCATACTTGCTAAAACGGAATGAAGACGGAACATCTCAAATTGTAGAACAAGACATTATGGCTGATGACGAAATACCATTTGAATCATTTTATAATGCTATCAAGAATGATTTAGCATTAACTAACGATATTGTTGAAAATAAAGAGGAAGAATAATTATGTTTTGGAACGATTTAAAGAAATTATTACCACAATATGACTTTGAATACAAAAGTGGGAAGCATACAGTCAAGGAGAATTCTGTTGATTCTAAAGTCAAAGAGGTAATATGGGATAAATCAGATTTTCAATGTATAGATCCTCAAATAGCTAAAGATTTATCAGGATTCTTTCAACGTTCCAAAGCTGCTGGTATTTTTAGATTAGACTGTGATGGGGCTTTTTTAGTTCAAAGTGAGGATAAAGCATATTTGTTTCTTATTGAACTTAAATCATCTTTTATACCCTGTCATATTTATAAAGCAAGCAACCAAATCATATCTACTTATATTAAGTTGAATATGATTTTAGGGCTTTTACCTAATTATATAAAAGGCAATATCAAAGTAAAAGGTTTCATTTTCTCACGTCCTTGTGAAGAAAAATCTTTACGAGATTTAGATAGAAGTAACTTATTGCCCCCAAATAATAAGTATATAACAGAAACAGAACTTACAAAACACTTTATAAAGAATAAAGGAAAGAATATAACTATAAAACCAAACCAATGCCATAGGTTGAAAGATGTACCATTAGGAAGTAACGCTTTATTTGATGAATTGGAATTATACCATATTGATGTAGAAGAACCGAATACAAGTATTACAATGGACACAAGCGAGTTTTTATAAAAAGCCTAATTCACAAAATCATTGCTATTAATAAAACTTTCTTTATACTTTTATTTACCCTTTGTCTATCTCTCTCAGCACAAACACGGCGTCGCCAACCGACTTTACGCCGGTAACGACCATTGAACGTTTGCCGTTTCTCTCCTTGATGTTGCAACGGCGAGGATTGTTGCCGATGTAGTCGATGCACTTTCCGAACGCCCGGCTCTTGTAATAGGCACTGTCGGGATTTGATATAAACTGCATCTGGAGGGTGCTTTGCTTCAATATCAGCTTCTCGCAACCGAGGCGTTTGCCCAGTCGGCGGAGCGCAACAACCTGCATTAACTCGATTCCCTGACGTGGAACAGGACCGAAACGGTCTTCCAATCGCTTGCGGTAAGCATCAAGGTCGGCATCGTTTTCGATGTTGTCAAGCTCACGATAGAGCAACATTCGTTCCGAACTTCCGGGCACATACGTGTCGGGGAAATACATTTCGAGGTCGCTTTCTACGGCACAATCGTCAATGAAGTCGTCGCCCGTAAGTTCTTTTCCTGCTGCCATTTCTTCTGTATAAAGGTCTTGAAACTCGTCGTTCTTGAGTTCGGTAACTGCTTGGTTCAATATTTTCTGATAGGTTTCATAGCCTAAATCTTCCATAAAGCCGCTTTGTTCAGCCCCGAGAAGATTGCCTGCCCCACGAATATCGAGGTCTTGCATCGCCAAACTGAAGCCACTTCCGAGGTCGGAAAATGTTTCCAAAGCCTCCAGACGGCGGCGTGCATCGGGGTTCAATGCTGCCAATGGCGGTGCAAGCAAGTAGCAGAAGGCTTTCTTGTTGGAACGTCCCACACGTCCACGCATTTGGTGTAGGTCGGAAAGTCCGAACTTATGCGCATCGTTTATTATAATGGTGTTGGCATTGGAAATATCTATACCGTTTTCAACGATGGTTGTTGAAAGCAACACGTCGTAGTCGTGGTTCATAAAACCGATGATAACTTCTTCCAACTCTTCGGGTTTCATTTGTCCGTGCCCTATCGCTACACGGCAATCGGGCACGTTTCTCTTGATAAGATTAGCCAATTCGGGCAAGTTTGCTATACGGTCGTTCACGAAAAATACCTGTCCGTTGCGGCTCATCTCGAAGTTTATCGCATCGGCGATTACTTCCGACGAGAAAGAAGCTATTTCCGTCTGAATAGGATAACGGTTGGGTGGCGGCGTTCGCATAATGCTCATATCCCTTGCGCCCATCAATGAGAATTGCAAAGTGCGAGGAATGGGCGTTGCCGACATAGTAAGCGTGTCGATATTGTTTTTCAGTTGGCGCAGTTTCTCCTTTGTCGATACGCCGAACTTCTGTTCTTCGTCGATAATCAGCAAGCCAATATCTTTCCATTTTACGTTCTTTCCTATCAATTTATGCGTTCCCACAAGAATATCAATCTTTCCTTCAGCCAAGTCGGCTAATACTTGCTTGGTTTGTTTGGCGGTTCTTGCACGCGAAAGATAGTCCACCGTAACGGGCATATCCTTCAATCGCTTCCTGAAAGTTTGATAATGTTGGAACGCAAGCACCGTGGTTGGCACGAGCACTGCCACTTGTTTGCCGTCGGTAGCTGCCTTGAAAGCTGCCCGCACAGCCACTTCGGTCTTGCCAAAGCCAACGTCGCCGCACACCAACCTGTCCATTGGGCGAGTGCTTTCCATATCGTGTTTCAGGTCTTGCGTAGCTTTCAGCTGGTCGGGCGTATCTTCGTAAAGGAACGAAGCCTCCAACTCGTGCTGCAAAAACGAGTCGGGCGAGAAGGAAAAGCCCTTTTCGTGGCGTCGTTTGGCATAGAGTTTTATCAAATCGCGAGCAATATCCTTGATGCGTTTCTTCGCTCTTTCCTTGAGTCTGTCCCATGCTCCCGAGCCCAGAACAGACAGCCGGGGAGGTGCATCGCCACTATCGGCACGGCGATACTTGCTGATTTTGTAGAGCGAATGAATGGAAACGTCCACTATATCGTTGTGCTGATACACCAAACGTATCATTTCCTGATAGGATTCGCCTGCCGGAACTCGCACCAAACCTGCAAACTTACCGATGCCGAAGTCTACATGAACAAGGAAATCGCCGGGTTCCATTTCCTGCAACTCTTTCATTGTAAGAGCCATTTTGCCCTGTCGAGCCTTGTCGGACTTTAAGCTGTATTTGTGGAAACGGTCGAAAATCTGGTGGTCGGTAAAGAAACAAACTTTCAAATCGTTGTCGATGAACCCCTCATGAATGGTTCTGTTCACAGGCATAAAGGGTATATTGTCTGCCACAGAGGTGGCTTCTGCCTTGCTGTCGGCACCCATACTGTCGAAAATATCGCGCAACCGAGTTGTTTGTTTTTCGCTGTCGGCAAGTATATAGAGTTTGTATCCTTGCAGCAGATAGTCTTTCAACGACTGTGTAAGCAACTCAAAGTTCTTGTGAAAGAGTGGTTGCGGCGAAATATTAAAACGTATAATCGCCTTGCTTGCTTCATCGTTTGCACGGTTTGCGCCAAACTCTATGCGCTTAAAGTTCAAGGCATCATCGGTAAACCGGCGCGCCGTGATGAGTTGAAGATTGGCTTGCAACTGCTTTCTCAACTCGTTTTGCTCTGTTTCCGTTTTACCTTCGAGCTGCTCCGTCAGTGCTTGTACGGTAAAACCATCGTTGTAAATGCGTTCGATGGTATCGCGAATGTACAGCAAATCTTTCATTACAAGGACAGAATTTTTCGGAAGAAACTGCAAAAAAGGTATTTTCTCTTCGCTCAATGCAGCCAATTCCGGCACAATTTCCACCTTTTCTTTCTTGTCTTTCGACAGCTGAGTTTCCACCTCGAAAGTGCGGATTGTGTCTACATCGTTGCCGAAAAAGTCGATACGGTAAGGCAGTTCGCTCGAAAAGGAATAGACATCGAGAATGCTGCCACGCACGGCAAACTGCCCCGCTCGTACACGTAGTCTACTTGCCGAAAGCCATACGAGCGCAAAGTCTTCTCTGTTTCGGTTAAATTCACCGTCTGCCCGATGCTCACAGACAAGGTATGTTCGTCCAACTTATGCTTGGCTACCACCAATTCTGCCAATGCCGAAGGCTCGGTAACGATGCAAAGAGGCAACGAAGCCGTAGCTTTCGCCTCGCCGACGACCGACAAACGCGACAGTACCTCCGTGCGCAGTATCTCGTTTCCTGCATCGCGCTGCCCATATTTCACCGCTCTGCGATACGAAGAAGGGAAGAATAGCACTTCGGCAGCCTGCTCTTGCCCATCTTCAGGCATGGCAAGAGTTTTCAAATCGTTGTAGAAATAGCCTGCCTCATCGTTGTCGTTCAGTACGAAAAGTATCGTTTTTTGCCATCGTTTTACTATCGAAGCAAAGAACATAGGTGTGGCAGAAGCCAATAATCCTTGAAGAAAAACCGTGCGAACCGACTTTTCTTCCATTGTTTTCATCAGAGCGTCGCCCTGCGGCAAAACGCCATATAGTTTCTGTATGTCTTGTATATTCATCGCAATTGTTGCGTTCCGGCAAGCTGTCGGATTTCTTTTTTGAAGTACAAAGGTACAACTTTTACCTTATATATAGTCTGCTTTGAAGCGAAGAATTCAGCCCCTACTCCACCATTCGTTTATGCTTGTTTTTTAGAACGTCAGAGGTAAACAAATAAAAAGTACCTACGTTTTAGTAAAAAAGTACGGACGTTTTCCTGAAAAAGTACCTACGTTTTTCTCAAAAAGTACTATCGTTTTTATTTAATCGCCATAATAGCGGTGTAAAAAAGGTTGTTCAAAGGTTGCAGAAGTACTATTGTTCAGCAAGTTTACAACTGAAAAACAAGCTGTTACAAACACACTCGCCAAGCAATACATGGCAGAAGAAAGCTGCTTCGAGCGAATAGGAAAATATATTGTCCTGTCAAAGCATCTGATTTCTATCTTTTTTTGCTATCTTTGCACACATGAACAAGGCGATATTTACATTATGCGCATTCCTTTTTCTATCTTTACGCTGCCGACAACAGCGAAAGATTGGAATGCCGACAATATACCAATGGTGCATCTTCAAGACGCAAGGCGATATGTTTGCGACCCCGAAAACATTATGTCGGCAGCCATGCGCGACTCCACCGACGCTATATCGGCAGGTTGGAAAAGGAAGCCGGCGTGCAAGCGGTGTTCGTTATCGTGCCGCACGTAGAGAACGGCGACCCTTTTCGTGTGGCGCAAGACATCGGAAACAAGTATGGCGTGGGCAACAAAAAGACCGACCGGGGACTGGTTGTCGTGGTTGCAGTAGACGACAGGAAATACTTTATTGCACCCGGTGATGGCTTGGAAGGCGACCTGACCGATGTTGAATGCGATGATATTGCACGCAGCTGCATTGTAAGAAATATGCGGAAAGGCGATGCCGATATGGCGATGCTGTCCACGGCGAAGGCTGTTTACAACAAATTCAAGACGGGAGAAACAGGCATTGAAAGCTCCGAAGACGGTATGAAAGACGCTATCGCAGCTGTCATCATTCTGTCTGTTGTCTTCTTTTTGATAATTTGGTCGATAAGAAATCGTGGAAACAACGGTCGTGGCGGTGGCAGACGAGGCGGCAGTACCACCAACTTTATATTCTGGGGTAACCCCGGACACATCAACGACAGCCACTTCGGCGGCGGCTTCGGTGGCGGAAGTTTTGGCGGAGGCAGCTTCGGCGGCGGTGGTTCCGGCGGTGGTTGGTAGAACATTTAAGCAAGAAAAATAATATTTTAAAACAAAAAAAGATGAAGAATAAAACACTTTTAATCGTAATAGCAATTGTGGTTATCTTAGGCTTATGGGCTTATTCAGGCTACAATGGCATGGTAGACAAACAAGAAGCAGCAACTACTGCCTTAAGCAATGTAGAGGCGCAATATCAGCGCAGAGCCGATATGATGCCACAGTTGGTAAAGATTGTGAAAGCATACGCCAAGCACGAAAAGGAAACCTTCGATGCTGTAACCAAGGCACGCAATGCTGCAACACAAATTCACCTCGATGCTGACAACCTGACACCCGAGAAAATGAAACAGTTTGAAGCAGCGCAAAACCAAGTTGCGCAGGCTTTCTCACGTTTGATAGCTGTTGCCGAGGCATATCCGGAACTGAAAGCAAGCGAGAATTTCAAGGCTTTGCAAATTCAAGAAGAAGGAACGGAAAACCGCATTAACGAAGCGCGCAAGAAGTATAACGAAAGCGTACAAGCATACAACCAAACCGTTCGCCACTTTCCCAACTCACTGTTGGCAGGTATGTTCGGTTTCGACAAGATGACTAAGTTTACTGCTACCGAAGGCGCAGAGAAAGCTCCGGACTTGGACATCTAAGTTTTAGGAGTTAAACCACTACCCTTGCTTGCCATCAAGTTCGATGTATGGACACATCGAACTTGATGTATGGACACATTGAACATCTCTGAGACAAGCAGCATCGGTATTGGTTTAACTCCTTTTCTTTACGAAAAACCACTATACTGAACGAATGTAAATTTTACTACCAATCTAATAAAACATAGTTAAGTTACCTTTTTTATTTGTTAAATACGAATAAAGAAAACTGACAAATTAGCACATTTACATTTTTTGGGTCTATATTTGCACTTGGTTTTGCAACGAGGTGGCAAACAAAGAACAACTGCCTCGAGATAACAAAGACCTTTAACACAGGTTTACCAGCTGACAAATTGTCATTTGGCATATTAGGATTGTAAAAACAACAATATTAATTTAATAAGATAAAGAGATTATGAAAAAGATTGAAAAACTTTTCGTTGGTGCAGCTTGCGTGCTTGCACTGACATTCTCAGCAGGAGCTTTCATCAAGGTATATGCTGCCAAAGCACCGGTAAGCGCACCGGGACAACCGGTAGACCTTACCTATGCTGCCGAAAAGGCATTACCGGCAGTGGTACACATTAAGAACGCACAGAACTCGAAAACAAAAACAATAGAAGTACCCGACGACCCATTTGGCGGATTTTTCGACTTCTTTGGCTTTGGCAATCCGGGCGGTGGCTCACGCCAACAGCAAATACAGACACCAAAACGAAGCGTTACGGGTAGTGGCGTCATCATATCTCCGGACGGCTATATCGTTACAAACAATCACGTTGTAGAAGGTGCCGACGAACTCACGGTTACTCTGAACGACAACCGCGAATATTCGGCTCGCGTGGTGGGAACCGACAAAAGCACCGACCTTGCTTTGATTAAGGTAAGTGCAAACAACCTTCCTACGCTCCCGATTGGCAATTCCGACAATCTGAAAGTGGGCGAATGGGTAATTGCAGTGGGCAACCCTTACAACTTGAACAACACCGTTACGGCAGGTATTGTAAGTGCAAAGGCACGCGGATTGGGCGCAACACAAGGTGTAGAGAGCTTTATTCAGACCGATGCTGCCATCAATCAAGGTAATTCCGGTGGTGCGCTTGTAAATGTTCAGGGCGAATTGGTGGGAATCAACGCCATGCTTTACTCGCAGACAGGTTCTTACAGCGGTTACGGTTTTGCCATTCCAACCGTCATTATGAACAAAGTTGTAGAGGACATTAAGAAGTATGGAAGTGTTCAGCGCGTAATGTTGGGCATTCAGGGCGGCGATGTTCTCAACTACATCAATGCGCAAAAGGAAGAAGGAAAGACCGTAGACCTTGGCACAAACGAAGGTGTCTTTGTCGATAAGGTAAGCGAAGACGGAAACGGAGCAGAGATAGGATTGCGCAGCAAAGACGTTATCACGAAGTTCGACGGCAAGAAAGTAACCAAGATGTCGGAACTTCAGCAACTCCTGAACGTAAAACGCCCCGGCGACAAAGCTACTATAACTTTCCTACGCGACAAGAAAGAAATATCAAAAACCATAACGTTGAAGAATGCTCAAGGTACGACAAAGCCTATTGCACAAGCCGACATCGACGTTCTTGGCGGACAATTCCGCCCTGTAACCGAAGCTATGCAAAAGCAGCTGAACATAAAGTATGGTCTTGAAGTAATAAAAGTAAATGGCGGTGCATTGCGCGAAGCAGGCATCAACCGTGGTTTCATTATTCAGAAGGTGAACGACCAGACTGTTAATTCTATCGATGCACTGCAGAAGATAGTTAAGTCTGCCTCTACCGGCAGCGAACCTGTGCTCTACATTCAGGGCATCTATCCTACCGGAAAGAAAGCTTACTTCGCAGTTCCGTTGTCAGAATAAACCATTTTTGCCTAAGTTTGGTCTAAGCCTACACAACAGACCGTTACACTGAAACGGCTCCGGTTAAACTAAAAGAATTGTTTCAAGCGGTCTGCCAACAGTTCAAACCAAACGCAGAAATACTGATATAGAAAAGCCTCGCCGTTCTTATACAAACAGCGAGGCTTTTTTATTTCAACAGTGCAGAAGTGGTTCAGTCGATATTTTTTGAGGGATTTGATTTTCTTTTTCTTGCTTAAAGCAATTGCCAACAATATCTTCAATACCGCAAGAAGATAGGTTTTATAATGTACATTGACAGGTAAGGACGTGATTTATTATATTCCAAACACCGAAGAAACAACAGCGTCGATATGAGGAACGCAATGAATTGCACACCTACACACAACGAACAGCAAAGGCTAAAAATAACCTTAATTCTGCAAAGATAATTCATTAAGAAAACGATTATTTCGCTTTGACGCTGCGAAAGTGGCTCTTTTGCAACGTAAAACCAATCCCCATTTACTACCACTTGTGCTAATTTCAACTGCAAAAGCGGCTATTTTGCAATGCAAATCCAATACTTCCTCGTCTCCGACGTGCTTCCAATAGGCTGCAAAAGTGGCTATTTTGCAACAGAAAACCAATAAGGCAAGAAAACGGAATTAACATTATTCGGTTGCGAAATCAGCTCTTTTGCAACATAAAAGCAATACTTTTTTTTATAGAAAATGCCTTTTAACCTTCCTACACTACAGCCCGTATTTCTCGTTTAATAGACAGAAATCAGACAACGAAAACGTAAAGATTTTTCAGAAGAATATCCTTCGATTAACTTACTCGTTATCAGCACATTACAAAACCTATTGTTTTGCGTTCCAAAAGCGGCTGTTTTGCACGGTAAAACCGTAGGTTTTGCGTTGCAAAACCTACGGTTTCGCAACGCAAAAGCGATTATATCACTTTTTAACAGAATTATCTTTACAAAAGCAAGGATACTTTTCAGGCACATACCCTGCATATAAATGCTTCATGATAGACCCGATAGAGGAAATCCCAATGAGTTTCCACCGTTCTGCAAAACTACTGCCTTATCAGGTTTCGACCTGCGTCTATGCGCAAGAAAATAAATAGCAGCAGTGTGAACCCCCATAGAGAAGAGCCACCATAACTAAAGAATGGCAGCGGAATACCGATAACAGGCGTCAAACCGAGCACCATTCCTACGTTGATGAAGACATGGAAAAGGAAAATGCTTGCGACACAATAGCCGTAGACTCGCCCAAACTTGAAGGGTTGCCGCTCGGCTATATACATCAGACGAAGTATTAAAGCTAAGAACAATAACAGCACGGCAGCCGAACCAAGGAAGCCTTCTTCTTCGCCTACCGTACAGAAAATAAAGTCGGTATCCTGCTCCGGCACAAAGTTGAGCTTTGTTTGTGTTCCATTCAAGAAACCTTTTCCTTGCAATCCACCCGAACCAATGGCAATCTCGCTCTGGTGCACATTGTAGCCCGCACCCGCAAGGTCTTCCTCTAATCCTAACAGCACATTGATACGCACACGTTGGTGTGGCTGCATTACATCGTTCAAAACATAGTTGGCAGAATAGAAGAATGCTATCGAACCAACAGCAAACAAGGCAATGAAAAGATAGTGGACAATGCGGGTACTCATAGCATTATAGACCAAATAGCCTATCAAGCCTGCTGAAATAACGAGTTGAACCCAGACAATATCGAAAGGTATTACAAACTCGGAGAATAAGAAGCAAAACAGAGTGATGCCAAGAGAGAATAACAATATCTTCTGTGTCTTTATCTTTTCGTGCAAATACGTCCACACCATTCCGGCACTAAACAGTTGCACCAACAGAAGCACACTGAACTTTCCTACCGAAGTGGGAGTGTCCCAAAGCAGCACACTGTCGTACTTAACGCCTACAACGAAATACAATATCATTGCCACGCCCGTGAAAAGGAACGAACCGGGCATACCTTCCCGGTAAAACATCAGGAAGAATGATAGGTAAACAAGTGCCGACCCCGTTTCGCGCTGCCCTACAATGCACAACATTGGCAACACTATAATACCTGCAGCAGCGGTCAAATGTTTCCAATTGGAAATGGTAAAACCGTATGCCGACATAAACTTGGCAATTGCCAAAGCCGTTGCAAACTTAGCGAACTCGGCGGGTTGTAAACGTAAAGGTCCTAAAACGAGCCACGAACGCGACCCTTTTATGGTGTGGGGATTAAAGATTGTGGCAAATAACAGAAGCAACAGCAATGCGTAAATCACATAAGCGAACGTGTCGTAAATGCGGTCGTCCATCATTAACAACACAAAACCAAGACAAATGGAAGTGCCTATCCAAACAATTTGCATACCGGAACGCGATGACAACGACAAAATATCGGTATCGCCATAAGTATAACTCGCACCACAGACACTTACCCAACCAAAAGAAAGCAATGCCAAATAAATGCCTATCGTCCACCAATCTAATGAACGAAGCACGCCTGACTGTTTGTTCGATTTATAATTACTTGCCATTATCTTGCCTTTTATTCGTTGTTAAACCTTTTGTTTCTTCGCCGTCTGCCTAACGATTTTCTCTGTCTTTCTTCTTTCCCTTATTGGTTTTGTCTTTCTCTTTCTCGTCGTTTTCGGTTCTTATCTTTACTTCATCTTCCATTCTTATGATAGGGTCGTTCAACGGCTGCTGATTTTTCTCTTTCTCTTTCGCGTCTCTTGCTTCTTTTAATTCTCGTTCACGTTGCTTGGCTTCCATATTTTGCTTCTCACGAACAAGTCGCAAAGAATCTTTTATTTGGTTTACACGCTTTATCGAATCTAAACGCAACGAATCAGCCATACTCAACTTTTGCCTGAAAGGATAGCTGATATGGCGTTTCTGTATTGACGCAGCTTGAGCTTCATCGTGCGGTGTTAGCTTGCCATTGATATATTGCTCCATCATTAACGAACCTATCGGTACACCATAAACAGCACCGAATCCACCATTTTCCACATATACGGCAATGGCTATCTTAGGCGATTCCACAGGTGCAAAGCCCATAAACACCGAGTGGTCTTTACCGCGGTTTTGCGCCGTACCCGTCTTACCGGCAAGTGTATAACCGGGGTGAACCGCGTGGGCACAAGTACCGCCACGTGCCGAAGACACCATACCTGCCACTACTTCATTAAACGAACGGGGCGTTCCCATTACCTTATGCTTTTCCAGATACTTCTTATCCAACTGCTCTCCTTGTATCTTTCGTACAACGTGTGGCGTATAGTAATATCCACGATTAGCAATGATAGCCCCAAGATTGGCTATCTGTAACGGTGTCAGGTTTATTTCGCCCTGCCTATCGAAATGGAAATAACCGATAACGGGTTCCATCTGTCAAAGGCATTGTTATAAAATTCTGCATTCGGAATAAGCCCACGCTTCTCACCGGGCAGGTCAATTCCCAGCTTATAACCAAATCCCATTGAAACCATATAGTCGCGCCAGCGGTTCATTGCATCATCAAGCGTTTTATACTTTTTCCTGTTCGACAACATATAATACAGTCCCCAACAGAAGTAAGCATTACAAGAGGTACTCAATGCAGGCACAATAGAAATAGGAGAAGCGTGTCCGTGGCAACCTACATGCAGTCCTTTGAAGGAAAATCCATGCGGACAAGGGAAACGCGTAGAGTCGTTTACAATGCCTTCACTATAATAAGTAATGGCTTGACTTGTTTTGAATGTAGACCCCGGAGGATATTGTCCCATAATGGCACGATTGAGCAATGGCTTTGCCGGGTCGAGTGTCATTCGCTGTTGGTTCTTACCTCTCATCTTGCCAATCATTTCACGAGGGTCGAATGTTGGCGAAGAAACCATTGCCAGAATTTGCCCTGTCTTTGGCTCAATGGCTACAATGGCACCCAATTTCCCTTCCATCAAGCGTTCTCCAAGTGCTTGCAAATCGGCATCAATTCCTAACTGCAAATCTTTTCCGGCCTTGGGTTTTTGGTCGTATTGCCCTTCTTTATACCTTCCTTTGATACGCCCATGAGCGTCGCGAAGCAGAATTTGCACTCCTTTTGCCCACGCAAAGACTTCTCATATTCACGTTCAATGCCCATCTTGCCGATATAATCGCCCGGCTGATAATACTCGTCTTCCTCAACGTCGCCTTGACTCACCTCTGCCACGTCGCCCAAAACGTGCCCCGCAATCGTTCTATGGTATTGACGAATGCTACGCTTTTGGATATAAAAACCGGGAAAACGATACAATTTTTCTTGAAAGGAACTAAATTCTTTATCGCTCAACTGACTTATAAACAGCTGTTGAGTAAATCGAGAATATCCGGGGTTCTTTGTTCTGTCCTTTATATCCACCATGCGTTGAACAAAGAATTCCTTTGTAATATTTAAAGCCTTGCAAAACTCTAAGGTATCAAGACGCCCCTTTTCTTCGTTCATAACCACCATTATGTCATACGCAGGCTGGTTATAAACGAGTAGTTTCCCCTTTCTGTCAGTAATAATACCACGCGAAGGAAACTCTATTTTCTTCAAAAAAGCATTGGAATCGGCACGTTTCCGATAGTCGTCGCTTGCTATTTGAAGCGCAAACAGACGTATCAAGTAAACGGTAATGATTGCAACCGCCACTCCGCTAAGCACCAAACGGCGTTTCTCAAAGTCAAAGTTCTTCATGCGCGACTCCTCACATGCTCAATTACCAACACAAAGAATAAAGACAGCAAGGCACTACCGCCCACACACTGCAACCAAACAAGGATATTGAAGAAGCTAAACATCTCCAACGTAAAGAACACTGTGCAATAAATAAGGGTCAAAATTATGCTATACCAAATGTATTGTCCATAACCAAGTGTCGATATACCCGGTTTCTGGTCTTCAGCACTATCGCGTGATATAAATGGCTGCAATATATAAGGCTGTATAGCTGCAATCAAAGTAAGTGAAGCTGACGACACTCCGGGCGTGTTAGAGAAGGTATCTATCACTAAGCCCATAAGAAAGCCCCACAGTATAATTGCCCATCGAGGATAGTTTCTTCTGAAAAGAAAGATGAAATAGATATAAGGCAATGGTGTTGCAAAACCAAACAAATGAATGTAGTTCAGTACAAATACTTGCGCAAGTACTAAAATTACAAACCAACCCAAAGTCTTTATAAAATCTATGCTCATGCTTTAAATCCTAAAATAGCTTTTTACAAAATGATTGATTTACTATTACAACTTGCCATTAATGCAAATATGTAATGCGTAGCTATATTTAATTTGTTTCGCTAAAATCAGTATTAAGATGCTTTATCGAATCTTTCGCAGCGTCCATCACCTTCTTTTTCTCTCTTACCGTAGCATCGTCAATGACACAGACATCGCGCAAATTGCCAAAATCGGTAGACAATTGTATAGCCAAACGGAACGAAAGTCCATCTTCAGAGTTATAAACGTGCTTTATCTTACCTACTAAAATGCCGGCAGGGAAGATAGCAGAATAGCCGCTTGTAACTATCCTATCGCCTAACTTAAACTTTGCGTGGCGTGGAATATCGTCTAAATAAGCAATGTTTTTTGCACCTCCTTTCCATCGCAGATAGCCAAAATAACTTCTTCCTTGTATAGAACAGCTGATGTTTGACTTAGAGTTTAAGACCGGCAATACGATGGAATAATGCGTTCCGACAAGATAAACCACTCCAACAATACCGTTTCCACAAGCCACGCCCATATCCTTTCGGACTCCGTCCCACGACCCTTTGTCGATGGTTATAAAATTCTCTTCCTTATCAAGCGAATTAGATACAACCTTTGCATTTATAAGTTTAAAATCAGAAAGAAACCTGTATTGCCCTTTCTGCGCAAACTTAGGGTCGCGCGTTTTTTCGTAAAGTTGCTCTGAAAGTTCCTTTACTTGGCGTTCCAACTGCACATTTCGTTCCGTCAGTTCACGATTTAGCTTACCCATCGAGAAGTAAGATGTTACCGAAGAACTTAATTCGTAAACTTTGCCTGCCACTATATTGGCAGAGGTGAACCACACACTTCCTTGGTAGTTGTTGAAGCGGAACAGAAGCACCAAACTGGCTATTTCCAGCAAAACAAAAAGAAACCAATGTTTATATTTGGCAAGAAATTCAGTCAGGTTATTCATTCTTACAGCTTATCAACAAAATGAAACCGACCATTGAAGATACTTTCAGTGTATTTCTTCAACAGTCAGCCCTATTCAGCTTGTTTATCTCATCAGGAATGAGAAACGGTCTACATTCTTCAATGCGATACCTGCTCCCTTGGCAACACTGTGTAATGGGTCTTCAGCCACATGGAACGGAATGTTAATCTTATCGGTTAAACGCTTATCAATTCCACGCAACAAAGCACCGCCACCACTCAAGTAGATACCATTTTTTACAATATCGGCATACAATTCCGGCGGTGTATTCTCCAAAGCAGAGAGAACTGCATTCTCTATTTTTGCCACAGTCTTGTCCAAGCAGTGCGCTATTTCCTGATAGCAAACCGGCACTTCCATTGGCAACGCTGTAATACGGTTCGGTCCGTGAACGATATAATCTTCCGGAGCCTCGTCGCCTAAGTCGGTCAAAGCTGAACCAACATGCACCTTAATGCGTTCCGCCATACGTTCACTGACGCGCACATTGTGCTGACGGCTCATATATTCTTGAATATCAGCAGTCAAATCGTCTCCCGCAACACGAATAGAGTTGTTGCAAACGATACCACCCAACGAAATAACAGCTATCTCGGTGCTACCGCCACCTATATCAACAATCATATTTCCTTCCGGTGCTTCCACATCAAGTCCCATACCAAGGGCAGCTGCCATCGGTTCGAAAACAAGATAAACATCGCGTCCGTCAGCATGTTCGGCAGAGTCGCGAACGGCACGCAACTCTACTTCTGTTGAACCTGAGGGCACGCCTATCACCATACGCAAAGACGGAGAGAACAAGCGATTACCGCTATGCACCATTTTAATAAGTCCCCTCATCATTTGTTCGCATGCCGTAAAGTCAGCAATCACACCATCGCGAAGCGGGCGAATGGTACGAATATTGGGGTGTTCCTTCTCGTACATCATCTTGGCGTCGTTACCAACGGCTATCATCTTGTCCGTGCGACGGTCGAGTGCCACTACAGAAGGTTCATCAACAACTATCTTATCATCACTGATAATGATAGTATTTGCTGTTCCCAGGTCCATTGCTATTTCCTGGATAAATGAAAAAAATCCCATTCTAAAATATTTGATATGTGGTGAAAACGGGGACATTCCCCATCGTCATTTTATTATTTTCTTTCTTATATGCTTGCTGTTTACAAACGTTTATAGTCTGCAAACATTGTTTTTACTTACTTCGCAAACCAATTGTGTATTGCCGTATCGTACTGGCTGCTAATGCCAAATGCACGCTCTGCAAACATTTTTCGGTCTTCAAGTCCTGTCTTTGCACCTTGCTTGTTCAGCAATTGCAACAACACAGGGTATTCTGCTTTGCTTGGTACGATAACAACGTCGTTGAAATTCTTTGCACCTGCACGTATCAAGGAAATGCCGCCAATATCTATTTTCTCGATAATATCAGCTTCGCTCGCACCGCTTGCTACGGTTTGTTCAAATGGATACAAATCAACAATAACCAAATCGATAGTCGGAATTTCGTATTCAGCCATTTCTTTTTGGTCGTTCTCAAAATCACGACGTGCCAAGATGCCACCAAAAACCTTGGGGTGCAAGGTTTTCACACGACCGCCCAAGATTGAAGGATAAGTAGTTATATCCTCTACTTTCTGACATTCGTAGCCTAAAGACTCTATGAACTGCTGCGTACCACCGGTACTGAGGAACTTCACTCCCTCTTCGTTCAGCTTCTTTAAAATATCCTCCAAACCATCTTTGTGGAATACGGAGATTAACGCAGTCTTAATTTCTTTTGTACCAACCATAGTTGCCTACTATTTCAATTTGTTTTGCAAAGATACGAAATAGTGTAATAAGTAAACAAGATTTTTAGATAAAAAAACTTTAATTCAACTACATTATTAATCAACATCAACTCAAAAAGTCTTCACATCTTAATCTATGATACTGCGAATTATATATAAACCAAAAACAAATAAATCAATTCGCACGGATAAAACAGCTTTTTAAAGAAGTCTGTTCGTAATTTTTGGAACAGTAGAAATTCAGTATCGACAAGTATATTGATTTAGTTCTTTGAACAGAAATCGCTCTTTAGTTCGCCACATAATTTGGTCTGCACACCTTATTTATATAAGTAAACGGAAGGATATAAAATGTAAATATTCTTCACAAGAATATCAATCGACTAACGCTCTATCTATCAACGCATTACAAAACCTATTGTTTTACATTCCAAAAGCGGCTGTTTTGCAAGGTAAAACCGTAGGTTTTGCGTTGTAAAACCTACGGTTTCGCAACGCAAAAGCGATTATATCACTTTTTAACAGAATTATCTTTACAAAAGCAAAGCTGTTTTTCATTCACGGTCTTCAGCAAGAATAAGAAAATAGTTCCACCTATACACCTCTACAAAATCAAAACATCGGAATGCAGAAATTAAAGGTTTTCAATACTTTTACCATAATTTCCGAACTGCAAACTTCTCATTCTTATCAATTCACAATAGCAAATACAGGTTTTCCAATGCAAGTATATAACTTCAAAAGGAGTTTCTTTCTATATTTTAAGTACCTTTGCACCATGAACTTTAGCAAGACTATTTTGAACTGGTATGCCATAAACGGACGAGAGCTTCCGTGGCGACAAACCACGAACCCATACGCTATTTGGCTGAGCGAGGTTATTATGCAGCAAACGAGAATAGCACAGGGAACAGCCTACTGGGAGCGTTTTATGAAACGATGGCCCGATGTTCACGAATTAGCAAAAGCTACCGAAGATGAGATTTTAAGGGAGTGGCAGGGATTAGGATACTACTCTCGGGCACGAAACTTGCATAAAGCGGCACAACAGATAGTAGATTTAGGACGTTTCCCGCAGACTTATAACGAGTTAATACAACTAAAAGGAGTTGGCGAATATATAGCAGCTGCAATTTCCTCAATATCATTCGCAGAACCGGTAGCAGTAGTAGACGGCAATGTCTACCGTGTTCTTGCTCGCTATTTCGGCATTGACACACCGATAGATTCTACCGAAGGAAAAAAGGTTTTCAAGGCTATGGCGCAGGAATACCTGCCGAAAGAGGCTCCCGCAGCTTACAATCAAGGAATGATGGACTTCGGTGCAATGCAGTGTACACCGCTTCGCCCAACTGCAAAGTATGCCCATTGGTAGAAAGTTGCTTTGCTGCAACCAACAATAAAGTAGCCGGGTTGCCTGTGAAAGCAAAGAAAACAAAACAACGCGAACGCCATTTCTCCTTTATATATATAAGGTGTAACGGCAAAACTGCCATTCGCCGCCGCGGTGCCGGCGATATTTGGCAAGGCTTGTGGGAACTGCCAACGAAGGAATTGTCGGGCAATGCCATTGAAAAAGCTACACTAATAAAGAAGGACGTAAAGCACATACTTACCCATCAAATCATTTTTGCAGATTTCTATCTGTTGGAAACCGACGTTCCTCCCACCTTACCTGCCGATTATATATGGATAAAAGAAAGCGAGATAGACCGTTATGCCCTACCTCGCCTTATAGAATTGCTCGTTAAAAGTCTGTGAAATAATTAATATGTTCTATGCGTTCTTCTTACCAAACTTAGGGTCTACCTTCAGTAAAGATGCCACAATGAAGGGGAAAATGCACGACACCATAACCAAAACAAAGAAGATGTCGTACCTACAGCGTCAGCCAAGGCACCCGCAAATAAACCGGGCAACATCATTGAAAGTGCCATAAAACCCGTGCAAAGGGCATAATGGCTGGTTTTATGCTCTCCCTGACTGAAATATAGCATAAAAAGCATATAGGCACTGAAGCCAAAACCATAGCCAAAGTTTTCTACAAAGATGGCTGCACCGATGGCAAAAAGCGTAGACGGCATTGCAAAACCAAGATAAACGTAGGCGATATTAGGCAAGGTAATGGCAAGTGTCATAGGCCAAAGCCACTTTTTCAGTCCGTCTTTGCTGGCTACCAAGCCACCTAAAATGCCACCAAGAAGCAGTCCGACCACCCCAACGATACCATTTACAACACCAAATGACTCTAAAGAAAGACCTAAGCCGCCCTTATCGGCTGATGCTCTAAGGAACAAAGGACCTACGGGATTTAACAGTGCTTCGGGCAAACGGAACAGAAGCATAAAGCAATTGCCATCAGAATTTGCTTCTTACGGAAGAAACTTGCAAATGTTCCCCCAAATTCGTTCAACAGTTTTGAAGCCGAAAGTTGCGTGCGTTCGGCATCGGCATCCGGTTTTGGCAATACGTATTTATGATAAAGGCTCAGTCCGATAAACATTGCTGCCAAGCCATAGAACACCAATGCCCACGAAAGTTGTACCTTCATATATTCTTGCAGCAGTCCTGCGAGGGCTACCAAACCACCTTTTCCGACAACCAATGAAATACGATAAAACGTTGAGCGAATGCCCACAAAGAAAGCTTGCTCGTGCGAATCAAGCCCCAACATATAGAAGCCATCTGCCCCGACATCGTGTGTGGCACTCGAAAAGGCTAACAGCCAGAAGAAACAAATAGTGCCTTGCAACCAAAACGATGTGTTAATGGTGAACGCTACACCTGCAAACGCTGCGCCAAGCAACATCTGCATCGACAGTACCCACCAGCGTTTGGTTCGGATAAGGTCGAGAAACGGACTCCACAAAGGCTTTATCACCCAAGGAAGATAGAACCACGATGTGTAAAAAGTAACTTCAGCATCGCTCAGTCCCATTTGTTGATAAAACACCAACGACACCAAGGTTACTGCTGCATAGGGCAATCCTTCGGCAAAATAGAGTGTAGAAACCCACGCCCAAGGCGATATTTTCTTTTTATTATTCTGTTCTTGCATCTTCAAATCTACATTTATAATAATGTACAACTCCGCACATCGCTTGCAAAGATAAAGAAAAAAGCTAACATAAAAACAGAAACTGCTGCCATTTTATGGGAATGTTATCTTAACTTTGCAGCCACAAAGGAATTTAAAAGGTATGAAAGAGCAATTTTCAAGAACCGAATTGCTGTTGGGCAGCAACGCCATGAACACCTTAAAAAACAGCAGCGTGCTGGTTTTCGGTGTCGGTGGCGTGGGCGGTTACGTTGTAGAAGTGTTGGCTCGCAGCGGCGTAGGGACAATAGGAATAGTAGATGACGACCACATCGGACTATCGAACATAAACCGACAGATTATTGCCACGCACTCTACACTCGGACGAGCAAAAGTTGATATAGCAGAAGAACGCATTAAAGACATAAACCCAACGTGCATCGTAAAAAAGTTCCAAACGTTCTATCTCCCTGAAATTGCCGACCAATTCGACTTTACAGCATACGACTATGTGGTGGATTGCATCGATACCGTGGCAGCAAAGATAGACATCATAACACGCTGCCACAACCTAAGAATACCCATGATTAGCAGCATGGGGGCTGCTTTCAAATTGGACGCAACACAGTTTGAGGTAACCGACTTGTTTAAAACGATTAACGACCCTTTGGCAAAGGTGTTGAGAAAGAAACTCCGCAAGACCAACGTGCGTAACGTAAAGGTGGTTTACAGTCCTGAAGAACCGCTATCATCTTTATATTCAGAAGAAAACAGAGATACCGACAACGATGCTGCAAACATAGAAACCATTGCACACAAGAAGCGTTCTACACCGGCTTCAAACGCATGGGTACCTGCCGTGGCAGGGTTAATAATGGGTGGAGAGGTGATAAAAGACTTGTGCAAAGCTGCAAAAACGATGCGCAAAACGGGCATCGGAAAATAGATATTCCGTTGGAACGAAAGAAGGAATGCAAACAACTCAAATAGCGTCTCAAGTGTTAAATATCACATAAAAAACGCATAAATTTCAAGTTTCGGCAAGATTTAGAAGCGAAGAATTTTGTTTATACGCTAAAAGTCCTTAACTTTGCGCTACTTTAAATCAACATAAAATAGTTTTATGCCTAACACTGTCAAAGAGAGTAAAAATAGAGTTGTCCTCTATCATCTCATCGCAATCTTGGTTGTAAGTATCTGGGGTGCTACACTTGTAAACACGAAAGTAGTAATCCAAGGTGGTATGCGTCCCGACGAAGTGTTTCTGTCGCGTTACGTCATCGCCTATCTTGCTATGTGGACATTGTCGTATAAGCGGTTATGGTCCGACAATATCAAGGACGAATTGCTTATGGTGGCATGTGGTATTTTAGGAGGTTCGCTCTATTTTATCCCCGAAAACTTTGCAGTTCAAGTGGGTAGCGTGAATGATATTAGCTTCATTCTCTGTACATCGCCACTGTTTACAATGTTTTTGGCGATACTTTTCTGCAAAGAAAAACTAACAAAATCTCTCGCTATAGGCTCGATTATCGCCTTGATAGGTGTGTCGTTCATTATATTTGGCGGCAATAACGAATGCGCTACTGCAAGCAACCGTGTGTTGGGCGATGCTCTGGCACTGCTTTCAACAGCTTGTTTTGGTGCTTACTGCTTGTTGCTCCGCCCATTAGGA
Source organism: Prevotella falsenii DSM 22864 = JCM 15124 (assembly GCF_000613945.1). Classification (GTDB taxonomy): domain Bacteria; phylum Bacteroidota; class Bacteroidia; order Bacteroidales; family Bacteroidaceae; genus Prevotella; species Prevotella falsenii. The sequence goes on from NZ_BAJY01000014.1 coordinate 21,902, forward strand.
CAGAAATACGGTGCGGCATTCCTTACCCGCAAAATGTTCTTCTATGGCTCGCTGACGAGCTTGCCGTTATTTATTATTACACCGTGGCAATTCCCATTAGAGAACTTCCTTACCGATATTCCGGTTACTTTAAACCTTCTCTTCCTCGGTTTGGTTGCATCGTTCTTTTGCTTTGGCGCATGGAGCTACGTTACAGAGAAGGTGGGCGCAGTGAAAATAGCCAACTACAACTATCTCAGTCCTATTTGTACTGTCATCATCAGTGCCATCTTCTTGGGCGAGAAAATGACAATGGAAGCAGCCATCGGTAGTGTGTTAATTCTGATTGGCGTATTCTTTGCCAATAAAAAATAAGAGAAACAAAACAGCAAACAGCCTCTGCACTGAATGTGCAGAGGCTGTTTTGTTTGAAATATAAAATTACTTCAGCTATTGATTTCCACCTGAATGGCTAACTTTCATTTATAGCTTGCCATTACAATAATCCATTTCTTTCAACTCTACCCGGCCTGCATCTTTTATTTCGCGTAGGAAAAGGCGGGCACACATCTCCGCATCGTCGCCCGCACGATGGTGCGTACCGTAAGGTATTTCAAACCGGTTGCAGAGATAATCAAGCTTGTTGCAATCAAAATCGTAAATGTGTCGGGCTGCACGAAGCGAACAATAATAGTCTACTTTGGGCGTGGGCAGACTGTAAAACTCTAAAGAATGGCGAATACAACTTATATCGAACGAAGCATTATGGGCTACCAAAACAGGGCATTCCTGCAAGTAGCGGGTTATTTCAGCCCATATTTCGGGAAACATTGGTGCGTTGGCAGTGTCTGACGGCTGAATGCCGTGCACACGAATATTCCAATAGCTGTAACGATTGTCTTCGGGACGAACCAACCACGATTTGGTTTCTACCACTCTACCGCCCTTTACCACGCAGATGCCGGCTTCGCAAATGGAAGCTCGATTGGCAGTGGCTGTTTCAAAATCAATAGCAATAAAATCTATATTGTTCATTTCCAATCCTTCTAATAGTTCAACTTATTCTCTTCAAACCACTTCGTCGCTTTGCAATTACTCGATTTCAAAGAATTTAATTTCGATACAAATATACAAAAAACATATATAAAAAACGGAATATTGCAAGATATAATGAACGCCACCTACAATTCTGTGCCAATACTTTTGGGGAGGAATGATTTTCTTTTTATCGCACAAGAAAAATACTGAAAAATATCTCTGATTTTGTAAAGATAATATCCTTAAAAAATGACAACTGCGCTTTTGGAATGCAAAACAATAGGTTTTGTAAAACGCTGACAGATAGTTGGTTATACAAAAGATACTGTTGTGAAAAATGTTTACACTTTTACCCCCTGATTTTCGCCTAATAAACGATACGCAAAGTCGTGTTGAGAATATTGCAAATCGAATACGCAGGAAGTGGAAAACCAACTACCAAGTCAGTTTATCATTCAATATAACGCCATCGCCGGCCGGTGAATCGTTTTCTGCAAAGCTATTGGCTTTGTATTGAATGCAAAGCATCAACATTTCATCTTTACCGGTATTCTTCAATGCGCGTTTACCATCAGGAGCCACACGAACAATGCTGCCTTCTGATACGGCGAATATTTCTCCATCAACCTGATACTCACCTTCACCTTTAAGAATGAAGTAAAGTTCCTCGTGTGTCTTATGTGTGTGAAGGAAACCGCTATCTTGATTAGGAACGAGCACTTGGAATGATAGTTCGCTGCCCGTTGCCTGCAATGCCTGACCTACGAATACTTTACCCGGAATTTCTATGTCGCCCATTGGGAGAACGTAGTCTTTAATCTCGTTGAGTTTACCAACATTCACAGCTGTGAAGTTCTTACCTGTTTTAATTGTTTCTACTGTTTTCATAATGCTATTTGTTTATTCTTTAAAAGAGTTGTTACTATTCTTGTTTTGACAATGCAAAGATAGTGTGTTTCAATGGTTTATGCAAGTAGGCACGCAAATGTAAGCCGGTTACTTAGAAGTAAGCAATATTGAAAATGAGCAAGTTAAGTGTTTTATTTTTAGCACTGTTTAACTATAAAATAAGAGCTACTCAAACTATAATAGTTACTTTTGTATAGTAATATAATTTTAAACCCCTATTAGCTATGAATAGAAATGAAGTAAGAGATGCTCTTTTCCCCAATTGTCCTGTCCGGAATGTGTTGTCGAGAATAGGGGATAAATGGTCGATGTTAGTACTTTTCACATTAGAAGCTAACCAAAATCAGCGTTTTAAAGAGTTGCAGCGCAATATTCCGGATATATCCCAAAAGATGCTGACAGCTACTCTCAAAATGCTTGAAAGTGATAGGTTGGTACATCGTGAGGCTTTCCCCGAAATTCCACCACGTGTAGAATATTCGCTTACCGATAAAGGAGAAAGTCTGTTGCCCCTTATAGACAATTTGCTGGTGTGGGCAAGTGAAAATATGAATGACATTATGGAATCGAGACAACGTTATTTATTGAAATGATGGTAGCTTCTTGAAAAGCTGACCAAAGGCTCATCAATGGAAATAAAAAAAGGAGTTACGAAAACGTAACTCCTTTTTATGTAGCGGGACGGGGCCACGATCCCCGGACCTCCGGATTATGAATCCGACGCTCTAACCAACTGAGCTATCCCGCCATCAAACCCTTTAACAAGTTGCTTTTTAAAAACGGTTGCAAAGGTATATAAAAAAAAGTGAACTGACAAAATTTATTTGAAGATTTATTGATGATATTTTTAAAATATAGTTCTCAAGCGGTTGTATAACCGTATTAAGACCTTTGTTAGGATATAAAAAATGAAAAATAGGTGGCTACTCTGATAATTTTGTGTAATTTTGCAAAGCAATTTGTGCGTAAATGTACATTGCGCAATGGGAAATGTTTCGCATTAAAAAGTTAGACATATTTATAATAAAACAGTTTGGAATGCTTTTCGCAGGAACATTCGTCATTAGCTTGTTTGTGCTGATGATGCAGTTCTTGTGGCAATATGTTGATGAACTGATTGGTAAAGGTCTTACGCTTGATGTACTTGGCGAGTTCTTTTGGTACATGAGCTTGATGATGGTACCGGAAGCGTTGCCGCTTGCCGTGTTGCTATCGTCGCTCATTACGTTTGGAAACCTTGGCGAAAGTTCCGAACTTACAGCCATCAAGGCTGCAGGTATATCGCTTATTAAGGCTTTTAGAGGAGTAATGGTATTTACATTATTCATAGCACTTGTGTCGTTTTACTTTCAAGACAGTATCGGACCTAATGCAAAAAAGCATTTCAATCAGTTGCTAATATCGATGAAACAGAAGAGTCCTGAATTGGAAATACCGGAAGGCGTCTTCTATAATGGTATTCCGGAGACCAATCTTTATGTTGAAAAGCGCGATTTGGAAACGGGACGCCTATATAATATAATGATTTACCGCATGACCGATTCGTATGAAGACCAAGCCATCATACTTGCCGATTCGGGATTATTACAATCGACAGCCGAGAAGAAACACCTTATATTGAACCTGTGGAACGGCGAGTGGTTCGAGAATATGCGTTCGCAGGAGTTGGGCAGTAGTGCCAGCGTACCTTATCGCCGCGAATCTTTTGTGCATAAAAAGTTGGTTATAGACTTCGATGCCGACTTTAATTTAACCGATATGGCGGGAATATCGGACGATGCCCGTACAAAAAGCATTGCCAAGATACGCCATGACAAGGATTCGATAGTTCAAGTTTACGACAGCATAGGTAATGCGTACTATAAAGATGCACGGCAGACGCTGTATCCTGTTTTGAAGCTAAAGCGGAAAGAAATGGAAAAAGCCATGACGCTGGCTTCAACCAAAGATTTTGATTTAGACTCGCTTTATAGCAAAATGCGCCCCGAAGAGCGCAGACAAACCATTGACCGTGCTTTGATGAATACGCAGCAGGCGGTTTCCGACCTTGACTTTAAGAGTATGATAACCAGCGATGGCGATAAACTTATACGAATGCACGATATTGCAGAAATAAATAAGTATCTATTGTCGCTGACTTGTCTTATCTTCTTTTTCATCGGTGCACCTTTGGGCGCAATTATCCGAAAGGGAGGTCTGGGCGTTCCTATTATAATAAGTGTGTTGGTCTTTATTATTTATTACATATTAAATAATACGGGCTACCGAATGGCAAGGCAAGGCGACTGGGCTATATGGTTCGGACGAGGCTCTCGCCTGCAATTCTTATTCCAACAGCCATATTCATTACTTATAAAGCAAACAACGACTCGGGAGTGTTCAATATCGACCTGTATCGCAATCTTGCCATGCGCATTTTGGGTCTGCGGATAAAACGAAACATCAGCAGCAAAGAAGTCATTATTAATATGCCGAAGTATGCTGATGATGCCAATGTATTAAGAAAAATGAATACGGACATAGTAGCGTATGTGAAGAAAAGCAACTTAAAGTCGCCACCTAATTTTATCAGGACATTCTTTAAATATCAACCCGACCACGAAATAGAACGCTTAAGCAACGACCTTGAAACGGTTGTCGAAGATTTAGCCAATACACGCAATAAGGTGATACTCTCCGAACTCAACCAATACCCTGTATTGGTAACAAAGGCGCATACCCGTCCTTTTGAGTACAAGTGGCTGAACATTACTTCTGCCATCATTCTTCCCGTCGGCTTGTTCTTCTATTTCAGAATGTGGGGTTTTCGTTTGCGTTTGTATCGTGATTTGAAAACAATAAAACAAACGAATGAAAACATTATTGCTGAAAGCGATAAAATAATAGTTAAACAGCAACAGAAACAGTAACAATTAAAACAATTATAATCAAACCGAAGGTCGCGTTATATAACTAACATAGACCTTAAACTTAGAATACAATTATGGAGAACTTCAAACTCAGTAGCATTGAAGATGCAGTAAAAGACTTTAAAGAAGGTAAATTCGTTATTGTAGTCGATGATGAAGACCGAGAAAACGAGGGAGACCTCATTATGGCTGCTGAAATGATTACCCCTGAAAAGGTGAACTTTATGTTGAAAAATGCTCGTGGCGTACTTTGCGTCCCGATAACGCTTTCGCGAGCCAAAGAATTAGATTTGCCACATCAAGTAACTGATAACACATCGGTACTGGGCACACCGTTTACCGTAACCGTAGATAAACTGGAAGGTTGTTCAACGGGTGTGTCTGCTCACGACCGTGCCGAAACCATAAAGGCACTGGCTGACCCAAATTCAACACCACAGACATTTGGACGTCCCGGACATATAAATCCATTGTATGCACAAGATAACGGTGTGTTGCGCCGTTCAGGACATACCGAAGCAGCCATCGATTTATGCAAGATGGCAGGCTGCTTCCCGGCAGGTGTGCTAATGGAAATTATGAACGACGACGGAACAATGGCACGTATGCCCCAACTCATTGAAAAAGCCAAAGAGTGGGATATGAAAATTATCAGTATCAAAGATATTATTGCTTACCGCCTAAAGCGAGAAACAAGCATCGAAGTTGGTGTGGAAGTTGATATGCCTACGAAATATGGACACTTCCGCTTAATTCCCTTCCGACAGACTTCTAACGGCGTAGAACACATGGCACTCATTAAAGGCGAGTGGGGAGAAGACGAGCCTGTATTGGTGCGTGTGCATTCTTCTTGTGCTACCGGCGATATACTCGGAAGCGAGAGATGCGATTGTGGCGAACAGTTGCACAAAGCAATGGAAATGATAGAGAAAGAAGGAAAGGGTGTGCTGATTTATATGCAGCAAGAAGGCAGAGGTATAGGATTGATGAACAAGATGGCTGCTTACAAACTGCAGGAGCAAGGCCTTGATACTGTAGACGCCAACTTGCATCTTGGGTTTAAACCCGATGAACGCGACTATGGCTGTGGTGCTCAGATGTTGCGCCATCTCGGCGTGCACAAGATGCGTTTAATAACCAACAATCCGACAAAACGTGTAGGCTTGGAAGCATACGGCTTGGAAATACAAGAGAATGTTCCTATAGAAGTACGCCCGAACGAATATGACTATCGCTATTTGAAAACAAAAAAAGATAGAATGGGACACGATTTACACTTATAAAAAGTGCTAAACTTACATGAGTTCGGTATAAGATTAGCCGGCATATTGCTTATTAAGATACTTAAAGAAAGAGTTGATTATGGTTTAATATGCTTATAATCAAGAATAAATCAAGTATCTCCGGGCTTAAATTCTTACACCGGACTCGCATTATTCATGAACGTTTTCTCTCAGCCAAATGAGCAATGCTAAATTCATTTGAGCATTGCCATGGCGAGAAAACGCACTTTTCGAGGAACGAGAAAAGAACGAAAAACAGACAATAAAAACGTAAATATTTTTCGCAACAATACCTGTTACCTAACTATCTCATCATCAACGCATTACAAAACCTATTGTTTTGCATTCCAAAACCGTAGGTTTTGCACGGTAAAAGCGTAGGTTTTACAACGCAAAACCTACGGTTTCGCAACGCCAAAGCGATTATATCACTTTTTAACAGAATTATCTTTACAAAATTAAACCGAAAATCTCTCACGGTTTCAATAGCAGAACTTGCTTAAAAACATCTGCGAGATTACCTGTTTAATCTGCTCTCTTGTGCCGAATTCACATTAAACTTATAGAGAAAATACACCTTAATATATATTAAAGACATTATTTCATGGGTTGAAAATGAAATAATGTCTTTGTTTTTTCGTTTAAGTCATACTAAATAAGTAGATTTGTGATGCAAGAGAAACAAACTATTATGAAGCAACGAAATAATAAATACAAAGTATATTTGTATTCAACAACAAATGTTTAACTTAAAAACATGCAAGGTATGAATAAGACATATAGAACAGAAAGATTTTATAAAAGTGTCGCAATAATGCAAAAAACGTAGTAAAACAAGCAAAAAGCAACAGTTAAAAGATGTTAATTCTGAATATAATTCTCTATTAATTGTTATCTTTGCCGAAAATGTGCGGAAAAAGTTGGCATTCATTTGGCAGCTAAATATCCAATCAGTTTAAAATCAATTAGATATTAATAATTCAATTCATTTATAACTAAAAAATTAAAAATTTATCATTTATGGCAACTACACAACAAAAAGCAGCCCCACAAAAGAAATCAGAGGGCTTCACAGGAGTTAGAGGCGCATTTTGGATTATCGCAGTTTGCGGTGTCGTAGCATTCGTATTGTTCTTTACATGGTTTGCTAACGATATGCACTTCCAAGATCCAGGCACAAAGGAACACCCGGCTGACGTATGGGGTACTATCTTTAAAGGAGGTATCGTGGTTCCTGTTATCCACACTTTGCTGCTCACTGTGCTCGCTATGTCAATCGAACGTTGGTTGGCTTTGAAGACCGCTTTTGGTAAGGGTGCTCTCCCTAAGTTCGTTGTAAACATTAAGTCTGCATTGAATGCAAACGATATGAACAAGGCTAATCAGCTTTGCGATCAGCAGAAAGGTTCTGTTGCAAACGTTGTAAAGGCTTCTTTGAACGCTTACAAGTCAATGGAAAACGGTGCAAACGCAAACTTGAAGAAAGCACAGAAGGTTGCTAAGATTCAGCAGGCTCACGAGGAAGCAACTCAGCTTGAGATGCCAACTCTGACAATGAACCTCCCTATCATTGCAACACTCGTTACACTTGGTACACTTACAGGTCTTCTCGGTACCGTAACCGGTATGATCAAGTCGTTCTCTGCTTTGTCTGCAGGTGGTGGTGCTGACTCTGCTGCACTTTCTGCCGGTATTTCTGAGGCGTTGATTAATACTGCATTCGGTATTGCTACTTCTTGGTTTGCAGTAGTTTCTTACAACTACTTCTCAAACAAGGTAGACAAGTTGACTTACGCACTCGACGAGGTTGGTTACTCAATTGCTCAGACATACGAAGTAAACCACACAGAAGAAGCTTAATTTTTGCTAACCCTTTAAATACATTATCGCTATGGGTAAAGTAAAAATTAAGAAAGAAGACGTTTGGATTGACATGACGCCGATGTCAGACGTTATGACCTTGTTGCTTACTTTCTTCATGCTCACCTCTACATTCGTAAAGAACGAGCCTGTGAAAGTTAATACACCGGGTTCAGTGTCTGATATGAAAGTGCCGGAAAATGGTGTTCTCACAGTGCTTATCAGCCCTGAAAAGAATGCTGCAGGTCAGCCGACTGGCGAAGGCCAGGTATTTATGAACTACGACAATACTAAAGAGTTAGGTCAAATTGTAGATATGGTTGCACAACTTACACCAGAGCAGAAGAAAACTTTCTTGGCTGAATCTACATTTGGAGCACCATTGGACAAGCTCCCAACCTACTTGAGCAAGTCTGCAAAAGTTCGTAGTGAAGAACTCCCAAAGATGGGTATCCCTCTCGATAGTATCGAAGGACAGGAGATGACAGAATTTCAACAGTGGGTAAATGCAGCCCGCCAAGTAAATCCTAAAGTTAGAATTGCTTTGAAATCTGACGCAAACACTCCTTATGGTACAGTTAAGAAGGTAATGAACGAACTCCAAGACATGGACGAAAGTCAGTACTATATGATTACACAGTTGGACGCTAAAAAGGCTGCACAAGCAGCTTCTAAGGAGAACTAATAATGGCAAATAAAAAAGAAAGCAAGCAGAAAAAGATGACCGTTCGCGTAGACTTTACGCCAATGGTGGATATGCTTATGTTGCTTATTACATTCTTCATGCTTTGTACATCACTTAGCAAGCCTTCAACTATGGAGCTTACCATGCCAAGTAATGACAAGAATATAGATGACGCAAAGAAGAATGAAGCAAAGGAGTCTCACTCTATTACCATCTTTATTGGTGAAGATGACAAGATGTTCTACGGTGAAGGTAAACCACAGCTTGACAATCCTAATTGGTTGAAGAAAGCCGATTGGAGCACCGGCAAGACCGGTATTCGTTACGTTCTTCAACACAAGGAAGTAGACAATGGCGCAAGCGTTCCTTACAACGATATGCGCATTGCCGTACAAGAATTGCAAAAGAAGAAGGCTGCTAACGAAAAGGCTTACCCTGACAGCATTTATCAAGCTGAACTTACAAACATCAAGTTAGGTAATGTAAATGGCAAAAAGATTCCAACCTTGACCGTCATTATCAAACCAACTGATAAGGCTTCTTACAGTCATCTTGTAGATATTCTCGATGAAATGCAGATTTCATATATTGCAACTTATGTCATTGATAAGCTTACCCCGGAAGAAAAGGCTTTGCTTTTGACAAAGGGTATTAAGGCTTAATGTTATTGATGTATAACAATTAAAGAAAAAAGACATGGCAAAAATAGATCTATACGATCCTAAATGGGTCGATATGGTATTCGCTGATAAAAACAAAGCATACGGAGCATACCAACTTCGTAAGTCAGTTTCACAGCGAAATATCAAGTCATTAGCTATTCTGCTTGTTGCTGCATTCCTTGGTGGAGGCTATCTGGCTTACCAGATTAAGAAACACAATGATGAAATTGCAGCGCAAGAAGCATACGCAGCAAAGATGGAATTAGCAGCTCTTGAGCAAGCTAAGAAAGACCAAGAAGAGCGTAAGAAACAACAAAAGAAAGAAGAGCCCAAGAAGATTGAGCCAGAAAAAGTTGTTCCTGAAACTCGTGCTACTGTAAAGTTCACAGCACCTGTCATTAAAGATGACAAAGATGTTAAGGAAGAAATGCCACCAATGGTCAAAATGAATAAAGAGACCAAGCTATCGGTGCCGAAACAAAAGAAGGTGTTGAAGACCGTGGTGTCGTAGCTGATAGAAGTACAGTGGCAACGCCAGAGCAAATCATTCCGAAGATTGAGAAGCCTGTAGCTGAGGCTCCTAAGATAGAAGCTCCAAAGGAAGATATTGAAAAGAAGATCTTTACTTTCGCTGAGCAGATGCCGGCTTTCAAGGGAAATGTAAATGCATGGCTCACTTCTCACTTGCAATATCCTGCAGTAGCTGCTGAAAATAACATTCAGGGAAAGGTAATCGTGAAGTTCGTTGTCGGTCGCGACGGTTCTGTTAGCCAAGCGCAGATAGCACGTGGCGTAGACCCGGCACTCGACCGTGAAGCTCTTCGCGTAGTGAACAGTATGCCAAAGTGGATTCCGGGTATGAACAATGGTCAGCCTGCAAACGTTTGGTTCCAGCTTCCTGTTACATTTAAACTGAACTAATTCAAATTTATGAAACGAAACATATTCTACATATTCGTAGGATTGATACTATCCGCAGTCTCTCTCTCCTCTTGTGGGGAGAGAAAGGCTAAGGACGGTAGAACAGATACACCGACGTCAGGGACGATTAAGTTCGCCGCTGACGAAAGTTTTAGTCAATTTATCGAAGAGGAATTGCAAGTATATCAGTATCGCTATCCTCAAACGCATCTCTTGCCGGTCTATACTGACGATAACACCGGAATGAAGATGCTGCTCGACCTAAAGGTTAATCTTTTGTTTACATCTCACGTTCTACAGAAAGGTGAAGATGCAATATTAAGAGGTAAAGGACCTATTCCGTCTGTATTCCCCATTGGATATGATGGCGTAGCATTTATCATTAATAAAAGTAACTTAGATTCATGCATCACGGTTACCGACGTAAAACGCCTTCTTAAGGGCGAAGTTACGGACTGGAATCAGCTTTACCCTCATTCAGACAAGGGAAAAATAGAAGTTGTATTCGACAATAAAGCATCAGCAACACTTCATTTCGTTGTTGATTCAATATTAGAAGGAAAGAACATTAAGAGTCAGAACATTATTGCAGCTAAGAACAGCAAGGCTGTAATAGAATATGTAAAAAAGACTCCAAACGCAATAGGTGTGATTGGTTCAAATTGGTTGAACGACCGAAGCGACTCTACCAACACCACATTTAGAAACGATATTCGCGTAATGGCAATATCTAAAACAAGTAAGGCAGAAGATTATAACAGTTGGCAACCTTATCAAGCTTATTTCCTTGATGGGCGTTATCCATTTGTCAGAACTATCTATGCCATTGTTGCCGACCCACATAAAGCATTGCCATGGGCATTTGCAAACTTTATTGCCGGACCAATAGGACAAATGATAATATTGAAAACCGGTTTACTTCCCTATCGTGGAGATATCACTATTCGTAAAGTGAAAGTAAAGAACTGATAGCATCATATTAAACTTTTTATGCTGTATTAAGTCTTTGTTACTAATCCGGTATTAAGTTTAACTAAATAAAAAATGATTATGAAAACAAAGAAATATTTATTAGCCGGAGCTTTGATACTAAGCTTATCAACTCCTGCAATAGCTCAAAACGATGGCTATAAGGCTGCGCTTAACCCAATTATCAGTGCTATCGAGGCTGCTCCTAACGATGCAAAAGCAGGTAAGGATCTTATAAAAGAATACTTAAAGGTTTATAAGAAAGACGAGCAAGCCCTCACAGCTCTTGGTAATGTATATTTGGCACAGCGCAATTTTACCGAAGCAATGAAGGTTGCAAACTCCATCGTTACCAACAAAAAGATGAACGGAACATTGGGTTACCTCCTTCTTGGCGATATTGTAGCATTGCAAGACAGCTTGGGTAATGCAGGTGCAGCAGCACAACACTATGCTACTGCTATCAGCCTTGACCCTCACAACGTAGCAGCTTACGAACGTTACGCCAAAGTTTATCGCCACGTAAACCCTGAAGTTGCAGTTCAGAAACTTGAGGAACTACGCAAAGTAGAGCCTAATTACCCGGTAGAAGCAACTGCAGCAGAAATTATGCTCAGCGACGGAAAGTATGATGAAGCACTTTCTTGGTACGAAAAAGCCAATCGTGCAAACTTAACAGAAGATAACTTCTATAAGTATAGCTACACTGCTTTCATTCTCCGCAAGTATGATAAGGTATTAGAAGTTGTGAAAGCCGGTTTGCAAAGATTTCCCAACAGTGAATATATTGCACGTGTTGGTATGATGGCGGCAGTTGAAAAGGCTGACTTCACCGACGCTTTAGATTTTGCGAACAAGATGTTTGCAGGTTCAGGCAAGAAGGTTGCCAACGACTATGCTGTTTACGGCAAGGCATTAGCCGGCAATAAAGAATACGATAAGGCAATGGAGAACCTTAACAAGGCACTCGAAATGGACAAGGACAATCTTGAACCGATGAAGACCATTGCTGAAGTTTATGCAGCACAGGGCGATGGCGACAAGGCTTTGAAGGTACAGATGGATTATCTTTCAAAAAATCAGAATGCCAACTCTAACGATTGGGCTAAGCTCGCTCAGACATGGATAGAGAAGGCAGAAACTGAAACCGACAAGGCTGTAAAAGACGCCTATTTGGATAAAGCCATTGCCATTTACGACCAAATGGTAGTTAAGTTCCCATCTATTTCAGACTGGATTTGGTCTAACCAAGCTAATGCAGCACAGATGAAGAACGATGCTGACAAGGTTGCTGACATCTACAAGAAGATTGCAGCATTCGAAGAAGCTAAGCCACAGCTTGACGACGACTCTAAGGCATACTTGGAACAGGTTTACTATGGTCTTGGTTACTACTATTCAAAAACCGGCAATGCTGAAGTAGCTAAGCAATATTTTAATAAGGTATTGACCATAAACCCAAATAACGAAAATGCAAAGAAGGCTTTAGGTCTTTAATCATAAACCATATTTTAATTATAAGGCGACAGCGCAAGCTGCCGCCTTATTTTGTTTCCTATCTTTAAATGTGTTGCCACCATTTTCAACTTATGGTATTGAATTAGCATTATATGACAACAGATTACCTACAAAAAGTTGTGAGTAAAATTGAAAAGCCACAGAAAATGGAAGTAAAAGACAAAATATACGGAACATTCTTTGGGCAAGCCATCGGCGACGCGCTCGGTTTAGCCACAGAGTTTATGACGAAAGCAGAGGCACAAGAGAAATATCCGGACGGACTGAAGGAGTACAGCCAAATCGTCAGAGACTATCATCGGGCAAAGTTCCGACCGGGTAGTTGGAGCAATGATACCGGCATGATGCTGTGCATTGCCAACGCCATTATTGAGAATAAGGGCATAAATCTGCACACCATTGCAAGGAATTTCAAGCAGTGGCTCTATGCTCCCGAAACACGGGGTATGGGGCAAACCACCTTTAAAGTAGCGTCGGTAGCCGAATATGTAGAGAAGGCACAACCAAGTGGCAGAGCTGATTTGGCGAATGTCGCTCACTAAAAACGCTGCCAATGGTGCTGTAATGCGCACAGCAGTAATTGGATTGCTGAAAGAAATACCTGAGAAACATACAAAAAACTATTACTACAAACCATAAAAACGCATCATTCTAAAACAAATATTTAATTTCCTTTTTGATTGTAAAAAATAATAATTATATTTGCATCACTATTGCATAAAGGTTAAATAATAATTAAAAGCATATACAGAAAGCACAAAAGGGAGTAAGCTGACCTACTTAAAAAGAAAGCAGTTCCCTATTGAAAATTATCTTCGTGCCGAGCAGAACAAACGTGCAGAGGTCTTAAACCCAAATCGGTCATTAGGACGCATTTGCATAGATTTGTTATTACTGTCATGCTTCCTTACTGCTTTAGTCCGCTTGCCGGCATCTGAGCAGCCATTACATCTCGCCGTAGCCCGCTACGCCTTCGATGAAATGCCGGCACAGCTGCTCAACAATCGAACAAAATCAGTCAAGCACTCTAACGACCGATTGAGGTTAAATGAGGCACACACCAAGCACAGTACAACTCGCCGAGGAAACAGTTTCGCCTAATTCAGTCTGCTATTACGCATTCATTTACAATCAAATAACCGTCGCTGCAAGCGGCACAATAAGAAAAATTATGAAAAGAACTTTACCTATCATCACATTCCTCCTGCTCTCTGTCTTGCAGGTATGTGCACAAAAGAAAAACTATGACTTCCAAGAAGGAATTCTCTTTTACAAGATTACAGATGCAACAAAGCAACTTGTAGAAGTTACCACAGAGCTTGACGAACTCTTGGAAACTACGGGAACGCTATACAATAAGCCGCTTGAAGGCGATATTGTTGTTCCATCTAACGTAAAATACCAAGGCAAACAGTACGCAGTAGCGGGCATTGCCGACAACTCTTTCGGCGGTTGCATTAAGGTTACATCAGTTACCATTCCTGCCAGCGTAACCACCTTGGGCGAACAAGTATTCCTTTCTTGCACGAACTTGAAACGCATTACGGTCGATAAAGACAATTCAATACTGAAAGATATTGATGGTGTACTTTTCAATAAGAGCGGAAACAAGCTGATTGCTTATCCCAATATGAAATCAGCCAATTATGAAATTATGGAAGGAACAGAAGAACTTGGCGCAGCTCGTTCTTCCTTTGCAATAAGATTGAGTCGATTAAACTTCCTTCTACCCTGAACAAAGTAGGCATGCTTGCTTTCGGTCATTGCACGAAGTTGCGCGAAATAACAGTTCCTCATAGTGTAACAGACCTCGAGGACTTTGCTTTCTATGGCTGCAAGAGCTTGGAAAAGGCTGTTATCAAAGCTGACATCTCCGAACTTAAACAATATATGTTCAGCACATGCACAGCCTTAAAGGAAGTTTCACTACCCGCCAGCATAGAGTATATTCGCACTTGGGCATTCGACAGTTGTGTTTCAATAAAAAACATTACACTGCCGGAAAAACTGAAAGGCATTGAGGCTAATACCTTCAATAGTTGCGAAATGCTGACCGAAATAACATTCCCTGCAAGTTTGGAGGAAATAGGTTCGTACGTTTTCGATGGCTGCAAACAATTAAAGACCGTAACTTGCTTACGCGAAACACCGTTAGAAGGCATGGCTATGGGGGAAAGTGTCTTTGAAAGCATAGATAAGACGAAGTGCGAACTGAAAGTGCCCAAGGGGCATAAGGCAGAATATGCCGCTGCCGAGCAGTGGAAAGATTTCACCAATATCACCGAACACGAACTCACCGGCATCAGTCTGCCTGTCAATCAAAACAAGGACTTGAAGACAAGTATCTTTACGATTAACGGCCAACACCTGCCGGCTAACGCACAACCCACAGAGGGCATATACATCATCAACGGTAAGAAAATGTATGTTAAGTAGCAGAGAAACATAGCATACTCATCATTTTTGAGAAGCTACCGGAATATTATAGATTTTTAAAAGCACCGTTTTACTGTCGGCACAATTCCATTGTACCGGCAGTAAAACCACGTTACATTCTCGGTACAACGGCGTTGTACCGGGAGTACGGTGATGTTGTACTAAAACCGAATATTTGATTAGACCCGATTTTTCTTTATTTACAGAATTCGTATATAACGTTAGTTCGGCATAAAAAAGCAGGTTAAACAGGCTAATATCGCAGTTGTTTTTAAGCAAGTCCGCTGATGAAACAATGAGCGTTTTTCGGTTTAATATTGTAAAGATAATTCTGTTAAAAAGTGATATAATCGCTTTGGCGTTGCGAAACCGTAGGTTTTGCAATGTAAAACCTACGCTTTTACCGTGCAAAACCTACGGTTTTGGAACGCAAAACAATAGGTTTTGTAACACACTGGCGCATAGATGGTTACGCAATGACAATTCTTCTGAAAAATATTTACACTTTTATTGCCTTTTTTTCGTTCTTTTCTCGTGCCTCGAAAAGTACATTCTCTCGCCATGGCAATGCTCAAATGAATTTGGCATTGCTCATTTGGCTGAACGCAAACGTTCTTTTCTCGTTCCTCGAAAAGTGCGTTTTCTCGCCATGGCAATGCGTAAATAAATTTAGCATCGCTCATTTAGCTAAACGAAAACGTTCATATACAACGTGAGTTCGGTGTAAGAATTTGAAGACGAAGATACTTCATTTCTTTTTGATAATAAGTATATTAAATCACAACCGGTTCTTTCTTTAAGTATCTTAATGAATAATATACCGACATAATTCTTATACCAACTCACGTTTTACATAATAATTTCAGCATACATTTTCGTATGTAAAAAATAATAATTATATTTGCAATACCACTACGTTAGTATTGATTAATACCTAAAAGTACATACTAAAAGCAGCGAAAGGGAGTCAGCTGCCTTACTTAAACAAAAAGTAGCTCCCCCATTTAACAACTATAATCTATTGGAAATATGGAAAGAAAGCATTTACACGTAATTGGTTTCTTGCTTGCGGCATTATTCCTGTCTGTGCCAACCAAAGCTCAAACACAGGAAAATACTTCCAAGAAACTGCAACTGAACCAACAGAAAGCACCTGTCGGAAATTTACCTCCGGAACTGAAAGGATTGGAATTTGACGATTTTTATGGTGCAAACTATTTTCCACAAAAGGTGGGAGCACCCTACGCACCTATCTTTTATGTATTCTACATGGACAATCAGTCGAACACTACCATCAATTCCGTAGAATTTGAATATTGGTTCGACAACGACCGCACAAACGTTAAGTATAAGACACGCGACGATATTCAGCTTTCACCGGGGCAGTCGATGCAAGACGGGGTGGGCTTTATCTCGTTCGAAGCACCAAACGACACACGCCCACACATCATTACCATAAAGCCTTACAAAATAAACGGTATGGAAGTAGATATGGGTGTGCGTGTTAAACCTTTCCGTCAATACTTTGTCGAAGGCACTTACCGTATGCCGACACACTATGTAGAGGTGTTTGCAGACCCTACCGACAAAAAGGCATACGACCTTTATCGTGGGCTTGCCACAAGCATTGTAACCCTGCAACACAAAACAAAGCAGAAAAATCGCTACGAGTTGGTAACATTCGTGAGCCAATCCGGAGAAGCAACATTCAAGGCAAGCCAACAGGAAAACGAATTGGCGAAGATATATAAGATAGGCGAAATACCAAGAATGATGGTGAACAGAAACCTAATGACACCATACGGTACGCTGAACAACCACACACAGCTGGAAGACCTCAGCACCTATTCGCCTGCAATGAAGATTAGTTCAAAGGTTACTGACGTTTACGAATACTTGCTGCAACGTGGTTTCTATGGTCCTGCCTTTGCACAAATGACCCCTTCTGTAACAAAGAAGAGCGACGGAAAGTGGGTTTGCAACATCAGCGGACAGATTTCCGAACAACAGGAAACAAAGGGTTTGCGTATGAACATCTATCTCGTAGAGAACAACTTTATTCCTGAAACCGACGATGACGGCTACGTGGAAATTCCTGACGGCACCGTGTATAACAAGTTTGTAAAGATGATTAGCCCGGTAGACGGTTACGAACTCAAGGTGAACAACGACCGGACATACACGTTTGTTACCGAGCCATTTGCCATCGAAAACTTCGCAGCCGACAAGTATCGCCTCGTTGCTTCCATCATTGACCCTTGCACCGAGCAACCTTACTTGGCATCTGTGCTTCAGTCTTGTGGCGTAAACGTTACCAACGAACAGCCGGCCGAAATTACAATGACTACCGCACAGGAATCCGGCGAAATAAGTTTTGCCCTCGCAGCAAAAGAGGCAAACACGCCTATCAGCATCGACTGGGGCGACGGCGTAGAGGTAAACTACACCCTTGGTACTGATTTCAGTGAAATAAAGTCGGAAATAAAAGGTGCCGATCTAAAGATAAAGGGCAACATTACGAAGCTGAACTGTATGGCAAACAAGCTAAAAACGCTGAATATATCTAACTGTCCCAAGTTAGAAGTACTGCAAGCTGCCTACAATTACTTATCGGAACTCGACTTAAGCCACAGCACCGAACTTCAAAATCTTGAGATATTCGGCAGCAACAGCATTTCAGAACTTGACCTTTCGCATTGCAAAAACCTCGTCAGGTTGGTGGCTTCGCAAAACTTCCTGTCTGATTTAGATGTCAGCAAGTGTCCGAACCTCACCTACGTGGACTGTTCTCGCATGAAGCGCATCACGGAATTAGACTTAAGCAACTGCCATAAAATAAAGCATATCATAGCCAACGAGTGTTCAATTGAGAAGCTCACCATTCCGCAAGATGCACCGCTGGAGGAGCTTTCTTGCACGAACAACAAACTTACGAGCCTCGACCTGACAGCATTCAACCGGCTTAAGGACGTTAATTGTTCAAGCAACCCCATCGCATCGCTCAAGGTTAGTTCTCCCGAGTTGCTGTCTTTGTACTCTATGGAAACCAAACTTACAAGCATCGACCTATCGAAACTTACCAAGCTAAAGTTCCTTATGCTCAAAGGAAACACCGGTATTACATCGATCAACTTTAATAACAATAAGGAGTTGGAAGAACTTGGATTTAGCTCTTGCAAGATAAGCGAAGTCGATTTGAAGCCTTTGAAGAGTTTGAAAAAACTGTGGTGTAGCAAAAATCTATTCACAACGCTCGACCTTTCGCAGAACAAGGACATAGCACTGTTAGATGCAACCGAGTGTAAACTCACCACGATTGCATTCCCCGAAAACAATGCAACCTTAGAAAAAGCATTGCTCTCCAAGAATGCTTTTGAAGCCATTGCTTTCAACAACCTCTCTGCGTTGAAGGTAATCAACCTGCGAACGAACAAGCTGACAAAGGTTGAACTAAAGGGCTTGAGCAGTTTGGAAGAGATGGAACTGTCGTACAACCAACTCCACAGCGTAAGTTTGAAGGAATGTCCGAGCCTTAAACAACTCGGCGTTACTGCCAACGGCATGACCGCCTGCGAGCTTAACACCCTATACAACGAGCTGCCCACCCTGCCTTCGATGCCAAAGAAGTACAACCTATACAACGGTACGAAGAAGGACGAAGCCGCATTGACAAGCAAAACATCTATCGCAACGGAGAAGAACTGGAAGGTTTATGTGGAAGGAGATGGTAGCGGCTGCACCGACGGAATAAACAATGCCGATGCCGACAATACGCTCTCCATTGCTGCAAGCGAAGGTTTGTTGCGCATACACAGCCCGTTTGCCCGGTCTACCATACGTGTTTACACACTCGACGGAAAGCTTTTGGCACAGCAACACCTTACCCGGCAAGACACCGTTATAAGTGTTCAGTTTAACGGAGCCTGCATTGTTCGCTGCACCGACGATGCTACCAACAATACAACGATGACGAAAGTTGTGCTTTAAGCATTTATCAAACAAATATAAAAGGAGAGTTGTGGAACCATTCCACAACTCTCCTTTTATATTGTATGTACAACTATTGGCTGCCATTCAGCTACGAATAATATTCAGTCTGCAACACTTTCGCAGAATAGAAACTTAATGGAAACAATCTGTTTTATAGGCAAGAAGAAGGTGGTAAAAGTATAAAGATTTTACATAGAAATTACTTTTGCTTAACTATTTGGTTATCAAAGGTTTGCAATAGTGCCTATTTTACATTGCAAAAGCGGCTGTTTTGCACGGTAAAAGCGTAGGTTTTGCAACGCAAAAGAGCCACTATTGCAACACAAAAGCGCAGGTATCGTTTTTTACTTATACTTTTCTTTACAAATCATGGTGGTTTTACGTGTAAATCATATTTGCATTTAGGGATAGAATTTATTCCGTTCTTGAATATCCAAGAAACATTTATCTATCTTTGACACCGAGTTCTTTAAGAACCTGTGGTGCATCTTCATCGCCATATTCAGCTGCTTTTTTATACCATCGTATGGCTTCGTCTATGTTTTTCTCTACACCATCGCCACGTTTATAACAGTTTCCGATATAGAACATAGCCCATGGTTCGCATCCATTTGCAGCTTTAAAGAGCCACTCTAAGCCCTTTTTCTTATCGGGTTTTTCACCATTCCAACCTTCAAAATAAAGAATGCCAAGATGGTATTGCCCTAAAGCTGAACCTGCATAAGCTGCTTTCCGATACCAATCCATCGTCTTTTGAGCGTTAAATGCTACGCCCCAACTATTCTCATAGCATTTTCCAAGACTGATATATGCGTCTATACTGCCTGCTTCAGCAGCCTTCTGATAGAACCTAAAAGCCGTTTCATAATCTTCGTTATCGAATGCTTCGTCGGCTTTTTCAAGCAATTTATCTGCTTCGGTTGCAGGTTTTCCTACATAATTGGCAGCCATTCTGTGCGGAATTTCCTCTTGTGCAACTCCCATCAAAGGCATAAACAGAGCGCAAAAGCCTAAAACCAACGTCTTCATTTTTCGATTAAGACGTTACACAAGGCGAATTGCAAGCGGTTCGACCGTGATAAGATGACGCTTGTAAAGGTCGCCAACGGCTTTCTTGTAGACTTTCTTTGACACTTGGAAGAGGCGTTTTATGTCTTCAGCATCGCTTTTATCGCCAAGGTTGCACACACCGCCGTTGTCCTTCAAGTATTGCAGAAGCACTTCGGCAAAGTCTTTTGCATATTGCTGCCCTATTGGTTGCAGCGTGCAGTCAATCTTTCCGTCAGGGCGAACAGAGGCTATATAACCTTTCATACGGTCGCCCGTGTGGACGTATTGGAACACTTGGTCGCCATAAACAAGGGCAGGATACTTGTTGTCGATGATGACTTTGAAACCGAGTTCGGTCTTTTGCCAAATCATCAAATCGACCTTCTCGCCTTGTTTGTACGCCGGTTTTTCTTCCTCGAAATAATGTTCCACTTTCGCCGATGCTACCAAACGGTAAGTTTCTTCGTCGAGATGTACGTGCACGATATACGATTCGCCTATCTGCATACGCTTCTTCTGCTCGCGGAACGGACAGAACAGGTCTTTCGTTACGCCCCAATTAAGGAATGCACCGTACTCGTTTACCCACGAACATTCCAAGTATGCAAACTCGCCCACTACGGCAAGTGGCTGTTCGGTTGTAGCAATAGGGCGTTCTTCTTGGTCGAGATACACAAAGACACGCAACTCGTCGCCCACCGAAACACCTTCGGGAACATACTTTTGAGGCATCAATATTTCGCCTGCACGCCCACCGTCGAGATACAATCCGAATGGGTCGCCATTGCCTTCGCGCAATGCCACCTTCAACACAGTCAGCGTATTGTAATCTCCTATTCTTAGTTTTGCCATTTTCTGTTTCCTTTCTTACTTTATTATACCGCCCCGACTTCGCCGTCCTCTTTCACTATATGTCCGTCTTTCAAGTGTATGGTGCGGTCGGTTAGTGCAGCCAATGTTTCGTCGTGTGTAACGATGACGAAAGTTTGTCCGAACTTATCGCGCAACTCGAAAAAGAGTTTATGCAATTCTTCCTTGTTTTTCGAGTCCAAACTACCCGACGGTTCGTCGGCAAGAATTACGGCAGGGTTGTTCATCAATGCCCTTGCCACTGCCACACGCTGCTTTTCTCCTCCCGAAAGTTCGTTAGGTTTGTGGGTCGCACGGTCGCTTAATCCCATAAATGCCAGCAGTTCTTCGGCACGTTTGCGTGCTTCTTTGGGTTTCATACCTGCAATATAAGCAGGAATCATAATATTTTCGATTGCAGTAAACTCCGGTAAAAGCTGGTGGAATTGGAACACAAAGCCAAGATGTTTGTTGCGAAACTCGCTTAGTTTATTGGTCGATAGCGTGCCGGTTTCTATGTCGTCCACTACAACCGAGCCACTATCGGGCTTATCTAACGTACCAAGAATTTGCAGCAGCGTGGTTTTGCCTGCTCCCGAAGGACCGACAATGCTCACTACCTCGCCTTTCTCAATGCGCAAGTCAATGCCTTTCAGCACTTGCAGCGAACCAAAACTCTTGGTAACACCTTTTATTTCTATCATAATTCTATCTTATTTTCTTTTGCATAAAATTACGGACGACATCGTAAGCACTGCGTTCTTCGGTGTGTTGCGACTGTGCAAACGTCATTCCGTCCATACGGTTGCCATACTGGTCGGGGAATATTATCATAAGTGTCTTGCTCTTGAAGAAGCGATTTACTTCTTCCGGAATGCGCTCCATCGCATTCTTATAAGATATTGTGCCTTTCGTGCCGTAACAATCACAAACAAATGGTCGTCGTTTACCTCGTTCGCTAAATGCGGAAGTTCGTTCCAATGCTTCATTTCGGCATATTCGGCACGCACATTTGGGTGGCGGTTACGAATATATCCCATAATAAGTTCGAGAGATTCTTGGCGAGCGTGGAACACAATACGACAGTCGGTATTCGACGCCAAACGTGCAAGCCGTTCCAACCAACGGTAAAAACCGGGTTCAAACTCTGCCCGCGAAGGCACAGCTACTTGTATGCGACGAATCGTATTCAGCGGTTGTACAATGCGGGCAATCGTTATTTGCCGGCTCAAACCGTTGTACAAGCTCTGCGTAAACTGCCCCCAAAAGCCTTTCGATATAGCTTGTCGGGAGTGCAGACCCATTACAATTTCCGATGCTTGGAACTCTTTGAAGGCGTGTTTTATACCGTTGGCAATGTTGGCAGCTATGCGCACCTGCGTTACCATCGGCACGTTGGCAGACGTTGCCTGCTTATGCAGATGCTCCAAGAGTTGTCGTCCTTCTTCCTGATTGGTTGCTGCATTCACATCGTCGTAGACAACGTTCAGTCCGACTATCTCGCTTTTCAGCTTGGAATTGCGCATCATCATTGCCAACGAAAGCAGATTTTCGGCATACTCCGGATATTTCACCGGCACAAGAATACGTTCGTCGCCATCGGTTTTCACCATTTCGGGTTCTTCTTTCTTCGTTAAACGAATCTTTTGAGCCGCCCGCTCGGTTACAAGCGAAGATATTACGCAGGTAAAGAGTATCATAATGACGATTCCGTTCAGCACTTCATCGTTGAAAAGGAACTCTCCCGGCGCAACTTCGAGCTGCAAACCCACCATTACCATTGCGATTGCGCCTGCAGCATGGGCACTTGTCAGACCGAAAAGCATATTGGACATTTCTCGTTTCAAGCGGAACAAGAAACCTGCCAAATAGGCAGCAACAGCCTTTCCCACCGTTCCGAAGAACACAATGCACAACACTACCCAAATAATGTGCGTACCCTCGAAAAGCGAACGCACGTTTATCAGCATTCCCACACCTATCAGGAAGTAAGGAATGAACAGTGCATTACCCGTAAATTCAATATGGTTCATCAACGGCGAAAGGCGCGGAATGAAGCGGTTGAGTATAAGTCCGGAGAAGAAAGCACCGAAGATACCTTCCAAGCCAATGGCATCGGACAGGGCTGCAGAAAAGAACAACACGCCCAAAACGAAGAGAAACTGCATCACCGCATCGGAATAACGGCGCAGAAACCACCGAGTGAGGCGCGGAATAAAGTAAATAAGACCTGCCAAATAGAGCGCAAACTTCAGCATAAACCATAACCAGAATACGCCGCCGCTACCGCCTTGATACGAGTTTACTATCATCGCCATGATAACGAGTGCCAAGAACAGCGACACCATTGTTGCCCCGACGCTAAGCGTAGACGCAGGGTGCTGCGAAAGACCGTAACGGCCTACTATCGGATAAGCCACAAGCGTGCTCGACGACATAATACAACCCAGCAGCAAAGACGACATCAGCGAGTAATCCAACAGATAGGTTGCCATCAGGAAAGTCAGCACATAGGGAGTAACGAAGGTAAGCAAGCCGAACGACAGAACACGCCATTTATTCTTCTTCAGACCTTCCATGTCCATTTCAAGACCGGCAAGAAACATAATGTAATATAGCCCGACGCTGCCAAACAATTCAAACGACGCATCGCGTTTCAGTATGTTAAATCCGTACTCGCCTACCAACACACCTGCCAAAACCATTCCGATGATGTACGGAATGCGCAGTCGTCCCATAATGATGGGCGACAACAAAATCATCATCAATACAACAAAGAATATCAATGTTGGGTCGGTGATTGGAAAATACCGGGCTATATTGAACATGTCTGATATAATTAAATATCTGCAAAGATAGCAAAAAGTTATGGGTTGAGTAGGCATAGTAGAGAGTTTTTTGTATTTTTGCAATTGAAAACTATATAGGTTTACGCTCCACGTCCGGTCCATCAAGACTATTATAGGCAAGCGTAACCTCATTAAAACAACAAATACAAGGATAATGAAAGTAGCAATAGTAGGTGCCAGCGGTGCAGTAGGTCAAGAGTTCCTCTGCATATTGGCAGAAAGAAATTTCCCATTAGACGACCTTGTTCTTTTCGGTTCAAGTCGCTCTGTGGGCAGAAAGTACACATTCAAGGGTAAGGAATACGAAGTGAAACTTCTTCAGCATAACGACGATTTCAAGGATATTGACATTGCTTTCATCAGTGCAGGCGGCGGCACATCGGCTGAATTTGCCGACACAATTACGAAGTACGGCACTGTAATGATTGACAATTCGAGCCAGTTCCGTATGGACAAAGATGTGCCATTGGTTGTTCCGGAAATCAATGCCGAAGACGCACTGACTCGTCCACGCGGCATCATTGCCAACCCGAACTGCACCACCATTATGATGGTAGTGGTTTTAAATCCCATCGAGCAGCTAAGCCACATCAAGCGCATACGCATCAGCAGCTATCAGAGTGCTTCGGGAGCGGGTGCAGCAGCGATGCAGGAGCTGGAACAGCAGTACAGGGAAATTCTTGAAACGGGCGAGGCAAAGACCATCAGCAAGTTCCCACACCAATTGGCCTACAACGTAATTCCCCAAATCGACAAGATGACGGAAACCGACTATACCAAGGAGGAGATGAAGATGTTCTACGAAACGCAGAAAATCATGCACTCCGATGTTCGCACCAGTGCCACTTGCGTGCGTGTATCGTCGCTCCGCAGTCATTCGGAGTCGGTTTGGATAGAAACGGAAAAGCCTTTGGAGATTGCCGAAATACGCAAGGCACTCGAAGCTGCACCCGGCGTTACGCTCGTAGACGACCCGCAAAACTACGTTTACCCCATGCCGTTGGAGAGTGCAGGCAAAGACGACATCTACGTTGGGCGCGTTCGCAAAGACCTTGCCGACGAAAACGGCACTACGCTTTGGCTCACGGGCGACCAAATACGCAAGGGGGCAGCCCTCAATGCCGTGCAGATTGCCGAATATCTGATTAAGGTGGGCAACGTAAAGTAAGCCTCCTCCAATTATTATACAAAAGAAGCAGCATTACCGAACCTAAGGAACGGTGATGCTGCTTTCTTGAGCTGTTGGCGGCAACGTATTTTACTTGTGCGCCTTATAATACTTCACGGCTGCTTCCACGTTGGCTTTTACGGCTCTCGACGAGAAAGTTGCACCGCTTACGCCGTCTACCGAACCGACCTTCGAAATGCTTTTACCATCGAATTTAGGCAACATATTGGAAGTTACCAGCTCGAAATACTTTGGCGTTTCGCGGTTTTTCAGTGCTACCACTTTATTCTTTTTAATATACACTTCCAAAGGCGTTGCACCCTTATAACCGCGCACATTGGTTGCCAGTGTTGTTGTGTTTACCACATACGTGCCGTCTTCTTGCTTACGCATCACATTGTCTTGCCCCACGGCTGCAAAGGCCAAACCCGCTGTTGTTAAAGCTACAACGGCAAAAGCTAAAATTTGTTTCTTCATATTTCTTACTGTTGTTACTGATTATTGACGAATGTCGTTACTTATTTATTCGTATGCAAACTTACATAAAATAATCGAATTACAGGGGTGATTGCATAAAAAAGTTGAGTCCTTACGGTGTCTATGAAAAAAGAACAAAGGACTGATAATACACAGAAAAAGGCAAAAAGCAACGGAGGGGGTGTCTGAATAGGGTTATTCTCTTTCATCGCCCTCCCCCATTGGTATAGAGATTGTAACTCCATTACGGCAAAACACACTGTTTTTTATCTTGATTAAATAAGCATTTCAACAGTTGTTAAAGCCTTGCCCGTAACAAAGAAACTTAGCTACTTCTTTATTATCTTCTTGCCATTGACGATGTACACACCCTTGGGCAGGCTCTCGAACGTACCCTGCAAACCTACGCCCTGCAGTGTATAGATTCCTTTCGCAGCCACAGCGTCGGCATTTGGTGAGTCGATGGAAGTTGGATCTTTCGTTATTACGACTTTACTCTTTACCTTCTCTCCGTCCAATACAACAGCATGTATCTCCGCATCGAACTTAGCTCCCGCAGGTTGCGTGATATTGCAACCCTCCAATATCAAACCGGCAAGGTCGCAGACAGACCCTTTCTTTGTGCCCTCCGCAGTTACATCAGCATTCCTAATAGTAACTTTCTCATCATAAGTGCCATTAATTCCGGCAATGCCATATAGCCCTTTAGCGTTCACAGTGCAGTTGTCAATAGTGAGATCGGTTATTCTTACATAGAGAGCACTTGAACTTTCAGCCTGCAAATTAAGTACACCTCCGCCGGTAATGGTCGCCGATTTGTCTACTTGAAGGGCTGTATATTCATCTGAGATTATATTATTGGTACCGGCAATCTTGATTGTCAAGCCTTCCGTGTTCGATGTTATGCCATTTTCCTCTCCTCCATTGATTGTTGCATTCTCCAGTATCAGCGTCTTGGTAGCCGGAGTGTAGGTTGCTTTTCCCGTAACACCATTAATCACAGAAAGGTCGCCGCAATTAGTAGAAGTTACCTTTGTACCTGCAATATAAAGGTCGTATTCGGTCTGTGCCTGCACAGGCATGACATACATTGCGATGAACGGCACAGCTATCGCTGCGCAGATGTTCTTAACTGAAAATGTTCTCATGAGTTAGTAATGCCTCCCTGTTAAACCCTTCTTGAGCAACGCCATATTGGAGACGTGGGCGTTTAGATTGATTATTATAAACAGCCATTTATAGACTTCTATATTAATAGCCTTTTTACAGCCTTCGCAAGGCAACCCCCGACTTAATGCTAAGGGGGTTGGCAATATGGAAAACTCCATCCACACCTCCTTATAGAAGAGATGCCATACAAAGAAATGTAGAGATGTCTCTTATAAATAGTTTCACCATCTACGGGTTTCAGAAGTTCAATTCTTACCTAATATTCATTGCAAATATAAACTTTTTCTTCGACAAACGCAAGAAATAGTGTAATTTTAGCACAAGAATTATGACAGTATATTACTTACAAGATATATAAAGAAAGAACCGTTTATGATTTAATCATGCTTATAACCGGAAAGAAATGAAGTGTCCTCATCCTCTAACGCTTACACCGAACTCACGTTATTCATGAACGTTTTCGTTTAACCAAATGCGCAATGCTAAATTTATTTAAGCATTGCCATGGCAAGAAAACGCACTTTTCGAGGAACGAGAAAAGAACGTTTGTAAGCTGCCAAATGTGCAATGCCAAATTTATTTAAGCATTGCCATGGCGATAAAATGCACTTTTCGAGGAACGAGAAAAGAACGAAAAAAAGACAATAAATGTGTAAATATTTTTCGTAAGCGTAGCTGTTGCGTAACTATCTTTGCATCAGCGCATTACAAAACCTATTGTTTTGCGTTCCAAAACCGTAGGTTTTGCACGGTAAAAGCGTAGGTTTTACATTGCAAAACCTACGGTTTCGCAACGTCAAAGCGATTATATCACTTTTTAACAGAATTATCTTTACAAAGTTAAGCAGAAAATCTCTCACTGTTTCATTAGGGAAGTTGTTTAAAAACATCTGCGAGATTGTATGTTCAACCTATTTTCTTATGCCGAACTCACATAAGAAACAGCCAAAAAATCTAAGTGGTTCGGCTACAGAAATTCAAATCAGAAAGGTGTGCGTTTACTTGTCCAAGAACTTTGAACCGATGTATTTTGCGAAGCTGTTGCGATACATGTCGCCAATGGGAACGAACATGCCGTCGTTCATCAGAATGCGGTTCTTGTTCACTTCGCTTATATCCATCAGATTGATAATCCACGAACGGTGTATGCGCATGAAGCCATTGGGCAGGTGTTCTTCCATTTTCTTCATACTCGACAATACCACCAACGGCTTTCGCCCGCTTATGAAATGTATCTTCAGGTATTCGCCCATTCCCTCAATATAGCGTATGTCGCTCACGTTTATGCGGACAGCCTTGTACTCGTTCTTCAGAAAAAGTGTATCGTCGTCGGGCGATGACGTCTTTCCCGCAGCTCTGTGCAAGAGCGTGTATTGCCGTTTCACACTTTCGGCAGCCGCATTCAGTTCAGCCTGTCCGAAGGGTTTCAAGAGGTAGTCTATTGCTTCTACCTTATATCCTTCCACGGCGTAGTCGCTGTATGCGGTGGTAAACACCACTAATGGTTTCACTTCCAACGAGCGAACAAAGTCGAGACCGTTCATATCGGGCATATTTATATCGATGAAGATAGCATCGACAGCCTGCTTCTGCATCTCTTCTTTCGCCTCAATGGCGTTCTGGCATTCGCCGACAAGCTCTAAAAAAGCGTTCTTCTTTATGTAGGCAGACAGTTGTTTCAGTGCCAAAGGTTCGTCGTCGATAGCCAAGGTTCTTATTCGGTTCTCCATATTTGGTTCTTCTTTAATTATCTTTTCTGTTCGTCAAAGGTAGTTCCAACCATACGCTGAAAGTATCTTCCCTATCTTCTACTACAAGTGTATGGTGGTTTGGATAAATCAGGTTCAGACGCTGATGGACGCTCTCCAGCCCCATTCCGCCTTTTTCAGCGTCAGATTCCGAGACTTTGCTGTTAATACAACGAAACTTTATCGTATCGTTTTCTACGGCAAGCGATATGTCTATCGTGCTTTCGTGCCGGTAGCTAACGCCGTGTTTAAAGGCATTTCCAACAAAACAGATAAGCAACAACGGCGGAATTTCGCCCACCGAGAAATGTTCGGGCACATCGAGTTTGATGCTTACCTTCTCGGTATAGCGCATACGCATCAGCGAAACAAAACTATGTATGAAGTCGCTTTCCTTCTGCAACGGTATAAAGGTGTGGTTGCCTTCATACAGAATATACCGCATCATCTTCGACATGACGATGATTGCCCACTTTGCCTTTTCGGGGTCGATGTCTACCAATGCATGTATGTTGTTGAGCGTATTCATGAAGAAGTGCGGGTTTATTTGGTATTTCAGATTAGCCAACTGCTGTTCCAAGTTCTTTTCCTGCAAGTCGCACAGCTTCTGTTGGTCTTCGTCAGACTTGAAAAACAACTTCACGCCGAAGTTCATTCCAAACATCAACACCAAGATAAACATATTCACGACAAGCACTTGCGACACAATATCCGTCTGATTGCGTATGACAGTGTCTTCAAGGTTTTCAAGCTGAACCACCATTGTCGAAGCATTCATAGCCACAACGGTATGAAAAAGATATTGCACAAACGCAAAAGCAGCCATCAAAACAATCGTTCCCAAAACATAACGACTACGCCATCTGCGGTAAACAATCTGCGGCAGCAACACAAAATTGTGTACCAAGAATGCACAAAGAAACATTAATGTGATTGTCCACACATTAAGAATATGTGTCCAATTGTAATTTTCAAAATTGCTATTTGTACGAAAAGACATCGTTGCCATGGGGATAGCAAAGACAAGCAACCATAAAAGAAAATACACAATATTCTCTTTATACGTGCGTGTTGGTTTCCGTAATAGATTTATCATATATGCATTTAAAGGTAAACCGTTCACATTTCAACAATGAAAACTTCTGCAAAGATACAAAAACATTCTTTCTTTACACACTATTTGCGGCAAGGAATATGCCTTTTGTTACCTTTTGTTGCGATACAACATGACAAAAGCCAAGAATAATAGCATTCTATGGGGAAACAGACCCCGGCTATTCGTATCGGATAGACCCCGACTATTCGTATCGGATAGCCTCAATCGGGTCGAGTTGAGCCGCCTTCTTGGCAGGATACCAACCGAAGAATACGCCCGTAAAGGTGCAGACAGCGAAGGACATGATGATGGTCCAAAGCTGAATTTCAATGGGCCAATGAGCCGCAATATTGATACCATAGGCAGCACTGACACCCAACAAAACGCCAATGATGCCACCTGTAACACTGAGCAAAATGGCTTCGATGAGGAACTGACTGAGAATATCGATGCCACGTGCACCCACACTCATACGCAGTCCTATCTCACGGGTACGCTCGGTAACGCTGACATACATGATATTCATAATACCGATACCGCCCACGATAAGCGAAATTCCTGCCACGCAGCCCAAGAGAATAGTGAGCATATTGGTGGTGGAATTCATCATTGACGAAAGTTCTTCCTGCGAGCGTATATTGAAATCATCGCTATCGCCCTCAGTGGTATCGGTAGCGTCTTTCAGCTTGTGGGTTCGGCGAAGAATGGACGTCATCTCCGCAGTAGC
This sequence comes from Prevotella falsenii DSM 22864 = JCM 15124, assembly GCF_000613945.1. Classification (GTDB taxonomy): domain Bacteria; phylum Bacteroidota; class Bacteroidia; order Bacteroidales; family Bacteroidaceae; genus Prevotella; species Prevotella falsenii. The sequence goes on from NZ_BAJY01000014.1 coordinate 52,195, forward strand.
CTGCTCCGTTACACCTTCAGTTACAGCAGAAGCGATAATCTGACTAAGATAATCCTGCGCCAAAATACGCTTCATGACCGATGTATAGGGAGCCAACACATAATCGTCTTGGTCCATACCCATCGTGTTGTAGCCTTTCTTCTTCATCACACCGATGACACGGAACGGTATCGTACCAAAACGAACTATCTTCCGATAGGGTCGGCACCATCAGGGAAGAGATTATCAGCCACGGTACGCCCCAATAGACAGACCTTAGCTGACGACTTGATGTCTGCCGAGGTGAACATTTCGCCATCAGCAACCTCCACCTGACGAATCTCAAGATAGTCTTGATTGGCTCCCGTGATAGACGATGGTGTGTTTTGGTTGCCATAAATAAACTGCCCGCTGCTTGAAACAATCGGACTAATCGCCTTGATATACTTGCATTCATCTTTGAGTGCCTGATAGTCGGTCAGCTTCAGCGTCTCCATAGAGGAAGCATCTTGTTGCACACCACCCCTGCGGTCGGCACCCGGATTAATCATTATCATGTTCGAACCCATCTCGGCAATATTGCTCTGTATGCTTGATTTGGTTCCCTGACCGATAGCGAGCATCGTGATAACAGATGCTATACCGATGATAATACCCAATGCCGTGAGGAACGAACGCATCTTGTTGGCGGCTATGGCACGTAAGGCTATTTTGAAAAGATTGGTAATATTCATTTCTAAAAAGTTAAATACAACAATTCGTTGTGAGAGGTTAAAGGAATTAAGACAACTGCTTTTGCGAGAGGAAAAGTACACCCCTTTGGCAATATATGCCCTTTTATTTCCTTAACTTCCATGTTTATTCATCACTGTTTTTGGGCAAAGCAGCCAACCCTTCTGCTGCCGACAGGATATTATGGTTATAGTCGTCGGCTATCACCCTGCCATCGCGAAGTTGTATATTACGGCTGGAGTAATTGGCAATGTCGGGGTTATGGGTTACGAAGATAATCGTCCTGCCTTCCGCATGGAGCTTTTGAAAGAGGACAAGAATCTCAAAAGAGGTGCGTGTGTCAAGATTACCCGTTGCCTCATCGGCGAGAATAACCGCCGGATTATTCACCAAGGCACGGGCAATGGCAACTCGTTGCATCTGTCCGCCCGACATCTGATTGGACTTGTGATACAGCCGCTCGCCTAACCCGACAGACTTTAATGCCTCTACGGCACGCTCGAAGCGTTCTTTTGCAGTAACCTCGGTGTTGTACATCAACGGGAGTTCCACGTTCTCAACACTGGTAGTCTTCGGCAAGAGGTTATAGTTCTGAAAGATAAAGCCTATCTTACGATTACGGAGAACGGCTCGCTGTGCCTTCGACATTGTGCGGACAGAAACTCCGTCAAGGTAATATTCGCCTTTAGTGGGTGTGTCAAGACAACCCAATTGATTCAGCAATGTGGACTTTCCGGAACCTGATTTACCCATAATGGTTACAAACTCGCCCTCGTATATCTTGAAGGAAACACCGCGGAGAGCATGAACAATCTCTTCACCTACCACAAATTCACGCTCCACTTTGTCGAGTTGGATAACGACTTTACCGCTTTCTTTTCTCTCGACAGAGTGAGAATTGCCATCATTATCCTCCTGAAGAGAGGAAGAATTAATATGCTTGTTTGCTGTTATTTCTGACATTTTATTTCTGTTTTGGTCTTGAAAAAGAGAAGTTTCAGACGATGATAAGCGAGAGATAAGTGCCCGCAAAGATTAAAAGAGTTCTTTTATCGACTTCCATCAGACGCTCCTTTTCTTCGAAATCGGGAGGTCTTAGTTCTTCTTTCTCGGTCCCGGTGCAAACGGACTGCGCTCACTGTTATCGTCATCGCTGTCATTATCCGAAGTCGAAACAGACAAACCGGTGATGACTTTCTTACCTTTAGCAATTCCGGAGAGTATTTCGGTGTGATTGCCATCTGTCATACCGATGCTTACACGGTGAGCTTTGACAACGTTACCTTCAAGCGTCCACACCTTGTTCTTGGCGTTCGCAATGTCTTGAATGGTATATTGTTTGCCAATAGTCTCCTTCGTTGGTGTGAAGCGGAGAGCCTTACTAAGGACACTGAGTACGCCCGTGCGCTCCTGTGTGTAAATGGTAACGTTGGCTGTCAAGCCCGGTTTCAGTTTCAAATCAGCATTGGAAGCACTGATAACCACTTCGTAAGTAACGACATTATTGGTTGTAGTAGCCTTTTGGCGCACCTGTGTTACCGTCCCGGAGAAGGTGTCGTCAGGGTAAGCATCAACGGTAAAAGACACACGTTCGCCCGTTCTCACATCGCCGATGTCGGCTTCATCGACATCGGCAATAACACGCATATTGGTCAAATCCTTGGCAATGGTAAAGAGTTCCGGCGTACTGAAGCTGGCAGCAACAGTCTGTCCTTCTTCCACACTCTTTGAAATAACCACACCATCAATAGGCGAAGTAATGGTAGCATAGCCTAAATTGGTCTGCGCCTGATTAACTTGTTCCTGCGATTGAGCCACCTGTTGGCGTGCCGTTACCACTTGTGCCTGCGCCTGCGCCACCTGCTGACGGCAAGCAGCAACAGAGGCTTCAGCCTGCTGATAGGCAAGGCGGGCATTCTCATAGTCAGTCGCACTGATGAGTCCCTTGTTGTGAAGTGTGGTATAACGGTTGAAGTTAGCTCGCTGATAACCGATGTTTGCCTCGGCACTGCGTAGGTCAGCCTGCACTTTCACTACGTTGTCCTGCGCACTGGCTACGTTTGCCTTGGCACCGGCAAGTGCTGCTTTGGCTGAATTGAGCTGGCTGAGCAAATTGGTTTTATCAAGTTCGGCAATCACTTGCCCTTTCTTGACAACAGAATTGTAATCGACATAGAGATGATTGACAATACCGGAAACCTGCGTACCTACCGTTACTGTGGTTACAGCCTCTATGGTACCGGTTGCCGTAACGCTGTTTTGGATATTTGCCTCACCGACAGCAGCGGTCTCAAACGACACTTTTTCCGTATCACCGCCCCTCGTAAGGAAGAAAGCAGCTATGGCAACGATGACTATCGCACCTACGAGAATCCATACTTTACTGATTTTCTTTTTCATATATCTTTATTATTGGGAGTTAAAGGACAATGTGTTTGCATTGTTATTTCACCTGTCCATTCTCATAAAAGTTCAACATTTGAAGGTTGTATAGCGTAAGATACTTGCTCTGCAATTCATTTTGCCGGGCAGTAATTAAGTTGTTCATACCTTCTCGAAGTTCCACGATGTTCTTCAATCCAAGGCGGAATTGTTCGGAAAGCATCTCATAACTGGTCTGCTGACTCTCCGAATTGACTACTGCCGACTTATACTTTGCCTGATTTATACTTGCCTGAATCCAGTAGTTTTCAATTGTCGAATAGAGCTGAGTGCGCTGGTTCTGTAAGGCGAGCTGACTGCTTTCCAAACTGATACGAGCCTTGTTTACTGCCGTACGGGTCTGCCGTTGGTCCAAAATGGGTATATTAACCGTTACGCCAATCGCCCCTGCAAAATTGTTCTTCAGCTGTGTTCCATAGGCATTACTGCTCATCGTAGTAACGTTCGACGACACTCCGCCATTAAGTCCGATGGTAGGAAGGTGCTGCGCCTTGGCTTGTTTGATGCTCAATTCCCCTGCTTCCACCGCCAATTGACGCCCTTTCATCTCCGGACGAGAGGTCAAAGCACGTTCATAAACAACTTGTAATACCGGTATTTCAGCCAGTGCATCACCGTCTAATTGGTCCGGTATGGCGACCTCAAAATCATCGTCTGTTATTTCCAAAAGCTGTTTCAGCTGACGAGTATAGTTGCGAAGATTGCTCTGTTGTGCCACAACGTTGTACTCATCGCCGGCACGTTGGGCAGTAAGTTGCGAAAGGTCTGCCTTACTGAAAGTACCCACATCAACCATCGTCTTACCTCTTTCCTCGTTTTCCTTGCTCCATTCCAAGCTCTGTTGGTTCACCTTAATAGCCTCGGCAGTATAGAGAATTTGAATATAAATCTGTGCTATCTGCTCCTGAATAGAATTGGCTGTAATGGCTGAATCGATGGCAGCCTGCTGTTCGGTAAGTTTGTTCTGCCTAATCTTCATGCGATTTTGGTTGCCATTCCAAATGGTCCAGTTGAAGTTGATGGCATACATTCCATTGTAATATACTTTGTCAATGCTGTTCTCCACGTAGCCATTGGCAACCGTAGCGCGCCCTGCCTGCGGGAACGGTGTATAAGACATGTTCTGCGAAGTGGAGGCACTGACCGATGGAAATAATTCTGCCTGCGACTGAAGCACACTCTCGTAGGCTGATGCTTTCGTAAGAATATTCTGCCGGAGCGTAACATTATGCGCCAAAGCATAGTCTATGCACTCCTGAAGCGTCCATTTGCGAGCCTCAACCTGTGTAACCGACAGCAGACAGAAGCCTAAAGCCAATAAGAATAAAATCTTTACCTTGCTCATATTTAATCTTTTTACCTATGCAAAGATAGAAAAATAAAAACAAAAAAAGATGCTATTGAAACGATTTTTTGTGAAAAATTAGGATTTATAAATCATGTTCCGAATTCAGTTTGTTCAATAACCGATTTGTGTTGAAATTCCTCCGGTTTTGTAAAGAATATTCTGTTAAAAAGTGATATAATCGCTTTTGCGTTGCGAAAGCGGCTGTTTTGCAACGCAAAACCTACGCTTTTACCGTGCAAAACCTACGGTTTTGGAACGCAAAACAATAGGTTTTGCAACGCATTGATAACAAGCGAGTTACACAAGAGACATTCTTGCGAAAAATGTTTACGGTATTATTGTCTTCTTTTTGTTCCAAACCGGTCATTAAAACATAAGGTTTTAGCTTTCTATTGATTATTTCCAACTACTACACTGCAACTCTAAATGCTCTGATAAACGATTATGAAGTACAATCAAAAATGGTTTATAACAAAGCCTTTATTATAAGCCGAAAATAAAAAAGAAGAACATTATGCAAGAAAAATAAGATAAATAATTTGGTCTTTAACGAAAGTTAGCGTATCTTTGCACCCACTAATGCGCTTGTGGCGGAATTGGTAGACGCGCCAGACTTAGGATCTGGTGATTTCCATCGTGCAGGTTCGATTCCTGTCAAGCGCACTTTTCCTTTTACTGAGGGTATTTTTCACTTAAAAGAGGATAACTCCACTAACAGTACTTACTTCTTAAGAGTTATGACTTATTTAAAGAAATGCTTACTCACATTGGTAGCGGCACTATTTGCCAACCCAATGCTTGTGGCAACCTATGGGCAGAGTTCTGCACTTTATTATAGCAAAGTAGACAACTTGAAATTTGGTGAACGAATCAGTTTGCGTACCAATGCCGTGGATTGGGTTACGCTAACTCCTAATTTCGGCTTAGAATACACTTTGGGTAACAAAAGTTGGAACAAATGGACACTTGGTGTTTCAGGAAGAATAAACTGGAATACAAAAACCAAAGACCTTAATTATAATGTGTACGACATCTACGACGGCAAAGTAGAACTACGCAAATATTGGCACGGAAAGAATCCGCGCCGTGTGTTCTATTGGGGCGTATATGGCGGTGCAAACAAGTTTAATATCAAGTTTTCCGAAATAGGAAAGAAGGGAAATGCTTTCACCGGAGGACTTACGATAGGCACTGTTACACAGCTATATGGCTATCGGAACGGTGCAAGCCTCGACCTCGACCTTGGCATAAACGCAGGTGTAGTGTTTGCGAAATACGACGAATATCGCCGTGATGTAATCAACAATCAGCACGTTTACACAACCGTAACACCACAAAATGGCTACAAGCTAACGTTCGCTCCATTGCTTTATGCTGTTTCGACCGATGTTGTAAAGGTAGGGCTGACCTATCATTTCGGTACGAAAGTGGCAAACCGATACAAGAAACGCCAAGTTGTAGACGAGGCATATCGTATAGAATTGGCTAACAAGGCTTACACCAAGGATACGCTGCGCATTGCAAAAGAAGAAAGAAAGAGAGCTAAACACATAGAACGGGCACGCAACAAGCGACTCAAAGAATACGAAAAAGCCAAGAAACAAGCAACTAAGGCAGAGGAAAAAGTGGCAAGAGAGGCAGAGAAAAAGAAGAAAGGAGCCAAGAAATGAAAAGAATATTCATAGCTTTCCTAAGCATAATGGCTGCAACAATGGCACACGGTCAAGCCATTTCGATAAATACCGATGTGGCAATGATGGCACTGCAAACCTATAATATTGGTGCAGAAATGACAATAGGAAATCGTTCTACATTGGGTTTGAGCGTATTTGCCAACAATAAACCCTATTGGCACAAGGATATGAAGGTAATAGGTGTGCAGCCTGAATACCGCTACTATTTCGGAGGACGCCCTATGTACCACCACTTTGTAGGCGTTAGCGCATTGGCAATAGACTACAACACGAAGTGGAAAGACACACGCTACGATGGTCTTGCAGTAGGTGCAGGCTTGACATTCGGCTATGTTGCATCGCTTTCCGAACGTTGGACGATTGATGCGCACGCAGGCTTTGGCTTGGTAGTATTCCATCAAAAGAAAACAACCGACGGACTACCCAATTTGGAAACACCTTCAGGAATAAATATGGAAGGCGGATATACGGGTTACGAAATACTGCCAACCAAAATTGGTATCACGCTTTCATACATATTAAGATAAAGGAAACAAGATGAAATTAAGCATAAACCGTTACCTTGTCATTCTATTCTTACTACTCGCTTATGTGAGTACGACACGCGCGCAAGTAATGCACGTAACAGGTAGCGTTTATAAAAACATGAAGTCGTTCGACGGAGGCAAAACCAACAAGGTACCCTTATCCGTTCCTGTCTATATTTTCGACAACCGAAACGAAGCCAACAAGCAGGCTGCAATATATAGAAATAAAAGCAAAGACTTTAGTCAAGAGGTTACAATAAGAAGCAACGCAACCGTAACACCCGACTACGATGGACACTTCGAGGCAGATGTTTCTGCCAAAGGTGCACTCATGGTGATAAACGAAGGGGAAGTAAAGGTGGTGAATATCGGCTCAAGTTTACAATACGACATTGTATTTACGGGTGGAACAAAAACCGTTCTGCTTGCCAATACTATTGTAACAGCCAAACACGTGGGAGCTAATATTGTAGAGATGAAGCCTATCGACGATGGTCCAAACTTACATTGGGACGTTACGGTAAAGCTCCCTGAGTGGTACACAAAGGACCATTCGCGCCTTATTTTCCAGCCCATCGTTATCAATTGTGAAGAAGAAGACACCATACAGTATCTCGAACCATTGGTGTTTGAAGGCAAAAAGTTCCACAAAAATCAAATCAGAAGAAAGAGTTTCGACTATAATCGCAACGACTCGCTGCACAATTACTTCATTGAAGACCAACCTACAACCAACGATGCGTTCGCCTTTCGTTGGGAAGCAACCTATCCGAAACCCAATCCAAACAAAAGTTACAAATGGGGTTCGGTATTAAGATTGGAGGATTACACACATATTTACTTTGAGGATAAGTCGAAAAACGGAACTTGCAACACACGCAAACCTTGGAAGCTGCTTGATGTTTCAATGGCTATGAAGCAGATTAAGCTAACGCCTCAATACTACGAACAAGCCAGAGCACAACTAAGAGAAGTGCCCCGCGACTTGCAACTTACATTTGTTGTGGGCAAAGATGAGCTTACTTCCGACGCATCGAATCAGCAACATCTCGAACAACTCGTGAAAGAACTTCGTTCCTATGGTCGCGCCTTGATGAACTTCACGGTTCAGGGAACAGCATCGCCCGAAGGCAATGTTGCATCTAATACGAAGTTAGCAAATACGCGTGCAAAGAAAGCGTTGTCTATAATTGGCGGACAAATATCAAGTGCCGGGCTCGAAGTAAAAGAACCATTGGTTTACACTTGGTTCGATGTAGCTGATTCATTGAAGGCACGTAACTTGGAAACAGAGTCGAATACGCTGCGCAACTATGCTTTCAATAACAATGCAAGCGGTTTGCGTGAGATGCAAGCTCTGCCTGTTGTTCAGGAAATTCTGCAAAATCAACGTTTAATGCGTTGCACTTATACATTAAGACAGAATAAAGTGCTCGACCCTCAAGAAGCATTATGGACTTACTATAACGATAAAGACTACCAAAAAGGTGGCAAGAGTGTGTTCTCGAATGGCGACTATTATAACCTCTTCACGCAAATAAAGGATTCCGTAGAACTACGCAAGCTGACCTATCGTGCGTGGAATGAGATTAAAACACGCCGAACAATGCAATACAGTCCGTTTGCTGCTTATGTGGCAAACCGCATGGCTTGTTATGCAATTGAAAGCGATTCTATCGACTTAACTATCCTCGCACCGTTTGTAGATATGAAGGCCGGCTTGGAGATTTCACGCCCTATTTCTTTCGACAACGAATACCGTTACACGGTGAACAGGCGAGAAATAATTGCCAATCAAGCCATTATGTACTTCAAAAACATGAAGCTCGGCGAGGCTTATCACCTTGCAAACAAGTTGCCAAACACCGACGAATACAAGGACATAAAGATGTTTACCGACTTGGAAACACTGTTCTTCAAACAAGGAAAGACTGCCGATGAGGACCGCCGTGCAAAGGAAGCATTAAGCTATGTAATGGCATCGAACGCAGAAAACTATGCCATACTGAGCTTTGAGCTGGCATCTGAATTGGGTAAAACCTACGAGGAGCTGGAGCCACTGATAGATTCCTTGCCCGACAACAGCGCAAAAAAGTGGTACATGAAAGGCGTTATTGAAGCCGGAAAGCCTGAAATGAGCGACGACGACTTTATGGCATTAACAACAAAATACGGTGCTGATGTTGCGCTACGAATGACCGACAACACCACTCCGGCTTTCTTGGCATACTTTCAACACTGCTTCGATATGAAGCCACAATACAAGGGTTTCTACAATTCAGACGCTAACATACCCGACGATATAAGAAAAAGAAACCCTTACGACGAAAAGAAAGCAGAGCAATACAGACAGAAATTCACTGACTTAATGATTGCTGCAGGAAAGCAGGAAGTTCCCGACGGCTATACAGAAACAAACGAAGAGGACAGCGACAGCAACGCACAAACAACCAATTTACCAACAGAGGAGGGTAAGGAATGAAGAAGATAGCGTCCCTTATAATAGCATTTTTTACGATAATAACCCTTCAGGCACAAGCTCCAATAAGCCAACCTACCGACACTTTGGTTAGAGATTTGAGCGACTTGGAGGAGAGAATGACAGCTGAAGGTATCACCGTGAAAGCCGACACTACCTATTATGGCTTTCGGAAACAGAACGATTTCAATGCGCTGAATTACAGTCTTGACGACCGACACCGTTACCAAGGCGACAGATGGGCGAAGGGAAACTTTGGCAAACATACATTCTTAGACTTCGGGGCCGGTGCCGTGTTCTACCCAAGTAACAATAATTACCACCTGACAACACAAGCCGGACTTCGTCTTCGATTGGGTAAAGACCTCAGTCCGATGAGCACTTTCAGAGTCGGAATAGGTGGAGAGCTTGGCTACATCAGTGGCGAAGCAAATGTAAATTGGACAATGCGTGCCAATGCCGACTATCTTTTCAACTTCTCGAACTATCTTTTGGGCTATCGCCCCGACCGTCCTTTAAGTGTTTCGGGTATTCTTGGAATGGGTATTCAGCATTCGCAGCTAACAAAATACAACGGTTCTGACGTTGCAAAAACCATGAAGGAAAAGGCTGTTTCCTACAACATTCACACGGGTTTACAGTTCAAATTCCTTGCAGGAACTCATGCAGCAATTGCCATCGAGCCTTATATCATGGCCGGTACAGAGGGTATCGACTTGGACAAAGCCACCAAATTCAACCGCTTTGGTATCGGTTACGGTGTAAACCTATCCTACATTTGGTACTTCTACAACAATATGTCGTCACAAAACAATGCAGGCGACTTCAAGAAACGCTTTGCTGCAGGCGAACGTCTGTTCCTCGAAGACCCTGCAATGCTACGGTGGCGACGTCCTTGGTTCTTTGAATACAGCATAGGTTCTGCCTACTATCGTTTAACGAACCTGAAGATGAGCGAAACGCTTGGTTACAGCGTCAGTACGAGCATCGGGCAATGGCTGTCGTCTGCCATCGGTGTGCGAAGTGGTGTAAACATCACAAACGCACCGTGGACAAAAGCCGGCCAAACAACATCGCTACTTGGAAAGTTGGGTATATTCTTTGATGCGATGCTCAATCCCTTCGGCTTTACACGCCACTACAATTGGGACAGTGCTGTGGGTGTGAACCTTTTCGGCGGCTACGAAATGGGACAGCTACAATTAGTGCACGCCGACACCAACGGTAAAACAGGTGAAGATACGCCGGATACCGATTGGGAGCACAGCTTTGGGCAAAACTTACAAACGACTTGCGCCTTACCTTCGAACCAAGCTATATCTTAATGGAGCACTTCGACCGCTCCGACGGACGTGTAAGATACGACCAAGCCGACTTTAAATTAGGCTTAGCCGTGCTCTTCCGAAATAAATTGCAACGGAATTACGACCTTAACCCTGTGAAAGACGACCTACCCGAAAGAGGTTTCTTCATGGGTGGAGGTCTTGGTTGGAACACCACTATCAACAAATGGCGTTATACCGATAAGTCGCGCGGGCTATTATTGAACTTCAATGGCTTTGCCGGCTACAACTTTAATATGTACCACGGGGCAAAACTTATGGTAGACTACATTGCCAATCCTATTTGGCAACAAAGCCGTAGTGGCGATTTCAGCAAATTCACTTACAAGAACACATTCATATCTGCCGACTATCAGCTTAACATACTCAACGCAATGGCGGGCTATCGTCCAAGCAGACGATGGGGTGTAAATCTCTATGGCGGACCTTCGTTGGTGTTAAGCGAACACGGAAAGAAAGCAGATGTCGGAGCAAACGTTGGCGGAATGATTTCATACCGCGTCCTCCCCTACCTTTCTCTGTTCTACAGCCACACCATTTATTGGATGCCGAGCAGCCATTACGACTCCAATCAGATTTACACCACCCCCGGAGCAGTGTCGAACGTGCTCGCATTTGGTGCGCAATATCATCTCAATGGTTTCATCAACACCATCAAGAACCTGCCTTGGCGAAACGCGCCCTCATCGGGAAGACACCGTTTCTTCCTCGATTACGGATATGGCTACGCCAACTACCCTATGCTTCCAAGCAAGGGAAAATACTCGTGGGGCACTTCCATGCAACTTTCGTTAGGCTGGTGGGCAAACTCGTTCCTTGGCGCACGCATTGGTCTGAATATGGCAAAAGGTGTAGATATGACAACTACTCACACCGTAAAAAGTCAAACAGAAGATATTCACCACGCCATAGGTTTGGGCACAATAGCCGGAGATGTACTCATCAATCCGTTGGGACTGAGCAAGAACTACAACCGGCATTCGCTTGTTGGTGCCAACCTTCTTGCAGGTTATCAGAACGGTTGGCTCGTTCTGAACGATGCAGAGCATACCATCAAGGGGTCAAGAATTACGGTCAGCGGCTTCCGTCTTGGTCTGCAACTATGGACACGCCTCAGTCGCGACCTCCGTTTGAATATCGAACCGATGTATTCTGCGCTCAACATACACAACAGTGTGTATATAAACGAGGCGGGAAACACGCTATACAGGACGAAGGAAACAGGCAGCAAACCGCTGAAGTTGGGCAATTCGTTCTCTGTTCGCATAGGTTTAACCGTGCCGCTCAACCGCATTGCCCGCTACGAAGATGCCGATATGACGTCTTATGCAGCAAAGAAACCAATGCGATGGTTTGGTGCCGTTGGTGGCGGTTGGAACATCTTGCTCACCAAACACCGCTTTAAAAACGACGGAGCAAAGCTCAATCTTGCCGCATTTGCAGGGTATAGACTGAACGAGATAACAGCCGTTCGGCTTGGTTTGGAATACGTTATGGACAACATTAAGTATGCCTACATCGAAAACAACAACGCTTCTTTCTACGAAGAGAAGCCCAACATTGCTTTCGTTGCAGCCAACTTCCAACTCGACCTCCTCTCCTACTTCCGCGGATACAACCCTAACCGTCTATGGAACGTAGCCTTGTACGCCGGTCCTGCAATCGGTATTCAGACCAATAAAGAACACAACAAGGACGGTGCCATTAACTTAGGTATGACCGTAAACCGACAAATATCAAAGCATATCTCGGCTTTCTACAACCACAACATTTATCTAATGGGTTTCTTGGGGCAAGAAAGTCTGTTGCCGGGAACAAACCTTATGGGCAAAATCACAGCATTAAACTGCATCAATTTCGGTTTAATGTACAACTTATAGAACTACCGGAATATACGAAAGGAGCGAATGCAACAACGGCATTCGCTCCTTTTTGTATATCGCTGAAGTCTGAATTAACCCAAATCTGTCATTAGAGTGCTTGACCGGTTTTGCTTGATTGTCGAGCAGATGTGCCGGCATTTCATTGAAGGCGTAGCGGGCTACGGCGAGATGGAATGGCGGCGCAGATGCCGGCAAGCGGACGAAACCGGCAAGGAAGCATAACGGTAATAACAAAGATAAGCAAATGCGGCCGAATGACAGATTGGGGTTTAATCTTCCTCGTCTTCAGGGTCAGCCCACACCACTTGCACGCCCGAAGCAAAATCTTGCGTGCTTTTCCGAGTCTTAGGGTTACGTCGGCTCGCCGGCAAAAACTTGCACTTCACACCCTTCACGTTCTTTTTAATGTCAAAATCTTCTCTGTTCTCTACCGGTTCGCTTTCCACCGTCAGATGAAACCGTCCTAATCCGTCGAGCACAACGGTATTGCCAAGACTTAGGTTATAACTAATTTCGTCTACCAACGCCATAATAATGCCCGTAACCTCGCCTCGTGTAAACGATGTACTTGCTTGAATAGCTGCCGCAAGGTCGGCTGTCGAAGTCTCACCACTGCTCACCACCCGTGCGTGCCATTTACCGCCACGGTTGGCTTCTTTAAACTTACTTTGTTGTAGCCTGATACTTATTGCCATAAAATTATGTCTTATTGGTTATATTCTATTTCATTTGCAAACTTACATAAAATTCTCTAATAATTCTCCAATTAGATTAAGAAAACCATTTTTTTATTTTATTGCTGCTCAATACATTGTTTATCAACTTACAAAAGTAGGTCTCAATTCCCTGAAACACACGTTCTTGACTCACGTTAAATACAATTCTACAAATTATTTACACGTAAATAAATATTTTTCTACGTGTAAATAATAATTTCTTTACGTGTAAATAAATATTTCTTTACGTGTAAAGAATTTCAAAAACAAGAGGTTTGGCAGACCTTTCTTGATGTTACTATTCACGTTTTACCTTGATTAGCTAATCATCGGGGAAAGGCAATTATATGTTGTAAAAGCAAGAAAGAAAAGGAAAAAAAGGAAGCCACTGCAACAAAGTTTCGTTGCAGTGGCTTTCGTTATGCGCTGTGCTGTTCCTGTTTCAAAACAGGAGCAGTGTGTTATTATTCGGAAAACGGCATATCATAATGATAAGCGGTGTTCCGTATCCGGTAAGAGTGCGGAAGTTAATTGCTTTTTATTGCTTCACCACTTTCTTGCCGTTCACGATGTAGATACCCTTAGGCAAGTCTTTTAGTTCGTCAGATACACGCACGCCGCTAAGGGTGTAGACGCCTTGTGCAGCCGTAGCGTTTACAGTTGGAGCCTCAATGTTCGTTGTTTCTTTGGTGATTACGACCTTGCTCGTTACTTTCTCTCCGTTCAAAGCCACACAGTGCATCGATGGGTCGAACGCAGCTCCCGAAGGCTGAGTAATTTTGCAGCCTATCAGTGTGAGCGTGGCAAAGTCGCAGATAGAACCTCTTTCCGTTCCTTCGGCTGTTACCGTAGCATTCTTAATGGTGAAATTCTCGGTCTCACCGTTAAATCCTGCGATACCGTATTCTTTACCTTTGGCATTCACGGTGCAGTCGTCGATGGTGAGGTTGCCTTTATTTGCATAGATAGGACAGTTCTTCTGGCATTCCAGAGAAAGCGAACCTCCACCCGTAATGGTCAGCGAGTTTTCGTATAAAATAGTAGAATTGGTTTGCGAAATCAGTCTGTTGGTACCGATAACCTTGATTATCAAGCCATCGATTTTAGAAGAAATGGCATTTTTGTAACCATCTGCCGTGATGGTTGCATTCTGCAGCGTGAGGGTCTTGGTAGCATTGTCGTACTTCACCGTGCCACTCACACCGCTGATAAAAGACAGGTCCTTGCAGTTTCGAGAGGTTACTTGTGTAAGCGCAATTGTAAGGTCGTAATACTCTTGGGCTTGTGTTGTGCTTGTCCACATGGTCGCCATTGCGACGAGAATAAATGAAAGTAATGTTTTTCTTTTCATAATCTTTTATTTTAAATGATGAATAATTAAGATGATTTGTCTTGCCGGGAGTTGCCCTACCCTAATGTATGGAGGGGCGGAAATGCAGAATGCTCCGCCTGCATCTCCTTATATCGGAGATGCGGACAGAGCATTCGTAAGATTGTTTCGATTGAAAATGCGAGATGTAACAATGGTACGGAAACCATCAAGTCGCTCAAACGGAGATTTCCAAACGGACGAAAGCAGCGAACAGCCTGCGCATAAAGCATACCTGCACCATTGTTTCGGTGCACTGTATAAAGGTTTGCCAAGATGTTTTCCGCTAATGGTTTCATCGTATTCGGGCTTAAACGGTTATCATTTGTTAGGCTATCGCTTGCAAATGTAAATCTTTTTTTCGACAAATACAAGAAATAGAGAAAAATGTTGAAACATATTAATATGCCCGTCAGCGGAAATAAATTCCTTAATCCTCAATCGGTCATTAGCGTCCTTGACCGGTTTTGTTCGATTGTCAAGCAGATGTGCCGGCATTTCATCGAAGGCGTAGCGGGCTACGGCGAGATGGAATGGCGGCGCAGATGCCGGCAAGCGGACGAAACCGGTAAGGAAGCATGACGGTAATAACAAAGATAAGCAAATGCGCCCTAATGAACGATTGGGGATTAATACATCAACTTCAATCCTACATAGAAACAGCGTGGGAGCGACGGACCATAGATATAGGAAGCATCGCGGTTCCAACCTTTGTCTAAATCGCGCTGATAAACATTGCCTATATTCTGTATGCCCGCATTGAGCTGTGCCTTTACTTGCTTGTAAATATCGAAGTCGTAACTTGCTTTTAAACTCAATGTGAAGAACGAAGGCGTGTGCACTGCCACAGGCTTTTCTACTCCCGAGCCTGCTGCATGTCCTACGAGCATGCGCCCATTGTAGTTGCCTGAAAGGGCGATAGACAAACGCTTGGCGGGCGACGACTGCATCGTGAAGTAACCATATACGTTCGGTGTACGCAAAAACTTCTTTTCGGCAGGTGCGTCTTCGTCCCATTCCACAGCGTCCTTGTATTCGCTGCGCTGCACCGTGAGTCCGCTTTGCAAGGAGAACCATTTAGAGAACACAGCCTTTCCCTCTGCATTCATACCCCAAACCGTTGCTTGATTGGCGTTGAAACGTTCAAGAATACGAATGCCATTCTCGTCTCGTTCTTTCAACACACGTTGTGCGAACACGTTATTCAGGTGTGTATAGAAGGCTTCCACCAAGAAGTTGGTCTGTACACTACCGAAGTTATAGTACATATCGGCTGAAAAACTCAAACTGTTGGAGCGTTCTTCTTTCAAGCCTTTTGCCAAATAGGTCTTTATGCGTTCGCCGCCTGCCATGCTCGTATGTAAATCTTCGTCGAATGTTTGTGGTGCACGGAAACCGCCTGCATAGGTTAAACGCAGATGGACATTGTCTGTTACGTTGAAGCGCAGGTTTGCACGCGGACTGAAAATAAGATGGTTTATGAGATTGTGTTTATCGAAACGACCGCCCAGAAGTATGCCCCAATGTTCGTCTTTCCATTCGTTTTGCAGAAACAAGCTACCTGTTCGCACGGTTTGTCGGGTAATGACATCGTAGCCGAGTGCATGGTCTTTCAGTGCATCGTAGGTGTATTCGGCACCCAAAGTAAAGTGGGCAGGCATAAAAAGCAGATGTCCGAAGTTATGAACAAACTGCATACCGCCCATTACGTTCGTGTCGTGTGTCTTGCTGTAAGCCTTCAAAGCCTCTGCCTTACTTTCTTCCGAACCGTCTCCCGTGCCGCCATAATAGCTGTCGCGCGATACTGTTTGAAACGAAGTGTAAGCCGTAAAATGGTTTAATCCGTTAGGCGTGAAAAGGTCGTAGCTCAGCGAACCGCCATTGATATTATGGTCGAGTTTTTCTGCAATATTCGATTCGTGTACAGGCAAATGCAAGTTGTTTCCTCCACGGCGATATTCGTTCAAGGCGTGGTATTGCAGTTTCAACTTGGAATAGTTGTTCAATCGCAAGAAAGCCCCCATTCCAATGGTCTTGTTGATTAGTTTCGGAAGGTCGGTAAACCCATCTTGGTCTCTGTCGTAACCGCCGCGATTATGGCTCTGCCCATACACCGAGAAGCCCGCTTTATTGTTGTTCGACACGATGGAAGTGTTCACCGTGGTGTTGTTATCGAATGTCTTTCCGCCTTGGTAGGCAGTAAACGTATGTGCCAACTCGGCATAATTGCTCAATGGTTCTTTCGTGATAATGTTGATAGTTCCGCCTATTGCCGATGAGCCATACAATGCCGAGCCTCCACCCCGCACCACTTCCACACGCTCTATCATGTTGGCAGGAATTTGCTCCAAACCATAAACGCCCTGCAAGGCTGAAAACACGGGGCGGGAGTCGATAAGTATCTGCGAATAATGCCCGTCTAAACCATTGATGCGCACTTGCGAAAAGCCACAGTTGGCGCAATTGTCTTCGGTGCGCACACCGGGCTGAAAGTTCAAACCTTGCGCCAGACACATAGAGTTGGTTATGTTGAACGTACGTGTATCTATCACATTCACCAGCGTTGGCGCATTGCGTCGCAACGATACACTGCGATTTGACGACACCACAACTTCGTCCAACGATATTTCGTCTCTTTCCAATACAAAGTCTATTGTCAGCTTTGCATTCTTCTCCACTTTAATCGTCTGTTTCGCAGCGCGGTATCCCGTAGTGCGAGCCTCTATCGTCTGTTTGCCAAGCGGCAAGTCTTCCAAATGATAATACCCCTCCGCGTTGGTAACACTGACCATCATTGTGCCTTCAACCTGCACTGCCACATGCGCCATCGGCTCGCCGCTAACTTTGTCTGTTACGTGCCCTACGATGTTTGCATTTGTTTTCAACTCTTCGTTGGCACTTACTCCTATCGGCAGCAGTGCCAGCATCATAATAATCATTATTGGTTTCAACCCACTAAGGGCTTTCATGTACTGTTCTTTCATTTCGTCTTTTTTTTTAATAATTAATTTTATACTGAAGTATTGTGAACCTATACTTGTGTGTGCAACCTATTCTCTTGATATATTTTCACAATGCAAAGGTATGCCTGTTCGTCTATTCGTACAATACCTAAAATTTAGGATTTTAGCAGAACGGTGTATCTCAAGAATGGCAAAAGTATCTGAAAGATTTTCCGTGTTCATCAATATAAAATACAATTGGTATCAGTATAATAATCCATTATCATCAGTATGATAATTCATTGTCATCGGTATGATAATTCATTGTCATCGGTATGATAATGCATTGTCATCGGTATGATAATCGATTGTCATAAGTATAAAAATTCATTATGGTGCGATATACAATGAATTATAGTACCGACTTTCAAAGCAAAAACAGCAAATAAAAAAGGAGCAAAACAACCATTGTTCGTTGCTTTGCTCCTTTCGGATTTTATAAATGCGTGGAAGCCGGCGGTGCTATGCACCTGCAATCAAACAGTCTTCCGCATTCCGTCTGCGATGCGCAGAAGGTTGGTAGGTTTCTACTTCTTCACCACTTTCTTGCCGTTCACGATGTACACGCCTGTTGGCAGACTCTCGAAATTGTCGGAAAGGCGAACACCCTGCAAGGTGTAGTTGCCACACTTCTGCTCTGCCATATCGGGGTTTACAGCCTCGATGCCTGCTGTTGGGTCTGCAATCACTACCCAATCGGTTACAATCTTGTTGTCTACGTCGAAGAGAGAGAAGTAAGCGTTTTCGCCCTTCTGAAACTCTTTCCAGTATTCTCCTGCGGGAGAAACAACGGCACAGCCAACGAACTCCGGCTCTTCCCATATCCAGCCTATGCTACCTGCATACTCATCATTGCTGCTGCCATCACCTTTGGCGCGCACAACGCAATGGTCAAATTTCCAGTAGCCACCGCACAGTCCGTATTCGCCTGCAACTACTTCCAAAGTGCAGTTGCTCACGGTGATTGTACCTTTGCTGAAAATTCCTTTCCGGTAGTTGCTCACAGCTGCTGTGGTAGAACCGTTTACAGTAAGTTTGCCATTACCCGTAAACGTAATTACTCCGTCTCGTTCGTTCCAAATACCCACACCATTCTCCGATGCAATGGTGTTGTTGCCGACAAGGCGGATATTCAATTCCTTGGAAGAGGTGTAGATGCCGGAACCGCTGATACCTTCTGCCTTACAGCGAATGTTAGCATTCTCGAGAGTAAGCGTCTTGGTGGCGTCCTCGTACTTTACGGTGCCCGTTACTCCATCAATTACAGAAAGGTCGCCACAGTTGTCTGAAGTTACTGTTACGCCGGCAATCTTGAAATCATACTTGGTCTCTGCCTGCGCCATACCTGCCCACATCGTCGCCATCATTGCGAGAATGAGCGAACATAATACTCGTTTGTTCATAGTTTTTTTATTTTTATAGTTTAAATAGAATCACTTGTTAGGCTATCGCTTGCAAATATAATCCTTTTTTCCAAGAACAGCAAGAGATAGAGGGAGAAACAGCAAATAAAAAGGAGCAAAGCAACCATTGTTCGTTGCTTTGCTCCTTTCGGCTTTACAAGTGTGTGCTAACTATATCTTTTAAATCAACGTGAGCACATAAAGATAAACCACTGCGGCAGGAATAGCCATAAGCGAAGAGTCGAAACGGTCGAGCATTCCGCCGTGTCCGGGAAGTATGTTTCCGCTGTCCTTTATGCCAAGCGTGCGTTTAAACAGACTTTCCACGAGGTCGCCCCATGTGCCGAAGACTGCCACAACTATACCAAGCCCCACCCACTGAGGAATGGTCAGCGCATTTGGTGCTGCCGGGTTCTCGGTGAGATAGCCTATCAGCACAGCCACGGCAATAACAAAAATGCCACCACCGATGCTACCTTCCCAACTCTTTGCAGGACTGATGCGTGGAAAGAGTTTGTGTTTGCCAAAGAGCGAACCGGCACAATACGCACCTGTATCGTTTGTCCACAAGAATATAAAGATACTCAAAGGCAACAGCATATCAGCCATTATGTTGCCTTCGCCGTCGTGTTGGAAAGCCAAAACATTAATCAAAGAGAAAGGCAACGCAATATACATCTGCCCCAGCATGGTGTACGCCCAGTTGCCGATTGGGTTTTCGTTCTTCAAATACAATTCTGCAATGATGAGATAAACTATCGTAAGAATGTAAGGAACAAACACGCTGAAGTCTTTCACATATCCCAACCGCAATCCTGCCAATGCAACAAAGAAATAGACACCTGCCACAACAGATATAAAACGATTTACGCTGACGCCTTCGATTTGCGACACCAGCCCGGTGTATTCCCACAAAGTCAAACCTGTGATGATGGCAAAAAGCACTATCATATAGTGCGGTGCCATAAAGCCCGCCACCATAACACCCACAAAGAGTACGCCTGTAATGGCACGTGTTACGAAGTTCTTCTGCTTATCTGTCATTGTGCTCTATCGCTTTTTAGTTTTAACATCTCCTTCGGCGGTTTCCGCATTTGCTTTATCGCCCACTTTTGTATGTCTTACAGCTGCTTCGTGCTCTGCCTGTGCCTGCTTCACGCTGTCGGGCATAGCATCGAGCGACAACTTTGCATTCTCTTCTGCCTCCATCAATTCCAATGTGCGGCTTACCCAAGGACGTTTGCCGAATATTTCTTCCACGTCCTCTGCCATTATCACTTCACGTTCAACAAGCAGCTGTGCCAATCTGGCATGTCCTTCGCTGTGCTCTGTCAGTATTGCTTTCGCACGGTCGTACTGCTCGTTCACCATCTTCAGAACTTCCTCATCAATGATTTTTCCTGTCGTTTCCGAATATGGCTTCTGAAATCCGGGGTCGTTATTGTAGTAGCAAATATTGGGTAGCTTATCGCTCATACCTGCGTAAGCTATCATTCCGAACGCGCTCTTTGTGGCACGTTCAAGGTCGTTCATCGCTCCCGTTGATATATGTCCGGTGAAGAGTTCTTCTGCTGCGCGTCCACCAAGAAGCGAGCACATTTCGTCGAGCATCTGCTCTTTGGTCGTAATAGGGCGTTCTTCGGGCAGATACCATGCAGCACCGAGTGCCTGACCACGTGGTACAATGCTCACTTTCACCAACGGATTGGCGTGTTCGCAGAACCAACTGATGGTGGCATGCCCGGCTTCGTGAAGGGCTATGGTGCGCTTTTCGCTTGCCGTAAGTATCTTCGTCTTCTTCTCCAAACCGCCAATAATACGGTCTACCGCATCTAAGAAATCCTGTCTGCCCACAGCCGGTTTGTTGTGGCGAGCCGCAATCAACGCCGCTTCGTTGCATACGTTGGCAATATCGGCACCCGAGAAACCCGGAGTCTGACGTGCAAGAAGGTCTATATCGAGGTCTTTCTCCAATTTCAATGGGCGTAAATGTACTTGGAAGATGGCTTTACGCTCGGGCAAGTCGGGCAAATCGACATGGATTTGTCGGTCGAAACGTCCTGCACGAAGCAGTGCTTTGTCGAGCATATCTACACGGTTTGTAGCTGCCAACACGATAACGCCACTGTTTGTACCAAATCCGTCCATCTCTGTGAGCAGCGCATTCAGCGTATTCTCGCGTTCGTCGTTGCCTCCCATAGATGGATTTTTCGAGCGAGCACGCCCTACTGCATCTATTTCGTCGATGAATATGATAGACGGTGCTTTCTCTTTGGCTTGTCGGAATGCATCGCGAACACGGCTTGCACCTACACCCACGAACATTTCGACAAAGTCGGAACCACTCATAGAAAAGAACGGAGCACCTGCTTCGCCCGCTACCGCCTTTGCCAGCAACGTCTTACCGGTTCCCGGAGGACCTACAAGCAATGCGCCCTTGGGTATCTTACCACCCAACTCGGTGTATTTCTTAGGGTTTTTCAAGAACTCTACAATCTCTTGCACTTCTTGTTTTGCTCCTTCCTGACCGGCTACATCTTTAAAGGTAACGCCTATTTCGCCTCCCTTTTCGTATATCTTGGCTTTCGATTTGCCCACGCTGAACATACCACCGCCACTGCCTGCACCGCCGTTCATACGCCGCATGATGTAGAACCAGAAGCCAATAATAAGAATCCAAGGCAACAATCCGATAATTACATTGGTAAAACCGTGTTCGTCCTTATTCTCATAACTAAAACCCGAAATCTTCTTTTGCTTGACAGCAGCATTCAAGAAGGTTTCAAGATTGTCTATCGAACCGATTTCCACCGTGATATAAGGCGACTTACCAACTTGGTCTACGCCTTTCTTGAATATATCGCGCACGTGGTCGGGACTGACATACATACGGAGCGTGCTTTCCTTCTTGTTGATGACAACACGTGTGGCATACCCCTTATTAATGTAGTTCACAAAAGTAGTATATTCTTTTTTCGTGCTTTCGCCATCTGAAAACATACTTTCCATACCCTTCGTCGAGAAGAAGAGCACGGCAAAAATAAGTGCCATAACATACAACCAGTTCATATTGAACTTTGGCATTTTCGGCTTGTTGTTTGGATTTTGATTGTCCATTTAATTCATTTGATAAAGATAAATAAAACTGTTTACTACGTGGCAACAGTCTTAGTCTAAGTCAGCGATTTGCGTTAATGCAGCATCTTCCCACAGATGTTCAAGGTCGTAATACTCTCTTGTTTCCGGAATAAAGATATGCACAAGCACATCGGCGTAGTCTATTGCCACCCACTGATTGCTGCCGAGTCCGACACAGTTGATAGGTTTTTCTCCGTTGCATTCGCGAACATAGTCGCTTACCGACCCTGCAATGGCTTCCACTTGTTGCGGAGAATTGCCATGGCATATCACGAAATACTTGCAGATAGTACCATCAATCTTTGATAAATCTGCAATAACTATGCCATGTCCTTTCTTCTCTTGTATTCCTTCTACAATTGTTTCTACTAATTTCTTTTCTGCGTTCATTAAAAATACTTTGTTTTATTAAGGTACAAAGATACTGCAAATGCGTTGAAGGACAAAATAAATTTGTTTTATTTTGCGAATTTAAAACAATCGTAAAAAACGTAAAGAGTCAACCAGCAAGTGCAATATTACGAATAATGTTTGTAAAACTCGTACTTTGGCGTGG
>NZ_BAJY01000013.1 GCF_000613945.1 Prevotella falsenii DSM 22864 = JCM 15124
CTGCAATGGGTAAAAGCATGCCAAAGGGTATGCCGATGCACGGCAAAGGCGACAGTTCCGCTCCTATGGGACACGGTGGCAAGATGCCTGCAATGGGCAAAAGCATGCCGATGGGCAAGTCTATGCACGGCAAACATGGCGATGCTCCGTCTATGGGGCACGGTGGCAAAATGCCTGCAATGGGCAAATCGATGAAAGGAAAGTCCATGTCGGGTATGCCTCCGAAGGGTATGGCGGCAATGGTAGCTATGATGAAAGATAAGAAAAAGTCGTATAGCAAAGAAGAAAAAGCCTTCGCCTTTGCCGTAAGAGAACTTGAACGAACCCTTAAAAGCATCGGTAAGTACAAGCAATATCTCTTGGCGAGTCCGCAAATGGAACTCGAAAGTATGATAAACGCAATGAACGGAGGCTACACAGCCCCCTCTCCGGGCGGCGACCCGATAGTCAATCCGAACACGTTGCCTACGGGTAGAAACCTCTTCGGCATCAATGCTGAGTCTACACCGAGCGAAGCTGCATGGGAAAAAGGCAAGCAATTGGCTGAAAATACGATAGAGATTTATAAGCGACGCCACAACGGCGAACTCCCGCACAAGGTTAGTTACACGCTCTGGAGTGGCGAGTTCATAGAGACGGAAGGTGCTACGATAGCACAAGTGCTTTATATGCTGGGTGTAGAACCTATACGCGACTCGTTCGGGCGTGTGAGCGACCTGCGCCTAATCCCCTCAAAGGAATTGGGCAGAAAGCGCATCGACGTGGTTGTACAGACTTCCGGACAGCTCCGCGACCTTGCTGCATCGCGCCTTTTCCTCATCAACAAGGCAGTGGAAATGGCTGCCAATGCCAAGGACGATGCGTTCGAGAACGAAGTTTCAATCGGTATGAAAGCGGCAGAACGCCACCTTACCGAGAAGGGAGTGTCGCCCAAGGAGGCACGCAAATTGGCTTCGCAACGCATCTTCGGCGGTATGAACGGCAATTACGGCACGGGCATACAAGCAATGGTGATGAGCGGCGACCGCTGGGAAAAGCGTGAGGAGATTGCAAACACCTATATCAACAACATGGGAACGTTCTATGGCAGCGAGAAAGATTGGGAGCAATACAACAAATATGCTTTCGAAGCTGCCCTCACCCGTACCGATGTTGTGGTGCAGCCGCGCCAGAGCAACACTTGGGGAGCGTTGAGTCTCGACCACGTCTACGAGTTCATGGGCGGATTGAACCTCGCCGTGCGCCACGTAACGGGTAAAGACCCCGACGCATACTTAAGCGATTATCGCAACCGCCACAACGTGCGTATGCAGGAAGTGAAAGAAGCGATAGGCGTAGAAAGCCGTACCACCATTCTGAACCCTGTATATATAAAGGAGAAAATGAAGGGCGGAGCAAGTGCGGCAGGCGGTTTTGCCGAGGTAGTGGAGAACACTTACGGCTGGAACGTGATGAAACCGAAAGCCATAGATAAAGAACTGTGGGACGACATCTATCAGGTGTATGTGAAAGACAAGTACAATCTCGGCACGCAAGCCTTCTTCGAGCAAAAAAATCCGGCAGCCCTGCAACAGATTACTGCCGTTATGCTCGAAACAGTGCGCAAGGGAATGTGGAAGGCAACGCCGCAACAGGTGGCAGACATAGCCAAGTTGCACGTGGAATTGGTGAAGAAATACAAGCCGTCAGGTTCTGCTTTCGTTACCGACAATGCGAAGTTGCGCAACTTCATCGCCTCTAAGGTAGAGCCAAATCAAGGCAAGGAGTATCAACAACAGATAGACCGAATGCGCAATGCCGTTGCCAACGCCGACAAAGGTACGGTGATGAAACGCGAAGATATGTCGCAAAAGGTAGAGCAACACACGCCATTGCTCGAGAAAGGCGTACTCGTGGGCGGTGCAGTATTGCTCCTCGTGGTACTGTTGATATTTGTTGTGCGCAAGCGTCGCAACACCAATGCAGAATAAAGCACGATGGAAACCGTAGTTGTCATTCTCTTTATACTCGTCTGTTTCAGCTTTTTGCTGAAACAGACTTTCGCCCACGCCCTGCAAATAGGCATTACGGCTGTGGCAGCAATGGTATTCATGGGGTTGGCGTGGCGCGGTGCCATCTTGCAGTCGTCTACGCAGATAGCCGGCTGGCTTGCCGATACCGACTTGGTGCGCGACATTTCCGTCCTGCTCAACATAGACGTGCTTATGGCAACAGCATTTTGTTTGTTGGCCGCCGATGTGGAAGTGTCGGGGCGCATTCGCCGCAAAGTGCGCCTGCTGTTTGCTTTCCTGCGTTTCTTCCCCGGCATTATGATTGTTCCGATGATGTTCGGCATACTTGTCGAAACTATCTTTGCTTTTCCCGGCGAAGACTTTTCGCTCATCGCTTGGACGCTCGGCGGTGTCTTCTGCATAGCCATTCCGCTCTTCACATACATCATAAAACGCCTGCTGCCCGAAACTTTCCTCCGCTTGGAGCTGCTCTTTCTCTGCAATTTGCTTATTGCGCTGATGGGCATTGTGGCAACGGTGAACGGCAAAACGACAGTGGTGGGAACCGACAGCACCAACCTTGAAGCCCTTGCAGGCACGGTCGTGCTTGTTGCCGTCTTAGGTATCGTGGGCATGGTGTGGCAACGCCGGCACACGAAAAGGCAAATCAAGCGAATGGATTGATGGCTCGGCATCGGTTAAATCCAAATCGGTCATTAAGTCCTTGACCGGTTTATGCAAATGCGTCCTAATGACCGATTGGGGTTAAAAGCACTTCGGTATCAAACGAAATAAACATCAGTATAAACTAAAAACAATTTATGAATTACATAACAGACATACTTTATTGGATTTCATCGGGACTTCTCGTGCCCGTAATTCTTATTCTCATCTTCTTCTTTCTGCGTTCGTTGCTGCTCTTGGGCGGCTTTTTCAGCCAGTATCTCACGATGCGACAGAGCGGCACAATGCTGCACCGGGAAGTGAAAAACCTAACAGCCGACAACCTTTCTTCGCTTTCCGAACGCCTGCCAAAGGGCAAACTGCCTGTGGCTGCTTGCATTGCAAAGATGCTGGAGCACCGCGACAGTGCTGCAAAGGTGAACTATCTGCTCGACGAATACGAGTATATGGTGGAGCGCGAACTCGAAACACCGAAGATGTTTACGAAGATGGGACCCATGTTGGGCTTGATGGGAACCCTCATTCCGATGGGTCCGGCACTCGTCGGCTTGTCTTCGGGCGACATCGCATCGATGGCTTACAACATGCAAGTGGCGTTTGCCACCACCGTTATCGGCTTGTTTGCCGGCGGCATCGGCTTCGTCGTGAAGTCGGTTCGGCAGCGTTGGTATCGCCGCGATATGGGTGCACTCAACTACATTGCCGATATGTTGAACGAAAACCATAACAGCAACCATGAGAAGACGACAGATTAGGCTCAGCCACGACGAGGACGACGACCCGATGAGCGTAGTCGGAAACCTCTTCGATGCGGCAATGGTGTTTGCCGTGGCACTGATGGTGGCACTCGTAACCCACTATAAGATGACCGAAATGTTCAGCACCGAAGATTTCACCGTGGTGAAAAATCCGGGAAAGCAAAACATGGAAATCATCTCGAAGAAGGGCAAACAGATAGACCGCTATACGCCGTCGAAGAACCAAGACGCCAAGTCGGGCAACAAGGGCAAGCGTGTGGGCACGGCTTATCAGTTGGAAAACGGCGAAATCATCTATATCCCCGACGAATAAAATAGAACTTGCAATAGGTTAGCCTTACCGGCACAACCAAAGAAAACGCTCGCAATGAAGGTGCAAAACCTTTGTTGCCTGCCCCCTCTGTGCGCTCGTCAATCTACAGACATCGAAACCATAAACCCCAAATCGGTTCATTAGCGTCATTGACCGGTTTTGTTCGATTGTCGAGCAGATGTGCCAACATTTCATCGAAGGCGTAGCGGGCTACGGCGAGATGGAATGGTTGCGCAGATGCCGGCAAGCGGCTGAAACCGGTAAGGAAGCATGACGGAATAACAAATCCAAGCAAATGCGTCCTAATAACCGATTGGGGTTAAACAATCAATCTATATATATTTATTTTTTAAAAACTAAGTTTCACTTTATTATGAAAAGAATCTTACTATTAATGATCGCACACGTACTGTGTGCAAGTGTATGGGAAGCAAAAGCGCAAAGCGCAGCACCCAATCCGTTCTATGCCAATCCGGCAGTGTACAAACATCGCATTAACACGATGGACTTCGACTTGCAAGTCTTCAAGTATCTCTACACTCCCGACAATCGCATAGAGAAAGAAGTTGTTTCCGATACCGAAGGAAACATGATGTACGAGAAGCATTACACGTACGATGCGAATGGTTACCTGCTCAAACAGGAAGAGTACAGACGCGGCAACTCGGCAGAAGAACCGCTGAAACTCATCAAGCGCGATACCTACACGCGCGACCAACAGGGCTACATCACCGAGATTGTCTGCGCATTGCTGCAAGATATGGACTATCCCGGTGTGGAACTCACCGACATGTTCCGTATAAAGCTGACCTACGATGGCAACAGACGCATCGAGCGCGGCGAGGTTTTCTATTATCTTGTCGATGGCGGCGTATGGGAAGAAACACCCCACATCTGCCAATTAACCTACAACGAAAAGGGACAGCTCGCAAGTTACGACCGCTCGCAAGATGGTGCTAACATCTACAAAGAAGAGTTTTATTACGACGAAGACGGTCGCAACACATCGGTTAAGTACATTCCCGGACCGGTATCGCAGGGCGACGTAGTCTACGAACGTTCGTACGAGTACGACGACGACGGCGACATCGTAAGGACAGAAAGCACTACCGGTTTCGTTTTCACCTACGAATACGACAAAACCAAGCTCGCTTCCGAAACCTTCGTCCCACGCCTTACCACAGCCAACTTCTTCCTCTTGGGTTCGCGCAACGACGCCATCTTCTCGGCTCTGCCGGCCAACTACGGTTCAAAACACGCCGTAAAGAGCGAAGAGAGCAACATGGACACGCACATGACGACAAACTATGTGCCTACCGAAGCTACGGGCATCAACCCCGCTTTCGCAGGTACGGCAAAGCAAATCAACCGCCTCAGCATAGAGAACGGTGTACTCTACATCAACGTAGGTAAAGCAGCCATCGGCGAAGTGGTGCGTGTTTACGACGCACAGGGCATCAGCCACCTGTCTGCCTATATCACCGACGCCGACAACGTTTACAATGTAAAGCACCTCAAGGCAGGCGTGTATGTTGTAAAACTCGGCAAAGAAAGCAGAAAAATCATCGTAAAATAACCGTTGGAGTGGGGTAAACAAACGTTTTCGTTCAGCCAGATGAGCACTACCAAATCTATTTGAGCATTGCCACGGCGAGAAAACGCACTTTTCGAGGAACGAGAAAAGAACAATCCGACACTACAAACGTAGGGGGCAAACTTGTTTTTGCCCCCTTTATTTATGCCCAAACCCCAAGTCCCACCTTTACAAACAGCACGGCTTGCGGTTGTTTTTCCCCTCTATAATCATATCAGAAATCCAAGTATCCATTCGGAAAGGCGAAACGATAGGCTTTGTTTTTCTCCCTATATTCGTGCCCGAAGTCCAAAGCAACCACACCTTACACCGATTGGGGCGATGTAGTCCTGCCCCTATATCCGTGCCCAAAGTCCAAGACAACCACACCGTGGGGCATTCCGCTGGCAGGTTCGCAATCTCGTTTTACGGGCAGAAAACAAGCCATAAATCTGTAATTATTTTTCGCAAACATAGCTGTCGCTTAACTCTCTGCCCATCAGTGCGTTACAATACCTATTGTTTGGCGTTCTTAAACCGTAGGTTTTGCACGGTAAAAGCGTAGGTTTTGCATTGCAAAACCTACGCTTTCGCAACGCCAAACCGATTATATCACTTTTTAACAGAATTATCTTTACAAAATCTGATAAACCAAACGAGGCATTATAAGTTACTACCGGTATCCTGAAAATGGCTGCCGAACAAACTTGCAATTATACAGAGAAAGCGAGGAGCTTACATTTTAAGATGCACATTCACTTTAAAAATCTCTTTTGGAATATATAGTTTCAAAAACTCTTCCATATTTTTGATATATTAATTTTTATAGTTATCTTTGCAGAACAATTTATAATTACTATATAATACTTTTGACAATAAGTGAAACTAAAGACCGTAATAGCAGAATGTACTGCATACAACTCTAAGATAATACTTGAAAAGAAGAAGCCGAGAAGTTGGCTTAAAAGCATAATTACTTTTACCAATGGCTTGGAAGAATCTTTATTTCTTAGTGTCAATAGTAATAGTATACCTAATGGGGTTGGTCGATATTCTAATGTGTATAATACTAACACTCAGTAGAAGTTCATAACCGCCTAAATAAAGAATATATGTATTCACAATCGTTCTCACCATATAATTTATATTCTTGCGTTACCCAAAGTGAGCGTAGGAATTACGGACTGAGTAAAGAAGACTTTATTCAGAAATTGGAATTATGTGTTGGCAATACCATAGATGGAGGTCGGTATGATTTTAAAATTAAGACTTTAGGAGATTTATACCTCAACGATCAACCAAGAGATTCTATGGAATACCTTTGTCAGGATTTAATTCTGCGTAAGTTATATAACAATATCAAGCGCATATATAGAGTTGAGCAATCCAATCGTGATCAAATTGTGAAACAGATAGTTTCGTTGTTGAAAGAGGAAACCCCCAAATGGATTATTCGTATTGATATACGACATTTCTATGAAACCATTAATCGTAATCAGATAATAGAGAATTTCCAAGCAAAAGGCAGATTAAGTCGTCAATCGATAAACTTACTTATAAAGCTTTTTTCAAATCCAGTAATAAGCTCTAACAAAGGGTTACCTCGTGGTTTAAGTATAAGTTCCGTAATGTCAGAACTTTATATGAAGTATTTTGACTTAGAAATTCGCAGAATGAATGGCGTCTACTATTATGCACGATTTGTAGATGACATCATTGTGTTTTGTAGTAGTAAAAGATATCAAGAGGAGGTATGGGAAGAGATTCCTAAGATTTTGTCTAATATAAACCTGCAACTTAATGATTCTAAATCACACAAATGGAATGCTCATATACCGGTTAAACCTATAGATACCAGCAAACTAAAACATAAAGAACTTACCTATCTTGGTTATAAGTTTATCCCCCAAGAGGACTGTAACTTGGAAATTACAATAGCAGACAAAAAAATAAATACAATAAAAACTCGTATTACAAAGAGTTTTGTTCGTTTTGCTAAAGATGGAGACTTTAGTAAACTTAAGAATAGAATCAAGTTCCTTACAGGCAATTTCACTCTTTATAATCCGTCTACCTTGCTCCCTATTAAGGTTGGAATCTATTTCAATTATAATATGATAACCGACAAGACGCCATTATACAATCTTGATAAATATTACCAAAGACTGTTGCATTGCAAGAGAGGACGTTTGGGTACAAGGTTAGCTGTAAAGATGTCCCCCGACCAACGAAAGGATTTATCCAAGTATTCTTTCTTCTTTGGCTTTGAAAAGCATGTGAATCATTTTTTTACCTCTGCAATGCTTGCAGATATAAATAATTGCTGGCGATGAGTAAAGATATAAATCTTAACAACAAATATAGAGTTCTTCTGACAGAGGTCTTACCGTATGAACTTCCTTTGATACTCGATAATGAAGGTTTCTATTTGAATATGCAGAATGAAGAGTTAAAACAGATATTCTATGAAACTTTCAAGGGGAAACTAAAGAAATGGACAATTCCATTTGATTATTCCGTACGTAAATACGGTGGAGATAAGAGTCGCAAGCTCAGTTTAATGCACCCTTTTACTCAATTATCGTGTGTTGACTTTTACACTAAATATGATTACTATATACTTTCGCTTTGTAGTAATAGCCCATTCTCTATTCGCTACATTGCAGACCGTGCCAAATGCATTTTCAAAGCAGAAGATACAGAAGAGGTGGAAACCAAAAGTCAACAGAACAATATTGAAATACAAGATGGTGAAATAGAAAAACGTTACCGCTCATACTTTAGTTATAAGCGGTATGATATGATGTATAAATTCTTTACCAGTGGTGATTATCTACGTCTCGAACAGAAATATACCCATCTGATGAAAATGGATATTGCCAGTTGTTTCTATCATATATACACTCATACAATTGCATGGGCTATCAAAGGTAAAGAACAAGCTAAAAGCCTAATAGGTAAACCAACATTCGAAAAGGAGTTTGACACGCTCATGCAACATACCAACTATAATGAAACGAATGGAATTATCGTAGGTCCGGAAATTTCACGTATATTCTCAGAAATCATCTTACAACGTATAGATATCAATGTACTTAATCGACTTAAGCAAGAGCCATACTCTTTAAAACTGGGTCGTGATTATGAAGTCAGGAGATATGTAGATGATTATTATATTTATGCAAATAGCAAAGACTGCCTTCTATCAATACTTGAAGTCTACAAGGAAGAGCTTGAGACCTACAAACTTTATATCAACGAGAGTAAACTTGAATTTTTAGAACGGCCTTTTGTCTCGAATGTATCTGTTGCAAAAAGAGAAATTAGTAGTCTGATATCAGACATTTCTGAACGTCTATTAGCAAAAGATGATAGTAAATACAAATATGCTATAAAGAACGAAATGAAGTATTTCTCTTCCATTGTGAACAATTTCCGTTCGATAACATACAGATATAGTCAGAAGTATGGCACATTGAATAGATATTTCCTCGTTCTAATAAAATCACAACTTGAAAGAGAGTTCAAAAAAGAGAGTGCCGCCAATGCAACCGCTGGACTACTACTAATGTATGTTGAGGTTTCCTTTTATGTGTTTTCGTTGGATATGAGTGCCTCTGCATCAATAAAGATTGGTCGTATTTTAGATTATCTTTACAAATGGGCTGAGAAATGTACAGACAAAACAATACTACCTGAAATGGAAATTCGTATCTACCGTGAAGTAAAACGCTGTTTAGATATTTATGAAGTTAACAGAAAAGCAGGAGAAACCAATCTTGAAGCACTTAACCTTATGATTTGTCTTAGCCATTTAATGAAAACTCCAATACCACGTGCACAATTGATTAGTCTTTTCAATATTTCTGATGGTGATTCTATAGAATACGAACATAAAAACTACTTCCAAATTTGTATACTTCTATATATAATTGGTCAAGATGCAGAATATGAGGATATTCGAATAAAGATTTTAGAAGAAGTTAAACGTCGACTAAAAAAAGAAAATGCAATGTGGTATGCTGACAATGCCATGCTCTTTTTTGATATTTTAGTATGCCCATTCGTCAGAAGGATGAAAAAAAAGATATACTAATGAACGCCTATGGCTATAAAAAAGAAGATGAAGCATATACTAAATTGGAAATATACAATAAAACAAAGCGATGGTTCTTCAACTGGGATAAAACACAAGACCTTTCAGAGTTGTTATCCAAAAAGGAGTATCATTCGCCATACGAGTAATAAATTAAGGGAATCAGCGAACGCCCGAAGAGACAGTTCTGCGGTAACTAACTTTGATCAAATTAAGGAACCGATGTGAATATACGTTCTATTGGATTTG
Organism: Prevotella falsenii DSM 22864 = JCM 15124; assembly: GCF_000613945.1. Lineage (GTDB taxonomy): Bacteria > Bacteroidota > Bacteroidia > Bacteroidales > Bacteroidaceae > Prevotella > Prevotella falsenii. The sequence continues at coordinate 9,665 of NZ_BAJY01000013.1, forward strand.
CTAGTAACGTTATATCGCATGCGTGCGATAATGTTAACTATTGAATGCATTTGCAATGAAGAAAGAACGAGAGGAGTAATCCTCACACACTAATGACCCCCAAAGGCGTAGCAGATTCCCTTTTATAACATTTGCATTGTCATTTCTACTAATACAAACTAGAATTTAAGTCTTCATTTTATTAAATGTGGACGGATTGCGGGGGCGAAATTCATTTCGTTCTTATATTCATGTTGCTGTTTCTTCGGTGTCAGGAAGGTGGTAAATCGCACCCCCTACCTCCGAAGTACATTGTAAATCCTATGCTTTTGCAGTGCCGGAAATGTTTTCGGAAACAGCCTTGAGCAAGGAAAAGGAAATCAATTCCGCCGAAAATATCGCTTGCTCCTTATTCTTATTGTTGCCGTCCGATAAAGCGTTTGAGGGGCGCATCGGCTTTCTATGCACCTGTATGCAAGGTATCCGGTTAGTTGTTCAGCTTCATTCGTCTCCAAATCCGGTTCGGAATACGTCGCCACAGGGCTGTAAAAATTCGCCAACGACCATCGATTACGCAGACGTGGCGTTTTCTTTCTATGGCTTTCATAATGCTTTTTGCCACATTCTCGGTCTTCATCAGCATAGGGAAGTGAGAAGATTCTGACAACAGCGGAGTGTCTACGAAACCGGGACGAATATCCGTGAAACGAATGTCATAACGGTTGTTGGCTGCCAACTGTTCCAAGGCTTGCAGGTAGGTGTTCTGCATAGCCTTCGTGGCACTGTAGGCAGGAATGGCTCCCAAGCCTTTTGTGCCTGCCACGGAAGTGATGCAGACAATGTGTCCGCCGCCGTGTGTGGCGAAATAACGATAGCTTCGCCCACCATACGCACAAAACCGAGACCATTGGTCTGCATTGTTTTCATTTCTTTTTCAGGGTCTAAAGTCGGATTTTTCCACCCGATGCCCGCTGAATGGAAATAAAGGTTCAGTCCTCCCATCTGCTCTATGAGCCGGTAAAGAGCCTCGTCCGCCTTCTCGTCGGTTACATCAATCTGCGCTGTGAAGACGCGTTCCGGAGCACAGATTTTCAAGTCTTCCAACTTTTCCTTGCGGCGTGCTGCCACGCCAACTGTCCACCCTTGCATGATGAGGAGCCTTGCCACCTCATGCCCGATGCCGCTGCTGGCACCTATTACAATTGCTCTTTTCATAGTTCAAAAATTGATTTGTTACCTGTCTGTTAGCTTCAGTGTGTAAGTTGTTCTTTTACAAAGATAAGAAAAAAGTATCAAACCACCAAAAAACGTCCATCTTTCGTTGCCCGAAAAGTGCGTTTTCTCGCCATGGCAAGGTTCAAATCGGTTGGGCACTGCCCATTGGGTTCAACAAGAATATGGATTTTGCAGGGTAAAAGCGTAGTTATCACTTTCTTTCAGCGACGTTATCTTTATAAAAACGTTCGGAGTGAGCATTTCAATATAGAAAATAACCACACAAAAAGCACATTATTTCTCTAAAAAATTGCTATCTTTGCTTCCAATTATGGCAACAGCAGAACAATATATAAGAGAAGATAGTAAACGAATATCATATATAAAGTCTTTGGTTAAAGAAAAAGCCGAAGACTTAATACTTATTCCTGAATCGCAAGCAACACCAATTTCAAGAAAAAAATCTTGGAAAGATTTAGATTTCTCTCACCCTCAAAGAACAATAAGACTTGGTACCATGTTTAGTGGCATAGGTGCTATTGAACACGCTCTGCAAAGATTAAAGTTAAATCATCGTATAGTCTTTGCCGGCGATATAGATACTAAATGTAAACAAAGCTACTTTGCTAATTACGATATAAAGGAGGAAAACTGGTTTGATGATGCAAGAACTTTTGATGCACGAAAGTATAAAGGACAAGTTGATTTGCTTGTCGGTGGCGCACCATGTCAGGCATTTTCAATGGTCGGTAAACGTTTAGGTTTTGAAGATGCACGAGGAACTCTCTTCTATGAGTTTGCACGTGTCATTAAAGAAACCCAACCCAAAGTCTTCATTTTCGAAATGTTAAAGGCTTGATCAATCATGATAAAGGCAGAACATGGATGGTTATGCATTCTATTTTCTCCGAATTGGGCTATCAAGTAAATTACCGAATCCTCAACAGTAAGGATTATGGAATCCCTCAACACCGAGAAAGAATATTCTGTATCGGTTTTCATACGCCAACGAAGTTTTCTTTTCCGGCTCCCATTAAATTGGAATATATAATGTATGATTTCTTGGAAGATTATGTTGATACGAGATATTTCCTCAAGGAAAAAGGTATTAAGTTCGTTACCAGCCATAAGAATAGGATTAAGTGCTATACACAAATCAATGGTGATATAGCTTTATGCCAAAAACGTAATCAACAATTTAACTGGCATGGAGACTTTATTTATCACCCCATGGCTATTGATGAGGTTCCCGAAGAAGACTTTGATGAATTCATATTTAACGTGAAAGAAGTAGAGGAGAAGTATTACTTATCAGAAAAACTACGTAATTATGTACTTTGCCCGGGAACGAAAAATTTTAGTACAAGGATAGAAACCGACCTTGATATTGCACGTCCCCTTTTACATTCGATGCATAAAATGCACCGTGCAGGTGTTGATAACTACGTTACACACAAAGGACGAATTAGGAAATTAACGCCAAGGGAATGCCTCCGTCTTATGGGATTTAAGGATTCTTTCAATATTGTAGTCTCAGACACTTCAGTTTATCAACAGGCAGGAAATTCGATAGTGGTAGACGTGTTAATAGCTCTACTCAAACAAATGGATATAACAAAATACGGCGAATTATGATACTATTAGGAAACGAAAAATTTAATTTGATAGACGTGTTTCCCAAAATTTTGGCTATTCCCGATAGCTTTGTAGTTAGAAACAATAAGATACAAACAACAACAGATAAAAGAAAAGAAAGCCATGGGGAGGCAAAGCTATATATTTCCTCAAAAGATACCATGCGAGAATTCTATGGGCAAGAAGGATTTCGCGTTACTTGCTTTATGTTAAAGCAAGACCTTATCAATTATCTCAATACACTCAAAATTGAGTATCTGAATCCTTCACAGAATTATCGGGGAATGGAGAATTTATCGACCTTATGGACTGAAAGAATGAACAAAATAGTTCATTTACAAAATGAGATTATCACTTTTGAGATTTCCGATCAGAAACAAATAAAAGGGCCAAGAGGATACGTTAATTCATCTGATGCAGGTTATCAACTTATTAGAGAACTATCATTACCATTGGTCAGTTATATACTCGTTAAGAAACTTACAGACACGGCCGGCAACGAACTTTACTACTGGAAATTATTCGTAGATTTTGATGCCATCAAGCAAATGAAGTCATTGCCCACGATATTTGCATACGGAAAAGGAAAACAGCAACTACAAGAGGTTGATAAAACTGAAAAGAAAATAGAAGAAGAGGTTAATTCAATAAAGAAAGGAAGAGAAGGACAGCAAAAATATCGTGAGAAATTATTAGAACAATGCTCATATTGCCCATTTACTATGGTTGCCGACGATCGTCTACTCATAGCCAGTCATATAAAGCCTTGGGCTGTATCTAATGAAAAAGAACGTATAGACCCATACAACGGTTATATGCTTACACCTACATACGACCGACTGTTTGATCAAGGCTTTATTACATTCACAGAGGATAGACATGTTCATATCTCTAATTTCCTATCTAATCGTACATGTAAGTTGCTGGGATTGGAAGACGATAAATTTATTCAAATGCTTCCTATGGATGAGAAAAGAATAAAATATCTTGAATTTCACAGACAATTTGTATTTAAGGGATAACCAATTGAACGATATTACTATTCTATTATATCAAAGGCTATGAAGAAGAGAAAATATTTAAGTTCTACTCGACAAAACAACTTTTAAGGAAAACAAAGAGGGGCTAAAACCGGCGAAATGCGGTTTTAGCCCCTCTTTTAGTTTATTGTAAGGCACGCCCGACGCTGCCTTTACCGAACTTTAGAACGGTAGGTCGTCGGCTGCGCTGTCTGATGCAGCGGGTGGGAATGGTTCCTGACTTCCTCCTGCCGGTGCTTGTGGGGCAGCAGCGGGCGGCACGCCGGCAGCCTGTGCAGCTGCGGCATCGACTCTCTGAATGTTCCATGCACGAATGTTGTTGAACCATCTGCCGTTATATTCGTGTGCATCGATGTCGAAACTTACGATGATTTCCTCGCCTGCCTTGATGGCAAACTGGTCGATACGGTCGGCACCGAAGATATTGAAGACCATTTTTCTTGGATATTGGTCGTGCGTCTCGATAACATACTCTTGTGATTTCCACGGACCACGTGCCGATGTTCCCTCGCGTGGCTCTAATACTGCAATGACTCTTCCTTGTAATTCCATATTATATTTTGCGGTGTTATTAATAAATTTGTTTCTTTAAATACTTTGCATAAGTAAGCTGTGGTGGGGGTGTTCGGGTGCAAACACGCGTACCACTCGCCGGCATAACTTTGGCGAAATTACTAAAATAGTTCTAAAAACAAAAACTTTTACCTGTAAATTTTGTTTTTCACATGGCTTTTTCGTATTTTTGTACGTTGAAGAAGAATATTTCGCTTTTAAGCCTGTGTGCTTATCGGAACTTCTTGCAGAAAATGAGTTATAACTAAAAATATATAGGAACTAATGAGATTTACTATTTCAAGCACTGCCTTGAGCAGTAGATTGCTGTCGCTTTCGCGTGTTATCAACAGCAAAAATTCTTTGCCAATATTAAACTGTTTCGTATTCGATGCGCAGAACGGTCAGCTCACAATCACTGCTTCAGATAGCGAGAACGTTGTCCGCATGTCGATAAATCTTGATTCACTCGAAGGTCAGGGCAAGTTTGCAGTAAATAACCACAATATCCTCGATGCGGTGAAGGAACTTCCCGAACAACCACTCACCGTAGATGTGAATATGGGCGAACACACTATTTATATAAGCTATCAGAATGGTTCTTACAATTTCCCCATCTTAGATGCCGACGAGTTTCCTATCCCACAGCCTGTTTCTGCCGATGCAACAAACATCACGCTGAGTGCGGAAGTGCTGGTAGATAACATTACACGTTCGCTTTTCGCTACTGCGCAAGACGAGCTTCACCCCGTGATGAACGGTGTGTACTTCGACCTCACGGCCGACAGCTTGGCTGTTGTTGCCACCGACGGACACAAGTTGGTGCGCAACAGAGTGTTCTCTGTAAAGAACGACGTGCCTGCAGCTTTTATCTTGCCCAAAAAGCCGGCAGCATTGCTGAAAGGTTTTATAGCAAAAGAAGGCAGCGACGTTGTAGTGCGCTTCGATTCGCGCGCAGCCGAATTCTCGTTTAGCGAGGGCAATTTGGTTTGCCGACTTATCGATGGGAAATATCCGAACTACAACAGCGTAATTCCGGAAAACAATCCTTATCAAATCACCATCGACCGAAAGTCGCTCATTGGTGCTATCCGTCGCGTGTTGCCATTCGCAAGCGATTCTTCACAGCTCATTCGCTTCCACATAGCAAACGGACAGTTAGACCTTAGTGCAGAAGACATCGACTTCTCAACAAGCGCAAAGGAGAGCATGACCTGTACCTACGAAGGCAACCCTATGAGCATCGGCTTCAAGGGTAGCAGTATCTTGGAAATACTAGGCAACCTGCAAAGCGAAGAGGTAAACATACAGTTGGCAGACCCATCGCGCGCCGGACTCATTGTTCCGGTGGAACAACCTGAAGGCGAAAATGTGCTCATGCTGGTGATGCCGGTATTGCTCAACGATTAATTAAGAAAGAAACAAGAGTCGTGGGCAGATTTTTTTAAGAAGTCTGCCCACATATACATTATAATAATAGCAGAATGTTATTAAACTTAAAGAAGCCGTTAATTGTTTTCGACTTGGAAACAACGGGGCTCGACCTTGTAAAAGACCGTATCATACAATTATCGTATATAAAGGTATTCCCTGATGGGAAAGAAGAAAGAGAAAACCTTTACATCAACCCTGAGAAAGAAATTCCGCAAGAGGTAGAAGAACTTACAGGCATCACCAACGACGATGTGGCCGCCGCACCAACGTTCAAAGAAAAGGCAGCCGAACTGGCTGATAAGTTCACGGGCTGCGATTTTGCCGGCTTCAACTCCAATCGTTTCGATATTCCGTTGTTGGCAGAAGAATTCCTCCGGGCAGGCGTAGACTTCGATTTCTCAAAGTGCCGACTCATCGATGCACAAAATATTTATCACAAAATGGAACGCCGAAACCTTGCCGCTGCTTACGAATTTTATTGTGGCAGAAAGATGGAAGACGACTTCACAGCCCATAAAGCCAACGAAGACACGGAGGCAACGTGGCGCGTTTTGCAAGGACAGATTAAGATGTACTCTGCTGAAAACCAAGACGAACCGGACCGCATACTGAAGAACGACATAGCCGAACTGGCAGAGTTCTCGCGTATGAACGACAACGTAGACTTTGCCGGACGCATCGTTTGGAAAGATGTTACCGACAAAGACGGCAAAACCTTGCTCGACGAACACGGACAGCCGCGCCGCCACGAGGTGTTCAACTTTGGCAAATATCGTGGGTGGGACGTGGCTGAAGTGCTACGCAGAGACCCCGGTTTCTATAGCTGGATATTGTCGAGCGACTTCACCTACAACACCAAACAAGTGCTCACACGCATTCGTCTTCGCGAATTTAACAATCGATAGTCATGCTCAAAGGAAAGAAAATCGTTCTCGGCATCACGGGTTCCATTGCCGCATATAAAAGTTGTCTTATCATTCGCCAACTCGTAAGGCAGGGGGCAGAGGTTCAGGTAGTCATAACGCCCGGTGGAAAAGAGTTCATCACCCCTATCACACTGTCGGCACTGACACAGAAACCGGTCATCAGCGATTTCTTTTCTCAACGCGACGGCACGTGGCACTCGCACGTAGACCTCGGTTTGTGGGCCGATGCCATGCTCATTGCACCCTGCACAGCCTCGACATTGGGCAAAATATGCCACGGCATAGCCGACAACATGCTCGTTACGACCTACCTTTCCATGAAAGCTCCCGTGTTCGTAGCTCCGCAATGGACCTTGACATGTACAAGCATACCGCTACACAAGCAAACATCGACATGCTGAAACGCAGGGGAAACCACATTATAGAAGCCGGCAGTGGCTTCTTGGCAAGCGGATTGGAAGGCAAGGGACGCATGGAAGAACCCGAAGTCATCGTGGCTTTTTTAGACCAATATTTCGACAACAATGCTGCTATCACGCAGGATTTAAAGGGAAAGAATGTGCTGATAACTGCCGGACCTACATACGAAAAGATAGACCCCGTACGTTTTATAGGCAACTACTCGTCGGGAAAGATGGGCTTTGCCCTTGCCGAAGAGTGTTTCAAGCGAGGTGCCAACGTTACACTCGTCGCCGGACCTGTACATATAGCGTGCTCGGAGGGCATCAACCGCATAGATGTAGAAAGCTGCGAGCAGATGTACGAAGCCTGTCAGCAAGCCTTTCCTGTTGCCGATGCTGCCATACTGTGCGCCGCCGTGGCTGATTTCAAACCGCTGAACTTCTCGGAAACAAAGATTAAACGTGGAAAGGACAAACTGCACATCGACCTGCAACCCACCCACGACATTGCAGCCGCTTTGGGACAACGGAAGAAAAGCCGACAACGCATCGTCGCTTTCGCATTGGAAACAAACAACGAAGAAACAAACGCTTCGGCAAAGTTGGTGAAAAAGAATGCCGATTTCATCGTGCTGAATTCCACACGCAACGCCGGTACAACTTTCCGGTCGGACGACAACCAAATAACGATTATTTCAAAAGGAGGAAAGAAAGAATATGAAAAGAAGCGTAAACACTTGGTGGCTCGCGACATTATTGACGAGCTGGTTTCTATTCTTTAACAACCACGCCACAGCGCAGGAGTTGCAAGCAAAGATAACCATCAACCACAACCAGATACAGGGTACGGACAAGTCGGTGTTCGAGAACTTGCAGCAAACCCTCGAACAGTTTGTGAACGAACGACAATGGACAAACCTGAAGTTCCAGAAGAACGAACGCATTGTTTGCAACTTCAACATCACCGTTACAAAATACGACCAAAGCAGCAATGCTTTTACCTGTACGGCACTCATACAGGCGAACCGACCTGTCTACAACTCGGCATACACCTCTACATTGTTCAACATTAAGGACGCCGACTTCAACTTCGAGTTTGCGCAGTTCGACCAAATAGAGTTCAACGAAGAAAACATCGACAACCAGCTCACGGCTCTTTTCGGCTACTACGCTTATCTCATCATCGGCTTAGACCTCGATTCGTTCTCACCTATGGGCGGCGAAGACATTCTGCAACGCTGCATGAACCTTACCAACAATGCGCAGAACCTTAGCTTCACCGGTTGGAAAGCATTCGAAAACTCGAAGAACCGCTTCGCCATCATCAACGATTACCTCGACGGAGGTATGAAACCCTTCCGCCAACTGCAATACGACTACTACCGAACAGGCTTGGACGAAATGGCAAACAGTCCTGAACGAGGCAGAACAAACATAACAACAGCTTTGGAAACCGGTCTGAAAAAGGCGCACGAAGATAAACCCATGAGCATGTTACCACAGATTTGGACAGACTACAAGAAAGACGAACTTGCCAATATATACCATAAAAAGGGCACGCAAAAGGAGAAAGAGGCTGTCTACGAAATTCTTTTCGGCATCAATGCAAGCCAGAACGCATCGTGGGACAAGATTAAACAATAATACAAACAACTATGCTCAAGCATCTTTATATAAAGAACTTCACGCTCATCGACCAATTAGACATCGACTTTCGCAACGGTTTCTCCGTTATCAGCGGCGAAACAGGTGCAGGAAAAAGCATTATTCTCGGAGCTATCGGCTTGCTTTTAGGCAACAGAGCCGACAGCAAACAGATAAAGCAAGGCGAGAAAAAATGCGTCATCGAAGCAACGTTCAGTCTGCCAAAAGGTGCGTTCGACACGTTCTTTACCGACAACAACATCGACTTCGATGCCGATGAAACCATTCTGCGACGCGAAGTGGGCAGCAACGGAAAGTCGCGTGCATTTATCAACGACACGCCCGTTGCCCTGAATTTGATGCGCGAAGTGGGCGACCAGTTGGTGGATATTCATTCGCAACACCAGAATTTGCTTTTGCAAAAAGAAGACTTCCAACTTAACGTTATCGACATATTGGCTGCCAACGACAAGGAAATGGCAACCTACAAAAGCACCTTCAAGGCGTATAAAGATGCTGAAAAAAGGTTGGAACAAATAAAAAAGCAACTGAAAGAGAACGCCGAAAACGAAGAGTTTATGCGCTTTCAGCACGAAGAACTGTCAGGTGCGAACCTGCAAGAGGGGCAGCAAGAGGAACTCGAAGCCGAAAGCAAGACCCTTTCGCACGCAGAAGACATCAAGCATCGCTATACAATGCCGACAATGCACTGAACGACGACGAGTCCGGAGCAGTGAAACAGCTGAAGTCTGCCGCCGAAGCCATAACGAACATTGCCCACGTTTTCCCTAAAGCCGAAGAACTTTGCAACCGTCTCGACACCGCTTATATAGAGGTGAAGGACATTGCCGAGGAGATAAGCAGGGCGACCGGCGACATTGATTTCGACCCCAACAGGTTGGATTATATCAACGAACAGCTCGACAAAATATACCATCTCGAAAAGAAATTCCACGTGGAAACCATCTCCGATTTGCTCGCAATACAAGCCGAACTGAAGCAGAAGTTAGACGGAATAGACAACAGCGACGAACTGCTGAAGGAAGCCGAGCAGGAACTTACTGCGAAACAAGCCGACTGTACCCGGCAGGCAGCCCTGCTGACCAAAAGCAGAGAGAAAGCTGCAAAAGCCATTCAGAAGGAAATGAAAGAGAAACTCGTGCCCATGGGCATACCCAACGTGCAGTTCGACATTCGGTTCGAGCCTAAACCACCGGCTGCCGACGGTGCCGATAAAGTGCAATTCCTTTTCTCTGCCAACCGCAACAGTCCGCTGCAACCCATTGCACAAGTGGCTTCGGGGGGCGAAATAGCCCGCGTCATGCTCTCGCTCAAGGCTATGATAAGCGGTGCCGTAAAGCTGCCAACCATCATTTTCGACGAAATAGACACAGGCGTAAGCGGCAAGATAGCCCGGCAAATGGCTTTCGTAATGCAGCAAATGGGCAGCAACAACAAGCAGGTAATCTCCATTACACACCTTCCGCAGATTGCAGCATTGGGCACAACGCATTATAAAGTGGAGAAACACGACACTCCGATAGGCACCACCAGCCGACTAAGAGAACTGACAGCCGACGAAAGAGTTGTCGAAATAGCGCAAATGCTCTCCGGTTCAGACATCTCCGAAGCTGCCTTGCAGAATGCCCGCGAACTGTTAAACAGCAACCAACCCTCGTAAACGACCATAGAATTATGAAAAGAACAAAGATATTTTTCCTCCTTCTCGCCCTCTATATCGGCATCGCTACAACGGCGAAAGCACAGTCTGCGGCAGTGAAAAAGGCTGCCAACGCCACTTTCACGCTTACCACATTCGACCCGAAAGGCTCTATCCTGTCTACCACAAACGGTGTTTTCGTCTCAACCGACGGCATCGGCATCAGCACGTGGAAGCCATTCGCAGGAGCAGCCAGAGCCGTAGTCATCGACAATAACGGTCAGAAATACAATGTGGAAACAATGCTCGGTGCCAACGAGATATACGACGTGGCAAAGTTCAAGGTAAGTGCAAAGACCGCTGCACTCCCATTCGCGCCTTCGGTTGCCGACAATGCCGGCGCGTGGGTGGTAATGCCTGCCAAGTCGGGCGACCCGATAAAAGCCAACGTAAGCAAGGTGGAAAAGTTCATGGAAAAATACAACTACTGCGTGCTCGCCACCTCAGCACCCGAGAAAAACAACGGTGCGCCCCTCGTAAACGACAAGGGACAGCTCGTAGGAATATACAACAATTCGGGCACATCGCAGAGCGCAACCGATGCACGCTATGCCAACGACTTCGTATTGATGGGACTTTCGCAGAACGACCCGACCCTGTTGCAATGCGGCATCAGAATAGGACTGCCCGAAGAGGCCGACGAAGCCGTTCTCGCACTCATGCTGTCGTCTTCAAAGATTGATGAAATAAGAACAGCCACCATAAACGATTTCCTGCAAAAGTTCCCGGCACTGAACAACGGCTACATCGCCTTGGCAACCAACTTGTTCGGTAAAGGCGACATCGGCGAGGCAGAAAAGGTGCTGCTCCAAGCCATTGCGAAGGCGAAAGCAAAGGACGAAGCCCACTACAACTATGCCCGCCTTATGTATCAGGGAGCCGTAACCGCAGCACTCACAGAAAAGGCAAAGGCGCAAGGGTGGACGTTAGACAAAGCCATGAGCGAAGCTGAGAAAGCCCACAAACTAAACCCGTTGCCCGTTTACAAGCACCTTCAAGCACAAATTACATACGCAAAAGGCGACTACAAAAAGGCATATCAAGACTTCGAGGCACTCACAAAAACCCAAATAAAGAACCCCGAACTCTATTTGGAAATGGCACAATGTCAGGAAAATCTCAACGGAAACGACGAAGAAATACTATCGCTCTTGAACCAAAGCATCGAACTTTGCGACACGCCTTACACGCAAACCGCAGCCCCATTCTTCCTTGCGCGTGGACAGCAATCAGACAAAATGGGCAAATATCGCGAAGCAATAAAAGACTTCTACACCTACGAATATCTTTATGCAGGCATCTTGGGAGCCGACTTCTACTACATGCGCGAACAGTGCGAAGTAAAAGGAAAGCTGTGGCAACAAGCCTTGCAAGACATCTTAATAGCCGCCCGGCTCGATCCGGCAGAACCCATCTACTGTGCCGAAGCAGGCAGCTTGTTGCTCCGACTCAACAAATTTGAAGAAGCCATCGTAGCCGCACAACAAGCCGTAGCACTGAAGGCGGACTATGCCGAAGCCTACCTGATACTCGGAATAGCCTTGTGTCGGAACAACCAAAAGCAAGAAGCATTGCCAACATAGAGAAAGCAAAGAGTTTGGGCAACACCCAAGCCGACACTTTCCTGAACCAATTCAAGTAAGAAACCAACCGACAATACACCCCGACTTGAGTTAATTCGGAGAAAAAACTTAACGGATAATTTGGTCAGAACGAATAAAAGCAGTAATTTTGCACCCAAATTCAGCGGTTCCGTAGCTCAGCTGGATTAGAGCAACAGCCTTCTAAGCTGTGGGTCTTGGGTTCGAATCCCAACGGAATCACGAATAAACGAAAAACGAGGAAGTTCGCCGGACTTCCTCGTTTTTTCGTTTATATATTGCCACATTGCCACTATTCCGGCGCAGTAGGAACGTTAGTTCGGCATAAGAAAGCAGGTGAAACAAGCTATTTCGCAGATGCTTTTAAGCAAATTCTTTGATGAAACCGGGAGAGATTTTCGGCTCGACTTTGTAAAGATAATTCTGTTAAAAAGTGATATAATCGCTTTGGCGTTGCGAAAGCGTAGGTTTTGCGATGCAAAACCTACGCTTTTACCGTGCAAAACCTACGGTTTAAGAACGCCAAACAATAGGTATTGTAATGCACTGACGGATAGATGGTTAGGCGATAGTTATACTTGCGAAAAATATTTACGTTTTATTACGCTCTTTTTGTTCATGTTTACGTTGTGTGCTGCATACATACACACGGTGCCGATGATGTTGCTGCGCTGTGCGTGGCGCACTTACATGCTGCGGAGAAAGGGTGGGGGATTATGGCTTTTCCGTCTGTGCTTCCCACTCTTTCATGGCTTCTTTCCAATCCGTAACCTCTCCGTTGGCAATGGCTTCTGCCTCTCGGCGTGCCGCATCGCGCGCCTTGTCGCGTGCTCGCTTTGCCTTCATGTCGGCAATAGTCTGTTCGTCGAGAATAGCGATAGCCCCACGACGTATCGCATCATGCAGTTCTTCCTCGCCAAAGGCTTTGCCGGGCCGGTTGAAATCGGAGATGTTGAACTCGTAATCCACACGCAATTCGTGGCGCACGAGTTTCTGTTGGTGGCGGTTGCCCGCATTTTTAAGTCGTAAGAGTTTTGCTATTTTCTTTATTTCGCTTTCCGAAAACTTATTTCTTCCCATCAGTTGCTGTTTAAATAATGCTTATTGGCATTTGCATTTCTACTGCAAATATACTGCTTTTCGTTCATAACACCAAATATCCAATGCAGTTTCACCTTCCCCCACGCAGCAATTATCCGCACGAAAACGAGGGGTTTTCGGAATTAAATTTATATATTTGCAGTGTTAAAACAACTACGATGAATAAATAAAAATGCTTCGGAAAACATGGAAATAACAACTCAAGAACAGTACAAAACCACGATGTGGAAGGGCGGAACCACACGACAGATATTCATCAGTCCTGCTGACGGCGACTTATCGGCACGCCGTTTCGACCTGCGCATATCGTCTGCCATCATCGACCTGACGGAAAGCGACTTCTCCGACTTCACGGGCTTCACCCGATACATTCTCCCTTTGGAGGGCGAAATAACGTTGCTGAAAGACGGACGACGCATACCGCTATCGCACAACGAGTTATACAGGTTTGAAGGCGATGAGGCTGTAAGTTCCGAAAACACAAAGGGAGCTATCGACTTCAACATTATCGTGCGGCACGGCATTGACGTTGAAGTGGGCATCGTGCAGGACGAATGCTTCAACGACGGTCGGAAAACGGTGGTGTTTGCACTCGAAGACATCTTCATCGACGGCGAACGCATCGGCAAATACAACACTGCCACCCTCGAAACACCGTTCCGTTTGAAAGGAAAAGCTGCCGTAGTGAAGTTCTCCAAATAGCGTGAAGTCTGCATAAGAAAGCTGGTGAAGCAGGCTACCTCGCAGACGTTTTTAAGCAAGTTCGCCAATGAAACAACGAGCGTTTTTCGGTTTAATATTGTAAAGATAATTCTGTTAAAAAGTGATATAATCGGTTTGGCGTTGCGAAAGCGTAGGTTTTGCGTTGTAAAACCTACGCTTTTACCGTGCAAAACCTACGGTTTTGGAACGCAAAACAATAGGTATTGTAATGTGCTGATGCAGAGAAAGTTATGCAAAGGCTATGCTTGCGAAAAATTTTTACGTTTTTATTGCCTTATTTTCGTTCTTTTCTCGTTTCTCGAAAGTGCGTTTTCTCGCCATGGCAATGCTTAAATGAATTTGGTATTGTCTTATATCAAACTCACGCCAAATAGTCTTTTGCACTGTAAAACACCTTCCACCCATGCTCCAACACAACGTTAATGTATCTTAATTGTTACGGAAACATTGTGCAAATTCAAAATTAAAACCATATCTTTGTGCTATCAAAATGATATTACTTTTTAAATAACAAACAAAAACAATAGGATTATGGAAAAGAAAGAATTTGCCTTTAAAGGAAGTGTACTGAACGGTTTCCTTATGCTTGTGCTTACGCTTGCAGCTTTGGTGGGCGGCGTTGTAAGTGCGGTTTATGGGTTTATATTGCTTGGCGACGAACAAAACGGCGGACTGTTGCTTGCCCTTGCTGCGGTGCTGCTGCTCGTTTTCATTATGTGTTTCTGCGGTTTCGTAAAGATAGAACCCAACGAGGCGCGCGTTATGATGTTCTTCGGACAATACAAAGGAACTTTCACCGAAGTGGGTTTCCACTGGGTGAACCCTTTCATCAACACCAAAAAGCTGTCGTTCCGCGCACGCAACATCGACGCTGCGCCCATCAAAGTGAACGACAAGACGGGCAACCCCGTCATGATTGGCATGATGTTGGTGTGGCGACTCAAAGATACGTACAAAGCTATCTTCGAGATTGACTCTGAAACAATGGCTACTTCGTCTGAGGAAGTGGGCGAAACGGCTGCCGTGGGCAACATTATGATGGCGTTCGAACGCTTCGTGCGCATACAGGGCGATGCTGCCTTGCGCCACGTGGCGGGTCAGTACGCCTACGACAACCTCGACGACGACCACGAGGCACAGACCCTTCGCGACAACAGCGAAGAAATAAACAAGCTGTTGGAACAGACGCTCGACGAGCGTTTAGAGATGGCGGGCATCGAGATAATAGAAGCTCGCATCAACTATCTTGCCTACGCTCCTGAGATTGCAGCCGTAATGTTGCGTCGCCAACAGGCAAGTGCCATCATCTCTGCACGCGAGAAAATCGTTGAAGGAGCGGTGTCAATGGTAGACATGGCACTGAAAAAGCTCGACAAGGAAAGCATTGTAGACCTTGACGAAGACAAGAAAGCTGCCATGGTGAGCAACCTTATGGTGGTGTTGTGCAGCGAAAGTGCAACCCAGCCGGTTGTAAATTCGGGCACGCTGAATATGTAAAGACAAACTCGTTGGGGCAACTCTGCCCCGACGATACGTTCGGCATACGGAGCGTTTTCGGCAGGTAAAACGGGCAATACCCAACCGGTTTGAACATTGCTACGACGAGAAAACGCCTTGTTTACGAACGGAAAAAGAACCAATGGCTTTTGTAGCCGTAAGCGAAAAAGTACATGGCAAAGAAAGAAAGTAACACCAAAAGTTTCATTCTTCGGGTCGATGCCGACACGATGAGTGCCATAGAGAAGTGGGCAGCCGATGAGTTTCGGTCTACCAACGGACAGTTGCAGTGGATTATAACCGAAGCACTGCGCAAGGCGCGCCGCCTTCCGAAACAGCAAACGAAGGGTGAAACTACAACAAAAAGGAACAATACAGATGGCAACAACACCGATTGAAAAACTCCGACTACGCCGTACGCAGCAGTCTACTATCTACGAAGCCGTGTCGGCAACTATCCTTCTCGTTATGTGGACAATAGGCATTGTGGCTGTTGCAAGACACGAAGCCAAAACCAGCATACTGATAGTGCAGACTGTTTTCTGTCTTGTCGTTTTGCTATTCCACTATGCTTCCTATCGCCCCACGCAACGTTGGATACGCAACGACTTTGAAATAAAGACTGTACGTCAAGCCGTTGTGGCAAGCAAGTTCTACCGCATCTTCGCCATAGAGATTGCCGTGCTCGGCTTGATTATTGTCATCGACGGTTTAGTAGACATCAAGGACAAGCTGCCCGATATAATCAGTGGCGGTACACCCCTCACCATCATATTTGCAACTCATGTCGCTGCGAACAGAAAGCTAAAGAAGGTGCGCGAAGCAGAGAAGTTGGAACGACAGCAGAAAAACGCAAAGGTATAACTCACCATACTCCGTTTATCCGTCTTATGTTCAATACTATACAACGCAAGATGCGAAAAAGACGAGAAACAACGCCTTTACAAGCAGAAAAAAGAATGGGAAGCCCAATGCGGCTTCCCATTTTTCGTTATGGTTTCATTATCTTTATTACTGCTGCGACACCTTCACTATCTTTGTCGGTGCTTGTTCCTTGTTGCGTCGGTTCACCACCGTTACCACGGCTTGGGCAAGGTTTATGAATGCCTGACCGGTAATGCTGTCGATGTTTACTGCCGATGGCTCGCCCTTGTCGCCGTTCTCGCAGATGCTCTGCACCAACGGAATTTGTGCCAAGAGCGGACAGTTCATTTCTTTTGCGAGGTTCTTTGCGCCGTCTTTGCCGAAGATGTAGTACTTGTTGTTGGGCAGTTCGGCAGGCGTAAACCACGCCATGTTTTCCACCAAACCGAGAATTGGCACGTTCACCTTTTCGTTACGGTACATGTCTATGCCCTTGCGTGCATCGGCAAGTGCCACGTTTTGCGGTGTGGAAACGATGACTGCGCCCGTGATAGCCAAGGTTTGGAGAAGGGTGAGGTGAATATCGCTCGTCCCCGGCGGCGTGTCGAGAATGAAATAGTCCAGCTCGCCCCAGTCGGCATCGGCGATAAGCTGTTTCAAAGCATTGCAAGCCATACTGCCACGCCACAGCGTAGCAGTGTCCGGATTGACGAAAAAGCCAACAGAAAGCAGTTTCACGCCATACTTTTCTACGGGTTCGATGAGCTGCCTGCCGTCTTTTTCCACAGCGTAAGGGCGTTCCTGCTCTACACCGAACATCTTCGGCATGCTGGGACCGAACACGTCCGTGTCCAACAAACCCACCTTATAGCCCAAGCGTGCCAAGGCAATGGCGAGGTTGGCAGATACGGTGCTCTTGCCTACGCCGCCTTTTCCCGAACTGACGGCAATGACGTTCTTCACCTGCGGCAGCATTTTGCCCACTTCGGGGCGCGGTGCCGACTTGAATTCGGTCTTTATTTCCACCTCCACATCTTTGCCCACCGAGTAGTGTATCTGCGCTTCGGCAGCCTTGATGGTAGACTTCATGAAGGGGTCGGTTTCGCGAGGGAACTCCAAAGTAAAGCTCACTTTGTTTCCATCAATGCGTATGTCGTCGGCAAGCATTTCGCTTTCTATGAGGTTTTTCTTTGTTCCGGGGTACATTACCTGCTCCAATGCGTCGGTAATGAGTTTTGGATATAATGCCATATTCATCTTGTTTATATTGTATAGTGCTTGCAAAGTTACTGAAAAAACTCGAAGTTGCAAAAGAATAAGGTAGCCGATATTTTCGGGAACCTGCTTTTTAGCCTGCCCCTGACACCTGCGAGCCAAGGCATTTGGGCGTTAGGGGAGGGAGGCATTATGCTGCCGGCACCGAGGGGAAAGCGGCTTTACGCCGAAGCAGTAGTGGGGTTACACCGAAGCCGCAGCAGTTTCATCTAGAAATTCTAGAGTTCCTAGATTTCCTAGGAGTTCTAGAAAAGAACTTAACAATCCCCTTGATTTTGTAAAAATAACCTCCTCGAAAAACAACTATTTCGCTTTCGCATTGCGAAAGCGGCTGTTTTGCACCGCAAAACAGCCGCTTTTGGCTTGCAAAACCTACGCTTTCGGAACGCCAAACAACAGGTTTCGGAATGCGTTGATAATGAAACTGTTACACGATAGCTGCACTTGCGAAAAATGTTTACGGCTTTATGGCGTCCTTTTCGTTTATAAAGCAAGCTGTTTCCATGCACTTCACAAAATTCCTTATCAACAAGAAGGCGTTCTTTTCGTTCATAAAGCAGGTTGTTTCCGTTAAGTTTCTATTGTTCAAAAAAAGAGGACAGCCCTCGCGGACTGTCCCCGAAAATCAAATAAATACTTATGAATACATTGTTTATTCACGTTCACCCACCTTGCGGTCGATGTGTGCCACTGCATGTTGCGGCATTTGTTTGAAGAGCAAAAGAATGTCTCTCACGTTCTTTTCTTCCTCTACTTGTTCGTCGATATATTTGTCTATGAAGTTCTGCGATGCACGGTCTTTCTCTGCATCGGCAACATCTGCCAGCTTGTTGATAAGGTCGGTAACGTGCTGCTCGTGCTTCAGAACAGCTTCGAACACCTCTTTAGGGTCGTTCCAATCGTTCTTTACAGCAGGAATAGCACTCATTTCAGGCACTCCACCGCGCGTTATCAGATAGTCTGCCATATCGAGCGCGTGTTCTTTTTCTTCGTCCGCCTGCTTGAACAACCAGCTTGCAAAGCCGTTCCACCCCTCTTTGCGAAACCAGAAAGCCATGGCTAAATAGAGGTTAGACGACCAAAATTCTGCTTCAATCTGTTTGTTGAATGCGTCTTGCATTGTTTTGTTTATATCCATAATTACAAATCTTGTTTATTATTTCCAACGTTATTGCCGGATTTTTTATATTGCAAATGTAGCAATTTATTGTGAATGAGCCAAATATTAGATAAGATATTTCGTTATCTTTTCGGCATCGTGGCGTTTCCGTTACAATTCTTTTGGTTAAATAAAACAAAGGAGTAGCGGCGGAACGAATGTTTTTCGCTAATTTAGCAGACTGAAATAATAAAACTAATATGATTATGCTGAAGAGACATCTTACCACGACCTCAACGTTTTCGCCATTCGTCAGTTCGTTAATGGCGTACCGACAGAAAGTAAAAACATTCCGACTGCTGTTGCCCTTATGGGCTTTGCTATGCACTGCCGTAAGTGCATCGTGCAGCAATAACACAAAACTTGCCGCCCAAGGAAGCGGCGACTCAATCATTAATAAAAGCAAAATGACAACAAAAAAATTCACACGACCCGACGACGCAACGCTGCGCCGGCAGCTCACAGCAGAGCAATATGCCGTTACACAGCAAGCGGCTACGGAGCGACCGTTTACCAACCGGTACGACAAAGAGTTTCGTCCGGGCATCTATGTAGACATTACCACGGGCGAACCGCTCTTCTCTTCCACCGACAAATACGACTCCGGGTGCGGCTGGCCTGCCTTTTCCAAGCCCATCGACAAGCAGCTTGTGGTGGAACGAGCCGACAATTCGCACGGCATGCAACGCACCGAAGTGAAGAGCCGGACGGGCAATGCCCACCTCGGACATGTGTTCAACGACGGTCCTACCGACAGGGGCGGACTGCGCTACTGCATAAACAGTGCGTCGTTGCGCTTTGTTCCGCTCGAAGAAATGGAAAAGGAAGGCTACGGAGAGTACACCAAATTGGTGCGCAGAGAGAAGGAAATATATGTAGCCGGCGGTTGTTTCTGGGGCACGGAACACTACATAAAGCAGGTGAAAGGCGTGCTATCGACCGAGGTGGGCTATGCCAACGGCAACACGAAGCGTCCTACCTACGAGGAAGTATGCACCGATGCCACAGGCTTTGCCGAAGCCGTGCACATTAAATACGACCCCGACGTGGTGTCGTTGGACTTCCTTATGAAGCTCTACTTTGTGTCTATCGACCCGACAAGCCACAACCGGCAAGGCAACGACCGCGGTTCGCAATATCGCACAGGGGTATATTACACGGACGCTGCCGACCGTGCTATTATTAAAAAGGTGTTCGACGCCGAAGCGCGCAAGCACTCTGTGCCACTCGAAGTAGAACTTCTTCCGCTCAAGAACTTCTATCCTGCCGAGGAATACCATCAGGATTATCTCGACAAAAATCCGACGGGGTATTGCCATCTGCCCTCTTCGCTCTTTGAATATGCAAGGAAGGCAAAGCAACGGTAGAGATTTTTAGAAATCCTAGAAGCCCTAGAGTACCTAGGATTCCTAGGATTTCTAAAAACATAACACCCCCTTAAAAGCGTTCTTCCTACCGCTTTGCCAACGCTGCTTGCAGCCCTTCCAACTCCGCTTGCAGCCTTTCTACCTCTGCTTTCAGCTGCATGTTCTCGGCTTGCAGCCTTTTCAGCAACTCCTCTTGCGCTTTCCGATAACCCGTGCGCGCAGCGTACATACGCTCTTTTATGCCTCCCTGCTCAACAAACTGCTTTTCCAAACGAGTAAGATAACTGCACATCATCTTGTCTGTTATATGGCAGAGCGTAAGCATTGTATTGCAAAACTCCTCGTCTGTCCACTTGCCGGCGTACAAAAGATAATCTACCGCCTTGTTGTGCCGCTTACAGAAACCGAGCATAGCGTTGTAGCGCGAATGCTCCCGCGTCCATCGTGTCAGGCAACGCGTGTGCAGATAGTCGTCATAATCTTCGCGCAACTCCTGCAGCGAACTGCGAGCCACGTTGAGAAGTTTAAGCTCCATCTCTGTCGAAGTGCTGCCGTCTTCTATCCCCTCTACAATGTTTTGCTTGCCCGAACGTGCCGCCTGCACCATTTGGTCTACTGTGCGGTCGCCGTATTTGGGCAGAAAACGCTGACAAAAGACGTACGTCAGCCGGTATATGGCGTCTGCCTTTTGGTAGAAAAATAGTTTGTTGTAGGGCACACCTTGCCGCAAAACGCCTTTCTGTGCCCCCTGTTTCTCTTCTTGTTGTTTGTTCATAGTAATTGCAACGTATGGCTTTGTCGTCCATTCAGCCTGCTTTTGCAAAGATAGCCATTAAAGTTACATGGCAAAAACATAAGCGACAAGTTTTGGTAAAACAGCCTGCAATGCCCCCTCAACAGACAGGAAAAAGAGGGGAAACGGTGTAAATATTTTTCAGAAGCGTAACCATCGCTTAACTTACTTGCTGTCAGCGCATTATAAAACCTACGTTTTGGCGTTGCAAAAGCGTAGGTTTTGCACGGTAAAAGCGGCTGTTTTGCATCGTAAAACAGCCGCTTTCGCAATGTCAAACCGTATTTGTCGTTTTTTAACGGAATAATCTTTACAGAAATAAAGCGAAATTCCGACAACTGCGTTGCTTATTGTAGGGGCGGCTCGATGCCCGCCGGGCTTCTGCCGCCGCCTATTTTATCTTAACCCCCTATCGGTTCATTAGGACGCTAATGAACGATTAGGGTTAAAACAACTTGCAGGTTTTAACGCCCACAATGTTGAGAATATAAATTCCGTTGCGCTGAACCGGGATAAACAAACTACTGCCGTCAGCCACGCCTGCGGCTACCTGCATGCCTGAAACTGTGCAGAGCGTGTAGCGTTGTCCGGCTTTCAAACCTTCAACGGTGTAGCCGTTGCTTTGCGCAATCACACGGACAGCACTGTCGGCGTTTGCCGTTGCGGTGCCGATGGCAGTAACAATGTCGGTCTGATAGTGCTTGAAATGACGCCAGCCGTCGGCTTTTTTGTATGCCTCTACCGCATTCTTGTCTACGTGTACCACCACTTCGTCGAGATAGTAGATAGAGTTGAAGCATCGTCGGCAACCACCGGAGGTACCATGTCGTAAGCGTAGATTTGCTGAATAGCCAAGCATTCGAAGAACGCCTTGTCGCCAATGGTGCAACCGGCAGGTATATGAACTTCCAGCAAGGCGGCGTCTTTGATGAAAGCACCTGCACCAATCTTCTTCAACGAAGGAATATGACGGAGGGCAGCAAGCTGTCCGTCGTGGTAGAAAGCCGAGTCGCCGATTTCTTCGAGTTCGGGTTCTACGCCCTCTTCCCACTTAATGTTGTTCAGATTAGGGTTGTTCGACAGTCCGTTTGCTTCGATGGTCTTCAGCGTAGCCGGCAATGTAATCTCGGTTACGGTGTGGTTGTATGCCAAGCCGTAGCGTGCAATCTTCTCCAGACCTTCGTTCAGCGTAATCTTATCCGTGCCCGGACCGGTCTGCGGAATGGTCGGATAGTAGAGCAATTCCAACATATTCCTTGTATAGAGTGCACCCTTGTTGGCTCTCAAAGCCGTGTTGCCCTTTGCCACGGTTACACCCAGAAGCGATGGAACCAGTGCAAATGCACCGGGTTTGATGCTTGTTGCGCTCTGAATAACTTCGTAGGTGTCGTCCGTACGTCCCGGAGGATAAGCCATGAGGCGCGTTTTGTCTTTGCTGTAAAGCACGCCATCTACGGCAGTGAAGTATTCGTTCTCGGGGTCTACCGTAATTTCAGTAAGCTGTGTGCAGAACAAGAACACCAATTCGCCTATGCTTTTGACGCTCTTTGTGATATGGAACGACTCGAGTTCTGTCGATGCCTGCAGGGCGTTGTTGTCGATGTATTCCACTCCGTCGGGCGTTACAGCCTTGCCTTTTGGCTTCCAAGAGATAAGATGACCGCCATTTATTTCGGGTTTGCTTTCAGGTTCTTCCGACTTGGTGCTGCACACGAGCCATACCGTAACGTCTTCTTTCAGGTCGGTAATGGTATAGGTAAGTCCCTTTTCGTTCTTCAGTTCGTTTTCGTTGAGCAGCCAAGTGTCTACCACATAGCCCTCTTTGGGGTGTGCCGTGAACACAACCGTTGCACCGTGATCTACCACTGTGCCTGTCGTAATGTCCTTGCCGCCTACCGCAGCCGTAAGTTCGCCGGTGTTGGTGTTCAGCGAGCGGAACTTAACAATGTGCTTACCGGCTGCACGGTCGAAGTCTACGAGAATGTCCAAAGCATCTACGGCGTTGCATTCGTATATGGTGGCATTGTCGTAACCGGGGATTGGCTGATAGGTTTCCACTGTTTGCTTGTTTCCGTTTTCATCGGTAACAACCTCTTTGCCGAGCTTATACCATTGCGTAACGTGGTAGCCTTCTTTCGGAAACGCCTCGAAGCGCAGCTTTGTGCCCTTCTTCACCTTCTCGGCAGTCTTTATTTGCTTACCCGTTTCTACCACCGTGCAGGTTACATCGCCGAAAGTTGGCTCTTTGCTTTTGAAGAAAATGATGTCTCCTTCTTCCTCTGCTTTCAAGGTAACAAGCACGTTCAGCGTTTCAGAAATGTGGTCGATAGACCATATTTCACCATTGATAGACGACGAAGGTCTGATGTTTTCAGCCGCAGCAGGCTTGCCGTTAATTTCCCATTTATCGATTTTGTAGCCACCGTAAGGGGTTACCGAAACCGAAACAGCGTTGCCGGCAGCAATTTCTGCACCGCTTTCAAAGTTGCGTGCGCTGTTTGTCCATGCTTCTATTTCGCCGATTTTCTTTCCGTTCACCTCAATGTTGGTGATGGCATAGTTCACCTTGAACTTCTCGGCAGCTTGCGGTTCGCCGATTACAATCTTACATTTGTTGAACTTCTTTTCCAGTTTTGCCTTCACGTTTTCGTCGGCAACGTAGATGGTGGTAGAGGTTTTGTCGGCAAATTCGGTTGCTCCGAACGATACAAAGTCCTTGCTCAAGTGAATGTCTACCACTGCCAAAGAGCCTACACCGCTCCATGCAACGTAGCTGTTGGTAGCTACGCTCACGAGATTGGGCACCAATAGTTCCGCCAATGCGCTACAATAGGTAAAGCTGTTCTTACCGATGGTCTTCACACCGGGCAGGTCTACTTTGGTAAGATTGGCGTTGCCGTACATCGCTTCGTCGCCGATGGCAGTGCATTCGTCAGCCGATAGCTTTATTTCCTTTGCCTGTCCGGCAAGATAAACCAAGGTTTTCGCCGGACTGATGAGTGCGTTCCGCACCGTCTTATAGGTGCTGCCGGCTGCCACGGTGATGTTTTCCACCGCCTTGCAGTCCTTGAAAGTGTTGCCAAAAACCTTTGTAAGACCGTTGCCCAACGTAATTTCCGTAATCCGGTTACAGCCCTCGAAGGCGTTCATACCCAGTTCCTTAATCATCGGAAGACGAAGCGTTGTGAGCTTGTCGAGTCCGTAGAATGCACCTTCTTCTATGATTTCCACCTTCGGGGCATCGATTGTTTCGATGTTGGAACAACCTCTGAAGGCGTTCTTACCAATCTTCTTGACGTTGTTCAGCTTAACGCTTGTAATGTCGGTGTTGCTCTTTTCTTCCGAAGTAGTGCCCCATTCGTCGGGGTCTTCTTCGGCAGGTTCGTAGAAACAGTTAGCCGCAATCTCGGTAACGTGGGCAGGAATTTCAATCGCCCCGCTTGCTCCGGGCCACGATTTCAGCACCGTGCCTTCAATTTCTTGTGCATTTGCCATACAGCAGAATTGCAGTAGGGCAAACAACAGTAAATAGATTTTCCTCATTGTTTTGATGGTTTAAGAATTAATGTTTATATTTATAGTCTGTTGCAGAACTTGTAAATCGTCTTCTCGAAAGGCATCTTGCTGCATCAGGCAATCTGTGCGGTTAATATTTCCTTTTGATGCTATCTATATATAAATAGGTAAGAGTTTTCTGAAACGTTTTATTGAGTCTGCACTTAGGTATCTGCAAACTTAGCGTAAATAATTGTAATAACAAAGAAAACAGTAAAGAAATATTATAGTTTCTTTATTTTTGCTGCGCCCCCACATCTTCTTTGCCCTTTATAGGCGGCACTTTGCCAACCTTGCCATGCTGTACAGACAACCGTTTTACAAACGGAAAAAAGGCGATAGAGCCGTAAACATTTTTCATTAGCACAGCTATCGTCTAACTATTTAATTATCAGCGTATTCCAAAAGCTGTTGTTTGGCGTTGCGAAAGCGTAGGTTTTGTGGGGTAAAAGCGGCTGTTTTGCGGTGCAAAACAACCGCTTTCGCACTGCGAAAGCAAAATAGTCGTTCTTCAAGGAGGTTATTTTTACAAAATCAAGGGGATTGGTAAGTTCTTTTCTAGAACTCCTAGGAATTCTAGGAAATCTAGAATTTCTAGATGAAGCTGCTAATGCTTCGGTGTAAACCCACTGCAAGTTCGGTGTCAGAACGAAATTATCGCTTTTCTTTGGAATATTTTTTACAGAAGTAAATCGAATTTCCGACTTTCCAAGGGTATTGATGCTTCAAAGTATTTTGGACAATTTCTGCCAGACCTTTAACCATGCTAAAATTCCAATTATACAACTATTGCATATTCACATATATTCGAGAATACTATCATTCATGACTTGATTTAGAGCATTTATACATACTAATTATAATAAATTAACACAAACTATTTCATCAAACTATTTTATAATGTATACTTTTGCTTTCGTATTTTAAGAATTTAAATAAATTTCGATAAAGAATACAAGTCGCACCGGCTTTAAAAAGAAATGCTTCTGCCACAAACAAAGAGCAATACGGAACAATATTTAAGTATAATAAATTAGATAACGATGAGCAAAAATCAAATCAACAAGACGGTTTATATCAAACCGGAAATTGAAGTTATGCAGGTTCTTATGGAGAACGGACTGTTACTAACGGGGTCAGGGGAAAAGTCAGAGACTTTCCCGGGGCAACACAATAAAGGAGAACACAAGACGGGACCTACCGAAGAAAGTAATGACGCTAAAGAAGGATACTTCGAACAAAACGCCATTAATTCTTTGTAAAATTAATATTAAGAACTATAAAATTCTATTATAATGAATTTCAAATTATCATCATGCTGCGTTGTTGCAGCCTTTTTGGCAGTTGCCACCGGTTGTTCTAACGACGATTTGCCAACAAAAAAAGGCACAACGCAAAACGACGACAACACAACAGAAACGACACAAGTCACCTTTGTTGCCGGAAATGAAGGTACACGTACATCGCTGAATTACGACAGCGGAGACTTCTACTGGGAGGCAAATGACCACATCTTTGTGCAGGACGATAACAATCAATTCCAAAAGAGTAGCAATGCTGTAACGGGCAACAATGTGTCTTACTTCGAGTTTATGATGCCCGGCAAGTACAGCAAAGAGCGGTATATGGTTTATTATCCCGGGCAGAACGGCACTAACAACCAAGTAACCATCAGTAAAGAACAGACTCAAAGCGAGCCTAACAGCACCAAGCATTTCGGCGTTTCGGGCGACTGCGGCACCGCTACAGCAACTTTGGAAAGCGGTCAATACAAGTTTAAGCTTGACCACGCAGCCGCATACCTCTGCTTTGAGCCTACCTACAGCAGCGAACTTGCAAGCACCTACATTGAAAAAATAGTGGTAACATCTGACAACAATATTGCCGGTACCGGCTATACACTCGGCACTGATGGCAAGCTCACCGGTACGGGTGAATACAAGACTATCACCTTAACACCACAAGGAACCAATGGTTTCAAAATGGAGAAGAAGGGAAACGGCTGCTCTGCGGGAAGATTGTTTATGGTTATAGCACCGGGAACTCACAAACTCACCGTAGAATACTACTTAAAGGACACTAAAACAACTGTCAATGGCGTTATTAAAAAGACATTCAGCTCATTCAATTATACTGCAAATGGCTACCACGACATTAATTCTGAGCTGAAAATCAGAGCCTATACCGATGATTACTATATGTGGGATGCGCAGAAAGAATACTGGTATGGATACAAAGCCAACCAGCCTACGCCTATAAATGAAGAGACGGGCAGCAACTATCCTAAGGAAACCACTGATGCCCGTTGGTTCAATACAGCTAAACACCCAACACCTGCAAGCAACTCCGCTAAGAACTGTCCAAACTATAACGAGTGTACGTGGTACTGTATGAAAGGCGACCCACATTGGGACAATAAGACCCTGTGGACGATATGGAAGCACTTGTACACTGGCGGTATGTGGTTCAAGAAAGCAAGTGTTATTGCCAAGGAGAATAAGAAAGATAACGCAGAAGAACTGAAGAAGAAAGCTTACAATGGTAAAGACTACGTTACCACATCGATATACGAAACTCCACCCAATAACCCAAATGTTAAGTCAGGCACACCGGAGAATCGTAACAACTATTTCTTCCTGCCTGCTTTGGGGTACTATGCTGACGGAAAGCTCAATAAATTCGGTTCACAGGGATTCTATTGGACAAGCACGGCTATTTCTTATACAAGTGGAAAAGCTTATAATCTCTATTTCGACCAAGGTAATGTAGTTGCCAGCAATTTAAGAGAGAGGACGGACGGCTTCCGATTGTGGACCTCTGAATAAATCTTTTGTAGCATTTTTGCAACATCAAACAGAACAACAGGTGTGCAGCTTGGTAGAATTTTCCAACAGAGTTGCACACCTGTTATCGTTTTTTGGGAGGTATCCATCAACCTTCTGTACAAGTAAATTAACGTGAGTTCGGCATAAAAAAGCGGGTTAAACAGGTAATATTCGCAGATGTTTTAAGCAAGCCCACTAATGAAATAAAGAGAGAGATTTTTTCGTTTAACCTTCTAAAGATTATTCTGTTAAAATGTGAGAACTGCGTTTTGGCATTGCGGAAACGGCTGTTTTGCGATGCAAAACCTACGCCTTTACCATGCAAAACAGCCGCTTTCGCAATTCATTCTAAGTATTGATGCTCCGAAAATGCGACAAACTCGGCGTAATAGACATTTGGTATGCCGGCATTTCCGGCCTATTTTCTTATGTTCAGACACCCGGCTATGAACTTCTTTTTATCAGCCTCGTTCGTTCATTTTATTATGGATACCGTCTAAAAAAGGTGTGCCGGACTTGTGTGGCACACCTTTATTGTTGGCTGTTATTCGCCGAATGCTTTGATTTCTCCTATCCAATCGCAGGTAACTTTCTTGCCTTTATCGGATATTAAGTCTGCTTTGACGTGGTATTTGCCGTCTTCGGTTTTCTTAATCGTCAGTGTTCCATCGACAACGGAACAGTATGCTACACTCATATCGGCATTTACTCTTTCGCAGAACGAGCCTAATGTGATGCCGGCATATTTACCGCCCGGGAAGAATACACCCGGAACTTCTTCGATGGCGTAGTTGCCTTTCTTTGTACCCACGCGGTAAGTTCCTTCTATTCCTGCACCCTTTGCCGTGTAGATGTCCATATTGAGCTTCATGCCCGGTACTGCCGGGTGTACTCCGTCTTCGGTTATGCTTGACACGTCGAACAGGCGAAGCACGTAGTTGTCGGTGGTTGAGCGAGGGTAGAGCATGTATTGCGCCAATACGGGCTGCAGGTTCACGTCGGTATTGATAACGTTCTTGTCGTCGTTGGGCTTATCTCCGCTGTGGTCTTCAAAGACGATTTGCCCTGTGTAATGGAACTTTAACGTCTTTCCGTCCTTAGTTTGAACCGTAGCCGTGAAGTCGTATCCATCGGCGGTATGCTTCACTTCCATCTCTCCTCCCGTAAACAATATGTTGGCAAAACGGCTGCCTTGTTCGGTTTTCTCCTTGTTCAGGATAGCCAGCGAATACTCTGTGGTGAAGCAACCGTTAGCCCGTCCCGAACGTCCCTTGTACTTTCCTTCGGGCAATATGGCATTTTTGCTGTTGTCGGAGAGCGGTGCCCATATATCTACGAAAAGAAGATAGCCTCCGGGATCCATTGGCACGACATCGTTTGTCTGCGGTATTTGTCCCAAACGGTCGTTCGTCAGCGCGAAATAATAGTCGCCATAGCCTTCTTTCCAGAAGTCTCCGAAGTATATTCCTTGCAGGCTGGTATGGAGTTCTATGGGTTCGTTCTCGCCGCGCGCATAGCGTTTGATTTCCTTTATCTTTGAAAGGTCCACGCCGTTGAGCTTCCACGCGTCTCCATTGTTGCCGAATGAAATATTGCCCTTGGCTTTTTCGGTCTGCCCATTGGTGCGTATGATGTCGAATTGCGCATGTATGCAGAGACTTACCATACATGCTGCAATAATGATACTAATCTTTTTCATTTATTTAAATATCAAGTTGTCAATACAAACTGCGAATGATGATGAAGTGAGATTGTCGAAAGAGTCAGATGCCTGATGCGACAGCGACACCTTATTGACCTTTCCCAACGGCGAGAGGTCTACTTGTGTCCATTCGCCACATATATAAGTCTTTCCGTCGCGATAGTCTGCCATTGGCACAACTACCTTTCCTGTTTCCTTGCCGGCAGCATCGTAACCCGTGAATACTGCCTCGTAGAAGTCGCCTTCTTTGAAAGCGGGCTTGCTGTAATAGCCAATCTTGCATTTCTGCCATATTTCGGCAGTGTTGTTTACCATCATCGAAACCATTGCATGTTCGGTTCCGTCGTTGAATGCAAACTCCGGTTTTTCACCATTCGACTTTCCGGTCAGGTAGTCGTCGTAACGCATAATGGCATATTTGGACGTTCCTTCTGCACCGGCAGGCTTTGATTCGTCCGTCGTGATGACTTTGTTTCCCGATGCCACTCCGGGGTGTTCGGATTCCCATTTTGAAACTTCGGAAGCGTCAGAAACAACCACGCCGCTGAAGTAGGTGTACTTTTCCTGATTTTTAAAGTCGATTCCGGCCTCTGTATAGGTTGTTACTTTACCCGAAACAATGTTGTTGTGCTTTCCTTGGGCGAAGGTACAGTCTTCAAAACCAACGGTTGTGTTCTTGACAATGTTACGTTTAATCATGTCGCCCTCTACGATTGCATTTCCGGCAAAGGTGAGCGTGTTTCCCGTTTGCTCGAATTTGAGGTTTTCGGAGCACACAATTGTAGTCCCATCAGCCTTGACGATGACCAAAGTATTGTCTGCCGAAGCAGTCATAGAGCATATAACTGCCAATGAAAATAAAACTTTTTTCATATCCATGCCTCCTCTATCTTTATTTGTCTTTCACAAACTTAAGGGTTTGTTTGCCCACTTTCAAGATGTAAGCACCTTTTTTCAGCTGTCCAATCTGTACGACGATGCGGTCGGCTTCGCGCTGAATGGGGGTGTCGAGGCAGATGCCATCAACCGTATATACAGCGACAGGAACCTGCATGTCGCTGACTTTCGTCAGTGTGATGGTTGATTTTGCGATGAACATAGCTGCCTTTTGCGCTACGGTTGTATTAATGCCGGTAGTGGGCGTTCCGTACTTCACGGTGGCAGTTTTTACGCCGTAAACGGCTTCCCCCTCCTTTAGAACGATGCCGAAATCGGTGTCGTTGTCGGCAGCAATAAGGAAATCGACATTACTGACAAGTACTTCTGTGCCATTATCTGTAGCCAGATACCATACTTCTGTTTGGGCATTGCCCGACAAGGTGCAGCAAACGAATGCAGCTAAAAATAGTAGTTTCTTCATAATACAATAGTTTTTGATGTTTGATAGACTCAGTTAGTAATATCTTATGGCTGAGGTCAGAGCCTAACTCCTCAGTCGTAAGAACTCCATAATTAGATTGTTTTTGCTGTTTGGAATTACTGCAAAGTTACGAAAATTACTAAATATATGCAAAAAACCATTGCATTTTTATATCGTTTTGGGCGAGAAATTTTCATTATGACTTCTCGATGAGAGAATATAGGTATAAAGTATAGCACAGAAAAAGTACGCTGTGCACAGGTGTTTTTACAGTTTCGTTGTGCCTTGTTGGGCGTAATCGCTGCGTATTGCATATTGCCAAAGATGCTGTATATTGTTTTTAGTTTCCTATGCAACTACGCTTACATTCCTCGTTTTTCCCGGCAGAAAAACGCAATAAAAACGTAAATATTTTTCGCAAGCATAACTATTGCGCAACTACCTCGCTATCAGTGCATTGCAAAACCTATTGTTTGGCGTTCTTAAACCGTAGGTTTTGCACGGTAAAAGCGTAGGTTTTACATCGCAAAACCTACGGTTTCGCAACGCCAAACCGATTATATCACTTTTTAACAGAATTATCTTTACAATATTAAACCCCAATCGTGGATATAGCATACTTCAAAACTTACGAACTATTGCAATAAAAAGAGGACGTGCCAAATGAATTTTTGACACGCCCTCAAATACTATATCAGTGTTCTATCTTCGTTAATTGTTGTCGCTCCAGTCCTCCTTGCTCTTGCGAACATAGCTTTGGTAACGGAGTTTCGCCATTTGTTCAGCAGCGTCGAAGAGTTCTTGCGCTTCGTTCGGATAAGCCTTCTTGACAGAGAGATAGCGAACTTCGCCCATCAGGAAGTCTTGGAACTTGCTCCAGTCCGGAGCCTTAGAGTCGAGCGAGAATGGGTTCTTGCCCTCTTCTGCCAGCTGTGGGTTGTAACGCCACAAGTGCCAGTAACCGCTTTCTACGGCGCGGCCTTCTTCTGCTTGGCTCTTACCCATACCGCCCTTGACCTTCAAACCGTGGTTGATACATGGAGCGTAGGCGATGATGAGCGACGGACCGGGATATGCTTCAGCCTCGCGGATAGCCTTGAGCGTCTGTGCTTGGTCGGCACCCATGGCGATTTGGGCAACATATACATAGCCGTAGGTGGTTGCCATCAAGCCGAGGTCCTTCTTGCGGATACGCTTACCCTGTGCAGCAAACTGTGCGATGGCACCGAGTGGGGTAGACTTAGAGCTCTGACCGCCTGTGTTAGAGTAAACCTCCGTATCGAGTACGAGGATATTTACATCTTCTCCGGAAGCGATAACATGGTCGAGACCGCCGTAACCGATGTCGTAAGAAGCACCATCACCACCGATAATCCACTGTGAACGTTTCACCAAATAGTGGTCTAATGTCTGCAATTCCTTGCAGATAGGGCAGCCTGCTTCTGCGCCGGCAGCTATCATTGGTTTCAACGTAGCACTCGTTTCCTTTGAAGCATCGGCATCGTCCTTGGTGTCAATCCACGCTTGGGCGGCAGCTTTGAACTCTGCAGAAACATGTTCTTCGCCCATGGCGTCGTTCAAGAGCTTGGTAATGCGTTCGCGCATCTTCTTGTTTCCAAGTGCCATACCCAAACCAAATTCGCAGAAGTCCTCGAACAATGAGTTGTCGAAAGCAGGACCTTGTCCCTGTTCGTTGGTTGTATAAGGAGTTGAAGGGATAGAAGCCGAATAGATAGAAGAACAGCCCGTAGCGTTGGAAATCATTTCGCGGTCGCCATACAATTGAGAAATCAACTTTACGTAAGGCGTTTCACCACAACCGGCACAAGCTCCTGAGAACTCGAACAACGGTTGCGCAAACTGTGAGTTCTTGACGTTGCTCTTGATGTCTACCAAGTGTTGCTTTGTCTTGACATTCTTGATAAGGTAGTCCCAGTTGTCGATTTGCTTCTGTTCGCGCACGAATGGAACCATTGCAAGTGCCTTGCCCTGCTTGTTGCCCGGACAAACGTCGGCACAGTTGCCGCAACCTACACAGTCGAGAATGCTGACCTGGATACGGAAGTTCATACCTGCCATAGGCTTTGGAACCTTCATTTCCAACGTCTTATCTTCAAATCCTTTCACCTCTTCTTCGTCGAGAACGAACGGACGGATACAAGCGTGCGGACAAACGTAAGCACACTTGTTACACTGAATACAGTTTTCGGAAGTCC
Organism: Prevotella falsenii DSM 22864 = JCM 15124; assembly: GCF_000613945.1. Lineage (GTDB taxonomy): Bacteria > Bacteroidota > Bacteroidia > Bacteroidales > Bacteroidaceae > Prevotella > Prevotella falsenii. The sequence goes on from NZ_BAJY01000013.1 coordinate 42,249, forward strand.
ATTCCGGGTGGAAAGCCTCAACACCGCGCTTTTCAAACGCAGAAGAACCGTTCTTCATGGTACCGTCTACCATATCGTACTTGATGAAATCGGAAACTTTCAGCAAGTCGCCAACCTGACCGTTGATAGGACGAACTATTTCTTTGATGTATGCAGGAGCATCGTCGTTTGCATCTTCTTCATCGTCTGCAAGGTTCGCCCAAGCAGGGTCTACCGGCAATATCTTGTATTCGCCGCCACGGTCTACGGCTGCATAGTTCTTATCAACCACGTCCTGACCCTTGTTGCCGTAAGATTTAACGATGAATTCCTTCATCTGCTCAACAGCCAAATCAACAGGAATTACTTCCGTAATGCGGAAGAATGCACTCTGAAGAATAGTGTTGGTACGGTTGCCAAGACCAATTTCCTGTGCAATCTTTGTTGCATTGATATAGTAAACAGTGATATTGTTTTGAGCGAAATAACGCTTAATCTTGTTCGGAATGAAGTTTGCAAGTTCTTCGCCTTCGAAAATGGTGTTCAAAAGGAAAGTTCCGTTCTTCTGCAAGCCGCGAATTACGTCGTACATACGCAAGTATGCCTGAACGTGGCAAGCCACGAAGTTAGGCGTATTCACTTGATAAGTAGAACGAATTTCGCTATCTCCGAAACGAAGATGGGAACAAGTGAAGCCTCCGGACTTCTTAGAGTCGTACGAGAAGTATGCCTGACAGTGTTTATTGGTATTGTCGCCGATAATCTTGACAGAGTTTTTGTTTGCACCAACTGTACCGTCAGCTCCCAAACCGTAGAATTTAGCCTCGAACGTACCTTCGCCGCCCATCGGAATTTCATCAATCAATGGGAGAGAAGTGAATGTAACATCGTCTACGATACCTACTGTGAAATGGTTCTTAGGTTCGGCAAGTTCGAGATTGTTGAATACGGAAATGATGTGAGCAGGTGTGGTATCAGATGAGCCGAGACCGTAACGGCCGCCAACAATCAAAGGTTTGTCTTCCACATCGTAGAATGCGCTCTTAACATCAAGGTACAACGGCTCGCCTTCTGCACCGGGTTCTTTTGTTCTGTCGAGCACTGCAATGCGCTTCACAGTCTTTGGAACAGATGCCAACAAGTGCTTAACAGAGAACGGACGATAGAGGTGCACGGAAATCATACCAATCTTCTTGCCTTGCTTCATTTGGTAGTCGATGGCTTCGCGAGCAGCTTCGGTGGCAGAACCCATAAGGATTATAATGTTTTCTGCGTCTTCTGCGCCGTAGTAAGAGAAGAGGTGGTATTCGCGACCGGTAATATCCTTTATCTTAACCAAGTAGTCTTCAACTATCTCCGGAATGTTTTCGTAATATTGGTTGCAGGCTTCGCGGTGCGTGAAGAATGTTTCCGGATTTTCAGCAGTACCACGAGTAACGGGACGTTCGGGAGAGAGTGCACGGTCGCGGAAACGTTTCACATCTTCCGGGTCGAGCAATTTAGCAACTTCGTCTTGTTCAATCATCTCAATCTTCTGATATTCGTGAGATGTGCGGAAACCATCGAAGAAGTTTACAAATGGTATGCTTGTCTTCAACGAAGCAAGATGTGGAACTGCCGTAAGGTCCATTACTTCCTGCACCGAACCCGAGCAGAACATTGCGAAACCTGTCTGACGACAAGCCATAACGTCCGAATGGTCGCCGAAGATACACAATGAGTGTGTGGCAATCGTACGAGCTGAAACGTCGAACACGCAAGGAAGCATTTCACCGGCAATCTTATACATGTTCGGAATCATCAACAACAAACCCTGTGAAGCGGTGAATGTTGTTGTAAGAGCACCGGCTTGGAGTGAGCCGTGCATAGCACCTGCTGCGCCACCTTCCGATTGCATTTCCTGAACAGTTACGGTTTGACCGAAAAGATTCTTACGTCCTTTTGCCGACCACGTATCGACATGCTCCGCCATTGGAGAAGACGGAGTGATAGGTAGATAGCTGCTACCTCTGAAAACATGTAGCTCACATGAGCTGCGGCTTCATTACCATCACAGGTAATATACTTTTTTTCTTTCGCCATTGTCTTTATTTATTAAATGTTTCTATAATGTTTTTGGTCTGTTTTGTATAGGCCTGTTTATTATTAAATTCCTCTTTTTGTATTTATACTTGCAGTTTTATTTTGTGTTTGCGCCTTAGTCTCAGTATCAATATAGAAATCCAAACAGCCAAAGTGGAATTTTGTTGTCTTTTCCTACTTCTGTATTGTAGCGAGCGTAAATGGTTTCGTTGTTTAAACGCATCTTTGTATTCTCCGCATCGCAAATCCTGAATCTCTTATTTTCGTCTATTATATAAATTCCTTGCTTATTCCCTTCGTTTACTAAATGTCCGGACAACAAGGCATTGACAAAGAATGTTTCCATTACATCTTGCTGCTCTACGTGTATCGGATATATTGCGTAGATAAGGTTAGAGTTGTTCATTATCACCTTTGCCGGTTTTTTAGGAAACTCTTGCCCTACCGGATAGATAATGTTTATCAAGCGTGAATCGGATAAATACTTAATATAGTTCATCACAGTTGCACGGCTTGTATTTATCTCTTTTGCCAAATTACTTATATTAGGCGACTTCGGACCTTCTAAAGCGAGCAGGTAGAAAAGTGTCTTAATCTTCGTCAGATACTTCAGTTCTATTTGCTTGATAAGCAAAATATCCACCTCGGTCATCATATTCATTGTCTTCAGCAAGTTTTCGGAATAATTCCTGTTTTCCAAAAAGAAGGGATAGTAACCATGATGAATATAATCTTGAAAATATTTTAGCGGACTGACCTTTGGCAAAATCTGCATTGCAATCTGTTCGTGGTTCTTTATAATATCATCAAGCGAGTAGGTTGGGAAGTTATGTCCCGACATATAATTCAGAAATTCCCTAAACGAAAACCCTCTTAGATTATAGCTCTTGACAATACCGTTTAGCTCCGGGTTCTCCTCTTTCAGCCGCATGACGCTCGACCCGGTAAAGACTATCTTCAATTCGGGATAGTTATCGTAGCATTTACGCAAGTCGTTGCTCCAGTTGGGTTGCTTGAAAACTTGGTCGATGAGTAGAACTTTTCCGCCACCTCTATAAAAATCTCCGGCAAAATCGGCAATTCCTCTTTCCTGAAAATAGAAATTATTCATATTTATATAAAGGCATTGGCGGTCGTTAGCACCAAATTTCTCTTTCGCATATTGAAGAAGGAAGGTTGTTTTTCCTACACCGCGTGTACCCTTAATGCCTATCATTCGGTCGTTCCAATCTATCTCGTCCATAAGCATACGGCGCACCGGTGCATGGTTATGCTCCACTAAGTAGGCGTGAGTACGGAAAAATGCGTCCATCTTATTTGCTAAATTATTTCATATTTAAGAGAATGCTAATGGCAAAACACACTTTTTTAATGTATGCGCCTAACAATATTTCTCACGTGCAAAGATAACATTTATTTCTCGAATTTGCAAACTATAGATTGCAAAAACGTGTTTTTTACTATTATTTATATTTTGTCTTCTTACATATTTGCAGTACCTTTGCATAAGATATAGCTGCACTCGGCAAATTGAAAGTAAACTTTCTTTGCTCTCGCTGGCAATATCTTTGCATAAGATATAGCTAAAAAACAGAATGACACTTCATATATTTAACCCTGAACACGATATGTCGTTAGCACAGAATAGTCCTAACTACACTCCGTCGCGAGCGGCTTTGCAAATACGCAACGACTTGGCTTTCTTGCCCTATATATGGGCAAAGCAAGGTGATGCCATATTGGTAAATGATGTTACGAAGGCGTGTGCTTCGGTTGAAAAACTTCGATTGAAAAAGAAAGAAGTGTGTTTTGTTGATGCTGACACTTTAGAAAGTATTTCCGACAAGATAGAAACCGTTTCGCCGTGGGGCTGGAACTGCACGATTAAAGCGCAATTACGGCAGGTGGGAATATCGCAACAACTGTTGCCTTCTGCCGAACAGTTGGATAGAATAGCCCGTTTAAGCAATAGACAGTTTGCTGTTGGCTTGCTCTCTACGTTGAAAGCATTGCTACCTATGGACGCTATCGTAGGCAAATCGTATTATTTTGACAATCTTGACGATTTGCGTGCGAAGGCAAAAAATATAGGGAAGGCTGTCGTCAAGGCACCTTGGAGCGGCAGTGGAAGAGGACTTCGGTTTACCGATGAAGAAATTTCCACTGTCCATCTGAATTGGGCAAAGAATGTTATTGCGCAACAACAAGGCATTATTTTAGAACCTTATTATAATAAGGTGAAAGACTTTGCGATGGAGTTCCATGCGGAAAAAGCCGGCGTGAAGTATTGCGGTCTGTCGGTTTTCTTGTCTTTGCATGGTGCTTATACCGGAAGTATGATTGCCGATGAGGGTAGAAAACGAGAGCTATTGGGGCAATACATTGATATAGAAGTGTTGGATACGATAAAAGAAAACCTGACAAACCTATTGGAACAGAATATTAAAGGCAAATACGAAGGACCGTTAGGTGTTGATATGATGATAGTTGAAAGCAAACGTTCGTCTTATTCTGCAACTTCGTCTTATTCCATTCACCCCCTTGTAGAGGTAAATCTGCGTCGTACAATGGGGCATGTGGCTTTATCGCTTTACGATGAAATACAGACACAAAATAAGATTATGCAGATTACGTTTGACGGTTTACACCACATGTTAGAAATAAACGACGGCGTGTAATAGCGTGAGTTCGGCATCAGAAAGCAGGTTAAGCAGACAAGTATCGCAGATGGTTTTTGGCAAATCCGCTGATGAAGCGGTGAACGTTTTTAGGTTTAATATTGTAAAGATAATTCTGTTAAAAAGTGATATAATCGGTTTGGTGTTGCGAAACCGTAGGTTTTACGATGCAAAACCTACGGTTTAACCGTGCAAAACCTACGGTTTTGGAACGCGAAACAATAGGTTTTGCAATGCGCTGATAGCGAGATAGTTGCGCGATAGCTACGCTTGCGAAAAATATTTACACATTTATTGCCTTCTTTTCGCTCTTTTCCCGTTCCTCGAAGAGTGTGTTTTCTTGCTGTTTTCAGATAAAATATACTACACGAAGAAAACATCTGAAGGCAATGTTTTCTTCGTGTACGTTGTCTTCTTGCGAATGTTTTTAAAACTTAAAGCTCAATTGTACGTCTACCAACGAATAGTCCGGTTTCGCCAAACTACGGTCGTGAACGTGGGCATATTCGCTTGAAAGTCGCACGTTATAATTTATTTCGTAGTTAAAACCTATTTCGTACAAAGTGCGTTGCTTCTCTGCGCCCTTTGAAGGTTGGTACATATCGTAACGTGCTTTCGCATAGAGCTTTTTCTTAATGATAGGTGCCATAACGAGCGCATAAACACCTTGCGCTTTGTTACCATTGCTGCTGAGCGTACAGTCTTTCGCAGCCGCATCATTTGTGTTTACAAGCGATTTTGCAAAAGCCTCGCCTGTAGAGTGCGCGTACTCCGAACGGAAAGTCCAACCGTTTGCCACGTATTCTGCAGAAATGGCATAGCGACGTTGCTGCAACTTGCGAACTCCATTTTGTGTTACACCGTTTTCATCGACCATGTGCCTTTACGGGCATACGAACCTGTCCAACCGAACCAACCAATGCGCATACCTGCCACCGGCATAACCCAGACACCGCCGATAATATTCTTTTGTTCGTCCACATCTTTCACGTTAATGCCTTGTCCGTTAAACACACCAACCTGATAGTGCAGCAAGTTTCTGCCGGAAGCATTTTTAAGGAAGTCGCCCTGAATTTGTACTCCTATGTCGCGTCCGTTAGAGCTGTGCGCTCCTGCACGGTCGGAAAAACCGGCTAATTTACTAATTACTTGCGAATTGCCCATAAATCCTAACGTGATGGGGTGTATTGGATTTTCAAACGTAAACGGATTTTTGAACTGCCCGACCTTTACACGGAAGAAGGTGTATTTTTGCCATTCGGTGAACAAATCGACCACGCGTGGCGACGAACCTAAAACAGACGTATTGCCATTAAACTGAATTTGTGCTTTCCAAGCCCAATCATCAAAGAATTTACCATCGAGCGAAACACGACCTAAACGCAAGTTAAACGAATTTGCCTTTGCGTTGTCTTGGTCTGTGAATTGATACTGTGCAATGCCAAAGCCCGATAGCCTTACATTGTTTACCCACTTTGCCGTTTGTGCAGATGTATTAGAAATTGCTAACGCCATTACTGCCAATGTGAAGAACTTTTTCATAAATATCTTTTAACTACTATATTGAGTTTATTGTTTCGAGCAGCAAAGATAATAAAATTTGATAGAAAGTAAAAACAATTCTTAAATTTTTCATCGTAAAATCTTATTGAACGTACGGTTCGATATAAGAATTAAGCAAGTATATTGTTTATATAAGGTACTTTAAGGAAGAACCGATTGGGGTTTAATCCCCAATCGTTCATTAGCATCCTTGACTGCTTTTGTTCACGAGTAGCATTGTTCGGAATAGTAGACCCGCATCAGCAGTTTTAGTGCAAGGCTGCCATGCAAACCAAAAAAAATAACTAACTTTGCAGCAAATATAAGAAAATGAGCAGGAAAAGGAAACCGTTACCTATATTAGAAAACATTGAAATAGAAGCTGTTGCAGCAGAAGGAAAGTGTGTTGCACACGTAAACGATATGGTTGTGTTCGTTCCGTTTGTAGTGCCGGGCGATGTTGTAGACCTTCAGGTGCGCAAGAAGCGTAATAGCTATTGCGAAGCTACGGTGGTGAGAATGATACAACCAAGTCCTATTCGCATTGCCCCTAAATGCGAACACTTCGGCGTTTGCGGAGGTTGCAAGTGGCAAAACCTTCCTTATAAAGAACAATTAGCTGCCAAACAACAGCAGGTTATCGACCAGCTGACACGAATAGGCAAGGTTGAACTACCCGATATTTCGCCTATTTTAGGCTCCGAAAAAACAGAAGAATATCGCAATAAGTTGGAATTTGCTTGTTCCAACAAACGTTGGTACACCAAGGAAGAGTTAGAAGCATTGCCCGAAGGCGTAGGTTTGGCGCAGGGTGCAATAGGTTTCCACATAACGGGCGCATTCGACAAGATTTATCCTATCGAGAAATGCGTGCTGATGGACGACTATTGTAATAAGGTGAGAAATGCTATTTACAATTATGCTTTGGAGCATAACCTTACCTTTTTCGACATTAGAGAGCAGCACGGCTTGTTGCGCGACATTATGGTGCGAAACTCGAATACCGGCGAATGGATGCTGCTTGTCCAATTTCATTACGATGAAGCAGGCGACGAAGAACGCGCAATGGGCTTGATGCAGTTCATAGCCGATGAGTTTCAGGAAATCACTTCATTATTATATGTAGACAACCAAAAGGGCAACGACACGTTCAACGATTTGGAATTGACCGTATTTAAAGGCAACGACCATATATTTGAACTGATGGAAGACCTTCGTTTCAAGGTGGGGGCAAAGAGCTTTTATCAAACCAATACCGACCAAGCCTACCATTTATATAGTGTGGCACGCGAATTTGCCAACCTTACGGGCAGCGAATTGGTTTACGACTTATACACCGGTACGGGAACCATTGCGAACTTTGTGGCTAAAAGGGCGAAGAAAGTAATCGGTATAGAATATGTGCCCGAAGCGATAGAAGATGCAAAAATAAACTCGGAGATAAACAAAATAGAAAACACATTGTTCTATGCGGGCGATATGAAAGACATCTTGACCGAGGACTTCGTGAAGCAACATGGACGCCCCGACGTTATCATTACCGACCCACCTCGTGCCGGTATGCACGCCGATGTGGTGAATGTGATTTTGGGCGCGCACCCGCAACGGATTGTTTATGTAAGTTGCAACCCCGCAACACAAGCCCGCGACTTGGCACTTTTAGACAAAGACTATCGGGTTGTGGCTGTTCAGCCTGTCGATATGTTCCCACATACGCCCCATGTAGAGAACGTTGTATTGTTGGAAGCGAGGGTAAAGTAAAGCGCGCAAAACGATAACAGACAGGAGAGAGTGGGGGCTGTCGATGTTGATAGAAGCTGTTGGCTTTCCCATTCTTTCCGAAAGCAAATTCTTGGAAATACCTTTGGTATTGTAAAAATAACTCCGTTAAAAAGTAATAACTGCGCTTTGGCGTTGCGAAAGCGTAGGTTCTGCAATGCAAAACAACCGCTTTTACCATGCAAAAACTACGCTTTCGGAATGCAAAACAATAGGTCTTATAATGCACTGATGATGAGATGGTTATACGATAGATACCTCTGTGAAATATATTTACGGTCTTATTATCCGTTCCCATCTCTCAAGTAAATTGTCTTCATTAATTTTTAAATCGTTCCATAGCAAGACCTAAAAGGCACGATTTTTCAGCCTTAAAGTTGCGAATTATAACTTGTTATGAAAAAATAATTGGTAGGTTGAGAAGTTTATTGTACCTTTGTCGCAAATTTTATTAAGATAAATGGCACATAGAAGTTTAGATCAATTAGACAAAAAAATTCTTCGCCTTATTGCAGAAGATGCACGTATTCCATTTTTGGAAGTAGCACGCGAATGTAAGGTAAGTGGTGCGGCAATTCACCAGAGAATTCAGAAACTAACAAACTTGGGTATTCTCAAAGGTTCACAATTTATTATCGACCCTGAAAAGATAGGCTATGAAACCTGTGCTTTTATGGGATTGAACTTAAAGAACCCCGAGAATTTTGATGAAGTGGTAGAGGCTTTGAAGAAAATCCCGGAAGTTGTGGAATGTCATTTCACAACGGGCGAGTACGATTTGTTTATCAAAGTCTATGCTCAAAACAATCATCATCTTTTAAACATTATCCACGACAAGCTCCAAGCATTGGGTTTGGCTCGAAGTGTAAGTATCATTTCTTACAACGCCGTAATCGATCGCCCGCTCCCAATCAACGACTTTGCAGTGGGAGAATATTCGGAACCGGTTGAAGAATAAACCACTTATAAATAACAATTCAAGCACTTTTTACCGTAAATAAAAGGTTGTTGCAAACCTTTATTGCATTGGTGGAAAGTGCTTGAACTGTTTTTTATCTTATCGTTTGATAAAGAAATAACCGACTTTATGGCTCACTTTTCGTTTCGCCGAATGGGCGCGAAGTCGGTAAGTGCCATTTTTAAGACTATAAATATTTAAGGTGTCGTGATGCGAAGCAACGTAGTAAATCTTCATAATCGTATTGCCCTGCATCGTTTCAACGGTGAAATAGTCTATATCCATTGCGTTCAAATCTTCCGGAAGGGCAATTGTTTCACCGTCATTTGTAAGTAGTCTGCTCTCAAAATCTTCTTTCTCGAATACACTTTGCAGCGCATCGCTTTCGTTGCCGTACCTGTCCATTGCCGTAATGGCATAATGTTGTTGATGTTTTGCCCCCTGATGTACGAACGACGTTCCTTGAAATCTTGCCATAACAAGATTGCGGGGGTCTTTCACGTCTACGGGGTGGCTGCTGCTCATATATATATTATAATAAGGTGAATTTCCTTTCCAACGTATCGTTTTTGCGCCTTGTGCACCTATCAATGTTACTACGGAGTTGCCCTGAACGTAGGTAGGGGCTTTCGGTTTTCTGCTGCTTATCCATGTCAGGGCAGGCGTAAGTGCCGGCACAGCATTAAAACGTTTCTCGAAGTTATATACACCTTGTCGGTTGTCCAACAAGAATTTAGAACGGAAATGCGCATGTCCCATTCCCAACCATCGGCTGACATGCATCTGGCGGGTAAGTTCTTCGAGTCCCCAATTGCCCTCTCGCGGGTCAAGAAAGTATGTTCCAAGTCCTGAAATTATATCATGTCCGTTGGAATTTTCCACCCAATCGGCACTGAAAGGGTAATAATTGTCGCCCCGCCAATATTGCATCGGGTAGAGCTGGTCCATTATTCGCGTCTTTACCCATAGTTGCGCATCTTGCGAAACACGATTTTTGGCATTATAGTTTTTCGATGAATATCTGTTTAAGTCATCGTATTTGCCAATAGGCGAACAAGAAATCTTTACCCAAGGCTTAAGTTTCTTCACCCTGTAATGTATTTCCCTGACAATGTTGGTAATGTTTTCCCGGCGTGCTTCCGGTGTGTCGCCGTTCCTGTACGTCGGGTATGGCCAACCGTCAGGATACCTTATATAATCTAAATTGATACCGTCAATATCGTAGTTTCGGGTTATTTCTGCACAGATTTCGCCCAAATACCCTGCAATCTTAGGGTCTTCAGGGTTTACGTAAGCACCTGTTGCGAAACTTCTGATGCTGAATCCTTTTTGTTTCATCAGTCTGCAACCTAACGATTTAGCAGCTCCGACAGGCATTGCGGCAATCCATGCGTGTATTTCCAACCCACGTTTATGACATTCTTCAACGGCAAACGCCAACGGGTCGTAGTTCGGATTTCCGTTTTCTCTGCCCGTTAAGCATTTGTCCCAAGGCTCTATGACGGACGGATAGATAGTGGCTGCACGCACACGCGTTTGCAACAGAACGGTATTGATGTTTGCCGCAACATATTTATCTAAAATATCAATGAGTTCCTGCTTTTGTCTTTCAATGCCTTCTGCCGAGTTTGCAAATGTCGTTGGCCAATCAAGGTTGTTTAAAGTCGTCAGCCAAACAGCACGGGTTTCACGCTTTTTGAAAGGTTTTGTATCCCAATTTATAAATATTTCGTTCGTTTGTGCAAAGCAATTTATTATGAAACAGCTTAGTAATATCAGTGTTATTATCTTTTTATTCATACGTTTTAAGCATATTTACAAGCAAAAAGTGAAGGACTTATTTGCAAATCAGGCACAAAGATAGGCAATAATTTTTGTAATTCAAATAATTCTACTACCTTTGTCAATGGAATTTAGCAATAAATAGATTTTACAATAACAGTATTATATGATGAAGAAATTATCACTCCTTTTATTAGGATTAACATTGTCATTGGGTATTCATGCGCAGTTTCAAGAGGGCAAAGGCTACATCGGAGCTTCTCTGACAGGTCTTGATTTGCACTATAATGGGCACGATAAGTTCAATTTCGGACTTGAAGCAAAAGCTGGTTATTTGCCATGGGACGATATTATGTTGTTGGCAAGCGTAAGTGCCGAGCATAATGGCTCGGAGGCTGTGGCAGACCATATCGTTATTGGTGCCGGTGCACGCTATTATATTACTCAGAATGGCTTGTACTTGGGTGCCGGCTGTAAGTTCCTGCATGCCAATCATAGCTATAACGATATGTTGTTGGGGGCTGAAGTTGGCTATGCTTTCTTTATAAATCGTTCCGTAACAATAGAACCGGCAATTTATTACGACCAATCGTTTAAGGATACTAAGTATTCTACAATAGGTTTCAAACTTGGTCTTGGTATATATCTCTTCGACGATTAAGCCAGTATAACCCGTTTCAATCAGTATGCAACAATTTCCTTCTCAACTGCTTGAAAAGGCTGTTGGAGAATTTTCTAAGCTGCCGGGAGTAGGTCGAAAGACTGCTCTGCGGTTTGTTTTGCATCTATTACGCCAATCTGAAGATGATGTAGATGGCTTCACGGAGGCTGTTTCTACAATGCGGCACGATATAAAATACTGCCGTATTTGCCACAATATTTCCGACACCGACACGTGTTCCATTTGTGCAAACCCACACAGGGACGGTTCAACGTTGTGTGTTGTAGAGAATGTGCAAGATGTTCTTGCCATCGAGAATACGCAGCAATATAATGGCTTATACCATGTGTTGGGCGGAATAATCTCACCGATAGATGGCATCGGACCGAACGATTTGGAAATAGAATCGCTTGTAGAACGAGTGAAAACGGGTAAAATCAATGAGGTTATTCTTGCTTTAGCCAGCACAATGGAGGGCGATACAACAAACTTTTATATATCGCGCAAGCTGAAGGGTATCGATGTAAAGCTGACGGTGATAGCCCGTGGCATATCGGTTGGCGACGAACTGGAATATACCGATGAAGTTACATTGGGACGAAGCATATTGAACAGAACCGTGATAGAAGGTTAAAGACACTATGGAACAAACACGAAAAAGGCTTTTAACATTATTGGGATTTTTCTTATTCATATTAATCGGCATTGTTGCCGTATATGAATTGAATGTTGTTTTGCCGGGTAGTATGTCCGGCGATGGTAGTCTTATGTATGTGCAGTTCATCATGCAGCCTTTGGCACTGCTGTTAATACCGCTTGCACTTTATTTATTTAAGTTTCCGCGAGTTAGCAAAAGCATTACCAATCCGCAGTCGTATAAAGGTTTTCGCTTATGGGCTTGTGTGCGAATTTGCCTTCTTTGCATTCCCATCATACTGAATATGTTCTTCTATTATATATATGGTGAAGAGGTTGGGTTCTTTTATTTAGCATTAATCTTGACGATTAGTCTCTTCTTTATCTATCCGACAAAAGGCAGATGTGAAAGCGAAAGGAACTTTGGGAAGGACAAAACAGACCAAAATAATGAAGTAAAGCTATGAAATTAAGTATTATAATTGTCAATTATAATGTTAAATACTACCTTGAACAGTGTTTGCTGAGTGTTGAGCGAGCTATTCAGGACGTCGATGCCGAAGTTATTGTTGTAGACAATCACTCTAAAGATGGCTCCGTGGAATATATCGAACAGCGTTTTCCATGGGTAACCTGCATCTCTTCTTTGCACAATTTAGGATTTGCCCGAGCAAACAATCTTGCCATAAAACAAAGCAGCAGCGAGTATGTTTTACTGCTCAACCCCGATACCTTCATTAGCGAAAACATTATAGTTGATGCCTTAAACTTTATGGATAACCATGAAAATGCGGCAGGATTAGGCGTTACGATGCTTACAACAAGTGGCTCAAAAGCAAAAGAAAGTCGTAGAGGCTTCCCCTCGCCCATGGTGTCTTTCTATAAAATGATGGGACTATGCGACCGCTTTCCCAACCACCCGAAGTTCGGACACTACTACATGAGCAATATGCCTTGGGACAAATCAGGAAAGATGGAGGTCATTAGCGGAGCCTTCTGCCTGTTGCGTCGTGCTGCATTAGATAAGGTCGGATTGCTCGACGAAGCATTCTTTATGTATGGAGAAGATATTGATTTAAGTTACAGAATTTTGAAAGGAGGATTTGAAAACTGGTTTTTCCCTTCTATAATATTACATTATAAAGGCGAAAGCACGCAGCGTTCGAGTTTCCGATATGTCCATGTCTTTTATGCAGCAATGCTCATTTTCTTCCGTAAACATTATAGCGGAATGAGCTTTTTGCTAAGTATCCCCATCAAGATTGCCATCTATTTGAAAGCAACCACTTCGCTGTTGCAAATGTTATGTAGAAAATCCAAAAAGCTTTTAGGGTTTATTTCTCATTCGCATGCGATAGAATCGAATTACATCTTTATAGGAAACGAAGATAATATAAAGCGTTGCGAGGAAATAGCAAAGAGCAGGGGAGTGGCAGCAAAATATGTAATAGGCAATAAAGAAACGTTGCCGAACGGGCATCTCGATAAGCAAGAGCTGATAGAAGCAAAAACTTTAAACTATGTGGTTTATGATATGGACGCCTATTCGTATGGCGACGTACTTTCTATATTTGCCGCCCAACCTCAAGATAATGTACATATCGGAACATACAACAGGCGGGCAGACTGCATAATAACCGAAAAAGAAATTCTGAAATAATGGAAATGAGTGAAGTGCAACTTCGTGCAATGGAGCCTGAAGACTTAGACTTGCTTTATAAAATAGAAAACGATGAAAGGTTATGGAATGTCAGTGCCACCAACGTTCCATATAGTCGTTACGTGCTTCGCGACTATATAGCCAATGCAAAGAACGATATTTTTGCCGACAACCAAGTCAGATTAATCATTGAAACCGCTACCAAGACAAACATAGGCATACTTGATTTGGTGAATTTCGACCCTCGTCATCAGCGTGCGGAGTTAGGAATAATCATCTTGGAGGAGTTCAGAGGCAAGGGCTATGCCTATGCTGCAATTCAGAAGATAATAGAACATGCACGGAAATACCTTCATCTTCGCCAAATTTATGCTTACGTAGACGTAAACAACGAAGCGTCTTTAAAATGCTTGGAAGCAGCCGGCTTTCGGAGAAAAGCTTGTCTGAAAGATTGGTTTTTTGAAACCAACGAGTTCCACGATGCTTATATAATGCAATTTTTTTTATAAAAACCGTCATTCTGTTTGGCTATAATAAATAAAATAGCTATCTTTGCACTCGCTAAACAGAAATGGTAGTTAGCACACGCAATTTGGTGCGTTAGTTCAGTTGGTTAGAATGCCTGCCTGTCACGCAGGAGGTCACGAGTTCGAGTCTCGTACGCACCGCAACTACTATTTTGAAACAACGCAATCCGGTGCGTTAGTTCAGTTGGTTAGAATGCCTGCCTGTCACGCAGGAGGTCACGAGTTCGAGTCTCGTACGCACCGCTTTAAATACTCTGAAAACAGTGTCAGAGATTTTAAGAAAATATTAAATATCATAACTCCTTGGGGTTATGATATTTTTGTTTTATACCACTTCCTCTTTTTAAAGTACGTTGTAGATATGGCTCAGTAGGGAAAAGATACACTAAAATATCCCCAAAGGCTCTACGACGACTGCAATTTAATTACGCAACTTTTTAAGTTTCGGCTACACAAAACCGCTATTCCTTATTTATATTTCATGGGCGAAAAGAAGGCGAAAGACTGTAAATATTTTTCGAAAGAGTATATCTTGCTTAACTTGCTTACTGTCAGTGTATTACAAAACCTATTGTTTCGCGTTCCAAAACCGTAGGTTTTGCACGGTTAAACCGTAGGTTTTACAACGCAAAACCTACGGTTTCGCAACGCCAAACCGATTATATCACTTTTTAACAGAATTATCTTTACAAAATAAGGGCGATATTCTGCCGAAACCGTTCATGATTTCGGCAATTTTGTTTCCGTATGTGGAATGCGGCAGTTATTTCTTTTTCTTTTTCCGTTTGAACAATTCCTTGAAGTTGGTGAAGTCTTTCTTCATAATGATACCGATACCCTGCGTGTTCAGAGAGTTGCGCGTAAAGTAGCGGTCGTTGGCACGATTGTAGAAGTTCAGTGCCATATTGCCGTTCGGCACGAACAGGTATTTGATGTCGAAATCGCCGATGAATGCCGACGTGTTGGTAGCCACGTTGTCGCGATAGCCGAACTCACCGTTGATGAGCAGGCGGTTGTTGAGCAGACTTCCCGAAAGTATGCCTTCGTATTCGGCATTGCTGAACCCATCGTTGCCGGTGGCAATGTTTGCGCCAAAGTTCCAATGATTGTCGTTTATAACGTTCGAGAGCACGGTGTTGATTTGCTGTGAGAGCGTTCCCGACAAGATGCTCTGCATAACGAGCGAGGCTTGCCCCGACTGGTTAGGTTCGCGAGGGGCAGCGTTGTTTACCGTCTGCGGATAAAATCTGCCCACCGCCAAGAGGTATAACACCTGCTGGTTGAGGTCTTGCTCGGAGTTCAATACCGACAGCACCATTTGCTTTGCGTCGGAAGAGAGTTCGGGCAAGTCGAGTCCGAAGGCTATTGAGGGGTTTTCAGGCGTACCGTTGATGTCGAGCAGACAGTCCACCTTGGTGTTGCTGGTGCGGAACGAATTGCCCATTTGCAGGTCGGAAAGAGGCACGGAGTTCAGTGTGTAGCGACCTTTCAGCTTCAGTGCTGCACCAAAGGGGTCGCCGCCAAAGGCGATGAGCGAGCCATCGCTGAAGTTGAATTGTCGTTTTATGATGTTCTGAATGGTAAGGTTGTAGCTGCCCCGACTGACGTTGTAGTTGCCGAAGAGCTGGAATGCTCCCTTATTATAATAGGTGGCGCGGATTACGCCCGAACCGTTCAGTTCGATATTGTCGCCTGTTGTTTCGTCCATCAGCACACCAAGTGTAAAGTCGGGCGTGGTGTTTATAAGGAAGTTTACGTGCAGGTCGCTTGCTATTTCCTTGTTATAGTGGTCTTCGGCGTTGCGTTTCAGCCACGTCGTATCTTGTCGGAGCACCGGTTGCAGCGAGTCGGGCGTCATGTCGCGCCAACGAATGAACGAGTTTTCGTCGATGGTATTCTTTGCCGCATTGTAGGTTATGTACGAGTTGCGGTTCGGTGTCATGTTTATGTTCATCGTCGTTTCGTTCTCTCGACCGATGATTTCGCATTTGCCCGTGCCATATACACGCCCCCAGAATGTGCCCGATGATGCCTCGCGTGGGTAGTTGTATGCCAGCAGATTGTTGGTTTGCACGTCTATGTCGAACGTCAGACGGCGCAGTGCTTGGTGGTGTAGCCCGCCCGTAATCATGCCCGTGTGCCCCTCGGCATCGGCAATGGCGATGCGGTCGAGGCTGATTTCGTTCGGAATGAGCAGCACACGACCATCTTGCACGGTGTAGGTGGTGCCCAACGGCGTAATGCGCACAGAGCCGGAAGCCAACATGTCGCCCTCAAGATTTACGTCGGAGAGCGGTCCTACTACCTTTATCCAGCCATTTCCGTACAACTTAATCTCGTCCATAAATGCCCCGCAGAAGTGCTTCAGGAAGGTCAGGCGCGTGTCGTGGGCATAGATGGGCAGGTTTATCCGACTGTTTCGCAAGTCGATATAGCCGCCGATGTCGGTCGATGCGTCGCCGTCTATCGCCTTTGCGTCGATGTTTATGCGTCCTTCGTTGTTGCTGTAACCGGCTTGTGCATAGAGCGTTCCCATATCGCCTCGTTCAAATTGGAACTGCCTTACAACAAGGTTGGCATGCGCTTGTGGATTGGTGAATGCCGATTTCAGCACCACTTCGCCCGAAGCAAGTCCGCCGAACGATACGCTGTGGAAGTTTACGAGGTCTAAGATGTAAGGCACGTCGATGTCCTTGAGCTGCACAATGAGCGAATCGGAAGCGTTTCCGGTTGTCTGTCCGTTCACGATAATGTGCTGTTCCTTGTTCGATAGCTCGAAGTGCTTTATGTCCAAGTTGTTGTGGGCATAGGTAAGTTCCGACGGTTGCACCTGCAGTTCGATGGTGTCGATGCGTATTTTCGAGGGCGAAAAGTGCAGGTGGGTAGCTAATTTGCTGCCCTGTCGTTCAAATTGCGCAGTGCAATCGATTTGTCCCAAGAAGGTTTTCTGTGCGAAAGCGTTGAACGATGACAGTGTGCTGATTTCGTTGTTTGCGGCTGTTCCGTTGGTTTGCAGCGCGAGGCGGCGGCCTGTCTTGTCCACCCATTCGCCTTTCAGCGCGATGTCTAAGGTATGGTTGGGCGTGGAAAGGTCTGCTTCGAGGTTCTCGAAGTGGTAGCGGCATACTCTGCTTGTGGTGCAGCAATGTTGAGCGACAGCGTGTTGCGGGCTTCGTCCACATTGCCCATAAGTCGGATATGGGGCGTAATGCCGATTTTAATGTTCGTCAAATCGTGCAAAAGCTGTGTGTTCGTGATGTTGGCTGATATGTGGAACGCATTTTTGCTTGCGCTTTTACCCCATCGCTGTGGTGCTCCCACAAGGGCAGGGAGGTAGGCACCCACCACGTTCTTTACGCTTTGCACGAGCGTAGAGTAGTTGAAGCGTCCCGAAATGGAAGCTGTGCCGAAGTCGGATTGCAGTTCTATCGACTTGCCCATGAGGTTGTTGGTTGCGCTTAGTTCCAAGTGGTTCAGCTCAATGTTGCGGTTGTTTGCCTCTTGCATGGCAAAATTGTCGAGCGTGAGTTTGCCGATAAGGTCGTCAATCGACGCACTGCTACCTTCCAATACCGCATGGAACGATAGCGTGCGGTTGCCCAATGCTTCGGTGATATGCATATTGTGGAGGTTCAGGCGGTCGGCATCAATGCGGGCATTTATTGCTATTTTACCTTTCTGTTCGAGGAATTTACGAATGTTTCCCACCGTTCCGTCGATACCGATTTTGCCGTTCGGGTCGTTAATCGAGGCTTTTCCGCTGAATATATCGTTGGTATAATTGCCGTCTATGGCAATGTTGCGGTAGGTGTAGCCGTTGTAGTCGAAGCGTGGCACGATGCCTTTGGCGTAGATGTAGCGTAGGTCGGTGGTGGCTTCCACCTTGAGGTCGGCAACGATGGTGCCGAGTTGCGCAGATGTAAGAATGTTGCCAATGGCGAAACGCTGCGTGTGCAGTTCGGCTTTTATGTTCCGTCCACGCAGCGAGAAGTCTATGTCGGCATTGCCATGCACGAGGGTAAGTGTGCCCTTTGCGTGGTGGTTGCCGTGCGCCCCTTGCACCTTTCCTTTGAAACGAAGGTCGCCCAAGCGCAGAATTTCGGCAGGCAGGTTCAGTCGGAATGCCTTGTTCATCTGCCGGATAAGGCTGTTTTTCAGTTGGACGGTATGTGCGTTGATGTTCCAAGCAGGCTGTGTGGTAAGGCGTGCGAGCGAGCCTTTGAGGTTCGCAACGATGTCGCCTTTGCCGTAGCGCAGTGCAAGCGTGTTCAGTTTCAGTTTGTCAGTCGTTCCCGAAATGTTGGTGTTGAGATACAGTTTGTCGCTGAAAGTTTTCAAAGACGGTAGCAGACAGGCGATGTCGGCAGGGGTCAGATACGATTTTTCTATGCGCAGTTGGTGGTGGGCAGTGCCGAAATCGGGCGTTGCCGCCTTGTCGCCGAAGCGCATTATATATAAAGGTATGTTGATTTTCGACTGTGGAAGTCGGACGAGCAAGTCGTTTATTTCCGCCTGTTGCTTGTCCGTTTTCAGGCGTAGGTGCAGTTTGCGCACGTCCAACCCTGAAGTTTCTGCAAACGAAAGGTTGCGAATGGTGGCGTCGATACGGTTGTCGGTGAGGGTGTTTAAGTTGATGTGCCCCGATATATTCTTAACGTTGAGGTGGTTAAGGTTCAGCCTGTTGCGCGTGATAGGCGCGGAAAGAAGGTCGTAGCGCACATTGCTGTGGCGGATAATAAGGCTTTGAATGCGAATGTCTAAAGGAGTGTGGTGCGTTGTATCGCGCGATGCCAACGAGTCGATGACGAATTGGAAATTGGGCTTTTCGCTTGGTGAGGTGCGATAGAGCTGTGCATTCAGACCGAAAACCTGCGCCGACGATATGCGCACTTTGCCCTCGCTGATGAGCGTCCATAAGTCTATTTTGGTGGCAATGCGCGACGCTTTTGCCATTTGCTTGCCTTTTTGGTCGTTTACAACCAATCCGTCTACAATGAAATGGTTTAAAAATCCAAGGTCAATGCGTCCCACCTGAACCTTTGTTCCAAGTTTCTCGGTGAGTGCATTCGCTACCTGCGTACCCACGAAATGCTGTACGGAAGGCAGGTGTAACAATATAATTATAAGCAAGTATAGCCCGATTGCGGTCCATACGCTCCAACGAATAAAAGTCCTCAGTTTCTTCAAAGCAAGTGCAAAACTACAATTTTTCCATTGTATAGTAAAATTAATGATACAAAAAGTTTCTAAAGTGCCTAAAATTTACTATATTTGCACACTGAATTAGCGAAGATTTCATTCATTTATATTATGACAGAACAAATAAGGTTGCGTAAGGGTTTGGATATAAAACTCAAAGGGCGTGCTGAAAAAAAAACAATGCCATTGGAATTGTCGAAGCTGTATGCAGTAGTGCCCGGTGATTTTGTAGGGGTTACACCCAAAATGACAGTGAAGGTAGGCGACCATGTCAAAGCGGGCGAAACGCTTTTCGTGAACAAGATTTCTGAGGAAGTAAGGTTTGCTTCTCCTGTCAGCGGTGTCGTAAAATCAATAGAAAGAGGTGACCGCAGAAAGATTTTGTACGTTAGTATAGAGGCTGACAACGAGCAAACATTTGCCGATTTCGGCGTGAAAGACATACAGACGCTTGATGGCGAAGGGGTGAAGAAGGCTCTGTTGGAAGCAGGATTGTTCGGATATATCAACCAGTTGCCCTATGCAGTGTCTACCACTCCCGACACCGAACCAAAGGCAATATTCGTTTCGGCATTAAGAGACAAACCATTACAAGGCGACTTTGAGTATGAACTTGAAGGACAGGAGGAAGCCTTCCGGACAGGATTAACCGCACTGTCGAAGATTGCAAAAGTTTATTTATCTATTGGTGTACGGCAAAACAGCAAGGCTCTTGTAGAAGCAAAGAATGTTGAGCTGACTGTTTTTGACGGACCTTGTCCGGCAGGAAACGTAGGTGTGCAAGTCAATCATCTATCACCTGTGAACAAGGGAGAGGTGGTTTGGACGGTAGACCCAACTGCTGTTATCTTCTTTGGACGACTCTTTCAGACAGGTAAAGTAGACCTGACACGTGTTGTTGCCGTAGCGGGCAGCAAGATAAAAGAGCCTGCATACGTGAAAGCATTGGTAGGAACACCCATAAAAGACATTGTTGCCGGCAGACTGACAACCACCGAACACGTGCGTATATTGAACGGAAACCCACTGACAGGAACGATTGCAGACGATAATAGCTTTCTCGGTGCACACATTTCCGAAGTCGTGGCAATGCCGGAAGGCGACGATGTAGACGAAATGGCAGGCTGGATAATGCCACGCCTGAACGATTTTTCTACGTCAAGAAGTTATTTCAGCTGGCTCTTCGGTAAGAAAAAAGAATACGACCTCGATGCTCGCATCAAAGGAGGAAAGCGCAATATCATCATGAGTGGCGAATACGACTCGGTATTACCGATGGATATATACGGCGAGTACCTTATAAAAGCCATCATCACGGGCAATATTGACAAGCAGGAACAGCTGGCATTTACGAAGTAAGTCCCGAGGATTTTGCCTTGGCAGAGTTCGTAGACAGTTCAAAGCAACCATTGCAGCAGATTGTGCGCGAGGGTTTGAACACGCTGCGAAAAGAGAACGAGTAAGTACACCTTATATTATAATAGAGAATTAACAACTTTAAGTGATACAATATGAGCTTAAGAAATTATCTTGATAAGCTGCGTCCACAATTTGAGAAAGGTGGAAAGTTGCACGCTTTCAAGAGTATTTACGATGGTATGGACACTTTCCTGTATGTCCCACACGAGACATCGAAGAGCGGAACGTCTATTCACGATGCCATCGATTCAAAACGAATAATGAGCATGGTGGTGATTGCGCTGATACCTGCAATGCTGTTCGGTATGTACAACATTGGTTATCAGAATGCTTTAGCTGCCGGAAAATTGGGCGAAGCAACCTGTATGGGAATGTTCCTGTACGGTGCTTTGATGCTGTTGCCTAAAATCTTGGTGTCTTACATAGTGGGTCTCGGTATCGAATTTGCTTGGGCGCAGTGGAAAGACGAGGAAATTCAGGAAGGCTTTTTGGTAAGTGGTATCCTCATTCCGCTTATCATTCCCATTACGCTGCCGCTGTGGATGCTGGCATTAGCCGTAGCTTTTGCCGTGATTTTCACAAAGGAAATCTTTGGCGGAACAGGTATGAACACCTTCAACGTGGCACTGGCTGCACGTGCTTTCCTATTTTTCTCTTATCCGGGAAGTATGACGGGCGACACGATATGGACATCTACCGAACAGATTTTCGGGCTTGGCTACACGTTGCCTGACGGTTTCACAATGGCAACTCCATTGGGCGAAATTGCTCAAGGCGCAGCTGTGAACGCATCGTTGAACGATATGATTTTGGGTTTAATTCCCGGTTCGGTGGGCGAAACGTCGGTTATCGCCATTGCAATCGGAGCAATCATTCTGCTTTGGACGAACATTGCCGGCTGGAAAACCATGCTTAGCGTCTTCGTAGGCGGTGCCGGTATGGCGATACTCTTCCATTCCATGGGTGCAAGTCCGCTGCAATGGTACGAGCACATCGTGTTGGGTGGCTTCTGTTTCGGTGCTGTCTTTATGGCAACCGACCCTGTTACCTCTGCGAGAACAGAGTGCGGAAAGTGGATTTACGGTTTAATTGTCGGTGCAATGGCTGTCATTATTCGTGTGTTGAACCCCGGTTATCCCGAAGGAATGATGCTTGCCATACTCTTTGGTAACATGTGCGCACCGTTAATCGACTACTGTGTGGTTCAGTCTAATATCAACAAGCGTGCTAAGCGTGCTAAAATGTAAGGAGGAAAGAAACAGATGAAGACAAATAGCAATTCATATACAATTATCTATTCTGCTGTTCTTGTGGTCGTTGTGGCTTTCTTGCTTGCCTTTGTTTTCCAAGCATTGAAACCTGCACAAGACGTTAATGTGCAGATAGACCACCAAAAGCAGATACTCTTTGCACTCAACCAAAACCGCGATATGACCAACGAAGCAGCGCAAAAGCTGTGGAAGGAAATCATTGTTGCCGACGATATTATCAACGAAAACGGCGAAACCGTGGAACAGGGTCAGCAAGGTGGCGTAAAGGCAGGTTTCAAGTTGAACAGCAAAGACGCCAAGGAAGGCAAGCTGGCATTGTTCCGTTGCAAGGTAGACGGCAAGGATAAGTATGTTATTCCTGTTTATGGAAACGGACTTTGGGGACCTATCAACGGTTTCATAGCTTTGAACGAAGACAAGGCAACTATCTTTGGCGTGTACTTCAACCATGAAAGCGAGACTGCCGGACTGGGTGCAGAAATCAAGGATAGCAAGGAATGGCAAGACAAATTCAAGGGCAAGAACATCTTCGATGCACAGAAAAAACAAATTGTTTTCAGCGTAACAAAGAAGGTGGAAAAGCCTGAAAGTCAGGTGGACGCTGTTACGGGAGCTACCCTGACAAGCAACGGTGTTACCGAAATGTTCCACAACGAGAAAGGCGGACTTGCACCTTATGTTAAGTTCCTCACTGCAAAGTAACATTGAGAAATAAATTAATACAAAACAGAAAGATTATGAGTTTGTTCTCAAAACAAAATAGAGAGGTTTTCATTAACCCACTGAATCTTGACAATCCTGTACTGATACAGGTGTTAGGCATCTGTTCGGCTTTGGCTGTTACCTCGCAGCTGAAACCTTCTATCGTCATGGGACTGGCGGTAACCATTATTACAGCCTTCTCGAATGTGATAGTTTCCATTATTCGTAAAACCATTCCCAACCGCATTCGCATCATCGTGCAGCTTGTTGTTGTGGCTGCTCTTGTAACCATTGTCAGTCAGATATTGAAGGCTTATGCCTACGATGTAAGCGTCCAGCTGTCGGTTTACGTGGGTTTGATTATTACAAACTGTATTCTTATGGGACGTTTGGAAGCCTTTGCCATGACGAACAAGCCTTGGCCAAGTTTCCTCGACGGTATCGGAAACGGTTTGGGCTATGCGCTTATCCTTGTGTTGGTAGGTGGTTTTCGCGAGTTCTTTGGTCGTGGCACCCTGTTTGGCTTCAAGGTTATTCCGCAGAGTTTCTACGATATGGGCTATGTAGACAACGGTATGATGGCAATGCCTGCCATGGCATTGATACTTGTTGGCTGCGTTATATGGGTTCATCGTGCATATTTCTATAAAGAAGAAGAAAAATAATTATGGAACATTTATTAAGTCTATTCTTCAGGTCCATCTTCGTGGACAATATGATATTCGCATTCTTCCTTGGAATGTGTTCGTTCTTAGCCGTATCTAAAAACGTTAAGACATCGTTCGGACTCGGTGCTGCCGTTACCTTCGTGCTGGTTGTTACCGTGCCTGTAAACTACCTTTTGCAAACAAAAGTGCTCGGTCCCGACTGCTTGATAGAAGGCGTAGACCTTTCTTATCTCAGTTTCATTCTCTTCATTGCCGTTATTGCCGGCATTGTTCAGTTGGTGGAAATGGCTGTCGAGAAATACTCGCCGTCGCTCTATGGGGCGTTAGGTATCTTCCTTCCGCTCATCGCCGTAAACTGTGCCATCATGGGTGCCAGCCTTTTCATGCAGCAGCGCATCGGGCTCGACCCCTCAAGTTCTCAGTACATCGGTTCTGTTTGGGACGCTCTCATCTACGGACTCGGCTCCGGTATCGGCTGGCTCTTTGCCATTGTGCTGATGGGTGCTATACGCGAGAAAATGGAATATTCCGATGTTCCCAAGCCTTTGCAGGGTCTTGGCATCACTTTTATCACCGTAGGACTCATGGCTTTGGCTATGATGTGCTTCTCAGGACTTAAAATTTAATATCAAAAATGGCAGAGTTTATATTATACAGCATTGCTGTTTTCTTAGTTACAATCCTTCTTTTGGTTGTTCTTCTTCTTGTTGCAAAAAAATATCTCAGTCCAAGCGGAAAGGTTACGATAACTATCAATGGCGATAAAGAATTAGAAGTAGAACAGGGCACCACCATCTTGGCAACACTCAACGAGAACGGCGTCCACTTGGCTTCTGCGTGTGGAGGTAAGGGAAGCTGCGGACAGTGCAGGTGTCAGGTGCTCGAAGGCGGTGGCGAAATCCTCGATTCGGAACGCCCACACTTCTCTCGCAAAGAGATAAAAGAACACTGGCGTCTCGGCTGTCAGGCGAAAGTGAAGGGCGACCTCTCTATAAAAGTTTCTGAATCCATATTGGGCGTTAAGGAATGGGAATGCACCGTTATTTCCAACAAGAATGTTTCGTCGTTCATCAAGGAATTTAAGGTGGCACTTCCTCCGGGCGAACACATGGACTTCGTGCCGGGTTCGTACGCACAGATACGCATTCCGAAGTACGACTGCATCGACTACGACAAGGACTTCGACAAGGAATTTATCGGTAAGGAATACCTTCCAACATGGGAAAACTTCAATATGTTTTCTCTGAAAGCCACTAACCCCGAAGATACCGTGCGGGCTTACTCAATGGCAAACT
This sequence comes from Prevotella falsenii DSM 22864 = JCM 15124, assembly GCF_000613945.1. GTDB lineage: Bacteria > Bacteroidota > Bacteroidia > Bacteroidales > Bacteroidaceae > Prevotella > Prevotella falsenii. The sequence continues at coordinate 67,087 of NZ_BAJY01000013.1, forward strand.
ATCCTGCCGAAGGCGACATTATTACGCTCACGGTGCGTATTGCTACGCCGCCGTTCCTGCCACGCCCACAAGTAGGTTTTCAAAATGTACCGGCAGGTATCGGTTCGTCGTATATCTTCACGCTGAAACCCGGCGACAAGGTTATGATGAGCGGACCTTACGGCGAGTTTGCGCCTAACTACACATCGGGCAAGGAAATGATATGGATTGGTGGCGGTGCCGGCATGGCACCATTGCGCAGCCAGATAATGCACATGTTGAAGACGTTGCACACCCGCGACCGTGAGATGCACTTCTTCTATGGTGCTCGTTCGTTGAGCGAAGCCTTCTTCCTTGAAGACTTCTGGGAGCTTGAAAAGGAATATCCCAACTTCCACATGCACCTGTCGCTCGACCGTCCCGACCCGGTAGCAGATGCAGAAGGCGTGAAATACTATCAAGGTTTTGCCGTGAACTGTATTTGCGAAACCTATCTGAAAGACCACGAAGCACCGGAAGATTGCGAGTATTATCTCTGCGGACCTCCTATGCTTATCAAGACCGTTACCGACTATTTGGACAGCCTTGGCGTAGAGAAAGACGCCATTCGCTTCGACGATTTCGGATAAGAAACAGTTGTTGAACCGGCAAATAAAGACATTATTCATTACTAAAAAGGCGTCTGCACCCACAAGTGCGGACGCCTTTTGCTTTTATTGCAAGGCTTTCAGCATTAATAACGCAATGCAAATTCAAGACGTAATTTATCGTATTACTGACACCGGAGAAAGGTAATGTCCATAAAAATAAAACGCCAAGCCTCACCGTACTGATTGGTGAGGCTTGGTTAAATGTTGTGCCCAAGTTTCATTACAAAGAGCAAAGCTCTCTTGCAACTTACTCAAAAGGAACTGTCATAGCACCTTTGTCACGAATACTTATGTATATACCGGCGACATTCTCTCTAAATGCCAAGTTGAAAGCATTACGATTATCGTTGTCGATATTGGAAGCTGAAGCAGTCCAATAATCGCCGTATCGACCATTTTGATTACCTGGAATTTTACTACCTGAATAGAACTTGCCATTATAAAAATAACCGATGGCGGGCAGGAAGAAGTAATGGTTCATATTGGTTGGAGCACCTATTGCTATCGTTTCATTTTTAAGAGCCCAATTTTTGTCACTTGGACGATACGAGCGATAATCTATATTCTTACACTTATTTTTCATGTCTTCATCGCTCAAATTGTTTGCCGATTTGATAATAGCTTTCTTTTTAAACCACATGCCACCTATCCATAGATGCTTGGCAAACGAGAAAAGTCTGTCCCCCTCCAGTGTGGGTCTCCTTCGAGAACATACCACGCCATTTCATTGGCATTAGGACATTTGGAAGCATTGCCTGTGGCAGTAACAGATGAGTTATAGGGAGCATTGACATCGTTATACCAACGCATAGGGTCGGTCGTCTTGCTCTTTGGATAGTGGGTGCCTGCATTTTCGTTGATAAGTGGTTGCTCGCTTTCGTATCCATACCAGTAATCTTGTTGTGCATCCCACATATAAAGTTTATCGCCACGGTTTATGACATCTAAGTTTGCTGCCACCTTTTTGTTCTTCCCTTCGTTGAAGTTCAATGTACCGTATCTCTTGGAAACAGTTCCGCGAATCTTGGTAATTTGGTCGTAAAGAGTATATTCCACCGTGAAGTTGGTGTAAGTTCCGGGAGCAAGTACCATAATGGCGGCATTCTTTGTATAGTCTTCTGCCGACGGTATCTCAAATCCGTTATCGCCACCACCATTGAGCGTGAGTATGATGCTCTTGGAAGAAGAAACGACACTGCTTGTTTTAATTCCTGCATCGTCGAAATCGTATGTTCCAGCTATGGACTGGTCAGCTGTTACCTTGATTTGTGTAACCTTGACTTCGGGAGCGAAGCCGTGACTGTAATAAGGGGTAAACGTTAAGTACGATGCTTTATGTGAGAGTGTGAAATCGTATCTTGCACCATTCTGTGTAGCTATAGCTGTACCGCAGTCGCCGTCTGTACCAATGTGAGAGCCATCATTGGGGGCTGCTTGGTTTTGTACAGACTTTATTGTTACTTTGTCGCCCACCGTGTTGCCGTTACCCGTATAGCGGACTTGGTAACTCGGGGCAGTGTATGTACCGGTAAAATAGAACTTGGCTGTCGCGCTCTTGCCCGTGATGTTGTCTTTCGAGCTTTGTATCAAAGCTGGCGTAACTGCCGTATTGTTTATCCACAGCTTGTCGCCCGCTGTCCAATAGAAGTCTATGCCTGAACCGCTGTAAATACCCATTGTTCGGGTGGCGGTAGGAGTAGCTGTTTCTTTGACGGCAAACTCCGTCAATCCCGTTAAATCCTCGCTTTTCTGAGCATTTTCGTCTTGTACAGTATCGTTATTCGAGCATCCGACAAATGCGAGCAAGGCAATCGCGGATAAAACTAATGAATGATAATTTTTCATTTTCTTTCTGTTTTCTTGTTTTAAATAAATTTCTAATCTTCCCACACCTTCTTGTCTGTGAACAAGTCGTCGTCAAAAAAGCCTGTCTTTTTAGCGTTCAGTACTTCATCGTCGGGAGCGGAATGGTGTCCACCCGGAACGGAAGCATCGAGCAGGTGGCAGTTCGTCCTTACAATTACAATCCCTGTTTTAGGCTTTATATAAGCCCTTTTTAATACTTGACTTTCTTTCATTTCATCTGATTTTATTTATGGATAATTTATGCTTACTCGTTGTTATTTTTTCTTTTTATTCTTCTTGAGATAACAATCCGACAAGCACAGGACTTCCCAAGAAATCCTGTGCTTGTCGGATTGTGCGCGAGTTTCCTCGCGCGCGTACATTAAAATATAAATATAAGAGTTTAGCGACGGTGCGCCTGTGTGTGTGTGTGTGTGTGTGTGTGTGTGTGTGTGTGTGTGTGTGTTAGCAAAATATTTGAGTTAACCAAATATAATGAGTTAAAAGTTGCATGAAAATCTTTGTATTCTTGCAACTCGTCTATGCTGTTATTAAATAAAAAAGAATTATACATTTCTAAGTTATTTTTTTGTGGCACACACTGTTATTTTAAAATTCAGTGCAAATATAAACAATATTTCTTAAATGCACAAATAAAATCAGGAAATTGTGCAGAAATGAATTTATTTATAAGAGTTGATAAGCTGACAATTATAGTCCTTGTAGCAATGTGGTGAGGATAATTTTATTTTTCTTATTTATTTAAAGGAAAGTATTGAAATTTGTTTTGCTTTTATAAAGATAGTTCTAAAGAGATATGATAATTTCAATTTTACGTTGCGAAAGCGTAGGTTTTGCACGGTAAAAGCGTAGATTTTGTGTTTCAAAACAGCCGCTTTCGCAATGCCAAAACGCAGTTGTCGCTTTTTAACGGAATTATCTTTATAAGGTTAAACGAAAACCCTCTCTCCCTATTTCATTCGCGGGCTTGCTAAAAAACATCTGCAAGATTACTTGCTTAACCTGCTCTCTTATGCTCAATTTACCTTCTTTTAAGTTCTTTTTAAGGTAATATTTGAGTCTGTTTCTTCTTTTAAGGTTGATAAATATTAATTATAAATGCGCATTATAGTTAATGTAAATAAATAAAGCGGTGATAATTAACTTTTCATTGTTAATAGCTTAAGAAATTTATTACCTTTGCTTTCAGTTAAAAGAAATATAAGTATTACATGGGCGTAGCTTAACGCTGTCAATGTAAGTTACAAGCAAATAATATGAATAAAAAGACGATTTGGACAATTGCAGTCATAATGGGACTCTCGTTCCTTGCCCTTCTTTTGCTTCAGCTCAATTATATTGAGGAAATGGCAGAGATGAAGAAAGAGCAATTCGACGAATCGGTGAACCGCGCACTCTACCAAGCTTCCCGCAATATGGAACTCAATGAGACGTTGAGATACTTGGAGAAAGATGTGAACAACAACGAATTGAAATCGGCAAAGACTGATTCTGCGCAGCGGAAAGGTATGGCAGGAACGCATCAGGCACCAACTACAGCCGATGAAAACGATTCTTATTCTTCGTTTGAATCGAAATTGGCGCAAAGCAATCCCTCGCTGCGAATGAAGGCAACCATACTCCGCAATGACACGGGAACCATTTCGGTAACCAAACGGAAGATGCAGGAAGTGGTGCGCAATCGCTACGTTTATCAGAAAGCTTTGCTGGAAGAGGTGGTTTATAACATTCTTTATGCAGCTTCCGACAAGCCTTTGAATGAGCGTATAAACTTTAAAATGCTCGACCAAGACCTGAAGGCTGAAATGATGAACAACGGAATTAATATTCCTTACCACTTTTCGGTGCTGACACAAGACGGACGCGAAGTGTACAAATGTCCTGACTATGTTAGCGATGGGGAAGAGAACAGCTATTCGCAAGTGCTTTTTCGCAACGACCCACCAAACAGAATGGGCGTGGTAAAGGTGCATTTCCCGGAAATGAACAGCTACATCTTCTCGAGCGTGCGCTTTATGATTCCGTCCATCATCTTCACCATGGTGTTGTTGGTAACATTCATTTTCACGATTGTTATTATCTTCCGCCAGAAGAAATATTCGGAGATAAAGAACGATTTCGTGAACAATATGACGCACGAACTGAAGACACCGATAGCAAGTATATCGTTGGCGGCACAGATGATGAACGACAAAAGTCTGACCAAATCGCCCAAAATGATAGAGCATCTTGGCGGTGTGGTGAACGACGAAAGCAAGCGTCTGCGCTTCTTGGTAGAGAAAGTGCTCCAAATGAGCATGTACGACAGCAAGAAAGCCGTACTGAAGAAGAAGTATGTAGACCTGAACGAGATGGTGGAAACCATTGCCCATTCGTTTACACTGCGTGTAGAACATACAGGTGGCAAGGTATATACGGAAATAGATGCAATCGATTCTAAGATGTATGTAGACGAAATGCACTTCCAAAACGTAATATTCAATCTGTTGGATAATGCTGTAAAGTATGCAAAACCCGACCAGCCGTTGAATGTTTACTTGAAGACTTGGAACACGAACGAGCATCTATACCTGTCGATACGCGATACGGGGCAAGGTATAAAGAAAGAGAACTTGAAGAAAGTGTTCGAGAAATTCTACCGCGTGCATACGGGAAACCGACACGATGTAAAAGGTTTCGGACTGGGTTTGGCATACGTTAAGAGAATGGTAGACTTGCACGGGGGCGAAATAAGAGTAGATAGCGAATACGGCAAAGGCACAAAATTCACAATCATATTGCCTGTGCTGTTAGACAGATAAATGAGAATAAACAAATTAAAGTAAAGGAGAAAAGATATGGAAGAAAATTTCAAGATTTTATTATGTGAAGATGATGAAAATCTCGGAACATTGTTGAGTGAATATTTGCAGGCTAAGGGCTATCAAGCAGACCTATGTCCTGATGGTGAAATCGGATACAGAACATTCCTGAAGAATAAGTACGACATCTGTGTACTTGACGTGATGATGCCAAAGAAAGACGGTTTTACGTTGGCACAGGAAATCCGTCAGACAAACGCAGAGATACCAATTATCTTCCTGACAGCCAAGCAGCTTAAAGAAGACATTCTTGCCGGCTTCAAGATTGGTGCAGACGACTACATCACTAAGCCTTTCTCAATGGAAGAACTTGTATTCCGTATTGAAGCAATTCTCCGTCGTGTACGTGGAAAGCGAACAAAGGAATCGACGCTATACCAAATTGGACGATTTACTTTCGATACACAAAAGCAGTTGCTTACACTCGACAACGACCCGGAGAAGGCAACTAAGCTCACAACAAAAGAGAACGAATTGCTCGCTCTGCTTTGCGCACACTCTAACGAAATATTGCAGCGCGACTATGCTTTGAAAACAATTTGGATAGACGACAACTATTTCAATGCACGCTCAATGGACGTTTACATTACCAAGTTGCGCAAGCATTTGAAGGCTGACGACCAGATTGAAATCATCAATATTCACGGTAAGGGATACAAACTCATCGTACCGGACGAAGAGTAAACCATAATACAACGTGAGTTCGATGTAAGAATTACGTGGCACATTATTTATAAGATATTTAAAATATGCTTATAATCAAGCAGAGATGAAGTATCTTCGGACTCAAATTCTCACACCGAGCTCACGTTGTTTATAAACGTTTTCGTTCCGCCAAATGAGCAATGCCAAATTTATTTAAGCATTGCCATGGCAAGAAAACGCACTTTTCAAGGAACGAGAAAAGAACGAAAAGAAGACAATAAGAACGTAAGTATTTTTCGCAAGTGCAACTATCGCTCAACCCTCTACTCGCCAACGCATTACAAAACCTATTGTTTTGCATTTCAAAAACGGCTGTTTTGCAGGGTAAAAGCGTAGGTTTTGCATCGTAAAACAGCCGCTTTCGCAATGCCAAAACGCAGTCATCGCTTTTTAACGGAATTATTATTACAAAGTTAAATTGAAAATCTCTCACTATTTCATTAGCGGAACTGCTTAGAAAACATCTGCAAAACAGCCTGTTTAACTTGCTTTCTTATGTCGGACTTACATTAATACAAAAAGCTCAATGGGCATTTCCATTGAGCTTTTTGTTTGTAATATGCGCTACGCTAAGAGCGTTTTTCTAATTTTACATAGGCGATTGTTCCGCCTATCACCAATGTTAATCCGGAAAAAAGCAGACCGTTTCCTTTTACATTTAATAAGATATGAATGGCAAACAACACAATGCCTGCCGACACGGAAAATAGTCCTAAATATTTCATATATCCTTTCATAGAATGCAAAAGTACGAAAAACATTTGGTTAGTTCATAAAAAAGCAGTACTTTTGCACCGCATTTCAAAACAGAGATGCATGTTTTTAATAAATTAATTATTTAATAAGTAGTATGAATCAATACGAAACCGTTTTCATTTTGACTCCCGTTTTGTCTGATGAACAGATGAAGGAAGCGGTCGCTAAATTCAAGAAACTGCTCACCGACAAAGGTGCTGAAATCTTGAACGAAGAGATTTGGGGTCTCAAGAAGTTGGCTTACAACATTCAGAAGAAGTCTTCAGGCTTCTACGCAATGTTGGAGTTCAATGCAGAACCATCAGTTATTAAAACTCTCGAAACAGGCTTCCGCCGCGACGAGAAGGTTATTCGTTTCATTACCGTTAAGCAAGACAAATACTCAGCAGCATACGCTGAGAAGCGTCGCGCTAAATGGGCAGCTAAAAAGGAGGCTTAATCATGGCAGAGCAGAAAAAGACAGAAATCCGTTATTTGACCGCACCGTCTATCGACACTAAGAAGAAAAAGTATTGTCGTTTTAAGAAAAGCGGTATTAAGTACATTGATTATAAGGACGGAGAATTCCTTAAGAAGTTCTTGAACGAACAAGGAAAAATCCTTCCACGTCGCATCACAGGAACATCTTTGAAGTATCAGCGTCGCGTGGCACAAGCTGTTAAGCGTGCCCGTCAGATTGCTTTGCTTCCATACGTAACCGATTTGATGAAATAAAAGAGGAGGCTGAAGATATGGAAATTATACTGAAAGAAGATATTATCGGACTTGGCTACAAGAACGAAATTGTAAATGTAAAAAGCGGATACGGCCGTAACTACCTTATTCCAACAGGTAAAGCTGTAATCGCATCTCCTTCTGCAAAGAAGCAATTGGCTGAAGACTTGAGACAACAAGCTGCAAAGATTGCTGCAAAGAAGGCTGACGCTGAAAAGCGTGCTGCACAACTCGACGGTGTAGAATTGGTTATTGAAGCAAAGGTATCTGCAACCGGTGTAACTTACGGTTCGGTTAATACTGCCATCGTAGCCGAAGAACTGGCTAAGAAGGGTATCGAAATCGACCGCAAGATTATCACAATGCGCGATATTAAGAAGGTTGGCACATTCGAAGCAACTATTCACTTCTTTAAAGATGTTGAAGTTAAGCTCCCTGTAACAGTTGTTGCAGAGAACCAACCGGAACCTAAAGCCGAGGAAGTAAAAGAAACTGTTGAGGTTTCGGTAGAGGAAATCGAAACAGTGGAGGAAGAAGCTCCGGCAGCTGAATAATATAAATTCTCGTAAGAGAGTTTGTACAGATTGATTTTCAAAGTACTATAATAGAATTACCCCTTTCATCTTAACAGGTGTGAGGGGTTTTTCTGTTTATGGAGAAGATAGTAATGTTTATGTTGCTTTTGCTTCTATTATAGTGTAAGAGATATTTGTGTTTATGAAGAAAATAGTACTTACAGGTGGTCCGTGTGCAGGTAAAACAACCGCCTTGGTGAAAATTATGGAGCACTTTTCGAGCATTGGCTACAAAGTGTTCATTATTCCGGAACTGCCTACATTATTCTTGCAGGCGGGTATGGACTACCTTACCGACAATAAAGACTTCTTTTATGAAGGCGAAAAGGCTACTTTAGAAATGCAAATAGCGTTGGAAGACAAGTTCCAACAAATGGCGAAAAGTATAAAACAACCTGTTCTTATTGTATGCGACCGCGGTACGATGGATATTTCAGCCTATATGAAACCTACTCTTTGGGAAAGTATCACATCTGCGGTTAATACAAACAACGAGGCATTGCGCGCTCGTTACGATGCCGTTTTGCACTTGGTAAGTGCGGCAGATGGTGCAGAACAGTTCTATACAACGGCTACGAATAAGGAAAGAACAGAAGGAATAGAATTGGCACGCGAACTCGACAAGAAAGTTATCCATGCGTGGTCGGGGCACCCTCATTTACGTGTTATCAATAATCACGAAAAGTTTGAAACCAAACTCGAAAGGGTTTTGCAGGAAATTTCCGATGTGTTGGAAATTCCACGTCAAGCTATTCAGGAACGAAAGTATATTGTTCGTTTAAAAGGAGAGATACCTGAAGTAATAACAAGCAAGATTACGCAGACCTATCTTACTTCAGACCCGCGCAGCGAAGTCCGTTTGCGTCGCCGCACACTGAATGGAATTTCTGTCAATGTGCGCACTGCGATAAAGACATTGCCGAACAACGAACAAGTAGAAACCGAACGACAGATAGATAATAATCTTTATGAATCGCTGCTCCGGCAAGCTGACCCGTATCGTCAGACAATTCATAAGATACGCCAAACCTTCATTTGGAAAGGGCAGTTTTTTGAATTGGACTCTTTCATACAGCCTTATAATGGTTTGCAGATATTGGAAACGAAAGGAATTATCAGGCATGAAGATGTTATTTTCCCTCCGTTCATAGAAGTGCTCGAAGATATTACGGGCATAACAAAATATTATAATTACAATTTAGCTTTAAAGAAATAAAACTTTAGGAAAACGTGAGTTCAGTGTAAGAAAGCAGCTTAAACCGGGTAGTCTCGCAGATGTTTTTAAGCAAATCCTCTGATGAACCGGTGAGCGTTTTTCAGTCTAATTATGTAAAGATAATTCTGTTAAAAAGTGATATAATCGCTTTGGCGTTGCGAAACCGTAGGTTTTGCGTTGTTAAACCGTAGGTTTTACCGTGCAAAACCTACGGTTTTGGAATGCAAAACAATAGGTTTTGTAATGCACTGACGGATAGATAGTTATGCGATAGATACGTTTGCGAAAAATATTTACGTTTTTAACAGCTTTTTTCGCATACGAATGACGTGAGTTCGGTGTAAGCATTTGAAGAAAAAATACACTCCGCTTCTTTCCGGTTATAAACATATCAAACGGCTATCGGTTCTTTCTTTAAATATCTTAA
>NZ_BAJY01000012.1 GCF_000613945.1 Prevotella falsenii DSM 22864 = JCM 15124
GTATATTTTTAGTAATCCCCCTGATGAAACAGTGAGAGTTTTTCTGTTTTGCCGTAAAATAGCGGAAATGTTAATAACAACTAAAGTATAACCCGTGGGGCACGGGTTATACTTCCGTACCCCACGGAAGTAGGACTTGTCGTTATCTATATCTACACCAACTACGGTAGGTTAATATTAATTAACGATTTCTCATTATTAGTAGTTCCGAAAAGAACATACCCATAATAAAAGTGCCATGCCCAACCGCGTACACAGGTTGAACATGGCTGAATATAGGTTGTTGGGGGCTTAAGAATTGAAATCAGGTTTTCCCCAGTCTTCGTATTCAAAGGAACCTTCTTTGGCACCGATGTCGTCTTCATCACCGGGCTTGATGGAATGGTCCGGGTCGTTATCTATGCCGATACTCCATACTTCCATCAAAGCGTTGCCATCTACTTCAATCACCTCAACAAGAGGTTTTATATATGCTGTTTTTTTCATTTGTTCGCTCCTCGTTTATTTAATTATTACCTTTTTGCCGTTGTGGATGTACACACCCTTTGAAGGCTTGCTTACCTGTACACCATTCAAATTATAGTAAGGCGCATTGTCGTTGTCCTTGCCAAACTCGGTAATACCGTCGATGCCCGCAGGAACATCCTCATCGTCGAACACAATGCTGAAACCCTTGGCAGGACTTGTCGGGCTGTTTTTCAGACGGAAGTATGCCTTGAAGTAAGGGATTTTAACTCCATCCATGACCTTTACGAACTTACCATACTTCTTGCTGAAAGCATAGTATTGGAAGCCTGGCTCATTCGTGATAGATACATCTTCTACTGCTTCAACCATGCGATTTTCAGCATTTTTGTTGTAACCAACAGCTTGAAGTTTATCTTCTTTATGCATTTGGTCTTCGTCCATCTGGCAGTAAGAAGTTACATTGTCTGTTTTCTTACTACGGATAAGTGCACCAACGTATGCAGGTACATAATAGTCATCGAGGCTGTATGCACGTACGATAGGGTTAGAAGCGGCATAAGCATAAGTGTAATCTACCGGAACGTATGGCTTAATGTCGTTGGCATCTTTTCCTGTCGGGTACTTTACATCGAATGGGAAGCATACAGTGCCTCCGTTCTTATTGGTTATCTGTGGAATTTCGTGCGTGATGTTCAGCGTGTGATTGTCAATCTGCCATTTGTCCTTATAAGCGGCAACCTTGCTTTGCTTTACATAGATGTTCTGGTTGTCGGTAAATGGGTAATAATTTGGGGTCTTGAAACTGACAGACGCCATGTTTGGAACCGTATTGTCTACAAAATAGATGTTCTTGATCTTGTTGTTTTCTCCGCTCGTGCTTTTCTTGCTGAATGCATTGAGTCCTATTTCCTCCAGATCACCCAAGAACACTACAGTCTCAGTTGCCTGATTGTCCTCAAAAGCATAATCGAGTACTGTAGCTACTTCATACGTATTGGTAGTTCCGTTGTACTTCTCGTTTACCTTTTCTGGAATAATGACCGAGTTTCGTGGCGTGTCGAAAGCGATGACACCCACTGTGTTTATTGATGTGGGGAAATACTCAATGCCACGGTCATAATCGGGATTTGGGGCTATAAACGAAGGATGAATATCCTTAAATCCTTTGGTCTTCATGTTGGCTATGGTTGTTGCATTGTTGGAATCCTCGAACCAACGCTTACGCACAAACAGGGTAATTTTTGTAACATCGGTGTTTAGGAAAGCCCTATCTTCCAATTTAGGAATGTCGCCTAAGAAGCTGATAGACGTCAGGTTCTTGGTGTTAGAGAAAGCGAAGTCGCCGATTTCTGTCACCGTTTTCGGAATCGTTACGTTGGTCAGCTCCACACAACTATAAAAAGCGGAGTCGATTGCAGTGATGAAAGATGGCACCCGCGTATATCTGCTGTTGGCTTTTCCCGGAGGAAATGTCATCAGACGTGTCTTGTCCTTGCTTACGAGCATACCGTCAAGAGAGGTATATTTCTCATTGTCCTTGTGCACATTGATGGATACCAGTTTGCTGCATGAGGTGAACGCCTGCGATGCTACGTTGGTAGTACCGGCAGGAATGTCTATTGACTCCAGTTTCTTACAACTGTGGAAGGATTCTACTCCCAGTGTTTTCAGAGACTCGGGCAGTTTGATGCCTGTAATTGCGGAGTTCTGGAAAGCATTGCGACCAATCTTCTCTAATTGGGAATTGTCGGGGAAAGTTACGTTAGCCAGCTTGCTGCATTCCGTGAATGCGCTCTCGCCAATAGTCGTCAGTGAGGCTGGCATCTTGACTTCAGTCAGTGCAGTACAGTTCTGGAAAGCTCTCGTGCCGATTGTTTCCAAGCCTGAATTTTCGATATTCAGGTTTACCAGACTCTTGCAATTCAGGAAAGCGTTATCCCCGATGCTCTTCAGTGACTTAGTATCAGCATTAACCGTTGTCAATGCAGAGCAGTCTTTAAAAGCTTCCTTTCCCAATGGGATTTTGCTGTTGGCACCGATATTGACTGTTTTGAGATTGGCGCACCCTACAAAAGCTCTGTCAGCCATTTTGTTAAGTTGTGAGTTGGCATCAAAGTTTAAGGTCTGCAGGTTTTTGCAGCCATAAGCCACTTCATAACCCATTTCTTTAACCGATGCCGGAATAGTGAGTTCCGTTACATTTTTCAAAGAGCGGAATGCAGATGAACCGATATAAGATACCTGTGATGTTGCATCAAAGATAATCTTGCTGTACTCTGACCCCTCAAAGGCACCGCTTTCAAGTCTCTTGACCGTATTGGGGATATGCTGATCCACTGTCTTTCTCACATTGCAGAAAGCGTATAGCCCGATAGTTTCTACTACGGCAGGAATCGTATATTGTTCCCCCGGCTTCTGGTTGCATGGGAAAGCGTAGAGTGTCTTTTTGCCTTTGGTAAACATTACGCCATTTTCAGACTCGTATTTCGTATTTCCAGCGTTCACAGTGATTTCAGTCATCCTCTGGCAGGAAAGAAAAATATTATGTCCCAAATCTGTTGCTGACGCAGGAACATTGACCTTTAGCAATTCACTGCCATAGAAAGCACGGTCGCCGATTTTGGTAACACCCTCGGAAATCGTAACTTCCTTCAACTTTGCATACATGAAAGCTCTGTCTGCAAGCTCCACGCCTGAAGGGATTGTTATTTTTTCCAACTTTGAACGGAAAAAAGCTCTTGTTGCGATTTTCTTTACTGAGGTAGGAATATTGTAGCTGCCGTCTGTAAACTCTTTACCCTGTGGACTTGAAATCAACTCTTTCTTCTGTTTATCGAAGAGTATGCCATTGTCTGCAGAATAGTTGGGATTCCCTGCAACCACTGTAAACGTAGCCAATTTGTCACATTCTGAATAAAATCCCTTATCTGCCGGAATGTTAGTCATCTGGGCAGGGAAATTGAGAGATGTAAGTTCCTTGCATCTATTGAATACAATTCCATTCATAGTGGTTGAACTCCCAAGATTTATGGAAGTCAGGTTGTTGCAATTTGTAAAGGCTCCGACCTCCAAAGTCTTTATCTCTGCTGGCACGTTGTACGAGGTAGCCGTCTTTCCTTGCGGATAAAGGATAAGGGAGCCGTCCTTTTTACAGAGGACACCGTCAATGTCCTTCCACGTGACATTGGTGCTTGCTACCGTTATTTTATTTACCTTGGGGCTGTTTGTAATAAGATTTATGCCAAGCTTGGTTACCGACGCCGGAATATTAAAACTCACAAGGTCCGGACTTTCAGAAAATGCGCCGTTTTGAATCGACTCAATTCCTTCCGGCAGGGTCACGGATGTTACGCCTTCAATATTGAAAGCAATTGGTTCTACACCGATTACGTTGTATTCTGTGCCGTAATCGTCTGTGATTTTTTTCGGAATCGTAATGGCACCGGTCTTGGTGGTTCCCGTCGACACGTAAACCTCACCAGGGGTAACTGTACCGGAAGCAGCAGTGGAAACCTTGGTAATCTTGTAAGAGATGCCGCCTACATCGATGACATCACCTACATTGTACGCTCTCATTACTGATGTCATCGCCAGTAATAGGAGCAACAATAAAACTTTTGTTTGTTTCATGTTTACATTTGATTAAAATTAAAATATCGTTTTTTATAACTTTTGAATATTCTTGGAAAAAACTTCTAAACTTATCTTCTGTTGGCAACACTTGACCAACGGACACGATGATTTAGGGAAAGAAATTCCATTGGTTTCCTTTTTCTATCAAGGTTGCACGCAATGCCTCTCGCGCGTACGTTTAAATATTTGTATAAGAATTTAGCGACGGTGCGCCTGTGTGTTGGCAAAATATTCGAGCTAACCAAATATAACGAGTTAAAAATTGCATAAACATCTCTGTTTCCTTGCAACTTATCCATACCGTTATTATATAAATCAGAATAACACATTTTTAAGTTATTTATCCTTTGCAGCACAAATCTTTTCATAAATTGGTGCAAAGATAATAAATATTTATGATATAAACAAGAATAGTTATAAAAAAGCGTGAAACGATATATATCAACATACTAATATATAGCTTGAAAAGAAAGAAGTATTATAACGTTAATTCGGCATAAGAAAGCAGATTAAGTAGACTATCTCTCAGATATTTTTAGCCCCCCTAATGAAACCGTGGAGTTTTTCTGTTTTGCCGTGAAGCGGCAGAAATGTTAATAACAACTAAAGTATAAGTAGTGGGGCACTACTTATACTTTAGTGCCCCACTGAAGTAGGACTTGTCGTTATCTATATCTACACCAACCACGGCAGGTTAATATTAATTAACGATTTCTCATTATTAGTAGTTCCGAAAAGAACATACCCATACTGAAAGTGCCATGCCCAACCGCATACACTGGTTGAACATGGCTGAAATAGTTATTAGTTATCCCAAGAATTAAACCCCGAAAATCCCCAGTCATCGTCAAAAGAACCCTCCTTGGCACCGATGTCGTCGTCTTCGATTTCCTCTCCCGGATTAACCTGTACACTCCACCATTCGCCGTCCATAAGCGTATCACCATTCACGATAACCACTTCTGCTTTGGGCTGTATATATTCTTTTTTATTCATTTCGAAATCTCCTTTATTTGATGATTACTTTCTTTCCATTATGTATGTATACTCCCTTGGCAGGATTGTTCACTCTCATACCGTTCAGATTGTAGTAAGGCGCACTGTCATTGGCGTCTTCTGCTACCTCGATGTTTTCAATGCCCGTTGTAGAAGGGTCGTCATCGTCGAAGCGGAACGAGAAACCTTTAGCCTGATTGTTGCTGTCCAGCTTCAAATAAGCACTGAAGTAAGGCATCGTGTTACCCGGAGCCTGCTTAATCTTCAGGAATTGTCCCTTGCTCTTGCTGAAAGCATATAAATTGTTGTTGGCATCGCTCATTACCTGCGTTTCCTCAACAACACCCACCATCTTGTAGGTAGATGCAGAATACTTACCCGATGGGTCGTTTACGGCGTGATGGTCTTGTGCATCGGTCATCTCGCAATAAGAGGTGGCACCGGCAGCGTTAGGACTGTGCAGCAGCACTCCGAGGAAAGCAGGTACATAGCCGTTGTCGATACGACGTGCCCTAGCATACGGATATGCAGGTGTCATGCGGCTGAAATCAACGGGCAGATAAGGGCGAACATCGCCGTTGTTGTTGTACTGCACATCGAACGGATAGCAACGAGTTGCACCGTAACTGTGGGTTGTCTGTGGAATTTCGTGCGTGATGTTCAGATTATGATTATCAATCAGCCATTTGGTCTTATAATTGTCTACCTTACTCTTCTTTACATAGATATTCTGACCGTCGGTAAATGGGTAATAATCCGGAACTTCGAAGCTGACAGATGCAAGGTTTGGAACCGTATTGTCTACAAAATAGATGTTCTTAATCTTGTTTTCGGCAGTACTTGTCTTCTGTTTGCTGAATGCATTAAGACCGATTTCTTCCAAATCACCCAAGAACACTACTGTCTCAGTTTTCTGATTGTCCTCAAAAGCATAGTCAAGTACTGTAGCCACCTCATAGGTATTTGTCTTTCCTTTGTACTCCTCCTTTACCTCTTTTGGAATAATAACCGAACTGCGAGGATTCTCAAAGGCGATGACACCTACTGTGTTCATTGATGTGGGGAAATACTCAATGCCACGGTCATAGTCGGGATTTGGGGCTATAAACGAAGGATGAATATCCTTAAAGCCTTTTCCTTTCATCTTGTCAATGATTTCCTTATTGCTTGGATTCTCGAACCAAGCCTTACGCACAAACAGCGTAATTTCTTTAACATCAGTGTTGAGGAAAGTCCTGTCTGCCAATGTAGGAATGTCACCAAGGAAACTGATAGACTTCAGGTTCTTGGTGTTGGAGAAAGCAAAATCGCCAATTTGTGTTACCGTTTTCGGAATCGTTACATTGGTCAATTCTACACAACTGTAGAAAGCGGAGTCGATCGCAGTAATGAAAGACGGCAGACGTGTATATCTACTGTTTGCCTTTCCCGGAGGGAATGTCATCAGACGGCTCTTATCCTTATTTACCAGCATGCCGTCAAGAGAGGCATAATTTGGATTGTCTTTGTGCACGTTGATGGAAGTCAGCTTGCTACATGAGGTAAACGCCTGCGATGCTACATTGGTAGTACCGGCAGGAATGTCTATTGACTCCAGTTTCTTACAACTGTGGAAAGATTCTACTCCCAGTGTTTTCAGAGACTCGGGCAGTTTGATGCCTGTAATTGCGGAGTTCTGGAAAGCATTGCGCCCGATTTTCTCTAACTGTGAATTGTCGGGGAAAGTTACGTTAGCCAGCTTGCTACATTCCGTGAATGCGCTCTCGCCAATGGTCTTTAGTGAGGCTGGCATGGTAACGGCTGTCAATGAAGTACAGTTCTGGAAAGCTCTCGTGCCGATAGTTTCCAAGACCGAATTTTTGATGTCCAGAGTTGTCAGGTTCTTGCAATTCCGGAAGGCATTATTCCCAATGCTCTTCAACGAGCCGGATTCGACCTTGACCGTTGTCAATGCTGTACAATCTTGGAATGTATTGTCACCCAATGCAATGGGGCTGTTAGCTTCGATATTGACCGTTGTGAGTTTTGGGCAGCTTGCAAAAGCTCTGGGAAGCATTCTTTCAAGTTTTGAGTTGGCAGCAAAGTTTACGGTCTGCAATTTTGGACAGCCATAAGCCACTTCAGTACCCATTTTTTCAACCGATGCCGGTATAGTGAGTTCCGTTACATTTCTCAAAAGGCGGAATGCAGACTCTTCAATAAGAGAAACTTGTGATGGATCATCGAAGATAATCTTGCTGTAGTGTGACTGCTCAAAGGCACCGCTCTTAAGTACCTTGACCGTTTGGGGGATATGCTGCTCCACTGTCTTTTTTACATTGCAGAAAGCGTATAACCCGATAGTATCAACGGCAGCGGGAATCGTATAAACTTGTTCCGGTTCCTTGTTGCAAGGGAAAGAGTAGAGTGTCTTTTTACCTTTGGTAAACATTACACCATTTTCAGATTCGTATTCCGTGTTTCCATCTGCCACAGTAATTTCAGTCAAGCTCTGACAAGTAAGAAAAATGTTATGTCCCAGCTTGGTTGCTGATTTAGGAACCTTAACGGTTTGCAATTCACTACTATAGAAAGCACGCTCACCAATGGTTGTAACACCTTCAGAAATATCAACAGTCTTCAGCTTTGAATATGCAAAAGCTCTGTCTCCAATCTCCACGCCTGAAGGGATTTTCACGTTATCCAACTTTGAATAGAGAAAAGCTCTTGTCGAGATTTTCGTTACTGTGTTGGGAATGGTATAGCCGCTTGGAAAATCTTTTCCTTGTGGGCTCGAAATCAGCTCAGTCTTGTTTTTATCGAAGAGTATGCCATCTTCTGCGGAATATTTGGGATTCCCTGTTGCCACAGAAAACGAGGACAAATTATCACATTCATAATAGAAACCTTTCGTTGTCGGAATGTCAGTCATCTCGGCAGGGAAAGTGAGAGATGTAAGATTCTTACAGGTATTGAACACTATTCCCGTCATGGCGGTTGAATGTCCAAGGTTTATGGAGGTCAGGTTTACGCAATCGGTAAAGGCTCCGGCCTTCAAAGTCTTTATAGATGTTGGCACGGTGTACGAGCTTTCCGTCTTTCCTTGCGGATAAAGGATAAGAGAATCATTCTTTGTACACAGGACGCCGCTAATATCTTTCCAATCAGCATTGCCGCTTGCCACCGTTATTGTCTTTACCTTGGGGCTTTTAACGATAAGTTTCTCGCCAATCTTGGTTACCGACGCCGGAATTTTAAAACTCTCAAGGTCCGGACTTTCGGCAAATGCGCTGTCGGCAATCGTCGTAATTCCTTCCTGTAACGTCACTGATTTTATCCCCGCTTTGTTGAAAGCATTTGCCCCTACGCCGGTTACATTATATTCTGTAGCGTAGTTGTCTTTGATGCTTTGGGGGATAGTAATGTTACCGGTCTTGGTTGTTCCCGTCCATACCGATACCGTACCGGGGGTAACCGTACCTCCACACTGGCAGATGCCTTGGTAATCTTGTAAGCGATATTGTCTACTATTATGACATCGCCCACATTGTACGCCCTCATTACCGATGTCATCGTCAGTAATAGGAGCAACAATAAAACTTTTGTTTGTTTCATCTTTACATTTGATTAAAATTAAAATATCGTTTTTATAACTCTTGAATACTCTTGGAATATTCTTAGAAAAATCTTCTAAACTTATCTTATCTTCTATTGGCAACACTTGGCCAACGGACACGATGATTTAGGAAAAGAAAATCAACGAAATTCCTTTTCCTATCGAGGTTGTACGCAATGCCTCGCGCGCGTACGTTTAAATATTTGTATAAGAATTTAGCGACGGTGTGTGTGTGTGTGTGTGTGTGTGTGTGTGTGTGTGTGTGTGTGTGTGTGTGTTAGCAAAATATTCGAGCTAACCAAATATAACGAGTTAAAAGTTGCATAAACATCTCTGTTTTTTTGCAACTTATCCATACCGTTATTATATAAAGCGGAACAACACATTTTTAAGTTATTTATCCTTTGCAGCACAAATCTCTTTATGAATTGGTGCAAAGATAATAAATGTTTTTGATGTAAACAAGAAAAGTTATAAAAAAGCGTAAAACGATATATATCAGCATACTAATATATAGCCTGAGAAGAAGAAAGATGTATTATAGGTTACGATTCTTTCAGCAATTGCTCGGCAACAGCTTCCAATTCGGCATACCATTCTTTGCCAAAACGGCGAATAAGCGGACCTTTTAAGAATTTATAAATAGGCAAATCGAGTTCCCTACCCTTCTTCACGGCGTCTTTGCAAATGTCCCAACGATGATAATTCAGACCGACAAGATTGTTGCCAAACTCTTTTACACGAATGGGATAGAGGGCACACGAAATAGGTTTCACGAAGTTTGTCTTCCCCTCACGATACGAACGCTCCAACGCACAGAGGCAACAATCTTTGTCGTGGTAGGTAAAAACACAGTCTTTTCCGTGTACAATGCCGGTTACCAAGTCGCCTTCTCGGTCGGTATAAGCGATGCCCTGCTTGTCGATAACGGCTTGTGCAGAAGCACTGAGGTCGCTCCACACCGTATCTACGGCGTCTTCGATGGCTGCTATTTCGTCCATAGAAACAGGCGCACCTGCATCGCCTTCCACACAACAGATACCTTTACAAGCGTCGAGGTCGCAACAGAACTTCTCCGTTATAACGTCAGGTGAAACCAAAACATCGCCAACCTGCAAGATAGGCATCATCTTCTTATCGCTCATTTCTTTCCTTTTCTCTTTCCCAAATAGGAATTTACCAATCTATTTCGTCCAATCTCTGCTGCTTTAAATAAGCGTTGCAACATGTAAATTGGTGCTTTTTAAATTTATATCTTTGCCTTGCAGCAGGGTGGTATGACTCGATTATACAATGACGTTCGGTATCTATCAGTCTTTTTTTCTTCCTTGCATCATTTCCCCAAAGCATAAATACAATGTTTTCACGGTTTTTATTTAATGCTTTAATGGCTGCGTCTGTAAAATTCTTCCATTTTAATCTCTTATGACTATTGGGTTTAGCATCACGCACAGTCAGTGTTGTATTCAGTAACAACACACCTTGTTCAGCCCAACGAGTCAAATCGCCTGATTTGGGCATAGACTTGCAAAAGTCTTCTTCTATCTCTTTATAAATTTTTCGGAGCGATAGCGGCAGCTTTATTTTTTCAGGCACAGAGAAGCTCAAGCCCATAGCTTGTCCGTTGTAGTAAGGGTCTTGTCCAAGAATAACTACCCTAACCTTATCGAATGGGCAAAGATTAAAAGCATTGAAAATAAGCTCTTTTGAAGGATAACATACTTCATTTTCATACTCGCTATTTAGTTTTTCAACGAGTTCAGCAAAGTAAGGTTCTTCAATTTCTCCCCTCAAATTTTCTTCCCATGAAGCTTCAAGAGGAACATCTGTACCATTAATCTGCAAGATAGGCATCATCTTCTTATCGTTCATTTCTTTCCTTTTCTCTTTCCCAAATATGGATTTACCAATCTATTTCGCCCAATCCCTGCTGTGCTAAATAAGCGTTGCAACGTGAAAACTGATGCTGTCCGAACCAGCCACCTCTATTTGCCGACAGCGGAGAGGGGTGCACCGATTCGATAATACAATGGCGATTGGCATCTATCAATCGCTTTTTCGAGCGGGCAAAACCACCCCAAAGCATAAACACAACGTGTTCGCGATGGGCATTGAGTGCCTCGATAGCGGCGTCTGTGAAGTTCTGCCAGCCCAAAGTTTGATGACTGTTGGCTATATGCGCACGCACTGTCAGCGTGGCATTCAGCAGCAACACGCCTTGTTTTGCCCAACGTGTTAGGTCGCCCGATGTGGGTACGGGTTTGCCAAAGTCGTTTTGTATCTCTTTATAAATGTTTTGGAGCGATGGCGGCAGCATTATTCCTTCGGGCACAGAGAAGCTCAAACCCATAGCCTGCCCTTGCTCGTGATAAGGGTCTTGCCCAAGAATAACCACCTTAACCTTGTCGAACGGACAAAGATTAAAGGCATTGAAAACGAGCTTTCCCGGCGGAAAGCACAATCCGTTTCTATATTCGTTGCGCACACTTTCGGTGAGTCGGGCGAAGTACGGCTTTGTAAATTCCCCCTCCAAATGTTGTTTCCAAGAAGCCTCAATATCTACCATAACATTTTCTTAGATACAATTCAGCCCTATCAAGCATAAGTCTGATAGGGCTAAACCATTGTTTCTATCTTTATTTATCTTCTATCAGACATTCGCCGGTCATCTCTTTGGGTTGTTCCAAGCCCATAATGTGGAGAATAGAAGGCGCAACGTCAGCCAATCGACCCGACTTTACACGAGCCGAATTGTTGTCGGTAACGTAAATAAATGGTACAGGGTTCAACGAGTGTGCCGTATTTGGCGAGCCGTCTTCGTTCAAAGCATTGTCGGCATTACCGTGGTCGGCAATGATGATAGCTTCGTAATCGTTCGCCTTTGCTGCTTCGATAACCTCCTTCACACATTTGTCTACCGCATGAACGGCTTTCGCAATGGCATTCATAACGCCTGTATGACCCACCATATCGCCATTGGCAAAGTTCACAACAATAAAGTCGTACTCTGCCGTATTGATGGCTGCAACCAACTTATCTTTCACTTCGTAGGCACTCATCTCCGGTTTCAAGTCGTAAGTAGCAACCTTTGGCGATGCCACCAATATGCGGTCTTCGCCCTCGTAAGGCTCTTCACGTCCACCATTAAAGAAGAATGTAACGTGTGCATACTTCTCTGTTTCAGCCGTATGCAACTGTTTCTTGCCTTTCATGCTTAGGTATTCGCCAAGCGTCATCGTAACATTCTCTTTTGGGAACAGAACGTGAACACCCTCGAAACTTGCATCGTATGGTGTCATACAGTAGTATTGCAAATCCTTTATGGTGTGCATACCCTGCTCCGGCATATCCTGTTGCGTAAGAACGTAGGTAAGTTCCTTTGCCCGGTCGTTGCGGAAGTTGAAGAAAATAACCACATCGCCCTCGCCAATGGTTCCGTTTACATTTGCATTTGTGATTGGCTTGATGAACTCGTCGGTAACTCCGTCGGCATAACTTTCCTCCATAGCTTTCACCATGTCGGTAGCTTGCTTTCCTTTTGCATCGACAAGCAGGTCGTAAGCCTCCTTTACACGTTCCCAACGCTTATCGCGATCCATTGCTAGAAGCGTCCAACGATAGATGCAATGTGCGCACCGTTGGCGTCGCATACCTTCTGTATGTCGGCAATAAAGCCGGCACCGCTCTTCGGGTCGGTATCTCGACCGTCCATAAAGCAATGTACATAAACGTCGTTCAAGCCGTATTCCTTGCCGATTTCGATTAGTTTATGAAGATGTTCCAATGAAGAATGAACGCCACCGTTAGACGTTAAACCCATCAAGTGAACCTTCTTACCTGTCTTTTGCGCATAGCTGTAAGCGTTAATGACTTCTTTATTCTTCAGAATATCACCGCTTTGGCACGCTTTATTAATCTTTACTAAATCCTGATATACAATTCGTCCGGCACCAATATTGAGGTGCCCTACTTCCGAGTTACCCATTTGACCGTCCGGCAGACCCACATTTTCGCCCGAAGCCTCCAGCTGTGAGTGTGAAGAAACTGCATTCAGATAGTCCAAGTAAGGTGTTGGCGTATTGTAAATAACATCTCCTTTACCATGTTTTCCGAGACCCCAACCATCGAGAATCATCAGAAGTGCTTTTTTTGCCATAATTATTTTATTCCTTAAATACCTATTTTATTGATTTTTTATCCATTGCAAAGGTAGCAAAAAACTTACAAAGCACAAAGAAATAAGACTTTAAAGCCTTATTAAAGCATTAAAAAAAGTGCAAACTCCCTTATACAGATTATCGCTTTCCGATTTATCAATAACGCAGGCTCGGCATAAGAATTATGCCGGCATATTGTTTATTAAGATACTTAAAGAAGGAACTGTTTGAGATTTAATATGCTTATAATCAAGAAGAAGCGAAGTATCTTCGTCCTCAAATTCTTGCGGTGAACTCGCATTATTCATGAGCGAAAAGAAAACAATAAAAACGTAAATATTTTTCACAAATATAACTCTTATCTAACTATCTATTCGTCAGCGCATTACAAAACCTATTGTTTCGCATTCCAAAAGCGGCTGTTTTGCACGGTAAAAGCGTAGGTTTTGCGTTGCAAAACCTACGCTTTCGCAATGTCAAAACACAGTTATCGCTTTTTAACGGAATTATCATTACAAAGTTAAGCAGAAATATTCTCACGGTTTCATTAGCGAACTTGCTTAAAAACATCTGTGAGATAACCTTGTTTAACCTGTTTTCTTATATCGAACTCACGTATTGATAATATCGAAAAAGCGATAGCTTAATATGTCTTTATCTTACTTTTGCTTATAATAATGTATAGAGCAAATAGCCCCAATGTGCTACCAACGCAGCAGCAAGACCACCGATGGTATGCGAAAGAATGGCTTTTGAGGTGAGTTCACGATACCCGATTGTATCGAGCATGGCAGTGTGCGTGCTGAGGAAACCGCTCCAACACATACCCATACCCGTAAACACAGCAATGGCATTACCGTCTATCCAGCCTTCAGAAAGAAAGTTTGGAACAAGGCTAAGGGCAGCTCCCACAGCACCAAGTGCCGTAATAGGGAATGCAATTTGGTGTGGGTCGGAGAAGCCGAACAATGGTTCCAACAACCAGTTCAGGTAGTTGGCTGCTTTGGGCAATACTGCTATGCCTTCGTAAGCTGCACCGGTAAACTCGCCCGTCTTGCTTGGACCGAAAGTAAGAATCATTACAAGCGTAGAGATAATAAGCACACCGGGGATAATGGCAACACCTACTTCCACTCCCGACTTACCACCGTCGAGCAATGAATTAAGTGTGCGCAAGAAGACAGACTTATCTTCTTCGTGCTGCGGACGCTCTACCTGCTTTTCAAACTTCTCTGCATCGAGTGCATTTTCGGTAAGATATTGTGGATAAGACTTCAATACAAAGTATTGCATGCAACGTGTTGAAACGATGCAACCGCAGCAAGCACCGAAGAAACCAATCAGTGGCTCAACGAAATAGCCTTGTCCGAGCATAAACACAATTACAATAAGTCCCATACCGAACGCAGTACCGAAGTTGGTAAGCGAAATGTACTGAAACTTCTTGAAGTATCCGCTAAAGTGCTTATCCTGCGCTAAAGTAATGATAGCAGGGTTGTCCGAAAGGAAAGTAAGTATTGCTCCGAGCGATGCAACACCGGGAAGGTGAAACAACGGACGCATGAGCGGGCGCAGAAACTTCTCGATAAGGTCTACTACACCAAATTCTACAAGGAGCTTGCCTAACGCTCCGGTCAGTACACAGATTGCCATTAGATAGAAGCAAGTGTTCAACAACAAATCGTGCGCTGTGTGCATAATTGTGTTGAGCATAGGTGCAACACCCATTACCCAGCCAATGCCGCCGAATAAAGCAATAATAATGAGCAGACACATAACACCTTTGGGCAATATCTGCTTCGACTTTTGGGTCGTGTTTTGTTGGTTTTGTTCCATTTTTTGTTTAGGAGTTGTTTCACTGGTTTTAAATTTCGGGCGTAAAATTACTACATTTTTCATAATTACCGCATTAAAAATCGGAAAATCTTTCATTCTCTTCAAACATATTCGGGAAGTTCGGTAAGAAGACACGAATATAGCGTTTCTTCAACCGTTTTTTCATTATTATTGAGTATTGCCACATAAAACAAAAGTTCATATCTTTGCAATCAAGTAGGCGACATAATTAATTGGTACCGCACTCAGGTCTGTATTTCAGCCGGTCTGCCGGCTTGAAGAGGTTGCATAGCAGGCTACACAACTGACGAGAGACGAAAGAATGGTGCGGAAAAGGTGTAAAGGCAGATGGCAACGCCTATGGTAAAACAAAATAAAAAAGATGTAGGCGATTAATTTCAGACATCTATTTGCAAACAACTATAATCGTATAACAACAATGAAAAGAATTTTATTTATCTTCGCTTTGATAGCAACCATTGCATCGGCGAACGCACAAACAAGTAGAAAAAGCATGGAAGCGCAACCTCCAACCCTCACTTCCGACGAGCTATTGGACCAAGCTGCCCGGCTTGTAGGCAAGGAAGTATATGTAAAAGGCAAGGTTACGCATGTTTGCCATAACTCCGGAAAGAAGGTGTTTCTTGCTACCGGCGACGAGAACAAGACGATTCAGGTGTTCGCCGATGCAAATGGCAACATCGAAAAGTTCAGCACCGACTTGATAGGAAAGCAGATTGGCGCGAAAGGAATTGTTGCAGAACACCGCATCAGCAAGGAAACCATCGACAAACAAGAGAAGGAAATAGCAGCCGAATTGGAGAAAGAGGACTGCATGAACGTAGAAAGATGCAACAACGTAATGAGCAATTACAAGAAAATGCAGGCGTGGATAGCTGCCAACAAAACCGACTATTACCCCATTTACTTCGTGAAAGCCACATCGTACGACGTTCTGAAGTAAGCGCACAGCGCAACTTAAAAACAGTTGTTACTTAGCGGTGATAGCCTATTTAATGAGTGAAAAGAAGGGAATAAAAGAGGATAAAGCAACTTAGACTTACAAAAAAGCCCCATCGAAAGGTTATAGACAACCGACTGTAACCTTTCGGTGGGGCTTTTATATGGCTGCTGTTTATTTCTTTTTCAATAGCCGATAGCCAACCATTCCGCCAATGATGGACGCTACGAAAATACCAACTTTCGCCTGAATGTAATTGTCGGGCGAATTGAAAGCAAGCATCGTAACAAACATTGACATCGTGAAACCGATGGAAGCGAGAAATCCCAAGCCTACAACAGTGCGCCACGTCATAGACCGCGAACGCTTTCCGAGTCCCAGCTTCTCCGTTACCCACACGGCAAAGACAATGCCTAAAGGCTTGCCGAACAGCAAACCGGCTATCACGCCCAACGCTACGTTGTTGGCACTTAGCACTGTAAAGTTCATATCAACGAAGGATATTCCTGCATTCGCCAGCGCAAAAATGGGCATAATAACGAACGAAACCAAGGGGTGAAGCCCATATTCGAGACGCTGAAGCGGTGGCATTGCCTGTACAGAATCGTTCTTTACCTTTGCAAGAATTTCCAATTGCTCAGGCTCGAGCGTTCTGACATCGTTCGGTTCTGCCTGTTCAAACTGCCTTGTAAGCTTTTTTATGCGGGCAATAAAGGCTGTTTCGGGAATACGAGAGTCTGCCGGAATGACCATCGCAGCAAGAACTGCGGAAATCGTAGCATGGATACCGGACGTCAGGAACGCCACCCACACGCCTCCAATGCCCAATACGCCATAGAACCAAATGTTCTTTACGCCCAAGCGGTTGCCGATAAACATAACCAAAAGGAAGGCTAAGCCCACCGCCAAACTGCTAAACGAGATGTGAGAAGTATAGAACAGCGCGATAACAAGCACCGAACCAAGGTCATCGACAATCGCCAGCGTAGTCAGAAAAACCTTTGCCGAGATAGGTACACGGTCGCCGAGTATGTACAAAACCGCCAAGGCGAAAGCTATATCCGTTGCCATCGGAATTCCCCAGCCATGCGCTACGGGCGTTCCCCAATTGAAAAGAAGATAGGTTCCTGCGGGAAACAGCATGCCAAAGATGGCTGCAGCCACAGGCAGCGTAACTTTACGGAGTTCGCGAAGCTCACCGCCGACAAACTCTCGCTTTAGTTCCAGCCCCACCACGAAGAAGAACATCGACATAAGACCGTCGTTAATCCAGTGCTCTACACTGAAGTTCAGCAGCGGCTGCCCATCAACGATAAAGCCAAAATGATGTTCAAGGAAGTGGGAATAGTCCTCTCTTAAAGGCGAATTTGCCAATACCAACGCCAAAACGACGAAGATTGCCAAGACAATACCGCTCGAACGCTCACGCTGCAAAAACTGCATGGCGGGAATGATGAGGTGATTTTCGATATTCTTCTGATAGTTTTCTCTCATATATTATATAAATGTTATCCTGTTCGTAATAAACACACGCATAGTTTTAAGCAAGTTTCTGTGTAGAAACCAAGCCTGTTATCCGTTCCGTTTGCTCAGCTTTTTCTGTACTTCAACGTACTCTCATAATGTTTCACTGCCTAAAAAATCAAGCATAAATGCCACTAACAAGGTGGAGTTTTTCTACTTTTACAAGTACAAAGATACGTTAAAAATATTACAAAAGCAGAGTAAAAGGGCTTTATCGTTTCATTTTTAACATTTAATCTTATTCTTTTATAGCTTTTTTCAAGTATTGGTTGCTGCCGGAATGTTTGCTATTCAATTGTTATTGTTCAGAATTAAGTTGTATATTTGTGCTACAAAACAACATATACGGAACAGAATAACACATCATTTTGGCAGACAGTGAAGGGTTACTTCAATGCGCTGCCCGACAAAAAAAACGAGGAAGAAACGATAAAACAGATAAGCAGTGGCGTTGCTTTCCATAATTAATAGTGGGCGTTTTTTCGGCTTAACTTTGTAAAGATAATTCTCTTAAAAAACGATAACTGCGTTTTGGCGTTGCGAAAGCGGCTGTTTTACGATGTAAAACCTACGGTTTTACCGTGCAAAACAGCCGCTTTTGGAACGCAAAACAATAGGTTTTGTAATACACTGACGGACAGATGGTTAAGCGATAGTTGCGCTTGCGAAAAATATTTACGGTTTTATTACATTCTTTTCGTTCATTTCTCCTGCTCTTCCGTACTGCTTCTACCACACGCCTGCCCTATCGTTACTCGTCGTAACCGATGGGGCGGAACTGCTTTTGCCGCTCGCTATACACGAATCCTGCCGTTTTCAGGCGGGTTTGCAAATGCTCCGGCGTTTCGTTGAAATAGTAGCAGAGCGATGAAAGCGTATCAAATTCCTCGTCGCGCAAGAGCATGTTCACTGCACTTACAAGGATTGCGGGGTCGTTGGGTAATTTTTCCATAAGACTAAAATATGTATTCTGCATTGGCAAAACGTAGCAACAAAAAGCCTCAAAAGCCTATTTCTTGCAGCCCTGCCAATAAGTTCTGATTATAAGAAATGTCCCAAATGACAATGCAAATGGGACATTATTGGTTTATTTCATTGATTTTCCGACAAACTGCAAAGGCAGCAAGTCTTTAATGGTGTCGATAACATAAACACCTTCCGTACCGTAAAGCAAGATACGAACAGCCTGTTTGTAGCGGTCTTCTATTTCCAATACCACCTGTCGGCATGCTCCGCAAGGCACAATAGGCTGCTTCATCAGTCCTCCGCCATTGCGTGCAGCTATCGCCAACGCCTTTATGGGTTGGTCGGGGCGTGTGCTTTGCGCTGCAAAAACAGCCGAACGCTCGGCACAAAGTCCTGACGGATAGGCTGCATTCTCTTGGTTTGCGCCCATCACCATTTCGCCATTCTCCAACAGCAAGGCTGCTCCCACGCTGAAATGGCTGTAAGGCGAATAGCTGTTTTTGGTGGCTTCAATTGCCGTTGCTATAAGCGTTTGCTCGTCGGCAGACAGTTCTTCCAACCGGCAGACACCTATTTTAATATTTATATCAATTTGCTTCATAAGCTATTTCTTAGTCTTTCTTCTTTTCGGGTCTATATTCATAGCAACCTATGTCGGGCTTCTCGTCGCGTGCAAAGCCGTCGTGGTCGGTGGCACTGATGCCATTGGGCAAAGCAATACCTATATCGCGGGCTTTCGATTTCTCGGAAAGATGGAAGTCGTAAGCCTGCTTGTTGCCGTCTATCTTACAGAAATGCTTCTCTCCCGACTGCACCGTGTCGGCAGCTTCTTCCCACACCACTTCGACATACTTGGCTGCATCGAGTTCCTTTGGCTTTATGGTGCGCAGGATACTGTGGTCGAATTTGAAGTTCTGAGCGGCTTCATCGGTGAAAGCACCCATTATCACGTCTTCGGCATACCCCGTTATAAGGGTGTTGAAAACATTGAATTGTTGGAGCGTGTATTGCTTTCCGTCGTTACTGTTTCCGAACCGCAACGCTGCACCACGGTTTCCGTCGAAAGGATAGAACTGCGCAAGGGTGCAATGGCTCAACGTTATGTCGCCGCCAAAGAAGGCAGCACAGTCTTTCAACGTGTTTGTTATTTGGCTGTTGCTGATGTCTATTTTGCAGTTGGTAGCAAGCAAACCATACCCCTGACAGTTATGTACGGTGCTCCGACGGAGCGAAAGCGTAGAACGCTCGACACTCGACGAGTCGCACACAATGCCATTGTAGGTCGAATGAATATCGGCAAACTCTATTTCGTTGTCGTAACTTGACGTATTGAAATGAATGCCTTGCCACTGTCCGCTCACACGGTCGTAGGGCAAATAGTCGAACATATAGTCCAAACGGTCGCCCCGCAGCGTAACAATCTTGTCGGCTGTTCCTGCTATTTTCAGCTGTCCGTGCACATCAATGCCCGCCTTATTCGAGAAATAAAGGGTGGTTCCTGCGCCAATGGTAAGCGTTGCCCCCTCGTTCACCTTAATGCCTCCTTGCACCACAATGGCTTTTGGCTTTGTATGGTGGTATCGTGCTTTATCTCAATGTTATTCAAAAGTTCGGCGTCCCAACTGTAAGCCTTCAGGTTTACTTTCTGTTGCACGGTGCTTTCGAGTGTAAACACAAGGTTGTCTTCCACCAACTGCGGGTCGGTTTTGCCGTTCTTGGGCGTTGTAAGTTCCACGAAGACACGAATGCTGTCCTTGTTTCGCACCTCAAGTCCGTTTACCTGATACCCGTTTGCCTGTCCCAAGAAGATGCCGTCTACATTCACTCGGAATCCCGTTTGGTTGCCTTGCTCCAACCGAACATTGGCAAGGCGTATGCCATTGCCCGACCGATTGTAGACCCAAAATGTCTTTGTAGGGGTTGGAACTTTCGAGAACGTAGTATCAAGGCGCACCGTATCTGTTGAAAATGCCAACAGATTGCTTTTCGACGTCGTAAAAGTATCGTCGTCGTTGCAAGCCGTTACCAATCCGACAACAGCCAACAGCAGCATATATGCAAGTATTCTAAACTTCTCCATTGGTATAATAACGCAGAAAAACACTACTTATTACATTATTATAATAAAATTACAAGCAAACAGGAGAGTATCTTCGTCTTCAAATTATTACACCGAACTCACGTTATTCATAAACGAAAAGAAGATAATAAAGACGTAAATATTTTTCACAAACTCAGCTATTATCTAACTGTCTATTCGCCAGCGCATTACAAAACCTATTGCTTCGCATTCCAAAAGCATCATTTAAATATTAAGATATTTTAATAAATAGGGGGGTAAATGTACGAATATCAAAAAAAACTATTACCTTTGCAATTCAATTATAATTATAAAACAATCTGAACAATAAATAAACAGCGTCCATGAAACGAAAGAAATGTTTATTCAGCTTTATACTTGCACTATTAGCAAGCATACCAACATTAGTAAGTGCAGACATTGTTACGGGTAAAGTCGTAGACGACAAGACCGGCGAACCGCTGGCAATGGCCTCAGTACAGATAGTTTGCAAGAGGGGTGAATCTACATATTGGAACTCTACCACTACCGATTCGTTGGGCAACTTCAGCAATCGATGCTATGCCGAAGGGCGAATGACCGTAACGGTGAGCCTTTTAGGCTACCACAGCACAAAGAAAAGAGCCTACTGCGGAAGCGGTACAACTGCCGACACCATAAAGTTGGGAGAGTTCAGACTGAAACCGTCGGACGTTGTACTCGACGAAGTTTTGGTGTCTGCAAAGGCGAAACGTTTCACCATACAGGGCGATACGATTGTGTTTAACCCCGCCGCATTCAAGCTAACCGAAGGTGCACGACTGAAAGAACTCATAGAGAAGCTGCCCGGAGTAACAAAAAGGGACGGTAAACTATATTGGAACAACAAACCTTTACGCCTCCAAATGAACGGACGCGATATATTCGGGGGCAGCGGAATAGTTGCCGATTTGCCTGCCGAAGCCGTTCAGAACATTAAAAGCTACAACAAAGCAAGCGATTTTGCCAAACATTCGGGCAAGGACGACGGCAAGGAAGACCAAGTTCTGGATATTAAAATAAAGGCGAGCTTTATGGATAAATGGTATGGCGACATAAAGGCAAGGGTGCAATCGCCCAAGAACTATCAAGCTTCCATAAGTTCTTCAAAACTCAGTGATAAAAATCCGATAATGTTCCACCTCG
Organism: Prevotella falsenii DSM 22864 = JCM 15124; assembly: GCF_000613945.1. Lineage (GTDB taxonomy): Bacteria > Bacteroidota > Bacteroidia > Bacteroidales > Bacteroidaceae > Prevotella > Prevotella falsenii. The sequence continues at coordinate 21,381 of NZ_BAJY01000012.1, forward strand.
ATGCCAACAACATAAACCAATATCAGAAGGTGGGTACAAACTGGTGGGAAAACGGAGACTTCGACTATTTCGGCAAGGCGCAGAATGCCGCCTTAGGCTATCAGCATAATTTCACTGCACTCGAAAAGGAAACAAACTACATTGCCTTTACTTCCAACTTCAATCACAAAGACGGCTGGGGAACCGACTACGAAGCTGCGCAATACTTCTCGCCAAACAATATTACGACGTGGAGCCTCGACCGAAAGAAACACTATAACCACGAAATAGCACCCGAAGTGCGCGCCGATTTGGTTTCGTACACCGATAAAAAGAACTTCTTGGGAGTCAATCTTACGTTCAACTACAAACTGGAACGAAACAACACCGAGACCGGTAGCGCACGCTTCGACACCGATACAAAGCCTTACGGCGACTTTCCTTTAGACTTGGCTTTGAGCGCAGGGCACGGCGACGCTGTCTATCGGCACATCATTAACAGGGAGCGGTCGTACCAACAACGCATCAACGAAGGTGGAGAAATGCAACTCTATGCCCTCTGGAGACACTTCATCGGCAAGAAAGCACAGTTGGAAATCAACACCACTCTTTCGTATGGGAATGGCAATAACCGCTTCGACGCCCACCGCGAGTTGGAGTATATAAGCAAAGGAACAGCTTCGCCGCTCTATCAATACAGCCGTGCGCCCTACCATAACATAGAGGCAAACGGCAAGGTAACGTTGGAATACCATATCAACGATGCCCTCTTGCTGAAAGCCTCGCAGAAGTTCAAGGCAGGAAACAATACCATTCGGCAGAGTTTTTACAGTTCTTCAATCGCTTCAAAGATTGAAAACGACCCCGCAAGCGTGCTCGATGCGGCAAACAGCTATCGCAGTAAGCAGCACGAAACCAATACAACAAGCAGCGTAGGACTGGCCTACAAGGTGGGCAACTGGCAGTTTATTCCTAAAATAGACTTCAATTTAAACCGGGAAGAACTGAACTATCAGCGTGGACGACTGGACACCGTGGCACACCGCAACAGCAATACGTGGACGCCGGAAATGCTCATAAAGTGGAAAATAAATAAAAGCAACCGCTTCGATTTCGCCTTCAACTACACAACAAAACTGCCCGAACTGCTTTCAACTTTGGGCTACCGAGACGATACCGACCCATTTTGGATAGTGGAAGGCAACCCTTTCCTGCAACGCAGTCATCAGCACACAACCTCGCTAAACTATGTTGCCACACTGGGAAAGCAGCAGGCAATGTTCCTTTTCAAGGTGGGTTACACACACATTATCAACCCGATAGCAACCGTCTACGACTTCGACTCGCAAACAGGAGTGTACCGCAGCCACAGCGAAAACGTGCGCAGCGGAAACGATTGGTTCGCAGAACTGACCTTCGACAAGAGCTTTGGCGACTACATACACTTCTCGAACAAGGCGGAAGCGCATTTCAAGAAGTCGTATGGCTACCTTGCTGCCTTCAACGAACATACCGCACAAGAACAAAACCAGCTGAAAATGTTCACTTTCACATCAAATCCCGAACTGTCGTATGAGAGCGATTGGCTGCAAACAAGCCTCTTCGGAGAAATTGATTTGCAACGAAACAGATACTCGTTGGCAAGCCAATACAACAACACACCTATTCGCTACGCCTACGGTTTGCGCACAACAGTGAAGTGGAAGGGCTGGGAAATAAGCAGCGAAATAAAAGACAAAGCCACAACAGGCTATCTTGCACAGGAACTGAACCGCCACCGCATACTCTGGGAGGGCTACATTCGCTACGTTTGGAAGAAGAGCAAGAGTTGGATTGGCTTAAGTTTCGACGATATTCTGAACCAAAACCGCAACTATTCTCTCGATGTAAACTCATCGAGTCGCACCGAAAAATGGAACGAAATACAGCACCACTACGTTTCTTTAACCTTCAATTACCACTTCGATGCGAAGGGAAAGAAAAATAAGGAATAGTGTAATGCACAGCAAAACTGCCTTCGGCGCAATTTATTTACATGTAAATAAATTCTTCTTTACGTGTAGATAAATATTTACTTACACGTAAAGAAATATTTTTCTACGTGTAAAGAAATGAAGAAACCTAAACAAAGCCCCCTCTCGAGCGTCTGCTCAAGAGGGGCTTGCATATATTTTACGTGTCAGAAGCTGATTAGTCGAGCCACTTAACGTATGAGAAGTCTTGGCGGTGTGGCAGCAAATCGTTCTTAGGATACATACGAACGGCACACTTGAAAGCACCTGCATCAGAAGCATCGAAGTCTAATCGGAAGGTGTAGAGGTTGCCGTCGGTATTTACAAGCTTGAACGGAAGCACCTTGTGAATGGTTACATCGTCGGTAGGATTGCTGTCGAGCATCACAAATTCCAAACCTACTGCATCTTGAAGACCTTGTTCGTCGATGGTGTAAGTAAGGGTTGTTACCTTGCCTGTTACAGCATTGTGCAACGAATCGAAGTTGCTTTCTACGACATTGATGCTGTCCCAACGCTCGGCAACGGTCTCCTTCCACAGTGCAATTTCCTTTGCAAGGCGGTTGTCGTTGGCGTGCAACCGTGCAGCACGTTCTGCCTGCTTGTTGTAGAACTTAGAATAGTAGTCGTCCAACTGACGCTTCATGGTGTAATGAGGTGCGATAGTAGCGATTGAATTCTTTACTACCTTCACCCATTCTTCCGAATAGGTCTTGCCTTCGGTCTTGTTGAAGAACAACGGAGTTATCTCGTTTTCCAACAAACTGTAAATAGTTGCAGCATCGAGTTGGTCTTGATACTCTTGATTTTGGTAGGTACGCTTCTGCGGCAATGCCCAACCTGCGCCTTCGCGATAGCCTTCTACCACCAGCCGTCGAGTACTGAAAGGTTCACAACACCGTTCATCTCTGCCTTTTCGCCCGATGTTCCGCTGGCTTCCAATGGGCGTGTCGGGGTGTTCATCCAAATATCGACACCCGAAACAAGGCGGCGTGCAAGTTCCATGTCGTAGTCTTCGAGGAAGATAATCTTACCGAGGAACTGCGGCATACGCGAAATTTCAAAGATGCGCTTAATCAATCCCTGACCTGCACCGTCGGCCGGGTGTGCCTTACCTGAGAAGAAGAAGAGCACCGGACGCTCCGGATTGTTCACAATCTTTTCCAAACGCTCCAAGTCGGTGAAGAGAAGATGCGCACGTTTGTAGGTTGCAAAACGACGGCAGAAGCCTATCATCAATGCGTTAGGGTTGATTTTCTCAAGGATAGAAACCACCTTTGCCGGGTCGCCTTGGTTGCGAAGCCATTGCTGGGTGAACTTATCGCGGATATATTTAATAAGTTTGTTCTTCAAAGCCATACGTGTTTCCCAGATTTCGGCATCGGGAACATCGTATATTGCATGCCAAATGCTCTCGTTGCTTTGGTCTGCCATGAAGTTCTTATCGAAGTATTTGTTGTAGACTCTGCGCCATTCGGTAGCTGCCCATGTAGGGAAATGGACACCGTTAGTAACGTAGCCTACGTGGTTCTCTTCGGGGAAATAGCCCTTCCACAGCGGTGCAAACATCTTTTGGCTTACCCAACCGTGCAAGCGAGATACACCGTTGATTTCCTGCGACGTGTTGCAAGCGAAGGTACTCATACAGAAACGTTCGCTGTGGTCGTCGGGATTGGTGCGCCCCATGCCGATAAATTCGTCCCAAGTAATGCCCAACTTTGCCGGATAACCTGACATATACTTGCTGAAGAGCACTTCGTCGAAGTAGTCGTGCCCTGCCGGTACAGGTGTGTGAACGGTGTAAAGCGAAGAAGCGCGCACCAGTTCCATAGCCTGATTGAAAGTCAAACCTTGTTCAACATAATCGCAAAGGCGTTGCAAGTTGCAAAGTGCAGCGTGGCCCTCGTTGCAGTGGTAGATGTCTTTCTTTATGCCGAGCTTCTTCAAAGTGAGTATGCCGCCGATACCGAGCAATATTTCCTGCTTGATGCGGTTTTCCCAATCGCCGCCATAAAGGGCGTGGGTGATAGGACGGTCGAACTCTGAATTCATTTCGTTGTCGGTATCGAGCAAGTAGAGTTTTATGCGTCCTACGTTCACTTGCCATACCAATGCGTGCACTATATAGTTGTTATAAGGTACTTCAACCCTCATTTGGTTGCCGTCAGCATCAAGTACACGCTCGATAGGAAGGGAGTTGAAAGTCTGCGCATCGTACTTTGCTATCTGCTCGCCGTCCATTGAAAGGCTCTGACGGAAGTAGCCGAAACGATATAGGAAACCCACTGCGCAGAGGTCTACATTGGAGTCTGACGCTTCTTTAAGATAGTCGCCTGCAAGCATTCCCAAACCTCCTGAATAGATTTTCAGCACTTGATTGAGTCCGAACTCCATACAGAAGTAGGCTACCGAAGGACGTTTTGCGTTAGGTTTCACGTTCATATAGTCGGTAAACATCTTATAAACGTCCTTCACACGCTTCATCAAGTCTTTGTCTTTAACAATGGCTTCCTTGCGGTCGTAGCTTAATTGTTCGAGCAACAATACCGGATTGTGCCCTACTTTCTCGTAAAGGTCTTCGTCCAAACGAGTGAAAAGGCTGCGCGCCTCGTGTGTCCAACCATACCAAAGGTTGTGTGCTATCTCGTCGAGACAAGCCAATTCCTTTGGAAGACTTGATTTAATATTCACCTCTTTCCATTGAGGTTCATTTGAATAATCAGACTTAATTTTCATAATTTTATTTATTCTGTTTTTATATTTTATGCGTTAATCGTTGCTGTTCTATACGTTTGCTTTCGTTGTTTCGCATTTATTCTTGCGTTGCGGTTCTTTATTGCGATGTCGTAAGCAGTTTCGTAAGCGTGTATAAACTCGCTCCATAGGGCTTTCTTCGATAGCTTTTGTGCATTTGCCCTGCATTTATCGACTGCCTTTTTGTCCATTACGGCGTACTCTTTTATCGTTTCCTTGATGCTGTCTGCCACTTCCGAATAGTTGTCGTCGGTGCGATGTATCACCTTTACACCGTCCGTTATCTCGCAATATCTGCCCTTCCGGCGGTTTGCCCATAAGCCAAAGCCTGCAAGGTCGGTTGTTATGCAAGGCACTTTAAACGCTACCGCCTCCAACGGAGTATATCCCCAAGGCTCGTAATACGATGGATAGATGCAGAGGTCGTTGCCCAACACCACATCGTAATAAGGCATATCAACGATGCCATCGCTGCCATTCAGGTAGCAAGGCACAAATATCAGCTTCACTTTGTCGGTCGGCGCATTCTTAATACCTAAGTGGCGCATCATGTTCAGCACTTTATCGCTGTCCGTATCGTACAGTTCGTGGGTAACAAACGGCAGCTCCAATGCGGTGTCGTACACGTTGTTGGTTGCCAAACGCTCCTGCAAATCGGCACGAGGGCGTGCCACCCACCCCGGCACTTCTATGAAAGCGAGAACGTTGCGTTGCAGTTTCTCGTCGTGGTTCAGTCGGTTCATTGCATCAATAAACACGTCGATGCCTTTGTTTCTGAACTCATAACGACCACCGGTAGATACAATGAGTGTATCGTCGCCGAGTGTTGTGCCCGTGAGAGCCTCTGCTATGCGCAGCAACTGCTTGCGTGCTGCTTTGCGTTTCTTGGTGAATGCGGCTGCTTTCGGTACGAAATCGTCTTCAAAACCATTTGGTAGCACCACGTCTACAGGCTTATCCAAAAGTTCCTTACACTCTAAAGCGGTAATCTCGCTCACCGTTGTGAAGCAGTCTACATAATGTGCGGTTTGCTTTTCAATGGAGTGTTTGCTCTCCATATTCAGCTCTTCTGCCATCTGATCGCCATTGTAAGCCTGAAGATAGCCGTACAACGGTTTGTTGTTACCTGCTATACTGCGCCCTATTCCCGTTGCGTGGGTAGTAAAAAGTGTGGCTATCTCGGGCACATTGTGTTGCAAAACCAATGCTGCGAAGCCTGTTTGCCATTCGTTGGCGTGGAATATGACGTTCTTACAGTTGCGCAGGTAGAAACGGTAATAGCTTTCTACAACCTTCGCAGCTGCAAGAGAAAACATCGCGGAGTCGTCGTAATCGCCATAAGCATGCAGGCTGTCCACGCCATAGTGTTCCCAAAGTTCACCGTAGAAGCCATTCTTCTTGGCATAAAAAGATTGGAAATCTACCAAAAACGCTATCGGACTGCCGGGAACATTCCACCGCCCGACCTTTAAAGTCAAGCCTTCGTGGTTTGCAACTGCCACCCATTCCTTAAAAAGCTCCTTATCTTCTGTGAAATAAGGGTTCTCTGTTCCATTACAACAATCGGGACCGACAAACACAACGTGGTCTCTCATCTTGTCCTGCAATGTCTTTGCACGTGTGGAAAGTACTGTGTAGATACCACCTACCTTGTTGCATACTTCCCAACTTGCTTCAAAAATAAAATCCAGAAACATCTCTTTCGCTACTTATCAATCTTTGCAAAGGTAAGATAAAAAACGAATAACAAAGAACAAAACCTATTATTTTAAGACTTTTGACCTTTAAAATATGATATAAATCACGTTTTTAACGTGAATTCGGTATAAGAACTACACCGCTATATTATTCATTAAGATACTTAAAGAAAGAATTGATTATGATTTAATATGCTTATAATCAAAAAAAGGCAAAGTATCTTGGGGCTTAAATTCTTACACTGAATTTACGTTATTCATGGGTGAAAAGAAGATAATAAAGACGTAAATATTTTTCGCAAGCATAGCTATTGCGTAACTTATTCTGCATCAACATATTACAGAACCTATTGTTTCGCATTCCAAAAGCGGCTGTTTTGCACGGTAAAAGCGTAGGTTTTGCAGCGCAAAACAGCCGCTTTCGCAATGCCAAAACGCAGTTGTTGCTTTTTAACAGAATTATCTTTACAACGTTAAACAGAAAAACGCTCACTGTTTCATCAGGGGATTTGCTTAAAAACATCTGTAAGACTACTTGCTTAAACCTGCTCTCTTATGCCGAACTCACATGTTTTTAGCAACAAAAAAAATAAATTTTGAAAAAGAAATGACCTATTTTCTGCAACAAAAAGAAAAAGAACTATCTTTGCAGAAGTTATGAAAACAAAGCTCATTATATTCATATTCGCAGCCTTCGTATTGACTTCGATGGCGTTGCCGTCTATGGCTGCAACCACCCGACCGACGTGCCAAGAAGGCGTTCCTGCCGATACAACAACGTTTAAAGGGCACATAGAGAACCAAGAATATCAAATTTGGCTCGATATAAACTTCTATAAACAAGACATTATAGTGCCGGGACAAGAGGTTTTTGGCAAAGTTGCAGGCTATCTTGGCGCAAAACGCGACACTCGAAAGTGGATTATATCCGATGTAACGATAAAAGGAAACACTGCCACACTTACAATTATCAACGACTATGGCAGCGAAGACCTTGTGGCAACGCTTACGCGCAATGCCGACGGCACCTACACTTTAAAACAAGTAGAGGGTAGCACCATACGCATCGTAGTAAACAACAAGTGGGTGAAACTTCCGAAAACGATGCTGTTCAAGTAACGGGCAATCTCACTGTTTAGTTATTTTAATGCCATTTTTCAATCGTATTTCAGGATAATAGTGTACTTTTGCACTAATTCTTAAAATACAAAATCGTTTATAAATATAAAAGAATGATAAAGAAACTGCTTGTTGCACTATGTGCCTTCGCATTCATATCTCAAACAGATGCCGTGGCGCAAGGTACGCCGGACAAAAACCATAACTTCAAGGTTGCTAAGAATTTAGAAACATTTTCTGCCATCTACAAATATCTCGACATGATGTATGTAGACACTTTGAATGCCGATGAAGTTATCGGCAATGGCATCAACGCCATGCTGCGCTCGCTCGACCCCTACACCGTTTTTTATCCGGAGGACAAGGTAAAGGAACTAAACCTGATGATTTCGGGCAAGTATGCCGGCATCGGCGCACTGATAAGATACAACCTTAAGTTAGACAACGTTGTGATAGACGAGCCTTACGAGAATATGCCTGCTGCGGAAGCCGGACTGAAAAAGGGCGATATAATACTGTCTATCAACGATTCGGCGATGCACAAAAAGACCACAAGCTACGTCAGCGACCACTTGCGTGGCGACGTTGGCACTACTTTCCTGTTAAAGATTAAACGCCCATCGACAGGCAAAACCATGAAGTTTAAAATCACTCGAAAGTCTATTCAAATGCCTGCCGTGCCCTATTACGGATTGCAGCAGAACGGAATAGGCTACTTAAACTTGAACTCTTTCACCGTAGATTGCTCAAAAGACGTTCGCCGTGCCTTCATCGAAATGAAGAAAGAAGGTATGAAATCGCTCGTGCTCGACCTGCGAAACAATGGTGGTGGCAGCCTGCAGGAAGCCATAAACATTGTGAATATGTTTGTGCCCAAAGGACTTACACTCGTGAATACCAAAGGGAAACTGCAGCCTGCCAACCGCGAATACAAGACCACAGTCGAACCGATAGACACCCTTATGCCGATAGTTGTATTGGTGAACGGCGAAACAGCAAGTGCAAGCGAAATAACAAGCGGAAGCCTGCAAGACTTAGACCGCGCTGTAATAATGGGAAGTCGCACCTATGGCAAAGGCTTGGTGCAGGCACCAATGGACCTGCCTTACAACGGAAACCTGAAACTTACAACGGGCAAATACTACATTCCGAGCGGCCGCTGCATTCAAGCCATCAACTACAAACACAGCCGCGGGGGCTACGTGGAGCATGTTCCCGACTCGCTGACAAAAGAATTCCACACGGCAAACGGCAGAATCGTGCGCGACGGAGGCGGTATCAGCCCCGACGTAAAAGTTCTTCCGGACTCGCTTCCAAACATTGCATTCTACCTTGCAAGCTCGGGAATAGACTCAACCGAGGTGATGCTGAATTGGGAACTCGACTATATAAAGCAGCACCCAACCATTGGCGAGGCGAAAGACTTTGTTATTTCAGATGCCGACTACGAGAGTTTCAAAGCTGCTGTAATAAAGAGCGGTTTCAAATACGACCGCCAAAGCGAGAAAGCAATAAAGAACCTTGTGGACATTGCAAAGTTTGAAGGCTACTACGACGATGCCAAACCCGAGTTTGAAGCATTGGAAAAGAAACTCCAACACAACCTTGCAAAAGAACTCGACCACCACAAGCAAACCATAAAACAGCTTGTTACTGCCGACCTTGTGGCAGCTTACTACTACCAACGAGGCGCAGTAGCAAACAGCCTGCAGTTCGACAAGCAATGGAAAGAAGCTGTAAAGCTACTCGAAAACGCGGAAGAATACAAAAAGATATTAGCACCAAAGAAGAAAGGCTGATATGCCTATGCGCAGTGCAACCTATTCTGCATGATTGGCAAAACTATTCTGCACATTTGGCATAGCTTAGGTTCTGCGGAAACTTAGTGGGCAAACGATTTTATCTTTCTTACTCAAGGCAGGTATCGAAAAACAGCTTCGACTTTGTAAATATTATTCCGTTAAAAAGTGGCAACTACACTTTGACGTTGCAAAAGCGTAGGTTTTGCGCACCGAAACCTACGCTTTTACTCTTCAAAACCTACGCTTTTGAAACGCAAAACAACAGGTTTTGTAATGCACTGACAACGAGCCGCTTAATCAATAGATACACACCTGAAAAATATTTACACTGTTATTATCTGCTTTCCGTCTATAAAACGAGGAATGCAAAGCCGATGGCGTAGCAGAAGAAACGATGCTTTCCATTCGGAAAAGCAAAACGATATGCTTGTTCACACTAAATTTCTACTACGCCGCAACTCGCTCATACGGTCAGCACAGAGCCGTTACATTAAAGCAACATTACCGTTTCCGCAAGTGTTTTTTAGTATATATAGAAACTAAAAAGCGTGTTTACCCAATGGGCAAACACGCTTTTTATATTGTCAGAGAGTCAGGAACTCTCTCTTATCTCACATTCACCTTAGCGGCTTTGTTGCCTACACGCACGATATAAGTGCCGGCAGCGAGAGACACACGTGTCTCGTTATCAGCCAATTTACTTTGGTAAGCCAACTTTCCGTCAATTGTATAAACAACGAGTGTGCTGTTCTTTGCACCAAGAACGGTGATACCGCCATTTACAAGCTGTACCTTTACATCTTCGCCTGCGCCAACACCATCAACACCTGTTGGGTTCGGGTCGAAGCTTACATAGTTGGTTATCTGGTAGAGATTAGGCAAACGAGTGTTTCGCATCAAACAAACCAGATTGTTAGCAGCATCTGTTAATTTCAGTGTAGTTACACCGTTTTCAATAGAGAACTCATCGCTTTCAAGTTCCTCGCCTTGTGGTTCGCCGTCAATCACGTCGATATGGTCGATAAACCAGCGATATTTGGTAGGCTCGTTATCAACCATAGCCTCAGAGCTTAGGTCTACCTTACCATTCACACACTTAACATCAAGAGGGTCCTGAAGGTTATAAGAGTACTTGTTGAACAGACTCTTGCCATCACGGTCTACAGCTATCGGCATGGTTGAAAATCTCAATCTGTTCTTCACAACGTTCAATACAGCCAGCTTAGGATTTTTAGAAATATCAACTTTCAACAGTCTGTTGTCGTTCAACCAAAGCTGTTCCAATGCAGGTGCATTGTCGAGTGAAACGCTTTCCAGCATATTCTTGCTCAAATCAAGGTTCCAAAGCCCGGTGTTTTCTATCTTAACATCTGTCAGCCTGTTACCGGAAAGGAAAGCAAGACCGAGCTTTTTAGCCTTCGACAGGTCGATACTCTTCAGCTTGTTTTCGTTCAAAGACAAGAAGAAGAGGTTCGGGAACTTGGTCAGGTCTATCTCTGTGAGTTCGTTACCACTCAAATTCAATTCCGTAAGAGCCGTAGAAGCCGGAATATTAACTGCCGATAAACCGGCATCAGCAAGTGCAATTGTACCTGCGTCCTTCAATCCCGAGAGGTCGGCTGCACTCATCTTGACACCTGAGACACTAAAGATAGACAGCTTTTCGTCTGCATTTGCTACAAGAACACGTACCTTGGCACCTGCCTTTGATTTTGCTCTGAAACGCTTATAGGTAGTATCCAATGTGTATTGAGTAACGTTTCCATCAGCATTCCATTCAAAATAAACAGACGTTCCCTTAACAGGACTTGCCAAAGAAAGCTCAACACTGTCGGTCTGAACTTCGGTAGTGAAAGAAGCCAACTCGTATTGTGGCATGCCAATTGGCTGCACGAAAGTTGTCTTGAATACTTTCTCGCCCTTGAAAGCAGGGTAAGCAGCATGGGTCATCTCGCAATATATCTTGCCAACACTAAGATTGACAAACTTGGTAGACCCATCTTTTATGGTATAATCTGTACCTTCTTTCAGTTTCTCGCCGTTCTCTTTCTTCCATACGTACTGCGTTGTAGCACCGTTCTTTGTAATGAACTGTTCGGAAAGGTCGATACCCGGTGAAGATGTAGAGATTTCAAGCGTATGCTGTGGAGCATAGATGAAGTGAGCCTCATCTAATCCGAAGTCCTTAGGCATATTACCCAATGTGAAGTTGTTGCCACTCACATCTAAGTCAGTGATAGGAGCAACAGGCGGAATAGCAATCTCTACCAGTTGGTTGTTGGCAGCATTCAAACGTTCCAAAAGCTCGCTGTGGTTCAGCAACAGACGAGTGAAAGCATTGTTAGAGATATTGAGAGAACGGAGGTTGTCGGCATCAGACACATCTAATGCCGTCATCTTGTTGTTGCTAATATCGAAATAGCGAACAGCATAAAAGTCATCATACTCGAAAGTTTCCAACTGGTTGTTGCTTAAATTAATGTCGCTCAACTGGCTCTTATAGAAATAAGAAGATGGTCCTTTCAGCGTAAGTCTTGAAAGCAAGTTACCGGTAAGGTCAAGCTTTTCAAGCTTATTGTTATAGCTAAGGTCAATATTTCTCAAGCCGGCGTTCCTTAAAGAAAGAACACGCAATTGGGTTAATGCCGTAAGGTCGATATTATCGATATTCAAATCGTTGGTCTCCAACAAGGTAACATAATAATCCTGCGGTACATAAACGACAATGTTTCCGGAGCCTTTGCGCTGTGTATCAATGTTTGGAGCTGTAGGACGGTCTGACTTAATCGCAATAGGAGTCAGATTGCCATCACCCAAATCTACCTTTACGGTAACAGGAGCAGCATCGGTAGCACCCAAGATACCGATAGAAATCTTTACCGGAGCACCTGCAGAACCAAGACTTGACAGTTCGACAGCCTTTATATCCTTACCGAAATCTTCGGCAGTTCTGATAGCGAAATTCTCGGTACGAATAGGATAATCCTTTAATACGCTGTTAGTGAACTGAAGGAACACTTGGTCGGTAAGGGCTTTCAACAATGTAATCTTGCCATTCTCATACTTATAATATGTATCATCGAGCTCAACAGGCTTTGTCGGGTCAGCTTTCGGAACTCTATAGAGCTTTCCGTTGGTCGTTGTTCCCTGACGCAAAACACGCTTGGTAAGGTCAATGACATCGCCCACCTTATAAGTATCGTTCAATTCCATCTCATGCTGCTCATGGTAATATTCGAACCAATTGCCGGGCAAAGGCAATGTCGCAAAGTCCATATAGTTATTGCGAACATTGACACTGTAGAGGTCTTTGTTATTGGTTACGTCGAGCGACCTGAGAAGGTTGTTGTCGCAAGAGAAAGTAAAGAGCTTTAAATTCTTGCTGACATCGAGTTTCTTGAAATTGTTACCGCCGCAGAAAAAGTAATAAAGTTCAGGGCAATGTGAAACATCAATCTCATCAAACTTCACATCAGTATTCACTGCACCAGAAGTATGAGAGACGTAAAGCTCTCTGATTTTGGGATTATTGCTGAGGTCGAGCGACTTAATACGTGAGTCGCTAACGTTCAATATCTGCAATTCCGGGTTCTTAGAGAGGTCTACAGAAGAAACGCCGGTCATATCAAGACTCAAACGTTGCAGATTAGGACAAGCCGTTGGGTCGGCTGTTTTCAAACTCAAAGAGTGATAAGCATCAAATGAGCGCAACGCAGGGAAGTTACGGAGCGTGAAGTTTGGCGAAACGTGCCCGCACTGTGGCATCTCTAATACCAACAATTTGGGAAGATAGCCTATCATCAATGGCGTTGCCGCTGTGAATGGGTTATCCTGCAGATAGATAACCTGCAGGTTCTTTAAATCATCGATATTGAGAGCGTTCAAGATGTTATGCTCCAAGTTTAATATCTGAAGATTGAGCTTACTGCTGAATTTAATCTCATCAATCTCATTACCTGAAGCATTGAAATAGTCTATCTTGGTCGGGTCGCCATAAATTTTCACCCAACCTTCCTTTGATACCTGTCCGGTATAAACGGAACCCTTGATAGATTGTTCGCCGTCCAAACGAGCAACATCTACTTCAAACTCTTCCTCACCGGCACCACAATCAATGCTGACAATCTGCTTGTTCTCCGTTGCTCCGAGTACAAATGTAACACTTGGCGTAACGCCACTACCCTGCACCTTCTCATACATGTTGGTATGAAAACTAATGATGGGCTCCTCATTCTGTGCATGCGCAGCGAGAGGATTTAAAATCATCGCCATCAAAATCAGAAAGACTGACGATAGCAAATTTAACTTATTCTTCATATGTTTAGTAAATAATAATTCGTTGTGCTGCGCTTCCGTTCACTTGGATAAGGTAAATACCCTTCTCCCATGAGGAAGCATTGATATTGATTTCATTGCCTTGAGCCACCTGTGAGTGTACCAACTGCCCCGAGAGAGTATAGGCACGTACATTCATCTGCTTAGCCTTTGCAAGAAAAGCATTGAACGAACGGCTACCCGTCATTGTGAGAACAGGTGTTTGCTTTTGCTCTGTTTTCACACCTTGAATGCCATCAGTACCCTTCTCAAGCAAGACTTGTTTCAGCCCGGCATAAGCGTCAAACTTACCCGCACCCCATTGTACCGGGTCGCCGGTGTTCTTTACATAATCGTCTTTCACTGCTGTCTGCTTGATAATACGCACTACATCTTTATAAGTCAATGTGGGATCAGCTTCCAACCAAAGAGCAATAGCACCGGCTACAACAGGTGTTGCCATTGAAGTTCCGAGCGATTGGTGCCAATAGTAAGCCTTACCGCCCTGCTCCAACTTAGCTTGCAACGCTGCAGAAGTATAACCCATATTCGGATTAGTTACACAATATGTATTGACAGAAGATATAACCGATGCGCCGGGAGCACAGATGTCCGGCAAGTTTCTACCATCAGCAAGCGTACCGAATGAAGAGAAACGTGATACTTCCCCTACAGGGAAGTCGTCGTTTTCGCCTTTTTTGTTGTAGCCATAGACATAACCGTCCAATGAAGGCCAGTGGTTACGAACATTGTAGCTGCCAACGCTAATAACGTTATTTGCACATGCCATATCGCTGATAGAGCCATTGCGTGAACCTTTCGTCCAGCCTTCCTGAGCATAATCGTCGAAGTAAACGAACTGAGCATCGCCATAAACATCGACACGCTGTTCTGCTTTCTTACTCTTAATAAGCAAGCCTAACTTATAATTACTATCCTTGTTGGTCGTTTGATTATCGCTTGTGAAGAACTCGGCAAGTACATAATAGCGTCCTGTTTCCGGGTCTTTAATAGACGCAGCACTAACGTATCCGTCGAAAGCCTTCGCAAAAGTCTGGTTTACAACAGCACCGTTAATGGCGTAATCGCCACCGGAAGAGTAAATAATTGGTTGCCCGTTGGTGTTTCCTGTTACAGGGATACGCACAGCGGCTTTATTATTACGTGCACTATTGGTAACAACTATCTGTAGCTCAAACTCGTCAGCATCGTTGCTATAAGCGCAAAGCTGACCGTTGCGAAGATTATAATAGGTTTTCTGTGCTGTCTTATATTCACCTTCAATCATTGGACGAATAAAGGTCTGAACAGTAGAATCTGCCTTATCAAACTTAGCTGTTAAGGCTACAGGATTATCAGCCTCGTTACCGGCAGCCACGCAAATGATGGCTTCTTCGCCGCAAAGAGAGAGGAAACGATTCATGACACTGGTTGGGTCATGTGCACCAAGGTTACTACCTAACGAAAGGTTTATGACACAAGGCTTGCGTTCGGGACCGGACAATTTAGAATAGTTAATGATGTCGTCGATGCCGAAAGCAATGTACTGGTCGCGCAAATCGCCACATGAAGCCACTATCTCTGATTCGGTAGCACCTCCATAATAAAGGTTAGGCACTGTAACATTGTAAGACACATTCTGGTCATCGGTCTTTGCCGCAAGAATATTTCCTTTGTAGCCGCCTGCCATAATACCGATGTGTGCGTACCGTGGAAGTTTGTATAAGAGTCTGTAGTGAAGTCCTCGATGGCATACGTATTGTCCTGTTGCTTCATGGTGTCGAGTACCGCACGAGGATAATAGTTCTGATAGAGATAGCCCGAGCTGGTTGTGGTCGTAGATGTAATCTTACTGATATAACCGAAACGGGTTGTTCCATCGGGCTTCAGGAAGTTGATATGGTTAGGGTCGATACCACCATCAACAAGACCTGTTACAACTCCTTTGCCGGTATAAGCCTGCGGAAGGTCTATTCCCTGGTGAATTTTATCAATGCCTATCTCCTTACGAACGATGTCCATTTTCTGATAAACAGGGCGCGATAACTCCATACGGTGTACACACTCCAGTTCCGCAATGCGTTCCACGTCGGCTGTGGGCAGCATGACAATGGCAATGTTACCACGCACTCTGAGCACATTGACGCCTTGCGCCGAAAGTTCGTCAAGGGCATTCTTCCCCTTAAATTCTACCATTGCCATGACATTCTGCTGAACTTCTTTCGGACGTTCAAAAGAACGGGTACGGCTATTGTATGTCGGAATCGATGTATTCCGTATCTGCAATAACATCATCTGACTTTGCAGGTCGAGCTTGGACTGACCGAAGGCTGTCCAAGCCATGCCCAAGCATAAAATAATAAGTGCTAATTTTCTCATTGTTTCTTGATTATGATTTTTTTACCATTAATAATATACAAACCGTTTGGCAGGTTTTCACCTTCTACGCGAGTACCGTCAAGACGATAAACGACCGTCTTTTTATTAGTAAGTTGCTGCTGAACTTCATCAATACCTGTAGGGCCGCTTAGCAGAATTTCCAAACGGTCGCCATCTTTCAATGTTACTTCAAAGCTCGTTCCTCCGGGATAAGTCGGTGTAAGAGCTTCACCATTCAGTTTCGCAACCATCTTACTGAGGTCATTGCCATAAGCACCGAACATAAACTTATTGTCGTCGGCAGAGAACATCAACGTATTTTCTCCACTCTGCATTGGAACTGTTGAATGGTCGGAACGATAGAAGTTGAAACCATAGTTAGCAAGACTGATGTCGTCGATGAATACAATTGCCTTCTGGTCGCGTACAATGGCAGAGGTTGTAATCTCTATCTTCATTCCTTCGGTCAGCTTAACTTCGTAAGAACCATCGTAGCCGGCAGTCATTGCATTGCCATCTACCTTAAACGTTTCTATCTTGCAGCCGCTGTTCGGCTTTATCTGAATCATGTTATTTGCTTCGTTCAGCTCAATGGTATTGTCGCCATCTTTAATCGCTATCACCTTATTATTATAGCTGTTGCCGTGATAAACGGTGATGTTTTCGGCTTTATCGACATTCAGCGTTGCCTTTATTGTTGCGTATTTATGTGCCTTGATGTCGAAAGTAGTTGCAGCTTTCACAAGATATTCAAAGGTTCCATAAACATTTGTTACAACATCATTGACCTTGAATGCGTCCAAAGCGTAGTTCGTGTTGTCGAAAGTAAGTGCCAATTTCGTTCCTGCTTTCACGGTAAAGCCGGCATCGGTGTAATTGTTTACTTCTTTTCCATCAGCTGTTACCTTAGATAGAATGCCTTTCACTTCATCGCTTGAGAAGTTGAACTTCACCGGACAGTCTACATCAGGATAGTTTGCCGTAACAACAACGACGCTGCCTTCTTTAGGTGTAACAAAGAACAGCCCGCCGGAACCTTGCACTTCTGCACCGTCGAGCGTTACCTTATAAATAGGCGCATCGCCATAGTTGGCATTGCCAACAGCCAAGGTTTTCTCCACATCGGGAATCCATTTCACGGTATTATCGCCATTCTGAAGGTCTACAACCGTGTGCGACTCGTAGCGTTCCATCTTCACTTTCGCTGCATTATCTACCTTAACGGTACACGATGCAGTACGTGCGTCTGCCAGCACGCCTGACTTTACGGTGAAAGTAAGGTTCTTGTCGTCGTCAGACAGATAGATGCTGCAAGAGGTAAGATTAGAGATTGACTGTTCAACAGCCTCGCCTTCTTTATTCGTCTTATAGATTCTTCTCAGATAAAAACCTTCCTTGGCTTCTATCTGAACAGAACCATACTGCGGGACTGTCAGTTCGTTTACACCATTGACGATGTTCTCAACGGCTACATAATTAACTTTCACCGTAACTCTGCCGGCATCATCTACATCTAATTTAATAGGCGTATCAGCGTGGCGTTCATTGACATTAGAGCCATGACCGCCAAGAAAAGAAAATAGTAGACTTTCTTCATACATTTTAAAGTTTTTATTATTATCTAAGTTTAATTTTTGCTTTACAAGAGTTTGGTACGCTCCCACTTAATTATTCACATAATGAAACCTACCTTACATATTGAATACTCCGCTAAGTATTGTTTTATCTGTTCAGGATTGCAAAGATAGACATAAAACATATACAAACAAAACTTTTTCATTAATTTTATCAGCTTTTCAAAAACTTTCATTTCAAACATAAAAAAGGAAGAACAACTTTCTTACAATTTATTACCTATCATAATATAGGGAAAGTAGCATTAAGCAATAACAAATTGATAAGAAAGGAATTAAAAGGACTTGCTTTTTGCTTATATATATCCCAAGACGCTGTTAATAGCAATCTGACTTGCAACGATACAGGCAAGCATATCTATCTATTCGACACTGTTGCTGCACTTATAAAACTTTTAACCCCAACCAGTCATTAGGACGCATTTGCTTAGATGTGTTAAGTAGGTGCTCATAATTAATTGACATTGTATTTACGGCTATTTTCCGGTCAGTCTGCCGTCTTGAAGAAGGAGTGTAGCGGGCTACACGACTGATGAAAGGCGACAGAATGACGGAAAAGAGACGTGAAGACGATGACAAAGTGAAAGCATAAAAGATAAAAGCAATATAGATACGTTTAATTTTGAACACCTACTTATTACCGTCATGCTCCCTTACCGGTTTCGTCCGCTTGCCGGCATCTGTGCAGCCATTATAGCCCGCTACGCCTTCGATGAACACCCCTCCCAAACAACTATCAAAGTCGTAACGGAGTTACGGCATTCATCGTAACTCCGTTACGGCAATCGTCGCAACGGAGTTACTGCAATCGTCGTAACTCCGTTACGACAAATGCCGCTGCGTAGTATCGATAAACACAGCTGTTCTGATACTGCCAATACGATTTGGATATAAATATACGTGTTGGATATAAACCTACGCTTTTGGAAACCAAAAAGCGTGTTTGCCCAACGGACAAACACGCTTTCTTGGTGTATTCTGCCTGATGGTATCAGACAAAGATATATGTTACTTATTGCGAAGTTTGTAGGTCTTTACTTCAGTGTCGGTAGTAACCTTCAAGATAATAATGCCTTGTTGCAGGTCGGCAATGTTGATGTTTGGCTCGTAGCCGCCTTGCTTCAACAGTTGTCCTGCTGCAGAATAGATGCGGTAGTTCTTGTATGTGCCACCCATCTGAATGTTTCTGTCGGTAACGGTTGGAGCAGCCGGGCCGTCGGCATCATCTACGTTGCCGATGCCGGTATAAATATCGGCAAGTGCTTTCACGATAACAGTTTCAGCACCGGGCACCTGAACAAGGAACGCAGCAGCATACTTCTTATTGTCTTCGCTGTAGAAGATGAACGAAGCATCGCCACCTTCCGGGTTCAGTTCGGGGGTAAGCAACTGGAAGTTCTTCTTCATCTTTGAAGGCGACAGCACAATGCTGACCTTATCGGTTGGATTGTTCTTGGTTGTAACCTTGAACACAACAGGGTCTGTTTTCTGCTTCATCTTGTATGGAACATAGAGGAACTGCTTATCGACGGTGATTTCGGGCAAGTCGGTACGACCGAACGAAACATTGTCGATCATCCAGTTCAAAGCAGAGTAGTTGCCTCCTTCCTTGCTGTAGAAAGAGAATGCAAGGTGGAAATTGTCGTCTATGCTGATATCTTTCACCTCTGAAAGGTCTATGCGATAGTTCAACCAAGTTTCGTTTTCAATCTCAACGCCGGTCGGCTTATACTTATCAATGTCGAGCACTTGTTCCTTAAGAACGCCGTTCTTCTCGGTAATGATGTATGCTTGGAAGAATTCTTCGTGCTGTTCGTCCTTGCTTAAACCGTTGAAACGAAGACTGAAAGTGAGGAACTTGCTTGCAGCCTGCTTGTAAGAAAGCGTTGGCGAAACAAGCCAAGACTCGTATGGATTGTGGTCTACAACGCCTGTCTTCCAGAATGTAATGTATGCTCCTTCGCTCTGTATCTTACCATCTAAAAGGTTGTTCTCCCTTTGCTTCCAAGTCCAGAATGGACGGTCGCCACGCATAATCAGGTTTTGCCAGCCCGGTATGCTTAGGATTTGTCTGTGGCGCATACCGTTGAAACGCTCGTTGAGCAGAGACGATGGCGCAGCATCGGCATTTGCCATCATAGCCTTGGTAATATCGTTGAAAGCTGTGCGCTGTGCGCTTTCGTTATGATAGAAAAGCACAGTGTTTACATTTACATCTGCGTCGGTTGTGTTCACGAAGCGAACGAGTGTAGGACGATGATTATCGAGCGTAAACTCGCCATCGGCATTTGCCTTGCCCTCGTTTTTCATGGGCAGCCAGTGTCCACCGCCGTCGATAGAATATTCTGCACGGAAAGAAGTGGCAGCAGTGGCAGGGGTCATCTTCACTTTGTTTAAACCGTTTATCAGAACATCGTCAAAATAGAGCATGCCGCCCTTGTTCAGCGTAATATCGCTTGCACCGTTCCATTTGCCTTCTACCTTCCAATAGCCGAGGTCGTACTTGCCGAAGTTCTTCCATTCGGGTTCTTTTGCAAAACGTTCTTCAATGGTGTTGGCTGTAAACTTCTCAACCTTTGCACCTACTGTAGCCTCTTCGCAGATACCCTTCAAGTTGTAGCGCATGGTGTCGCCCAAGATGGTTGAAACCACAAGTGTTGCTTCGTATGTGCCTACGGTAAGCGGACGGAAGTCGATGCGGAGCTTGGGCTCGCCATAGAGCGTGCCTTTGCTCTTGTTGTACATGAAAATGTTGGTGTTGCTCTTGAAGCAGTTTACTTCTGATGAATGCTCGATAGCAATCTTTACATCGGTGATTATATCTTTTACATCAAACTCTAAGTTCTGCGTAACCGACTTGCCGGGTTCGGCCTTCATTTCGGTAATAGGAGTCTTTCCGGACAACTTAACAGACGGTTTCTTGCCTTTCTCCATAAAGTAAGCTATCAGTACCAAGTTACTGTTATGTGTTTCGTCAGCACCTGTAAGGCTCAACTTAAACGTGTCAGCATCTTTGAAAGCACCTTTCTTTGTAGGAGTTACAATGAGTTGTGCACTTACAGACCCGTTCTTTCCTATTTCTTCAATATCGAGCTTCATCATATCACTTGCCAAAGTATATTTGTCGCCACCACTGAAGTTTGGTTTCTGTGCTTGGTTCAAGTGCATTGTTTGTATGGCAATGTCGTATGTCTCGGTCTCTCCTACTTCACCGTAGATTGTACGTACCTGCGGGAGAATGGCAATAAGTGGCGTAGCCTTAGCTTCAGAAGCAGGCATACGGTTGGCACTGAAGTCGTCTAAACTTACTTCGCTGTTTTCTTGTACTTCAACAGCAAACTCCAACTTCGTTGCATTTTCAGGACAGATGGTGCGGAAAGTCAATGTTCCCCACGACTTCATCTTGCCAAAGAATACTTTAGGATTGTTGATAAAAGCATCTTCGCCAGACTTCACCACTTCGTCTTTGTCGTTAAGCCAACGAAGTGCAAGGCGCAAAGGCCCTTCTTTCTTGGCACTTGAAATTGTGGTATAGTGAATTTGACATTCTATTTCATCGCCAAGAGTAACATCCTTTTTCTGCAAATCAATAACTTGTTTCAGGAAACCTTTATCGCTTCCTGTCTTAATGCCTACACCAAAGCCGGTGTCTGAATGGTAGCTGTCGCGCTTTTCACGCTTGAAGATTTGCTCGCCTTTAACCTCCCAGTTCTTAGGCATATTCGCATCGAAGTCCCAGAAGAAACGATTTTCCAACAGTTCCTTTTCAGGTTTATCGGGCGTTTCTTCATTTGTACCTTTACCCTTCAACGTTACAGTTGCAACCTTGTTACCAATGGTTATTGTTATCGTTGCAGTCTTGTCGCCGGCAGTTTTAGGCTGGAACTTCACAAACAACTTTCCACCTGTTGCAGGGAGAGCTTCGCCTGATTCGGTTCTAACAATAAAGTCATCTCTGTCCTGTCCATCTAATACGGGTATAATCTTTTCGCCCTTAAAGTTCGCAACAGTAATGGTGGTGAACTTCTCCTCTGATGCTTGGTTTACAACAACCGAACCGAAATCGAGTTCAGCAGGTTCAGTCGTGATACTGATAGGTTCTGATTTTTCTCCTGTCTCAATATTCTTAAGTTTA
This sequence comes from Prevotella falsenii DSM 22864 = JCM 15124, assembly GCF_000613945.1. Lineage (GTDB taxonomy): Bacteria > Bacteroidota > Bacteroidia > Bacteroidales > Bacteroidaceae > Prevotella > Prevotella falsenii. The sequence continues at coordinate 43,206 of NZ_BAJY01000012.1, forward strand.
AAGAGCGCATAACTATCTTTATTGCCTTCCATATAAAAAGCAACAAAGCCAACTCCCTTATCCTTTACTGTCTCAGGGATTTCTGCAGAATAGTGTTCATACACCGAATTAGACGATGTAGGAACAACATCGCCAATCTTCTCGATTAATTCACCTTTCTTATTAATAAGAATAACTGAAAGTTTAGCATCGCTTTTAACAGTTCCTGTTTTCCATTCAAAATTCAATTGCTTGCCGGCAATGTCCTTTAAGCTCAATGCCGGAGAAACCAAATAAGCTTTAAAGTTTTCTGTTAGCTTTTTTATAGATAAAGGCAATATACTAAGGCTAAATTCTTGATTGGAATAAGGCGCATTCCAATAAACACCGGTTTCAACATTGGCTATACTAAACCAAGTATTTCCAATAGCCTCCTTATATTTCTCTGTTTGTGATAAAGTTTGTAGCGGTTGAGCATCGTCCAGCTTACTGAAATCAAGTACCTGCACTTGTGCATGCACGTTACTTGTTACACCAAACAATGCAATTAACAACCAAATCCACACGGCTTTCCGTGCAATAGTTTTAAATTGCGTCATAATGAATTTTGTTTTTAACTTTAATAAATACGTAAAAATCTTTCTATATTTTACTATTCTCTATATGAAAACGAGGATGTGTCATTTTACACACCCTCGTTTTTAATATAAAGGTTACTTTTAATTTTTGTTTATAGAAATTACAATAAACTTAATTATAGCAACTCTTACTATTTCCAAGGTTTATAAGCCCTAGAAGGATCAGGATTGTTCTTACCTTTAACAGCAGGATTATCGTTTTCTTCCAAGTTAACAATACAGAAGTTCATCCATGCAGGACGACCATTTGTATTAAATCTCCATTCTTCAAAGAAGTTTGTATCTGGATAACCACGTGTTACAGACAAGTTTGCACGCTTGACATCGAAGAATGATAGACCTTCACCCCAAAGCTCAATACGCTTTTGGAAGAGGATTTCGTCAATAGCATCTGTGCCGGTATAAGTATAGCTCTTATCACGATATGCTTTCATGAATTTCTCAAGAAGGGCGATACCAGTACCTGCAGCTATACGTTCAGCAGCTTCAGCTTCAATGAAATACATTTCTTCAACACGCATCAAAGGATAAGCAGATGCACAAGCAATTTGTGATTCTGCATAATTACCTTCATTAGGACGGAACTTTAATGAACCGTATGTAGGAAGTTTTTTCTTAAAATCAATCTTATGCTTAGAACCATCTATATACTTATTCTTTGCCTCTAATGGTGAGCCATCAGGAGCCTTCCACATCGTTTTACGCCAGTCTGTGTCACTAATTCTATCATAGAATGCTTTACCTATCATATTCATAGGACCATTCCCAGCATAACCGAATGATGTTTCGTTAGAAGCAAAAGAGGTAAAGTTTATAATACCTGTCTTCACAGCAACATCTTCTGATGTGTACTGAGCACCCCACATCCATTTAGAAATATCATTGAAGCCTTTCTTTACGTCAGTAGCTTGTTCCTCAGACATAGGAGCTTTTCCATAAGTATCAATGGCCTTACGAGCATAGTCCTTAGCTTGTGCATAGTCTTCATTCCACATATAAAGACGAGCCTTCAAACCATAAACAACAGCCAGATTAGGAAGCGTGTTGTTATTATTTGATGCTAAATTCACAATATACTTTTCAGCATTGTTCAAGTCTGATTCGATAAACTTAAACATTTCTTCATGTGTAGCACGAGGGTTGTTACGTGAAGCTTTTTCACTCAAAGTATCAGTAACAATAGGAACTGTAAGATTCTTAACATTGTATCCTTGCTCGTTTGTACATGCAGGATTTATATCAGTTGGCAAGAACTCATACATACGTGCCATATCAAGATAGTTTGCAGCACGATAAGCATATCCCAAACCGAGGTAACCTAACTGTTCTTTTGTAGCCTTTTCCGGATTAACAGCAGCAATTACCAAATTCGCAGAGAAAACATAGCTATAATAATGTGTATACACAAACTGACCTATCAGATAAGAAGGACCAAGAGCAACAGTTGCCGCCCAAGGACTAAACTGATTATAGTCGTGGTCTACTACTACATAGTCATCAGCCATAACATCACGAATACGCATAAGAGCCGGAGTTCCATACGTCCAATGATAGCGAGTATTCCAAACAGATTTACCATATGCCGGCAACCCATTTACAAGAGAAGCTGTTGCAGTTGCGGAACGTCCAAGCATATCTTGAGTAACAGCACCATTACGTGGTTCTGCCTCATCAATACAACTGGTCATTGCAAATAGGGTAAGACCAGTTAAAAGGACACCATATATTGATTTATTGATTTTTTTCATATTCTTTCGTATATTTTAGAATGTTACTGTAATACCACCAGAAATTGTTCTAACATTAGAGTAGAGTACGTTTGAAACTCCACCATTAATAGACTGACGTGGGTCAAGACCTTTGCGCTTAGACCATAGCCACAAGTTGTCACCTACAGCATAAATACGAACCTTAGCAACACCATATTTACGTGTTAACTTTGCTGGTAAAGTATATCCAAGGTTGATATTTTGTAGACTGAGGTAAGAAGCGGATGTCAGCCAGCGGTCAGAAGTTGATGTTGTATATTGGTCTTGACTTTGTACACGTGGGATATTAGAACCCTTGTTTTCAGGAGACCATGCTTTCAACAAGTCAGTGTGCATAGCACTACCACGGTTATGGTTCATTGATGCAGCGTAGTTGCTATCGTATACTTGACCACCAAGTTGGTATCCGAAGTCAATAGAAAAATCGAAGCCCTTCCAAGTAAAGTTTGTACCGAAGCCACCATATACGTCAGGCAAAGATGTGCCACAGAGATGGTAAGTAGCATTTTCTGCATTATCAACCTTAACTCTCTCTTCCACGATTGGCTGACCATTCTTATCTAATTCATATTCGCCAGCAGCGTTCTTCTTGTACTTATCTTGCCAATAAAGTGCCTTACCAGTTTCAGGGTCTACACCGGCATATTTCTTCAAACGGAATGTGTACATTGGTTTACCTTCACCATAGAAGAAATTACCACTGTTGTAACCTTGAACACCATCAACCCACATTGTCTTATTTGCATCAGCAATACGAGTAATCTTATTCTTATAAGTTGTCAAGTTCAAGTGTGCCCCCCATTTAAAGTCGCGTGTGCGGATAATATCACCGAACAACTCAACTTCAAGACCACGGTTGCTCATATCACCAATGTTATCGTAGTAACCTGTCCATCCAAAAGTAAGTGGCAATGAGAAGAATGCAAGCATATCTTTTGTAGAGCGATCGAAGTAAACGATGCTACCTGTCAAGCGTTGACGGAAGAATGAGAAGTCGAAACCAACGTTAAACATTCCTTGCTTTTCCCAAGAAATCTTTTCATTACCACGAGATCTCTTAACTGTAGCCACAGCATTGTCAGACGAAACGATAGAATATGTATTTGTGTAAAGGAACTGACCAATGTTGTCATTACCTTGTGCACCATAAGAAGCCTTGAACTTCAACTCGTCTACCCAAGGAGCGTTGAACCAAGATTCTTTAGAGATAAGCCATGCACCACCTAACGACCAGAAATTACCCCAACGGTGATTTGGGTGGAACATAGAAGAGGCATCACGACGATAAGATACTTCTCCGAAATACTTATTGCCATAGCTGTAATTTATACGACCAAACCAACCTTCAGTATTGTATAGGCTGCTGGCAGAGTTTGTGCTTTTTGTTACAACAGCACCAGAAAGTTCAGCATAGTCTAAATCGAACATATTACTCTTAGTACCACTCAAAGATGTAGAAGTCAAGCGATAGTACTCATGACCAATCATAAAATCGAAGTCGTGGGAACCAAATACAGGTTTCCAATTCAAAACTTGTTGATAGTTGTATGACCATGTACGACTATGACCTATCGTAACAGAGCCATTTTCGGTAGAATAAAGTCCAAACCAAGGATTAACTGTACCTTTAGAACGTTCCTCTTTCAAATAAACGCTATTAACACTTCTGAAAGTTAAATCTTTCAAGAAACGAACATCAGCAGTAGCCACACCATTGAAAGTATTTCCATCAGCAAAGTCAAGGTTTACGCGGTTGTCAGACAAGGCGTTTGATCCTGACATAAAAGGACGTAACAATCCAAGACCACTCTTGTTATCACCATAATCATAAGCATCAAGCCCTGATGCTTCATGGCGCATAATATTCTTGTTTGCATCACGAAGATACAAAGGATAAATAGGGGCAATACGGGTAAAAGTAAACATATTTCCTGAATCGCTAGAAGTACCATTACCACCATTTGCAGCATGTGTTGAATAGTGAGAATAGTTCATGTTACCACCAATACGCAACCAATCGTTGATTTGGTAATCAGCCTTCAAACGACCGGTGAAACGGCGGTAGTCAGAAGCTACTGTAATACCATCGTCCTGCAAATAGTTGATAGAGCCATAGAAAGTAGATTTATCCGTATTTCCTACTGCTGTTGCAGAATACTCTTGACGAAGAGCGTTACTGTAAATTGCATCGATCCAATTGTCCGGTTGGAGCCAATATTGCTGTCCGTCCTTACCAGTTACCATACGACCAAGAGTTGCATTAGGATTCAATTTACCATCAGTACCTATGAGTCTTTCGCCAGTTGGATATGTGTAAACATTGTAACCCAAGCCATAGCTATCAGAACCTGTAAGTTTCTTATTTGCCCAAATGTATGCTTTTTCAGGTGTCATACCCATACCGTCTTTTGCATCTGTTGCATAGTTGTAAAGACCCTTATAATACAATTCATAGTAAGCAGCAGGGTCATTGATATAATCATAATCAGGAATTGCACGAGACTTTGAACCCCACTTAGCATCAACGGTAATAGTACCACGGTCAGCGCGACCTGCCTTTGTTGTAATAATAATTACACCATTAGCACCACGGGCACCATAAAGCGCAGCAGAAGCAGCATCTTTGAGGACTGTCATGCTTTCAATATCCTGTGGGTTGATAGATTTGATATCACCATCGAATGGAGAACCATCTACAACATACAAAGGAGCACCACCAGCATTGATAGAACCGATACCACGAATAAGGATACCTGATGAAGACCCCGGATCACCAGAGCTTTGTGTCATCTGCACACCTGATACTTTATTCTTCAAAGCATCAACAGCACTTGTTACTTGTACTTTTGTAATATCGCCAGATTTCACAACAGCAGCCGAACCTGTAAATGCAGATTTCTTCTGTGTACCATAAGCTACTACCACAACTTCGTCCATGGTCTTGCTGTCTGATTCGAGAACAACACGCATGTTTGGAGCAGCCTTCACTCTCTTAGGAGTCATACCTACATATGAAAATTCAAGCATAGCACTGGCAGGTACCCTCAACTCGAACTTACCGTCAAGGTCAGTCTGAGCACCATCAGTAGTACCGAGTACCTTAACTAAAGCTCCAATTACAGGTTGATTGTCCTCTGCCGAGATAACAACACCTGTAACATGTGTCTGTGCCATAGCCATTCCTAAACTTAGGAAAAGGCAGGCGAGAAACATTGTTAGTCTTTTTTTCATAAAATCTCTCACTTTAAAATTTAATTATTAACAGTTATTGATTCATTTTTGCTTGGGAACTCGTCCCATTTTCTCATAGCTTAGTTAAAAACGAAAGTGTTTTCATCTTTTAACGTAATTGCAAAGATAATATTTCGTACTTAACGAAACAAATAAAATTAATGAAACGACCTCTTTTTTTACTTTTATTAACGATAAAAGGATTAAACCTTAATGAAAGGCGGCTAAAATCTCTTTGTAATGTTAGTATGCAAGGTATTAAAGCATCGTTTGTCTATGGATACAAGCGCAAAAACGTAATTATGATAAGACGGAATGGAAAAAGATGTAAATATAACAAATAATGCAATATGCGTTTCAAAGGTGCTGACAGATACTCTTATTATAATGTAGGCATACAGAGCGAATATCTCATTCTTTTTCCAAATAGGACGCAAGTGTCTGCCGTATGTATTCCTTAAAAGCATCGTTTTCGAGAATGTCAATATCGGAATACAGACCGAGAACAAAGCGACCCAGTCCTCGGAAGTCGCAAACTTCGATGTCAAGCAGCCAGTGTTTCCCATCAATAACGGAGAGATACTTTGCCCCATGCGGATATTCTTCCAAGAAAATATTATGGGCGAGTTGCCCAAGACGAAGTTTTACGTTATGATGTTCTTCGCCACTGAACATAAAAATGTCGGTAAAGACTTGCCGATGACAATGCTCGTATATCCACGGAGCGTCTATTTCTTCGATACGTTGCATACGATTAAGACGGAAAGTCTTGTTCATTTTCGACTTAATCTCGTGGCAACGCACATCTTGGTTATTGTTCATCAGGAAGAAAGGTTCGACAATACGGTCGGAAACAGAATGGCTATGCGGACTGGAATAACCTACAAGGCGAAGCATCTTTTTGTTTTCGATGGCATGCGTAATGATTTTCACATTATTAATATATGTCTGTTGCTTTGCCGTGCTTACGCTATGCGAAAAGTTGTAGGCACGGTCGAGCTTTGCACGCAGCTGATTTACCATATCGCTGCTGTTGCCTGTCATAAGCAATACATTATATATAGTACGCACTTCGGCATCGGTGAACTGAAGGGTTTGCGACAAAGTGGTGAAGAAAGGTGAACGACGGTCGATATGATACTTGTCGCCTTGCTTGAAAAGGATAAACCCTGCCGACTTTATAAAGTCGAGCAGATAGTATATTTGCCGACGCGAGATGTTCATCTTCTTGCTCAATTCAACGGCAGAATAGCCTACCGAATCGGCAAGCAGCAGAATAAGCTGAAGTTCGTTTTGAAGTTTGGAATAGCGCATAGGCAAATTTTGAATGAATGTTTTATAATTTCTTTCCGCTTCATCGCATTGAGCGGACAAGGCAAAGTGTTTTCAGACGAAAAGAACTAAGAAAGCAACCGAATGATTAATCTTTAAAATCGATACTCAGTTCTTCGGGCGGAAGCAGGGTGAAGGATTTACGATGGTGGGGCGAAACGCCATACGCTTTAATGGCTGCACGGTGTTTCTTGGTGGGATAACCTTTGTTCGACATCCAGTTGTATTGCGGAAACTCTTCGGCAATCGCCTTCATATAATCGTCGCGATAGGTTTTTGCGAGGATTGAAGCCGCAGCAATGGAAAGATATTTGCCATCGCCTTTCACGATGGTTGTGTGCGGCACGTCGTGGTAAGGCTTAAAGCGGTTGCCGTCTACGATAATAGCTTCGGGGCGAATGCTGAGCGCATCTAACGCCCGGTGCATGGCAAGAATACTGGCATTGAGAATGTTTATCTCGTCAATCTCCTCTGCCGTAACCACTCCAACCGCCCAAGCAAGGGCATCTTTCTCTATCATAGAACGCAGCAAGTAGCGTTTTCTTTCTGAAAGCTGTTTAGAATCGTTCAGCATTTCGTTCTCGTAATCGGGCGGAAGTATAACAGCCGCAGCAAAGACACTGCCTGCCAAACAACCACGTCCTGCCTCGTCGCAACCTGCTTCCACCTTATTTATATAGTAAGCACTCTTCAACATATTAACTTTATATAACTAAACTTTTTATCTGATTGAACATCTACTGCACAAAGGTAGTGTATTTTTGCCGGCAGAAAAAGAAAAAACAAAAAGAAATAAGTATGAAAAGAGAAATAAGTATGGCAACTGCCAACAGCAACAGCGAAAGTTTGGAAATGGTTCGTAACCTCAAAGCATGGGCAACAACCCCTACAAAGTGGTTGCGGAAATATTACAGTGCAATGCTGGAAGAGGAAGTCAGCAGCCGTCAGGCTTCGCTACTGACGCAGGCACAGATAGCTTTGTTTCTATCGGTATTCGCTACAACCAATAGCTTTCTACTAAAAGCAGGGTTCGTGGCGTGGCTATTGGTGTGCGTATTGGGGTTAAAGAAATGAACGAAACTACGCCTGCACACCTTTACGATTAAGAAAAAAGCAGACAAGAAAAACGTAAATATTTTTCACAAGCATAGCTATCGTGTAACTTATTATTTATCAACGCATTACAAAACCTATTGTTTTGCGTTCCAAAACCGTAGGTTTTGCACGGTAAAAGCGTAGGTTTTACATCGCAAAACCTACGCTTTTGCAACGTCAAAGCGCAGTTATCATTTTTTAAGGGAATATCCTTTACAAAATAAGGGCAGTTTAAACAAACAACAATCCTTAAAATATAAATGTTCAAGAGCTATTTGCTAAAACATTTTGACCACTCGCTTAATGCCTGCAACAAGAGTGTCTATCTCTTCTTTTGTATTGTAGAGTGCAAACGAAGCACGAACTGTTCCTGCAATATTAAAACGTTCCATAAGCGGTTGGGCGCAATGATGACCTGTGCGCACTGCAATTCCGAGTTGGTCGAGGAGCGTTCCCAAATCCATCGGGTGTATATCGCCAACAAGGAAACTTATGGCAGCGTCGTGATTAGCTACCGCAGCAGTAGTGTCGTTGGGCACACCGAAGAAGCGAATATCGGGAATACTGCGCATCTGCTCTATGGCATAGGCAGTAAGCATTTGCTCGTGCTGATGTATGTTCTCCATTCCAAGTCCGGCAATATAGTCAAGCGCAGTTGCCAAACCGTGGGTGGCTACATAGTCGGGCGTACCCGCTTCGAACTTCAGAGGGGGACGTTCGAAGGTTGTACCGCTGAAACTTACACGCTCTATCATTTCGCCACCACCCTGATAAGGCGGCAACTTGTCTAACCATTCTTTCTTTCCGTAAAGCACACCAATGCCCGTAGGACCATAAACCTTGTGCCCGCTGAAAGCAAAGAACTCGCAATCCAACTCCTGCACATCGACCGTAAAGTGAGGAACGCTCTGTGCGCCGTCGAGCATTATGGGAATATCGTGTGCGTGAGCGATGCGAACGATTTCACGAACAGGATTAATCGTACCCATTACGTTGCTGACGTGGGCTACACTGACGAGTTTTGTCTTCTCGGTAATAAGGTGTTGGAAAGCCTCCATGTCGAACATACCTTCGTCGTCGATAGGGATTACTTTCAGAACAATGCCACGACGCCGGGCAAGAATTTGCAAGGCACGATATTGGAATGATGTTCTACGTTGGAAACAATTATCTCGTCGCCTTCCTGCATAAAACCTTCGCAGAAGGAAGAAGCCACAAGGTTAAGGCTCTCGGTGGTGCCACGTGTGAACACAATCTCGGCAGTGGAACGGGCATTGATAAACTTCCGCACCGTTTCGCGCGCAGCTTCGTGCAGGTCGGTAGCTTGCTGAGAAAGCCAATGAATGCCGCGATGCACATTTGCATTTACGTTGAGATACTCGTCGCGCATAGCGTCCAACACGCAAAGAGGTTTCTGCGTTGTTGCCGCATTGTCGAGATAAACCAACGGTTTTCCGTAAACCGTGCGTGAAAGGATTGGAAAATCGGCACGCACCTTATATATATCGTACATCATCTTTACTTTTCATTGGCACAGCTTGCACCCGCCACACTTGTCAAGTTCGCCCCGGAAGCGTTTTTCCACCAAGTGATGGAGTCGGTCGCGGAGCGGAACAAGTTCCATTTTATCGATTACTTCGTTCACGAAAGCAAACTCAAGGAGGAGTTTTGCCTCGCGTTTGTCGATGCCACGCTGCTGCATATAGAAGAGTGCGGCATCGTTCAGCTGCCCAACCGTTGAGCCATGATTGCACTGAACATCGTCTGCATAGATTTCAAGCATAGGCTGGGTGTACATGTGGGCAGTGGAAGCAGCACACAGGTTCTGGTTCACTTCGTGCGAAAGGGTCTTCTGTGCGTCTTTTGCCACATAGATAAGACCTGCGAAAGCACCCACGGCATGGTCGTCGAGCACATACTTGTAGAGTTGATTGCTCGTGCAATTGCCCACCGCGTGGTTGATGACAGTATTGTTATCAACGTGCTGATGCTTGTCGGCAACCACGCAACCGTTCAGGAAACATTCGCTGCCTTCGCCGCTGAAAGTCAAATCGAGCTTGTTGCGGGTTACGCCATTATGAAGTGTGATAATGTTGTGCGACACACGGCTGTTGCTTTTCTGGTCAATGTAAACATTCGAAATGCGCACATTCTTCAAATGGGTTTCCTCCAAACAGTTCAGTTCCAACTTTGCATTGTCGCCAACGTATGCCTCGATTACCTGCGTAGCAAGGAAGTTGCGGTCGTCGGCAGAGTCGTCGCAAAAGAGCATTGAAAGCTCCGCTCCTTCTTCGAGCACGATGAGTATGCGACGATTGAGCATAAGGTCTACATCGGAACGAAGAATGTTAATAACCTGTATGGTGCGGTCGGCTTTTACGCCTTTCGGCACATAAACGAACAAGCCGTCCTGTGCCAGCATTGTGTTGAAAGCCGTCAAGGCGTCTTTAGCTGTATCGGCGAGCTTGGCATAATGGTTGGTTATGATTTCGTCATGTGTCTTAATGGCGTTCGAGAAGCTATCGACAACAATGCCATCGTTGAGCTGCGCGTTGGGCATTTGGTCGTTGTAGAACCGGTCGTTCACAACGAAATAGAGCGAAGTGCTGAGGTTTGGAACGTCGCACTTAAACTCTTCATAAGGATTGATGGGCATTTTCAATCGCTGCAAATTCAATCCATAATCGGGTGCAAACAGCTTTGGAATATCCGTATATTTGTAGCGTTCCACCTTTTTCGTGGGAAAGCCCTGTACCTTGAAATCTTCGAAAGCCTTGTCGCGCACCTTGTTCAAGACGTCGCAGGAATGTTGCTTTATCATTCCTTGCGCCTCGTTATATAAGTCTATATATTGTTTTTCGCTTTGCATGTTCAGCCTTTCTATTTGTCTGCTTCCGCCTTTATCCAGTCGTAGCCACGCTTTTCTATTTCGCCGGCAAGTTCGGGTCCGCCTGTCTTTACGATGCGTCCGTTGTAAAGAATGTGTACCACGTTTGGTTTTATCATATCCAAAAGTCGGTCGTAGTGGGTGATAACGATGGTTGAAGTTTCCGAAGTGTGCATTTTGTTCACACCGTCGGCAACGATGCGCATAGCATCTACGTCGAGTCCGGAGTCGGTTTCGTCCAAGATGCTGAGCTTCGGCTGCAACATTGCCATCTGGAAAATTTCGTTGCGTTTCTTTTCACCACCCGAAAAGCCTTCGTTTACGGAACGATGCGAGAGTTTGAGTCTAAGCCCACGAGGTCGCGTTTCTCGCGCATCAGCTTCATGAAGTCGGCAGCTTTCAAAGGTTCCAAGCCTTGATACTTGCGCTTTGCATTCACGGCGGTCTTCATGAAATTGGTCATACTCACGCCCGGAATTTCCACCGGATACTGGAACGAAAGGAAGATGCCTTCGTTGGCACGTTCGTCTGCGCCCATTTCCAAGAGGTCTTTACCATTGAATATAGCCGAACCATCGGTTACGGTGTACAACGGATTGCCCGTGAGCACTGCGCTGAGGGTTGATTTTCCGGAACCATTCGGTCCCATGATGGCATGTATTTCGCCATCTTTTACGGTAAGGTCGATGCCTTTTAATATTTCTTTATCTGCAATAGTAGCGTGCAGATTTCTTACTTCTAACATATTGTTTTTGTATTATCGTTTCTTGAATAATAAATTATCTAATGCTCCTACAAAGATATTTCCTACGAATTCTAAGAAGACTTCTCCCATCGCTTGTCCGAAAGTATAGTCTCTATCTTCCAACGTGCTCTTTCAAGAGCTTTTTCCTGCTCTGCAAACAGACTTGGAGGGTCGGGAACATAGAACGGACCACAGCGAAAAGCCTGCGGTGCAATCTTTACATCGTCGGCTCTGCGGTAGGTCATAACAGTTTGCGAAGCGCAGAGCGTATCGCTTTTTACTTTCTGTTCTATGACGTATTTCTGCCACTCTTTGGGTTGCCAGTCTTGAGCATTCAAAACAGAAACAGCCAAAAACAGCCCTGCCGTCAGCATTTTTCTTTTCATCTGTTAGTTTCTTTTCAATGGATATTCTATATCTTTCGTATTGTTTCTTTTCTATTCTGAAAAAGCTGTTCGAGAGTCTCCTTTAAATCGCTCGGTATCTTTTCGAAGATTGCTCGGTATCTTTTTGCAGTTCGCTCGGTATCTTTTTAGAGTTCGCTCGGTATCTTTCGTTTTATCCCACCGTTCCTTCCAATGTAACTGAGAGAAGTTTTTGCGCCTCAACAGCAAATTCCATAGGAAGTTTGTTCAACACATCTTTCGCATATCCATTGACTATCAAGCCGATGGCGTCTTCCATCGGAATGCCTCGCTGGTTGCAATAGAACAGTTGGTCTTCGCTGATTTTCGATGTCGTAGCTTCGTGTTCGACGATTGCCGAATCGTTATGCACGTCCATATAAGGGAAAGTGTGCGCTCCGCAGGTTGAACCCAAGAGCAACGAGTCGCAAGAACTGTAGTTTCGCGCATTGTCGGCATTGGACGCAACACGCACCAAGCCGCGGTAAGAGTTCTGACTCTTGCCTGCCGAAATACCTTTTGAAATGATGGTACTCTTTGTATTCTTGCCCAAATGTATCATCTTCGTGCCCGTATCGGCTTCTTGATAGTTGTTGGTAACGGCTACCGAATAGAACTCCGCCTGCGAGTTGTCGCCACGCAAGATGCAAGATGGATATTTCCACGTAATAGCCGAACCCGTTTCTACCTGTGTCCACGAGAGTTTAGAGTTCTTGCCACGCAAGTCGCCACGCTTTGTTACGAGGTTCAGCACACCGCCTTTGCCGTTTTCATCGCCCGGATACCAGTTCTGAACCGTTGAATATTTCACTTCCGCATTTGCCAACACTACGATTTCGACAATGGCTGCATGAAGTTGGTTTTCGTCGCGCATCGGAGCCGTGCAACCTTCAAGATAACTCACATACGAATTGTCGTCGGCTATAATCAATGTGCGTTCAAACTGCCCCGTATTCATTGCATTGATGCGGAAATACGAACTTAATTCCATCGGACAGCGAACGCCCTTCGGAATGTACACGAACGAACCATCGCTGAATACTGCCGAGTTGAGTGCAGCCGTAAAATTATCCTTGTAGGGGACAACCGTTCCTATATATTGACGCACCAATTCGGGGTGTTCCTTCACAGCTTCACCAATCGAACAAAAGATAATTCCTTTTTCAGCCAACTGCTTCTTAAACGTAGTTTTCACCGACACCGAGTCCATAATGGCATCTACTGCCACACCGCCCAACGCCAACCGTTCCTCAAGTGGAATACCAAGTTTGTCGAAAGTCTTCTCCAATTCCGGGTCAATCTCCTTGTTCTTAGGCTTCTTCGCCAATGGGTCGGCATAATAGGAAATTGCCTGATAGTCTATTTCCGGCAAGTTCAGATGCAGCCACTTTGGCATCTCCATGGTCTGCCAATGGCGAAACGCCTTTAAACGAAAATCGAGGAGCCATTCAGGTTCCCCTTTCTTTTCCGAAATAAGCCTGACGACATCTTCGTTTAAGCCCTTCGGAATTATATCCGTATGTACATCGGTGGTGAACCCGAACTCGTATTTCTGTTCGGCAACCTTCCTTACATACTCATTGCTATTGTTTTCTGACATTTACTTTTTACCTTTTATCAAGCGGTCGAACCAATGGAAAGCAAGTTCCAATATCTGCTTTTCATTATTCTTGCGCCACCTTTATACATTATATTATATGTAGACAAAGATTGTGCCGATATTCTTTTCCGTAACATTTGTTACCAAAATGCAAACCGCCTCGCTTTTCCGATGAAAATGAGAGGCGGTTTGGCACATATCTTAGAGTTTTTGTTCTACCTCTATTTCGGTGAATGTCTCAATCATATCACCCGTTTGCAGGTCATTGTAATTAACAAGCGAAATACCGCATTCCAATCCTGTTACAACTTCCTTCACATCGTCTTTATAACGCTTCAACGCACTGATTGGTGCTGTATGGATTACGATACCATCGCGAATAACACGTCCTTTGTCCTTGCTGTGTACTTTTCCTTCGGTAACGATACAACCCGCAACAGTTCCAACCTTTGATATTTTGAATACTTGTTGCACCTCCACCTGACCGGTAACGATTTCTTTCTTCACCTTGTCAAGCATTCCGACCATCGCCGACGTTACATCGTCAATCGCATCGTAGATAACCGAATAGGTATTGATTTCCACGCCATCACGGTCTGCCAACTTACGAGCATCGGCAGAAGGGCGCACTTGGAAGCCAACAATTACAGCATCGGAAGCTGCAGCAAGCATCACGTCGTTTTCGGAAATCTGTCCAACCGCCTTGCTGATTACGTTCACATTTACCTTTTCAGTAGAAAGCTTGATGAATGAATCTGCAAGTGCTTCGATAGAACCGTCGGTATCACCCTTCACAATAATGTTCATTTCGTGGAACTCGCCACGGGCAATACGATGAGATATATCCGACAATGTCAAACGTGTTTGTGTACGCAAGCCTTGTTCGCGCTGCAACTGCTCACGCTTGTTGGCAATGTCGCGTGCCTCTTGTTCGGTCTCCATAACGTGGAATGTGTCGCCTGCCGTCGGTGCACCGTTCAATCCAAGAACAATAACAGGTTCAGAAGGACCTGCCTTTTCTACACGTTGGTTACGTTCGTTGAACATCGCCTTGATACGTCCCCACGACGTTCCTGCAATTATATTGTCGCCAACCTTCAATGTACCGTTAGAAACGAGCACCGTACTTACATAGCCACGCCCCTTATCCAATGAAGATTCTATCACCGTACCTGTTGCATTGCGATTAGGATTAGCCTTCAAATCGAGCATGTCGGCTTCGAGCAAAACCTTGTCAAGCAAGTCGGCAACGCCCAAACCCTTCTTTGCACTAATCTCCTGACATTGGTACTTACCGCCCCACTCTTCTACAAGAAGGTTCATTTGCGACAAGTCTTCACGTATCTTATCAGGGTTTGCACCCGGCTTATCAATCTTGTTAATGGCAAATACCATAGGCACTCCTGCAGCCTGAGCGTGTGCAATTGCTTCTTTTGTAGTAGGCATGACAGAGTCGTCGGCAGCTATAATAATGATGGCAATATCGGTTACCTGTGTACCACGAGCACGCATAGCTGTAAACGCTTCGTGTCCCGGAGTATCGAGGAATGTTACCTTGCGCCCGCTCTTTAGAGTTACGCTGTAAGCACCGATGTGCTGTGTAATGCCACCTGCCTCACCGGCAATCACATTGGTGTTGCGGATATGGTCGAGCAACGATGTTTTACCATGGTCTACGTGTCCCATCACCGTTACGATAGGTGCGCGACTTACAAGGTCGGTTTCTTCGTCTGCCTCTTCACTGATAGCTTCTTGAACTTCTGCACTCACGTATTCGGTCTTAAAACCAAACTCGTCAGCCACCAAGTTGATGGTTTCCGCATCGAGACGCTGGTTGATTGATACCATTATACCAACTGACATCAAAGTTGAAATAACCTGCGTTACAGGCAAATTCATCATTGTAGCCAACTCTGAAACGGTAACAAACTCTGTCAGTTTCAGTGTTTTGCTTTCCTTGCGTTCTGCCTTAGCCTCGGCACTCAATCGTTCTTGAACAGCTTCGCGCTTTTCCTTACGATACTTAGCACCCTTCTTATTCTGGCTCTTGCTTGTAAGACGTGCAAGTGTTTCTTTTACCTGACGTGCTACTGCTTCATCATCAACTTCCAACGGCTTTTGATTGCGATTGCGGTTCTTCTTTCCACCGGCAGCATTCTTGGCATTTTTTTCGTTGTTATTCTTCTTTCCGCTACGTTTGCCACCTTGTTGTTGGTTTGCAGCAGCATTTATATCTACGCGTTCCTTATTTATACGAACACGTTTTTTCTTTCCTTGTCCGTTCTGTGCAGACTTGTCTTCACGTTCCTTTCTGCGCTCTTCCTTTGTTTTTTTCTTTGGGCGCGTACTTTGGTTAATACTACTAAGGTCTATTTTACCTAAGATATTCACCTTTGGCTGGTTCAGCATTTTCTTCTCGTTTGACGTTTGGAAAATGCCATTGTCTTCAGCTTCCATTTCTTTTTCGCTCTTCTTTTCTTCTTGTTCTGTTTCAACCATAGGTTCCTTCTTTGAGGTTTCCTCCTTAGGTGCCTCGGGCTTTTGAACCTCCTCGGTCTTCTTCGGACTTTTCTTTATATCGGTTGCAGCCTGCTTTTCTTCAGGCTTTTTTTGCTTTGCAGGCTCTGCTTCTACCGGTTTTTCAGCCTTTGAAGGAGCAGTTTCCACCTTTACTTCTTTCTTTGGGCTTTCGGCAACGCCCGCTTCTTTCTCGTTCTCTTTCTTTTCTTCAGGAGCAACAGATGCTTTAGCCGCAGGCTTATTCAGCTGTTCGAGGTCGATTTTCCCAAGTGTTTTGAGCTTTGGAAGTTCTTGCTTAGTAATTGTTTCCGCCTTTTGCTCGGTGGTTTTCTTTGTGCGCACTTTATCTTTTTGCTTCTTTTGGAAGATTTTAGCAGCATCGTTCTTTACTGCCTGATCGGTTTTAAATTCCTTTTCAAGTGCCTTAAATTGGTCATCGCTGAGCTTGAAGTTAGGGTCTCCCTTTACTTCGCCCAGTTCCTGTCGTTTCTCCAAGAACTCCACTGCCGTTTGGAGTCCTATATTCAGTTCTCGAATTGCTTTGTTTAATCTGATGCTCATTAATATTTTCTTTCTTTTTGAATGTGGTGTTATGTCTTTGTTCTCGAACTTTAAAGATAGATGCTACACCCTTCTTCTTGTGATATTGCTTCTAAGCGAAGCATCTATCTTCCAACACCTAACTTTCAAATTCTGCTCTTAATATATTCAATACGTTATCAACAGTTTCCTCTTCGAGGTCTGCCTTCTCTATCAACATTTCACGAGGAGCATTCAATACTTGACGGGCAGTATCGAGGCCAATAGACTTAATAGCGTCGATAACCCATTTATCTATTTCGTCAGAGAACTCGTCCAAGTAAATATCCTCTTCAGCAGTTTGCTCGTCAAGTTCACGGAACACGTCGATGGTGTAGCCTGTCAGCATACTTGCCAACTTGATATTCATACCACTACGACCGATAGCCAAACTAACTTCTTCCGGTTGCAAGAATACTTCTGCCTTTTTATTCTCTTCGTCGATGGTAAGGCTACTCACCTTAGCCGGCGACAAGGCACGTTGTATAAACAATTTTGTATTTGCCGTCCAGTTAATAACGTCGATATTCTCATTGCAAAGCTCGCGTACGATGCCGTGAACACGGCTACCGCGTACACCGACACAAGCACCGACAGTCGATACGGTCGTCGTAACTTTCCACTGCTATCTTTGCACGTTCGCCCGGCATACGGGCAATACCTTTTATACTGATAAGTCCGTCTTCTATTTCAGGAACTTCAGCTTCAAGCAATCGTTCCAAGAATGTTGGCGCAGTACGCGAAAGAATAATCTTCGGATTATTGTTTTCGTTGTCTACACGCAGAATTACGGCACGCACTGTTTCGCCCTTGCGATATTGGTCGCGTGGTATTTGTTCGCCTTTAGGCAAAATCAGCTCGTTATTGTCTTCGTCTACGAGCAACACTTCACGCTTCCAGACTTGGTAAACTTCGCCGGAAATAATTTGTCCAACACGGTCTTTGTATTTATTATACAATGAGTCGTGCTCCAATTCCAATACCTTTGAAGCCAATGTCTGACGAAGGTTAAGAATGGCACGGCGGCCGAACTTGGCAAAATCTACGGGTTCCGAAACATCTTCTCCCACCTCATAGTCAGGTTCAATCTTCTGCGCATCGGTCAAGCTGATTTCCTTATTCTCGTCTTGCACCTCACCGTCTGCAACAACAACACGGTTGCGATATATCTCGAAGTCGCCTTTATCCGGATTTACAATAACATCAAAGTTTTCGTCCGAGCCGTATATCTTGGCAATGACGTTGCGGAAACTCTCTTCCAAAACGCTTACCAATGTTGTGCGGTCGATACTCTTCATATCCTTAAACTCTTTGAAGGTTTCGACCATATTCGGACGTTCTTCTTCTTTTCTTGCTGCCATAGTTTTACTTGAAACTAATTATATATTTTGTATATTTTACTTCATTCATATCGTACTCGTGGTCTACGTCCATCTTCACGGGACGTTTCTTTCCTTCCACCTGTACTTTTTCATTGACCGAAACCACAAACTTTTCGCCTTCAACGCTTTTCAAGACTCCTCTTATCTTGCGTCTGTCTTGGTCTAATACCTCCACTTCCTTTCCAATGAAGTTGATGTACTGTTGCGGAACTTTGAATGGCTGTCCCAAACCGGCCGACCCTACCTCAAGTTCGTAGTCTTCTTCATCGCGAGAGAGGCGTTCTTCAATAAATTTACTCAGCTCTACGCAATCTTCAATCCACACACCGTCGGCGTGGTCTATTTCGACTACGATTTTGGCATCGGGACTTATCTGAATATCAACAAGGAAGTATTCTTTGCCTTCCAACCATTCATCAACAAGTTTTTTAACAACGTTTTTATCTATCATATACTGTTTTAGGTGGGTTCTGATTATTACCACCGAACTTTTAGAATTTTATCGTGGAACTGATTTCAATTTAAAACCATTACCAATCCCACCTTAAAATATGAAAAATGAGGAACTCTAAAAAGCTCCTCATTCCACTGAACGATGCAAAGTTAGCAATAAATCCGCAGTCTACCAAATGTTTTATACTTTTTCTTTATATATGGCTTTATTCTTGCAAAAAACAGGTTGCTATTTCCAATAGATTGATTATCTTTGCACTCTATTCATTGTTTTTTATGGAATACAAACAACATTATGTAGGACTTAATGAACCGGAAGTCGAAGAAAGTAGATTAAAGTTCGGAGAAAACATTCTTACTCCCCCTGCCCAAACTCCGCTTTGGAAAAGATTTATTGTAAAGTTCAACGACCCGCTTATTATAATTCTTCTTGTCGCAGGTATATTTTCTATCGGCATATCGTTTTACGAGCATTTTGCTCTCAACGAAGGAACACAGGTATTTTTCGAACCTGTGGGCATCTTCATAGCTATTTTGCTTGCAACGGGATTGGCTTTCTTCTTCGAGGAAAAAGCCAATAAAGCTTTCTCCATACTCAACCAAGTAGACGATGACGAGCTTGTAGAAGTTATAAGAAACGGCAACACGACGAACATTACCAAGCGCGAAGTTGTTGTAGGCGATATTGTTCTGCTCAATACGGGTGCAAACATACCTGCCGACGGCGAACTTCTCAATGCCATATCGCTGAGCGTAGACGAGTCTACACTGACGGGCGAGCCCATTTGCAAAAAGAGTACAAAACCCGAAGAGTTTGACAACGATGCCACCTTCCCTACCAACCACGTTCTGCGTGGCACGAAAGTAATGGAGGGGCACGGTCTTTTCCGTGTTACACGTGTAGGCGACGCTACCGAAAACGGAAAAGTTTTCACGGCTGCACAGATAGACAACAGCGTAAAGACACCGCTCACAGAACAACTGAACAGGCTCGGAAAACTTATAACGTGGGCAAGTTATGGCTTGGGAACTTTGATATTGGCAGGGCGTTTATTGATGTTTTTCAACGAATACCCCTTCGATTGGGTGCATTTCATTCAGTATTTCTTAGACAGCATCATGATTTGTGTTACCCTTATCGTTGTCGCCGTGCCCGAAGGACTGCCAATGGCAGTTACATTGAGCTTGGCGTACTCGATGCGCAGAATGCTCCAAACAAACAATCTTGTAAGAAAGATGCACGCTTGCGAGACAATGGGCGCAACAACCGTGATTTGTACCGACAAAACCGGTACGCTCACGCAAAATCAAATGCGCGTTTATGCAATGCAAGCCAACCGAGAAGATGCTACACACGAAGCACTGCTGAAAGAAGGAATTGCCGTAAACTCGACGGCTTCGCTCGACCTTTCCAATCCCGAAAAGCCTGTTGCCTTGGGCAATCCTACCGAGGGGGCTTTGCTTTTATGGCTACGCGAGCAAGGGGCTGACTATCAGCAAATGCGCAACGATGTTGAAATTGTAGACGAACTCCCTTTCTCTACCGAACGAAAGTATATGGCTACACTTGTGCGCTCGGCTTCGCTGCCCAACAAAACCATACTTTACGTGAAAGGTGCAACCGACATTATCCGACAATTCTGTACCTCTTTGGCAGGCAACACGTCGTGGGACGAGATATTTGCGCAGCTGCAGGCGTGGCAAAACAAAGCCATGCGCACCTTGGGCTTTGCCTATCTCGAACTGCCCGAAACGGTTGCAGCGGATTTAGGAACAGGCGTTATCGCCAAAATAATGAATGGCGAAACCGACATCGCCGCTGATTTCTGCTTCTTGGGCATCGTTGCCATTGCCGACCCTGTGCGAAAAGAAGTGCCTGCTGCAGTAAAAGAATGTATCGACGCAGGCATCAGTGTAAAGATTGTAACGGGCGACACACCCGGAACAGCAAAGGAAATAGGCAGGCAGGTGGGCTTATGGACGGAAGAAGACACCGACCGCAACATTATTACAGGTCCTGAATTTGCAGCCCTTACCGACGAAGAATTGAAGCAACGTGTGCTCGACTTGAAGATTATAGCACGCGCAAAGCCAATGGACAAAAAGCGTTTGGTGGAGACTTTGCAGTCGCTCAACCAAGTTGTAGCGGTTACAGGCGACGGCACAAACGATGCACCGGCACTGAAAGCTGCCCACGTGGGACTGTCGATGGGCGACGGAACAAGTGTTGCCAAAGAGGCTTCCGACATTACAATCGTCGATAATTCATTCCTTTCCATCGGCCGTGCCGTAATGTGGGGACGCAGTTTGTATCTGAACATACAGCGTTTCATACTTTTCCAACTTACCGTAAACGTGGTGGCGTGCCTCATTGTCTTGGCAGGTGCTTTCATGGGGACGCAGAGTCCGCTCACGGTTACACAGATGTTGTGGGTAAATCTCATCATGGATACCTTTGCAGCAATGGCGTTGGCTTCGTTGCCACCTTCGAAAAAGGTGATGACCGACCAACCGCGCAACCGCCACGCATTCATCATAACGCGCGATATGTGGACACGCATCGGCACGCTTGGCAGCATTTTCTTCCTCACGCTCTTGATTTTCCTGTATGTATTGGAACATTCGGATATAAGGCAACTGACCGACTTGCAGCAATTCAACTTCAGCAACCACAAGGAACTCACCCCCTACGAGCTAAGTCTGTTCTTCACGATGTTCGTAATGCTGCAATTCTGGAATATGTTTAATGCCCGTGCTTTTGCTACAAACCGAAGTGCTTTCCACTTTAAGGGGTGTCGGGGCTTTGGTTTTATCGTCCTGATGATACTCATCGGACAAATTCTCATTGTCGAGTTGGGCGGTCAGATGTTCAGCGTAACGCCATTAAGTCTTACCGACTGGGCGATTATTATCGCAGCTTCATCGGGCGTTCTGCTCTTTGGCGAAGTGTTCAGATGGTTTACTTGCAAGAAGAAAAACCAAGAATAGCTGTCAATGAAAATAATAAAAAAGAAAGCAGAACGTTCAAATAGGAAAAAGAATTAATTCCTAAAAACAAAATATGCTATGAGGAAATGGGTATTATTACTGCTTTTTAGTGTTTCCTGTATGTCGATAACGGCTCAACGCAGTAAAGGAGACATTACACTGTATCCACGGTTAGGGTATAACATCAGCAAATACAGCAAGCAGATACCGGTTCAATCGGAAAATGAAACATCGAAACTGACGGAAAGTAAATTCAAATCGGGATATACGCTTGGGGCGGAATTGCACAAGCAAATCACCGAAAGAACGGGAGCAAGCATTGGCTTGCTGTATTCAGTAGAGGGCAGCAAGTTCGCCGACCATACTATTGAAACTGAAAAAACAAAATGGGAAATAAAAGACTTTTCTTCTCAACTCCATTACTTACAGTTACCAATCGTGGCAACTATCGATATGGTGAGATGGCAAAACGCTTCTGTTTCCTTTAACTTCGGTGTTCAAATAGGCTATTTATTAAAAGGGGAAAGCAAAAACACGATAGAAGTTTATAACAAGAATGGAAATACTTGGGTGCCTGACAACGAACGCTCCGGGAAAGCAAGCGGCACCAACACAGACGTGTACAAGCGCACCAACATTTCCATTCCTATTGGATTTTCTTACGAATATAATAAGTTCTCTTTAAATCTTAGATACAATATCGGATTAACGAAGGTTTATAACTATATAGATAAAAACATTTGCAATCGCAATTTAGTCTTGACAATAGGCTATGGTATAACATTGTAAGAAAAAGCAATTGTAAAAGCTTTATCAGTGGTTTTGTGCAAAACCGGTTTCCCATTACCATTCAAGGGAAATGCTTAAAAATCCCTTTCGTTTTGTAAAGATAATTCTGAAGAAAAACAGCAATTACGTTTTGGCATTGCAAAAGCGGCTGTTTTGCGATGCAAAACAGCCGCTTTTACCGTGTAAAACCTACGCTTTTGCAATGCAAAACAATAGGTTTTATAAAGCCTTGACAGTGAAAAGGTTACACGGCTGATATTCTTATGAAAAATATTTACGGTTCTATCGCCTTATTTCCGCTAAAAAATGGGTTGCAAAGAGCAATTAAAAAGCTTTACCGAAACTAATGTAAGGCATAATCACCAACTTACGGTCGTAAATATTATCAGCAGCAATAATCCGGGCCGGAGTAACACCTATACGGAACTGAAAGCCTTTTTTTGCTGTATAGCGATAGCCGACGGTTCCAAAAGCAAACATACCGAACTTGTTATCCTTCGTAGGAACGCTCTTTACACCTAAAAGCTCAGGATTTCCGGCGGCATCTTTTCCATATATTCCTTCGAGTATATAGTCGTGTTCATTATAGTGCCCCACATTCACACCTAAGCCAAGTTCCAAATTGTGCTTATTGTTTCCTACAAAATAGTTGAGTCCCAACGGCACAGAATAAGCTCGGGTAGAAGCGTTACCTAATGGGTCTGAAGAACTGGAATAACCGAAGCCGAAACCAACTCGATACCCCCATTTGGAGTTTTTGCTGAAACGGACGTCGTAATTTACGCCTACATAGTTTGAAGGGCCAAATACTTCAAGATAAACACTCTTGTTTCGCACTCTCTCTTCTTGCGCACTCACGGTCAAAACGCCGAGCAACAGCAGTGCTATTGCAATCGCTTTTCTTTTCATTATTATTAGATGAATATTTTGTTTATAGTTTTTTCGGGTGCAAATGTACAGCTTTTTTATTACATTTCGCTAAAAATGCACTTTTTAAATTCCTCAAAAAGTGCATTTTTCCGCCTCAATACCCATTAGAAACTTCTAAGCCACGCTTTCAAGTCCATCATCATTTCCTCGTGATAACGGAAACCTATCTTGCTGCCCCAGCCGTGTCCACCACCGGGATACACGTGGAGCGATGCACGAATATCGTTGCGATAAAGTTCGGTGTAATAGTTTACGCCGTTTGCAGGTGGCACGGTGTCGTCGTCGTCGCTAAGTGCAATAAAGGCGCGCGGTGTAATGCGGGTAACATTCATATCGGCACTATACCTCTTTTGTTCGCTCTTTCCGGGACGTTTGCCCAAGAAATTGTGGTAACTTCCCTCGTGCCCATATCCTTCCATCATAGAAATAACGGGATAGAACAAAATTTGGAAGTTGGGCTTTGCCTCGCCTTTCGATATTGTTGCCACCGTAGCAGCCAAGTGTCCGCCTGCCGAAAAGCCCATAATGCCCACATTGTCGCGGTTTATCTTCCACGAAGCAGCATTCATACGCGTCAGTTTTATAGCCTGCTCGGCATCGGCAATGGGCACTTCGGGCTTGCCGTGGGGCAAACGATACTTCAGAACAATGGCAGCAATGCCTTGATTTTGGAAGAACTCGCCCCAATCGTAGCCTTCCGTATCCATAGAAAGCGAACCGTAGCCGCCGCCGGGACAGATGATAACCGCCCTGCCCGTGGCTTCGCGGTCGATAGGCAAATAGACACGCACCTTGGCTGTGTCCGTATTGTCGCCATTGCTATAAGGCTGGCGACTGCTATATAGCTTCACTTCAAATCTGCTTTGTGCCGCAGCAAACATTGTTGTGGCTGCTAAGCCGGCTACTAAAAAGAGCTTTTTAAAATTCATTGTTTTTATTTCTGAAAATTATCCGCCACACTGTAAAAGACGGGCGGAAATCAAGTATTATAGGCAAAAGTACTAAAAAACACCGAAATAATTCTGAATGTTTAGAGTTTTTAGTATATTTGCAAACATAGCAGACTATTCAATCTGCGCTTAAACTATTTTTAAAGAATATAGACTTTATATTAACAACTTACTAAACAGAGGTAAAGCTATGCACGTATTAGAGAAATTCAAACACTGCCCCGTGTGTGGCAGCAGCAGCTTTGAAGAACAAGACGAGAAAAGCAAACGCTGTAAACGCTGTGGCTTTGAATACTACTTAAACCCAAGTGCTGCCGTTGCAGCCTTCGTGTTTAACAGCAAAGGACAATTGCTGACGCTGCGCCGCCGCAAGGCACCCGCAAGGGGTACGCTCGACTTGCCGGGAGGCTTTGCCGATATTGGCGAAACCATAGACGAAGCTTTGCTGCGCGAAGTGAAAGAAGAAACCGGACTGACGGTTACGGAATTTGAATTTTTCACCACCCTTCCCAACCGATACGAATACAGTGGCTTTGTTGTGCCCACACTCGATTCGTTCTTTATCTGCAAAATCAGCAATGAGACAGAGTTACAGGCGAACGACGATGCGGAGGAAGCATTGTGGCTCGACCTCGAAGATGTACACACGGAAGAATTTGGACTGCGCTCCATTCGACATGCACTATCCACCTTTCTTGAAAAATACAGGAAATAGCTGATGCGATGATAAAACAACGCAAGTTCGACGAATTGACCATAGTGCAGAATGTTTTATACACCAAAAGGAAGCTAAATGTTAATAACAACTAAAGTATAACCCGTGGGGCACAAGTCCTACTTTCGTACCCCACGAAAGTAGGACTTGTCGTTATCTGTATCTACACCACTCGCAGATAGTTAATATTCATTAACCGTTCCCTGTTATTGGCGTACACTTATAAGTCTCAAACTCACGTTAAAACAAAAAAGCCATATCTTAAACCTTTAACAGGAAAAAGATATGGCTTTTATATGACCTTGTATTTATACGAACTTAGTAAATTACAAGACTTTTGCTTCTTAAGAACAGGCGGTTCTGCCCATCATTGCACATTACTACATCAACTTCTTAACGGTCTTTCCGTTAGAGAGCTTGATGATGTTAATGCCTTTGCAAGGCTTTGAAATTTTCTGTCCTTGAACATTGTAACGCTCAACTTCGGTTACAGTTGCATTGCTGTCCTTAACAGAGGCAACGCCTGTTGGAGTATAAACGAACTTAACTTTAACTGAAGGACCTTCTTCTGTCATCTTAGTTTCAGACACACCCTGTGGGTTGTTTTCCATTTCGGCATAACCTGCTGTCAGCGTTGCAATCCAAGTCGTTGGGGAATTGGCTTCTCCTGTAAGAAACCATTCTGCTTCAATGTCTAAAGACTTACCGGAATTTACAGTCTCTATATCTGACATTACCACAGAAGGCTCTTCAAATGTTCTACACTGCCCCACACAACATTGAAAGTTTCCATAAGGCATAGAAGTTAAATCAAGCTTCACTGCGACCGATTTATTCAGAGGGGCTACATTCTTCACAAACAAATGAGGTTTCATATAAGTTGTACCAAAGTCATTATCAATTGTAACTTCAGTAACTTCAAAAACAGCACCATCAGCTATTACATTCCCTTTGTCATCAACAAACTGGAGTGCAGATTTTGCACTTTGAGCCATTGCACCCATACCCATTGAAAGCAATACAGCTGCTAAAAATAGTATTCTTTTCATTATCTTTCCCTTTCTTATTAATTAAAAAATATTTATTAGCTATTTACATGTTGTTTAATCACCTGTTGCACACCGGAGTCATTGTAAACGAAAGTTACAATGGAAACGTTCTTCTCGTTCCATGTTGCGTCTAACTGAATAGAGAAGTTGCTCTTTGCTTCAACATTCTCTTGTAAAGCAATATCCGTTCCCCAAGTTCCATTTACAGCAGCACGGAATACGTGGTTGTGAACATAATTGGCATCAACATGGTTGCCTTTAAGAAGTTGCTTGGCAACAATACCATCTTCTATTATCCATACTTGCAACTTGCCATCGAACTTCTCTCGGCTCAACGCATTTACATCGATTGATAATTGACGATTAGCAGCATCGTACTTATTCGTCATAGAAAGCGAAACAGAAGTGGGTTTCTGAAGCTCACTGTTAATAATACCTGCCCATGCGCTTACTTGTTGCATACGACCGGAACGATTTATAATGGCACTCGGAACACCGTCGCCATTCCAGTGCTTATAATACTCTTCACCAACTTTTGTTTTTAATGGAGACACTGCCAATGCAGAAGCATGTATGCAAACAGCAATTACCTTGTCTTCTCCATATTCCTTTTGTATCTGTGCCAATTGCTCGTGCGCCTCCGGACAGTTTATACATCTCTGCCCCGTAAATTCTTCAACAAGTACGGCACGTTTGGCTTCAGAAGATTCTACTTCAATATATCTATCGCCTTCATCTACATTTGCACATGAAGAGAAAAATATTGCCACATACGCTATTAGTAATGGAATTATTCTTTTCATTTTATGTTTATGTCTTGTTTAGAAATTATAATTGTATGAAACTGTAACACCTCTACTTGCCGGAATATAGCGACATACACCACCGGAGCAGTTGAAGCCTGCACGTGTACGACCATAACCTACCTGCAATCTGTGGGCACCGGCATTGAAAGTTACAAATCCTTGATAGTAATGTAACTTACTTTCACCGGAATTGTACATATCGCTTACTGTAAACATCCAATGAGGAACAATTGCCAATTCAAGCAAACCGAACCACCAGTTGCCTTGGTCCTCTTTTGTAGAAAGGTATTGCACCTCTCCGCGAAGGTTCACCTTTGGAGAGAAAGTGTACTTACCGTCTGCAATAAAGATGTCAGAGTGTATCATACCGCCTTCGCCTTCTACCACCGTCTTGTTGTAGAACTGGTTCATATACATCAAGTTCAACTTGAATGTTTTAGAGATTTTACGCTCAAGCTGTATATTCAAATCTTGATAATAGGTTTGGTCGCCCCACTTAAAGAAGGCAGAGCCGTAGCCTTTTGAACCTTTTACAGTAGTGTTGTCGATAGAACCTGCAAGGTTAGTGTGCTTGTCAATGGCATGAACGTGTGAGAAATTCACTTTCACATTCATTCCATAAGGTCCGCCAAGGAAAGTTTTGCGCTTAAACTTGTAGCCTAACTGTGCTTGATATGCCCACTCGCCGTCAGGACGGGTTGCATAAGGATAGAATGCAGCAAGGGCATAGGTCTGGTCTTGGGTAAATGCCGGCAAGTGGTTGATGTACGAAGATACACCGATGCTGTTTCTGTCGCTCTTGAAAGCCATATCGTTAGAACGCTTTGCTTGTAAAAGAACACTCATTCCACGCTGTGAATAAGAGGCAGAAAGCATAGCCACATTTCCCTTACGATAGATGTAGCCGTTTGTGAACGAAGGGTCTTGTGTTTTCTCTGCATACTCGGCAAGTACATTGAAACCGCCTTTTTGCAATTGAATACGAGCGTCCCATGCGTTTACATTCTGTGGTAGATTTAACTTGTGTGTACGGTCTACCATAATATTGTCTTCCTTGTTGTTCTCGTATTTATTCACAAACGAGCCACCTAACATAATGCGGGTATCGCTCTTTTGCAATCCACTAAACCACTCACCAAGGTTTAATTCGAGGTCAGCACCATTTATCCATGAGTCGTTGTGCGCCCAATATCTGCGCTGTTCGCCGGTTATGGCTTTCAGCACAATACCTTTATAAGGCTTGTAAACAACTCGTGCTCCTAATAAGGAGTTATCTATTCCCAAGCTACGTTCTTCGTAAGTTCGCAGAATAAAACCTGAACCAAACTGCTCGTAATAGTTTCCTAATGTGATTTCAAGCTTTTCAAACTTTCCTTTCAAATAGAAGTAAGGTACGCCATACCCTTTATAATCCTTTTCAAAACCCGGCAATGGAAATCTCAAGAATTCAAATCGAGCACCTGCATCTACATTTTTGCTGATGAGATTAAGGTCGAGAAAAGAGTTGGTTAATACCTTGTCGTTATACTTGGGCGACCCTATCTTAAGGTCTTCCTTTGGGACAAGAATATCGCTCTGAATACTTCCGGTAACAGAGACCTTCCCATTATCAGTCTCGCCCTGCTCTTGTGCAGTAGCTTTTGCTGCACCAAGAGCAAGTAGACATAGCAACCAAATACTTTTTTTCATGACTATTTGCTATTATTTTACAAGTTCACGAACTTTCTCTATCAACTCGTTTTCGGCTCCTTCCGTATAGCCGTTGTGCTTGTACACAATATTTCCCTTGCCATCGCAAATAAGAACATAAGGAATCATCTGTATACCTAAAGCACGCTTAAACTCACTATTCGGGTCGAGCAATACTTCATATTCCCAGCCATTCTCGTCTACAAGTGGTTTTACCTTGTTTACATTCTGTGCTTGGTCAATGGAAACAGCAAAGATTTTCACGCCGGTTTCTTCGCGCCATTCATTATATACTTCGCTAATAGCCTTTAGCTCACGGTTGCAAGGCTTACACCAAGTTGCAAAAAAATCAATAATGAATGGCTTTCCATTATTTGACAAAGTATCTGTACGTACAGTTTTGCCATTAATGTCTTTAAGCGTTACCGATGGTAATTGCGCACTAACTGTGCTGATAGCACAGGTAAGTAGTACTAAAAGTGATAAAAAAGTTTTTTTCATAACATGATGTATTAATTGTTAATAAATAAAATGTCTTGCATTCGTTGGAGTAAAAAGATATGCGTCCCATCATTTCTGTGGAACAGCATATCTCTTTTTAATCGTTACTTGACTATTTCTTTCAACACCTTGCCATTAGAGAACTTCACTATATTGATTCCCTTCTGTGGTGCTGATATGCGCTGACCTTTGACATTGTAGCGTCCTATTTCCGTTGCAGGTATGTCTGTCGCTACATTTTCAATAGCATTAGGGTCGTTGGCAAGAGGCTCGCTTATGCAGTTCTGCACAGCCAAGCTCTCAAGATTTGCACCGATTTCCTTTACTTTAGGAGCAATAAATGCTACTACTTCCAAATCAACAGGCTTCCAATCATTCTTAACGGCAAAGTCATAAGTCTTTGTAAAGTTATCACCTTCCCACACAAGATCGGTATCGCCCTTTACATCGGAAACGTATGCACGAAGTACATCTTGGTGTTTGGCTTTCACGAGATTTCCATTTTCATCGCCTTGATGCCCATCTACATTATTCTCCGTAACGAGAACAAAGAGTGCATAGTCTTCGAGCAACTCCTTCGCCTTGTTCACACCTGTGCCTGTTACTGTGATTTTAATCTTCCTGCTGTCCTTATCGTATTTGTTCACGATGCCAAGTGTTGAGAACACACAAGTATTCTTCTTTGAAAAATTGTAGAAATTATCAATCACCGTTGTAAGTTCAGGAGAAGGCTCACCGGCAATATTGGGGTTTGCTATAGTTTCCTGTTTATTATAAATGAAAGCAGTTCTATTACAAGCAAAAGAAGGCAATCCGGTAACATTTGCCATTCGTTTGATAAACTGACTCTCCGGTGCAGCCACATCATCAGGATATGCAGTTTCGTTAAGGTGTACTGCAACCATTACCATATCAGGCTGTCGTTTCTTGAGTTCTTTAATATTCTGAATACCTCTATAGCAGTTTCTGCAACGTTCGGAAGTGTATTCTTCCACCAAAGTCTTCTGGCGTGCAACCACCTCTTTATAATAAAGCACCTTGTGATTGTTCTCAACGCCTTTCACATCTTTAAGTTCCTTTCCGTTTACCTTCTTCAATACCAAGGCAAGATTGTGCTTACCTGCTGTAGAAATACTCGGCTGAAGTTCACTAATAGTAAACTTCTTGTTAGTTTCGCCTACTGCAACACCTTGGTTCATTGTTATGGTCTTTAGACTCTTATTGTCTATCTGAACATCAAGTTCAAAGCTGTTTATCGGTGTTGAGCTTGCATTGCTTAACCAATAATCTACATTAATGGCTTTTCCGACTTCAGTATAATTTGGCACTTCTATATGGCTGACCACCATTTCGCTCATAGTTGTTCCGGTAGCAGACTCTACTACCAACTGCAATGGCAATGTCAATGGCTGAGTTGTAGAACGGTTTACCCATTCGTTCGTTTCACCAAAATACGTATAAAGATTACCTTTATAAGAGTTTACACCATTCTTTCCGATGGTTATTTTACCTTGATTACCGGCTACCAAGTTATATCCGATTGCAAATCCTTTGGTTTCTGCTGTTATCTCAATTTCCTTATTTAGCTTAACTTCGTACCAATTATCGCCAATGGAACTACCAAGTGTTCCCTCTGCTTTAGCCTCTGTTGCATCGTATATAGTGCTTCCTTCCTTAACAAAAACATCTTTAATACGATTTGCGTCTGCAGAAAGCACTCTAACCGATTTAACCTTGCAACCAACGAAAGGTTTCAACATCTCTTGAGAGTAGAAAGAACCTATCATTGTTTCTCCATTGTTAAATGGAGCTGTTCCGTATCCGCCTGTTTCAAGGTAATCGCTTATTAAACGTTGGTTTGCTTCAATTTGTGGTTTAGCCTTTGCCACCACTCCTGAAAGGACCGGTGTATTCATCATCTGTATGTCTTGTGCCACTGCCGACATTGAGGCAGAAGCTATTATTAATGACATAAATAAATGTTTCATAGTTTATAGTTTCTTTTTTAATTTTATGCAGTAATAGGCTTTTAAGATTACGCTCGAAAGCCTACACTGCCTTCAATTAGTTATGGTTTATGTATATTAAATTTAGACATTCTTATATTTTTAATTGCTCAGATATTTTTTACCATTTATGATATAAACACCATGAGGCATTTCTTTCAGCATCTGCTGCACGGCATTCAGCTGCACACGTGCTGCCACGCTACCATCAATGCGATAGATAGTTACAATACCGTTTTCAACTTTACCGCTCTCTACATTCTCGATACCATTGCTCAAACGGAATGTATAATATGGCGGAACAGTGAAAGAAAGTCTTGTCTGCAAATTCTTCTTCATATAATAAATCTTCACACAGTATTCTCCCCCATCTTGCATCTTGCTAAAGGCAAACGTAAGTTTCTGTTCGCCGTCTTTAGCAATCTCAACATCTTGAGCCAATGTTTCCACATTCGCCGAGTTGCGGTCAGAAAGAATGGCTATGATTTTATTCTTATAAAGATTATCGCCCCAGTTTTCGACCGTAACTTCACATTCAAATTTATCCATTACAACGTTGCCTTGGGCATTCTTAATTTTATAGCCACTTTGCGTTAATTCAGCATCTAAGCCTTCCTTTACATCGATTTCAACTTCTCCTATCTTCACTTTTCTTGCATTATCTGCATAAAGTTCAACGCGATGCTTTCCCGGTGTCTTGGGTGTATACGGAATTGTTACTTTCTGCTCTGCCTTTGCGTCTATCATAAAACCAACGGCATTCGCATTCTTTCCGGTCGTTGCGTCGTAAAGATATACGGTTACGGCATTTGATATACCTTTATTAATGAGTGTTGCTGCTATCTTTGTTTCAATATTTTCTTCGGCTTGTCCCTCATGTGTCAGCATTGTACATTCCACATCGCTTCTATTGCTGAAAGCAGTAGCAAGCATTTCTTTATCTTTAACATCAAGTTTGATATACATTCTTGAATTTATACAAGGACTCCAAACGTTTCCTCCGGTTGCTTCAACGGCAAACATTGGAACAAGATAATAGGTTCCCATCGGTAGGTTCTTACCAAAAGCCAACGAATTGCTCACACATTCGTATGTGTGGTTGTTAGGTTCCATATCAAGAATATCTACCTGACCAAGAATTGCAATACCCTCTACCGGTTTGTTATCGGCATCTCGAAGTTGCCAGCCAAATGTTATCTTCTGCTTCGTGTAATTGTTTGCCAAGACCTTCAAACCAATTCTGTCGATGACAAAGTCTGCTGACTTGTCTGTACGTTGATACTTGTCTTGCACATCTTTTATATCATTCACAAAGATAGTATGGATAGCATCTTCAGGCTGCTGACCGGTCTTGTTTGGTTGCAAACCGACAATAACAGCTTGTTTAATGGTATAACCGCTGCCACCGGAGAACGAACCTGTTCCCTGCAAAGTCGGGTTGAGCACAGACAAATCGTATTCACCGTCTGACAAACCGCCCCAACCCCAATTTATAAGAAACTTTCCATCTTTATAACCGTGGCAAACAAAGGCGTGGTAACCAATGATCCCGGAATTAACATCAAACTTACCACCGGTGTACAACACAGGACGTTTTTCCTTAATCTCGTCATAGATTTTCTGTTGCCATTCAGCTTCCGTATATGGCGAGCGTTCTATTTCTTGCGCAGTGGCAGCATAATTAAAATACTCCTTGAACGATGTTACCAAAACATTAGAGCCCGACTCCTTAGGAGAGTATTGCATCTTCATTGCCTGACCAACATAGCGCATAAGCCAAGCAACCTCATCTGCATCTTCCTGAAGTTTGTAGCTATCCTTCATAGCTCCCCAATTGAATTTCTTCGGTTGGAGGTCTTGAAGGGTTTGTTCATAATCCTGCATCTTTGAATTATAGCCCGGTGTCGATGGGGTTTCGTTCTGTGGCCATTCATGATATTTCAAAATTTGCGCAGCAGCAGTGGCAACACAGCCTGTTGCAGCATAGCCTTCATCAAATTTCGGACATCTTAGGTTGTAAGGACTTGTCTGGTTCCATTTCGTTGTCATCAATCCGGACAAATCCTGAAGCTTTGCCGGCTTTGCCAACATTGTCGGTTGCTTATGGGTGGCAACATATTTCACATAACGCTGACAACATTCCAACCACCATTTCATTCCGTCGGGAATATTCTTCTCATCGAACGTTCCGTTGTAAGAATGTCCAAGAACGGCCGGTGCTTTATCGTCAGCGGCTACAATAATAAATCCATCATTTCTCCCTACGTTAAAAACATAATAAGCATCGGTAGAGAGTTGCACGCTCTTTACTGCATCTGAAATTTGTGCGTGCATACGGGGAGAACGAGCACCGTTTCCTTTAATATACTTTAAAGCTATTTGGCGTGCTTTCTCCAAACTCACAGGATTGCCTCGTACTATACTTCCCATTGAAAAGAGTACAAGTAAAAGCAATATTTTCTTCATAAGATTATATGTTTAGTTCTAAAGTAATTCTAATTCTATATATCTGTATTATAAAATCTCCCAACTCTACAAGTTACAACGGCAAACTTATTTAAAGTTACCTTAACTTCTTCTTTGTCTAAAGGAAACTCATGACCTATTGCAGGTATGAGTTTCCTAAAGTAGTCCGAACAAATTCGACATCATACTCAAACATTCATAAACAACTGTTCTTTCGATACGAATTCATTTCTCAACATTACTTACTTGACAATCTTCTTCACGCTACCGTCGCTGTAACGAACGATATTGATGCCTTTCTGCAAATCATTGAGCAATCGACCGGATACATCGTAAACAGCAACTACTGTTGCATTGTTCTTAACAGCCGGCTTAGCAGCAATACCTGTCGTTTCGCGCTCCAAAACAACCAAGCCCCATGGAGTGCCATACGCATTCGTTACACCGCCCTTTTCAAATGAAACGGTTTTAGTGCTTTGAGGGTCTTCCTCATCTTCTGGAGTTGCATTAGGATCCGGAACCGGAGAAACACACTTCACACCCTTCATTGAAAACTTCTTGAAAGAGCAAATCGCACCGTATTTGGCTTCAGATGTTACATTTGAATTATCAACAACCAAACGACTTGCATATCCGCCGCAGATACCGCATCTGTCTGCTTTAATGTTCATATCTACGTCTTTTATGTTAAGTGTACCTATATGTCTGGCATCGATACCATTTAATCCGGCGTTAATAGTAAGGCTACCTCCACCCGTTATATCAATATTCGCAGACTCTGCATTTTGATATGTCAGCATCACAAAACCGGTCTGAGTTGTCGTAATAGAATTTTTACCTATTAACTTTACAGTAATATTATCAACCGGGCAATAAAAACGGAATGTACCGATAATTGGATACCAATTTCCACTTTCTGATTGATACTGAGGACAATTTTCTTTAGTAACAACGATTTCTGCGTTTTCCATTGTAATGGTACGGGTATCCGCATCAAATTTTACAGTTCCTGACTTAACCCACTTATGCTCCGGGTCAAGATTGTTACCATTTTCTTTTGTCATTTTCTGACCAAGAAAATCAAGTTGTTCTTCATCTGCTCCTTGAGCAAAACTATTAGACACTCCAAAAATGGCAATAAGCACTGCCATCAAAACTCTCAATCGTAAAAAACTCTTCATAATTTTAAATTGTTTGTTGTTAAATTGTTTGTAGTTAAATTTGCAAAGAATATAATATTCTTCTTTTCCGATTGGCAAAGATAAACTAAATAATAAAACTATGCAAGAAAAAATAAAAAAAACAATCAACAAACACAGCAATTAACAATTACACTTGCTATTATTGTACTCGATTTATACACACGCTATACCCTTTAAACTCAAAATAGGAAATCAGAATAAAGCCATTCTCTTATGCTATGTGCAAGTTACCATGCAACACCTTTCTATAAATAGCCGCCCATACAAAAGACAACAGTTGCCACAGCAATAAACCATTCAAAGCCATACACCTTCCAACCTGATGATATAAAATGGAACTGTAAAAACGCAATAAAAAGATGAATATATAGTTCAATTCTACAGAATAGAACAAACGTTTCAAATGCTGCCCGTACCTCTTATACACCTTATTATATATAAGCAAAAAGCTCAACATCATTGCAAATGTTTTTCACAACAGTACATATCACCTAACAAACTTATTATCAAAGCATTACAAAAACTATTGTTTTGCATTCCGAAAGCGTAGCTTTTGTACGGTCAAAGCGGCTCTTTTAGCGTCCAAAACAGCCGCTTTCGCAACGCCAAAACAAAACTACCGATTTTCCTATGAACTATTCTTGCAAAAACAAAAGAATTTCTACTGAACGCTTGCGAAAACTATAAAGAGAGCCCCACGTCCCTCCACCAAAATCCTACTGCCCTATTGTACAGCCCAAACAAAATACAATGCCGACCCATTAAAAGGCAATATCATTGAATTGTTAAAAATACAACTACACCATCTAAGCTCGCTAAAGCCTATAACAGAATACAAACAAAAAGAGAGGACAGCCTTACGACTATCCTCTCTTTGCGCTCCAGGATGGGCTTGAACCAACGACCCCCTGATTAACAGTCAGGTGCTCTAACCAACTGAGCTACTGAAGCAGTGTTGCTATTTCTTCTTAGCGAGTGCAAAAGTACAACGTTTTTTTTTAATCCACCAAATATTTTATCAAAAAATATCTTCCTTATTGTGATAAAATATTCGCAAGGACAACTTTTATCATATTATCATAACGTGAGCTCGGTATAAGAATTATGCAGGTGTATTATTTATTAAGATACTTAAAGAAAGAGTTCATTATGATTTAATATACTTATAATCAGGAAGAAGTGAGGTTTCTTCAGGGGCAAATTCCTACACCGAGTTCATTTTATTTATGAACGTTTTCGTTCAGCCAAATGAGCAATGCCAAATTTATTTAAGCATTGCCATGGCGAGAAAACGCACTTTTCGAGGAACGAGAAAAGAACGAAAATAAGACAATAAATCTGTAAATATTTTTCACAAGCGCAACTATCACTTAATCCTCTATCCATCAGCGCATTACAAAACCTAT
The DNA here is from genome assembly GCF_000613945.1 of Prevotella falsenii DSM 22864 = JCM 15124. Classification (GTDB taxonomy): domain Bacteria; phylum Bacteroidota; class Bacteroidia; order Bacteroidales; family Bacteroidaceae; genus Prevotella; species Prevotella falsenii. The sequence goes on from NZ_BAJY01000012.1 coordinate 79,317, forward strand.
TGTTTTGCATTCTAAAAGCGTAGGTTTTGCACGGTAAAAGCGTAGGTTTTACATTGCAAAACCTACGCTTTCGCAATGTCAAAGCGCAGTTATCACTTTTTAACGGAATTATCATTACAAAAATGAACTGAAAATCTATCACTATTTCATCAACGAACTTGCTTAAAAGCATCTGCGATACTACCTGCCTAACCTGCTCTTTTATACCGAATTCACGTTATCATTCAAAAAACTATTTCTAATATTTCCTTTTATCAGTAAAAATAATTACATTTGCAATATTGATATACGGACAAGAAGAAGCCATCATCACCGTTGAACTCTAATATCGTGCTATTGAGAGTAGATTTACGATACAAAGTTTGTGCAAAGATGTACCGTATCATCTTTTAGACAACCCCTATTATTGTATTTTCGTTCTATGATGAACAATACCAAAAGAATAAATATATAAAATAAAACTATGAACAAAACATTATGGAACTACTATAAGCAGTCGTCAGACGGACAAAAGGCAATTGCGATGTTTAATCCGGAACCAAACAATGCTTACGAAGAAATGGAAGAAATAGCAACTTCCTTACAAAAGTTGGACAGTTATATTGAACCTCAGCAATTTACAGATTATGTATTTGCGTACGAAGTTAATCTCTCCGAACGGAATCTCCTAATCGAAGAACTTTCCGAGCGCAAGAATTTCGAAACTTTTGTAGAATCCTATGACTTAAAAGAGTTTGAAATTCAAGAAGAAAAGGTTATTTGGTTTGAAGAAAATTATCTTATCAAAGCAGATAAATTCAGAAAAAAAGCAGCTACGGTAGATGCTCTATCAATGTTCTTATACTTTTATGATGCTTATTTCAAGCCTATTCTTCTCCCGGGTAGATTTGATATTATTCAAAAAAGCTGTGATTCGTTGGGTATAGAACTGCCACCTATCCCTCGCACAAAAAGTTATAAAGAATATTTAATGTACTACTATGACATTTGTGGTGCACTAAATAAATTTCAAGAAGAAAATGAACTGACAAACGGG
>NZ_BAJY01000011.1 GCF_000613945.1 Prevotella falsenii DSM 22864 = JCM 15124
CTACCCTTGATATATTCGTCATTCTTGAACATACTGATGGCTGCCCACAGCATAAAGAAGGGAATTACGCTGATAGCAATACTAATGCAACCATTGGATAATTTCTCTTTCATATTCTTCAATTGGTTATGTTTTTTCCTTTTATCTCCTTACCGGTTTCATTTCTTTGATGATACATGGATAGGAATAAAGTTCTATGCTTTTTCAAGATAACCCCCGCTCGGTTAAAAGAAAGAAAAAACAATGAAGGTGTTTTTATTTGTCTTAAACGAAAAGAAGTCGTGCCAAATAGACACGACTTCTTTGTATTTCAAGTATTATGAACTCTTTATTAGTCTGTAACCTGAACAGTTGCACGACGGTTGAAAGAGATTGGTGTCAATGTTTCTACACCACCCTTACCAACTTGGGTAATCTTGTTAGATTGAACACCCATCTTAATAAGTTCGCCTGCCAAAGTCTTAGCACGTTCCTCAGACAACCATTGGTTGCGCTTTGGAGTACCTGTTGCACTATCGGCATAACCTGTAACGAGGAGGTTGTTGTTGTTATCAACAGCGTATTTAGCAAGAGCACGTACGTTTACGAGATCCTTCTGAGAAGCGATGTTTGTCTTGTCTATATTGAAGAATACTGAGATAGGAGTAGAAATCAATTCCTTAACAGATTCGCTTATCGTCTCAACCGGCTTCTGGTTTGCAAGTGCTTCGCGGAGACGAGCATTTTCTGCTTCTGCATCGCGGAGACGTGAGTTCAAAGCATCGAGAGCTGCTTGATGTTGTGCGTTGATAGCATCGAGGTCCGGAGTCTTTTCCCAACCTGTTTTGCCAAGGTTGAACTGAAGACCTAACTCAACATAGAGGTTGTTATCGTGTGAATCCCAACCACGGTTGCCGTAGTACTGGTCGTATCCATCAAGGTCGCCTTCATAGCGATTCCAACCAGCTTCAACATAGATGCGTGCAAGTTTGCTTAAACGAGCAGAAGCCTGAACGCCTGCACTAAGACCTGTAGCATAGTAGTCGTGGCTCATAGAACGACCAACGCCCGCACCTACAAATGGGATAATGTCCAAAAAGCGGTTTTCGCTGTAGCCTAAGAACATATTGGTAAGGTTGAACATTGCCTGACCTTGTGCAATCCAATACTTGTTACCATTGTCAATATTTGAAGTTGGTGAATCGTTATCGCCCACGCGCTTACCCCAAATACCTTGTGCTTTGACACGAAGACCGAGTCCCGGAGTGAACCATTTACCAATAGCGAGTGCTACACCCGGGTTGCTACGGAAATCCTCAAATGGATTTACCTTCAAGTTTGCACCATGTTCCTGCCCAGAGTACCATGCATTCCAATCTGCACCTACTTGAACAAACCAATTGCTCCAAAAAGAATTAGTTGCAACACTATACTTTTGGTAGGCACTTCGTCTTGAGCAAAGCCAGCCATTGAAACACCGGCAAATGCTAATACCATTAAAAATTTTTTCATAACTTTTATTTTATTATACAATCAAATTATCTTTTATCTTGTAATTAGTAAGTTACTAACATATCAAATTATGTGGCAAAAGTACGCATTATTTTTTATATAAGCATCATTTCCTGTTTAAAAAAGCACTTTTTTAGGAAATATTTTTAAGAAAAAGGTAATTTTTCTCTTTATTCCAGCATTTTTTCAATGTCGAGTTGCTTTAATATTGTCAATGTCGTCTTGCCGGTTGGGGTATAGTTTACATTATTGCAAGCAAACAGCTCGTTCACTAAATTCTCCATTTCCTCGTTTCCTAAGACCTGTCCATATGGAATGGCTGCATTTCGTGCAAGGCTTAAAGCCAGAGCTTTGTCTATTTCTTCACTCGCAGAACTGCCACCTTCAAGTGTTGATGCTACCATATCGCCAACAAGGGCTGATATGTTTAAGCCTTCAATACCGGCAGGTACGCCATTCACGGCATAGCTTCCACCGCCCATATTGCTAAGTTCAAACCCCATTGTCTGCATTTCTGAAAGTATCTTTTGCAATATTGCTTCGTTACTTACAGGCAGGTTTACCATTTCAGGAAAAAGCATTTTCTGCGTGTGAGCAGTATGTTTTTTCAGCTGCTCCAGATATTGTTCGTATAATATACGTACGTGCGCGCGATGTTGGTCGATTATCATAAGTCCCGACTTAACAGCAGTCATGATGTAACAACCCTTGTATTGATAATGAGCGGGCGAACGTTCTTCGGCAAGACTCGCTTTACCTGTTTCGTTGGAAGTGAAGATTGGTTGCTCGTCAGGTTGCATCGGAACCGATGAAACATTTTCTGTATCTGTTGAGAAGTCTTTGTTTAACTCCTTGTATAGTTCTTCCCATTTTGTTTGCGATGCAGCAGAAGAATTGCTGTTCTTGGTTTCTTTAAATGGGTTGTAACTTGGATTGAAGTTTACCGTAGGTGCACTTACGTTTGCCGAAGGGTTGAAAACAGGAATATCAGGCTTGCCTTCTGTGTCGAAGTCAATAGCCGGAATATCGTTGAACTTGCCTAATGCCTCTTTTACAGCCGCCATAAGAATTTGCCAAATAGCTTGTTCGTTTTCGAACTTTATCTCTGTTTTGGTGGGGTGGATATTTACATCAATGTTTTCCGGGGGCACTTCAAAATACAGGAAGTAAGGCACTTGTTCGCCAAAAGGCACCAAACGTTCGAAAGCATTGGCTATTGCCTTATTGAAGTAAGGGTGTTTCATATAGCGGTCGTTCACAAAGAAATATTGCAATGCGCCTTTTTTCTTTGCCGATTCAGGCTTGCCAACAAAACCATAAATGCGGCAAAGCGTAGTTTCTACTTCTACTGGAAGTAGGTTTTGATTGAGTCGCTTGCCAAAAACCTCAACAATCCGCTGGCGTAAGCTACAAGCTTTCAGCGAAAATATTTCAACTCCATTGGAGTGTAGCGTAAAAGTAATGTTGGGATAAACCAACACGATTCGTTCGAAAGCAGATAGGATATTGTTCAGTTCCGTTGTGTTCGATTTCAGGAACTTGCGCCGTGCAGGCACATTAAAGAAGAGATTTTCTACTTTGAAGTTGCTACCTATGGGACAAACGCAAGGTTCTTGACCTATGAACTTGCTGCCGGAAATAGAAAGCGACGTACCTATATCGTCTTTTTCTTGGCGGGTTTTCAGTTCTATTTGCGCTACTGCAGCAATGGAGGCTAAGGCTTCGCCACGAAATCCCATTGTAGTTAAAGCAAAAAGGTCGTCTGCTTTCCGTATTTTAGATGTGGCGTGGCGTTCGAAAGAAAGGCGTGCATCGGTTTCCGACATACCTTTTCCATCGTCAATAACTTGTATTGATGTACGCCCGGCATCTACTATGAGAACGTTTATCGTCTTTGCACCGGCATCAACAGCGTTCTCTACCAACTCTTTTACTACGGAGGCAGGGCGTTGTATCACCTCTCCTGCAGCAATTTGGTTTGCCACACTGTCTGGTAAAAGTTGTATTATATCGCTCATTTTTCTCTCTTTTACATAAAATAAACTATCAATAGAACTGCCAAAATAGTTAAAACGGTTGCAATTCCGACAATCATCATGAAGCGGTTATTTGCCTTTTGGCGAGTATTTCGCTCGCTGTGGAAATTGAAACTAACTTTTTTATCGTTTGTTTCCATTGCCTTTCCGCCTTCAATCTCTAACTTTACCCGATTTTTTAGTTTGCTCAGACGTTCTTTTCGTTCATCAACGTAAATGTATTCGTGATGAAATCGTCGTGGTTTTGGTAAATTAAAGAATATCATAAAAGCGAAAAATTTACTGTTAGTTGGCAATTTGTTGGCGTGGTGGTGCAGCAACTTCGCTTGGGCGAATATCGGTATCGTCTTTGCGTGCCACCTTTCTGAATATGTCGTACTTGTCTTTTGGTCTTACTGCTTCGTACCAATGAAAGTTCGGAAGCAGTGTTTTATCGGGCGGAATTTGCGTCATAGGGTATAAAGTAGACGTGAACTTGTTCGTCCAAATCTTCTCTAACTGTCGTTGGGGCGACATATAGATGCGCATCGTATCGGTTTCTAAATAGTTTAAACCTATAAGCGAACTGTCTCTTTCTTCTATTGGATAATACACTGTTACCACATTGCTGATAGCTTGTGCTGTTCTTATTTTGCCATCAATAAACTGTGCATGCATTGTTTTCGATGCTATTTGATTGTAATGTTCCTTGTCGTTAAGCTCTTCTATTGATAGCGCATTGCCTAAAATATGTGCCTCGCGAATAGTGGAATCGTTCATAAACACTTTAATAGAGTCGCCCAGCAGTTGTCTGTTATCACTCCAAACAATAGGTTCTTGGTACATTACCAAGCAGGAATCTTTCGTGTTGGCAATGAAAAAGCCACATACGGCTTGTATGTCGGTACGATAAGCACGTACATTATCTACACCAAAAATCTTGCGGTACCCCTGTGGCGTATCAATATTGAAGGCTTTCATGCTAATGGTATCTGCATGAATAAACAATGTATCGTTACTTTCCGAGAAGTCTTTGGCAACAGGACCGGGATTGCCACCGTATGCAATGGCTGCCGTATCGGTGTAATGAACATAGTCGCCTTTGAATGCGTGCTTGCTTTTATAATCTATATAGTCTACATTGCCTTTGCCTTCGCCAACGTGCGTCTTACTATTATATAATAGGTGGTCGCCCGTTATGGTGCGTTTCTTCAGGTTGTCCACAATCTTTACGTTGCCATGTCCCTCGCTGTGTCCGGTATTTGCATTGTAAATAACGTCTTCCCCGGTTATGGTACGTTGCTCCTTGTGGTCGATAATCTTAACTTTGCCATGGCCTTCGGTATGTCCGGTTTTGCTATTGTAAGTAACATTATCACCCACCATGGTACGTTTGTTTACCTTATCGTTTATCTTTACGTTGCCATGTCCCTCTGCATCGCCCGTAGTACTGTTGTAGATTATATTGTTTCCTTCAATATCGCGCTGTGGTGATTTAATCGTAGAATAGCCATTCAGCTGCATATAGTCGGTTTTGCTGTTGTATGTTCCATCGTTCGTATGTACAACCTCACCTCGTTTTGTGCGGATAATCGATTTTCCCAATACGTTCATTAAGCCCGTATCGGTATTTCCGCGTGCCGTAGGCGTGTTGATGTCGTACTTTGGTGTGTGTATTACAACATTACCATCGAAGTTTGCATCGTGTGTTTCGGTGTTGTAATCGCCTTGGTCAGCCACTACCACGCTGTTGCCATAGGTCAATGTGCCACGTCCACCGAAGTAATTGGCTACATTTGAAATCATATTGTAGTCCAGACTATCGCATTTCAACGATTTGAATGGTTGGCGTACAACAACCTTTTCGCGTGCTTTTAAGGTTTGCAAGTAGCCATCGTAATAAGCTCGTTGGCAGGTGATACGTGTACCATCTTTGCGTTTTAAATCTACGTGCCCAAATGCTTGAAACGTACTTTGCTGTTCGTTAAGATAGGCACTGTCGCACAATAAAGTCATGTCTTTATATCGAAACTTAACATTACCTTTTGCAATTTGCACGTTAGGCAGCTCCATTTGGTTGTAGCGCAAGATGTCTGCGTAGTCAATATACACTTTGGCTCCCTGCTTCTGCTTATCTTTTTGTGCAGAAACAGAGAGCGACACGCTTAGTCCAAACAGGCATAGAATCAAGTAATTGAAGATTCTATGCCCGTATAAGTTCGTTATTCCTTTGTTATTTCGATTCATCTAATCCAACCTTCATATTCGAAATCACAGTCTCGATACTCCGGTGCCATCTTAACATAAGTTTCTTTTACCTTCTTTTCAATCCATTTGTGGATAATGTCCTGACGCTTTTTTGCAATCACAATATCCTTCATAGGTTGTAAATCTTCAGTAATTGTGGCACGGTGTTCGTCTATTCTGCTCTTCAATTTAATGATAGCACAAACTTCTTTACCTCTTGCATCTATCATTTTAAAAGGTGCTGATATGTCGCCAACCTTCATTGTTTCAACAACACGTGCTATTTCGGAAGGCAAATCTTTCATTGCAAAGTGAGAAGTACGTGCCATTCCCGTAGCATTTATCATAAGTCCGTGATTGTTTCTCGTATCTTTGTCATCTGAAATGAAAGCAGTAGCTTCATCGAAAGTGAACTTTCCTGCTTTAATATCATTGCAAATGGAATCCAAACGATTGGTTGCAGCCTCTAATGCTGCATCCGATACTCTTGGTTTCAACAAGATGTGACGGCAATTTATCTTATCGCCACGGCGGTCTATCAATTGTATGATATGGTAACCGAAGTCGCTTTCCACCACCTTTGAAATCTTTTTGGGGTCGGTTAAATTAAATGCTGCAGCTGCAAACGTTGGGTCGAGCATACCACGCCCCATATATCCCAACTCGCCACCTCTACGTGCAGAGCCCGGGTCTTCAGAATAAAGGCGTGCCAATGTTTCAAAAGAAGTTTCTCCATTCATTACTCGTTCTGTATAATTGCGGAGCTGGTCTTTTATTCTACTCACTTCTTCTGCCTCTATCTTTGGCGTTTGCGTCAGAATTTGCACCTCAACATTGGTCGGAATCATCGGAATGCTGTCTGCGGGGAGCTTCTTAAAGTATTCGCGCACTTCTGCCGGCGATACTTTCACCTCACCTACAAGTTTCTCTTGCATCTTCTGTACCAACTGACGGTTCTTGAAATCGTCGTGCAAATCTTGTCGTATCTGTGTAATACTCTTGTGTTGATACTCTTCCAGCTTCTCCTTTGAACCTATCTGGGGAATTGCAATCCAAGCGTTGATTTGCTGTTCTACGCCTTGTGCTATTTCTGCTTCGGTTACAACAATACTGTCTAATGCCGCCTGATGCAAGAAAAGCTTTTGTACAGCAATCTGCTCGAGAAGTTCACAATTGGGATTTTTCTTCCATTTTACGCCTTCAGCTTCGCTTTGCAACCGCATAATTTCGACGTCAGACTTGAGAATAGGCTCATCGCCCACTACCCATAGTACCTCATCGACAACGCTTTCAGGGTTGGCAACTTCGACATCTGTCGAGTCATTCTTTGGTACAAACTGAGCAGTAGACAGTAATCCTGTTGGCAATCCCATCATTGTAATGGCAGTGCCGGCAAGAATAAATGCCACATAATATTTTCTTATATTCATAAAATCCTTTTCAACATTAATGCTTGTTTACGGTAGCCAATACTTCCCGATTGACTGTTACCGCATACTTCTTGCGCAAATCTTTTACCCATTCTTTTTCCAACACCTCTTGGTAGTCAGATACTACTTGGCTGCGCACATCGTCCAACTCTTCCGGAGCTTTGAGTTTCTTTCCATAAACAGCATCAATAGGATAGTCCTTTATAGGCTTTACTTCTGCTTTTTGTTTGAAGATCTCTCTGTCTATCAATGGATTGTCGCCTGCTTTAAACAGTCCTTTCTCTACACGAACGCGGATAGTGCTATCGTTATTGAACTTAGTGCGCAATGTTTTTGCCCATTCTTTAAATGGTATTTTTGCGATACAGTCCTTTACAGCCTTTACATCGTCTTGCTTTTGCACATGGTAAGCAATACCTTTGAAGCGCGGTTCTTTCCAAGCATAGTTCTTTTTGTTCTTCTTAAAGAACGATTGCAATCCCTCTTCGTCGGCTGCAGCCTTGTCCCAAATGGTGCGAGTACTCATCTCGATAAGAAGAAGTCCGTCGTGATATTCTCTTATAAGATGCTTTAAATTAGCATCTTTGGCTTCCATTTCCGCAAGTCTCTTTTCCACTAACTGCTGTGGGGTAACGCCATTGCCTGCCTCTACCGCCATATTCTTCAGCTTCTGGTCGATGATTTGCTCGCGCAAATTGCGTGCCTCAATGAAGTGATAAATATCTGCTTTCAAAGAGTCGTATGGTTGGAACTCCTCTTTTTCGATATACTTAATAATATGATAGCCAAATGGAGAAAGCACAGGGTGGCTTATTTCGCCCGGCTTCATAGAGAACAAAGCATTCTCAAAGCTCTGTACGGTTTGTCCTTTCGTAATCAAAGACAACTCTCCGCCACGTGCTGCAGAGCCCGGGTCGTCTGAATATTTCTTTGCCAACTCGGCAAAGTTGCCACCTTTTTTCAACACATTATATATAGAGTCGGCTCTGTTGGCAATTGCCGTTTGTTCGCTGTCGGTAGCTTTTTGCTTGAGCGCAAGCAAGATATGCGCACAGCGAACCAAACCGCCATTACTTTCTATTCTGTCTCTTGCTTCCTTATAAATCTTCCGTGCCTCTGCCTCTACGTCAGCATCGGTAATCATTGTTGGGCGTACCTGCTGGTCGCGATAAGTCATAAACTCCTGTTTGAAAGAAGTAAGTGTATCGAGTTTCGCATCTAATGCCGCTTGCACCTTCAATTTATAATTGATAAACAAGTCTACATATTCTTCTATCGACTTCTTGTCAATTACCCCTTCTGTATTATTTTTGTTGTAAGAATACTCAAATTCAGAACGGGTAACAGGCTGACCGTTCACTGTCATGATAATCGGGTCGTTTTGCTGTGCAAAAACCATTGTGCTGCTAAGCAGTGCGGCAGCGAAAAATGCTATTATTCTCATTTCAAACGATATTCATTCTATGCCTCGTTTGTGTTGAGGCTTGTTTTTAACTTATTATTTATAGTGAAACAATATTCTTCTCCCGTTATAACGAGAGCGGAGTTTGTTTTATTATTCCGGACGCGAATAGTTTGGTGCTTCGCTTGTTATGGCAATGTCGTGTGGGTGGCTTTCCATCACACCTGCGTTGGTAATGCGTGTGAAACGTGCATTATGAAGTTTCTCGATCGAAGCCGCGCCGCAGTATCCCATACCCGAACGCAAACCGCCCACAAGTTGATAAATTACTTCCTGCACAGTTCCCTTATATGGAACACGACCTGCAATTCCTTCCGGAACAAGTTTCTTGTTGTCGCTGATGTCGCCTTGGAAATAGCGGTCGCGCGAACCGTTCTTCTGTTCCATAGCTTCCAACGAACCCATGCCGCGATAGCTCTTGAACTTACGTCCGTTGAAGATGATGGTGTCGCCCGGCGACTCCTCTGTTCCGGCCACCAATGAACCAATCATAACACTACTGCCACCTGCAGCCAATGCTTTTACTACGTCGCCCGAATAGCGCAGACCACCGTCGGCAATCAATGGAACATCGGTATCTTTCAATGCTGAATAAACATCGTAGATGGCACTCAATTGCGGTACACCTACGCCGGCAACCACACGTGTGGTACAGATTGAACCCGGTCCGATGCCCACTTTCACAGCGTCAGCACCATTTTCAACAAGGAACTTTGCCGCTTCGCCCGTTGCAATGTTGCCTACTACGACATCAAGGTTGGGGAAAGCAGCCTTCACATTGTGCAATTTGCTAATCACACCTTGTGAATGTCCGTGTGCCGTATCGATAACTATGGCATCGACACCGGCTTCTACCAATGCCGAAGCACGCTCCATCGTATCGGCTGTAACTCCTACACCGGCAGCAACGCGCAAGCGTCCTTTCTCGTCCTTGCATGCCATAGGTTTGTCTTTCGCCTTCGTTATGTCCTTATAGGTAATCAAGCCCACCAAGTGATTGTCCTTATCGACAACCGGCAGTTTTTCTATTTTGTTCTCTTGCAATATTTGTGCAGCCGCTGTAAGGTCGGTTTGTTGGTGTGTCGTTACAAGGTTTTCGCTTGTCATTACCTCGTCGATGGTTTTATCGAAGTGGCGTTCGAAACGTAAATCACGGTTGGTAACAATACCTACCAAGTGGTTTTCATCATCAACAACAGGAATGCCCCCGATATGATATTCAGCCATCATAGCCAAAGCGTCTCTTACGGTGCGCCCCCTGCGAATGGTAACCGGGTCGTAAATCATGCCGTTCTCGGCACGCTTCACGATAGCAACTTGTCGGGCTTGCTCTTCGATAGCCATATTCTTGTGTATCACACCGATTCCTCCCTCGCGTGCTATGCTATTGCCATCGAGCTTTCCGTTACGGTGTCCATTGCCGCCGTAACAAAAGGAATGTTCAGCTCTATATTACGCGAGAACTTGGTTTTCAACTCCACCCCTTTGGGTAGTACTTCTGAATAAGCCGGTATTAAAAGGACGTCATCGTAGGTTAATCCGTCCATTACGATTTTATCTGCAACAAATGAAGACATATATGTATATTAGAAAATTTATTGCGTGCAAATTTACTAATTATAATTCATACCCACTGCCATTTATATGGTTTTTCTATCGTGCATTAAAAGTATTTAACGCATTGACTTACTTCGAGTCCTTAATGGTTATCTTCTTTGTTTTTTGTTCTTTGCATCGAACTTGTAAGTGAAGGATATGCGTGCGTAATGGTGCATCCATTCTTCCCAGATCTCGGTGCGTTGCGTTGGTGTTACGGTAGAATTGTTCCACATGAATTGGTTCAGAATGTCGTTAAGCTCTATGCCCAGCACGCCTTTACCTTTCCAAAAGAGCCACTTCGCACTTGCGTCCCATATGAAACGGTGCTTGTTTAGTTCCGGACTTAGGTAACCGGAGCGTAACCGGTCTTCGAATTTTGTAGAAAATTCCCACCGGTTTAGCTTTGCCAAACATTTCAGTCCTAAGTTGTAATCGCCAAATGTGTTGTTGTATTCACGTGCCAGCGAATATCTGTTCCGGCGCAAATTCATTGTGCCAAAAAGGGTAAGTTCAAGCCAATCGTGCTCGTAGCTAAGTTCCGGCGATAGGTTCAGCGTAAACTGTTTCAGCTTGTTCTGTTGCTTTGCTACCGTTTCGTCGAGTGCAGCAAGATAGCCATACGATGTTGTGAAGTAGGTTTCAGCTTTCGTAGATAGGTGGAAATTGTCGCCAATGCCCTTGTCTAACACTGCACTGAAGAGCCATTGGTCGCCACCCCGCACGTTTTCGTCGTGTGTTCGGTAGACGCCTGTGGTTGGATTATAGTAGTAAACACTTGCTATTGGGTTGATGTTGTGCGTGTAGCCGGCCTTCAGCAACAGCATGGATTGTATTCTTGGCAAGGTTTGTCTGTACGTTATCACGCTGCTGTGCTTGTGGCTTCGGTGCAGCAGTGGGTTGCCTTCCTTAATCCAAAGTGGGTCCGTATCGTCGCAATAGGCAAGACTTGAAAGCAAATCGGGTAGGGTTGTAGCATAGTTGAACGTAAAGCTGAAGTTGCTGCGCTTGCCAACCTTCCATTTAATTTCCATATTTGGGTTTGTCAGTATGCTGTTTCGGGTTGCTGTGGTGTCTAATCTGCCACGTTGATAGTCTAAGTTTTCGTGCAGCCGGTTTACTTTTATGTTCGGAATAAACTGCCATTTGCCCAGCTTGTAGGTCAGCCCTAACTGTGCTGTATGGGTTGTTGTGCTTTTGTGGCTGTCGAAACTGTTGGCTGCATCTTTCACGTTGTCAATGTCGTTGTCTAACTTCGACTGCACATTGGTGCTGTAGAAGTCCTGCCGTACCGACTCGTTAAGTTTGTCGAATGTGTATCCTCCCGTTAAAAGCAAGTTCTTTTTAACGTAATATCTCAGTTCTGTGTATGCCTTAATGTCTAAATTATGTAAGGGCGAATGGCTGTATTGGTACAGCGGCGACTGCACTCCCTGCTCCACATAGTCTATCTGTTGGTTCGTATTCGTGCGGTAGTTGCCATTGCTGTAATTTACTATTGTACCAAAAGAAAGTTCGCCTTTCTTTCCTAAGAAATGCACCCATTTAGCGTCTAACGTGGTGTTTAGCTCTTTGTTTGTGCTTTGTGCGTAGGTGCGTTTGCGGTTAATGAGGTGGCTATATATGTCGTCCCCATGCTGTGCCATTAAGGCAGGGTCGAGCGGAAAGTTGCCAAAGGCTTCCGGATTGCTGTTAAATCGGGCACTGCCGGTTTCTTGGTTCTTCTTTTGAAACGTATATTCCAATTCCGCATTAGCCGTTATGTAGTTTACGGAATCGGCGAAAGTGAAAAGGTTAGCCCTTACCGATGGTGCTATTTTGTGGTCGTACCATTTGTTTCTACTTAGTCCCCACGTCTTTGCGTTGCCTGATGTCGGTATGGTCCGGTCGGTTTTATATTCCGTTCCCCGGCCGTCAGTGTGGTTAAAGTTGGAACTGAATGATACATTATTGTTGTTAGAGAACTTGTGCGTGCCCTGTTTCCAATTGTGTTGCCACGCTGCTGCAGCACTCTGTGCTTTGCCGAAGTTGTCGAAAGCCCCCTTGTTGTACCAATCAATTCCCAGCTTTTGGCTATAGTCTATGTTGTTGGCATCGAGGCTTATCAGCGTTGGATTTTTGTCGCTCAAGAGGTTTGCCTGAATAGCGGCTTGGTAGTTCTTGGGTGTTTGCAGCTTTGCAGTCATGTTGCCGTACCACTTGTCCATGAAACCGGGCTTGATGTTAATGTCTAAAACGTTGTCGTCCTTGCCATCGTCGTTGCCCGACTGCCGTGCCAGTTCGCTTGCTTTGTTGTAGGTTTTTATGTTTTTCACCGCCTCGGCAGGTATTTCTCCTACGATGCTGCCGCCGCCAAAGATGTCGCGACCATTCATAAGCATACGCAAAGGCTTGTTGTTCCAGTAGAGTTTGCCTTCCTTTTCCACCACTCCCGGCAGGCGTTTAATCAGCTCGTCGAGCCTTGCTCCCTCTTTCAGTTTGAAGGCTTCGGGGTGGAAGACGATGGTGTCGCCACTCATTGTAAAGCGGCGCGCCTTTGCCGTAACTACAACATCGTCGAGCATCAGTTCGGTAGGTTTCAGCAGAAAGTCGCCTAAATCCAACGTGTCTGTAGTTGTATAGCCTGCCGAATAGGAATGCTTTGTTGTTGTTTCATAACCTATCATGCCGGCTTTAACATTCATACGTCCCTCAAATCCGCTTGAACAGAAGAATTTTCCTTCTAAATCGGAAGTTAAGTCTATTATTTGTGTGCTATTGCCATTTTTTTATTTCCACCTTTACAGAAGCATTTTCTATTGGTTCTTTGGTGTTCGCATCAAGTACGCGACCCTTTATCGCATCGGCGTAAACGGTGGTGGAGATAGATAAAAGCGCAAGCAAGAGCGTTGCAAAAAGTGTATGTTTCAACTTCATTGTATGTACTGGATTGTTCGGTAATATCTGTTCAAGACCATACGCATGGTAGTCTTTATTTACAAAAATAGTTGTTTTATTTCATATAGGTGTTTCTTTTTATTGTTTTTGTTGGAATTTAACATATTGAAAATCAAGGAACTTATCATATCCTACTATCAGTTAGACACCCTACTTGTTGTTTTTCATCTCAGCGTAACGAAAGTGTATATCGTTTAAAAAGAATGGATTATGATTTAATATACTTATAAACAAAAAGAAATGAAGCTATCTTCGTCCTTGAAATCTTACACCGAATGCACGTTATTCATGAACGTTTTCGTTCAACCAAATGAGCAATGCCAAATTAATTTAAGCATTGCCATGTCGAGAAAACGCACTTTTCGAGGAACGTGAAAAGAACGAAAAGAAGACCTTAAAAGTGTAAATATTTTTCAGAAGCATTAGCGTTGCGTAACTATCTATGCACCAATACATTACAAAACCTATTGTTTTGCGTTCCAAAACCGTAGGTTTTGCACGGTAAAAGCGTAGGTTTTACAACGCAAAACCTACGGTTTCGCAATGCCAAAGCGTAGTTATCATTTTTTAAGAGAATTATCTTTACAGAATAAGGGCGTTTTTCAGCTCTTATCATAAGCAAGAAAAAGAAAATCAATCTCTCTAATAATCTTCCAATTGAACTCATTTTCTTAGCAAAGAAAACTAATCAAACAAGCTTTTATACCCAAACAAAAAGGCAGCCCGAATGTCGGACTGCCTTTTGTTTGTATGCGAACGAAAGGTTTAATCTTCCTTTTCAGCATCGATAGTCTTTATTTTTTGCTTTGTTTCTTCCAACTCGTCTTTCAGCTTTTGCACACGACGGTTCATATCGTCGATAAGGCTATTACCCTTCTTGCTGCTGATATTGAGGAAGCCAAGGTTGTTTTCGTAAGTGTTTATCTCCTGCTTCAGCTGCTCAAAGCGACGCATAAGGCGGCCGCGCTCGTTGTCGATAGCGTTTTCGCCACGCTTTGCCACCTTCTTCAAGTTGTTGCGGAAGTTGTCTATACGGCGGCGAGAAGCTTGATATTTAATGTTTTGTAGAGTTTGTCGAGTATTTCGTGATACTCTTTGAACATCTTGTCCTTTTCCTTGAATGGCACATGCCCTATCGTATTGAACTCATCGGTGAGCTTGCGCATTTCTTCCTGTAGGTTCTCTACTGTACCTTCGGCAAGTTGTTTGAGCTTTTCTATAATCTCATTCTTTTTTGCAAGATTTTCACGCTCATTGCTTCTCTCGTCGGCATGAATGGCATTGCGGGCTTCGAAGAAGTGGTTGCACGCTGCAAGGAAGTCTTCCCAAAGCTGGTCGCCCAATCGTTTTGGCACCATTCCGATGGTTTTCCATTCCTTTTGAAGGGCAATGAGCTTGTCTGAAGTCTTCTTCCAATCGGTAGAATCTTTCAATGCCTGCGCCTTTTCTACAAGTTCTTGCTTGCGCTTTGCGTTTTCGGCGTACTTCTCTTTCAGTCCTTTGAAGTATTCGCCCTTCTTCGTGAAGAACTCGTCGCATGCAGCACGGAAGCGTTCAAAGATTTTAGTGTTCATCTTCTGAGGCGTAAAACCGATGGTTTTCCACTCTTGCTGCAAAGCTATGATTTCTTTTGACTGGCTGTCCCAATCGCTTGTATTCTTGCGTTCCTGCTTTACGATGTCTTCAATCTTCTCACAAAGTGCAGTCTTCTTGACAAGATTTTCTTCTTCTTCAGCACGTATTTCTTCAAAATGCTGCTGATGACGCTTGTTGATTACCGTGCTGGCAGCCTTGAAACGTTGCCATACTTGCTCGCGAAGTTCCTTTTCAACAGGACCTGTTTCGCGGTATTCTTGGTGCAAATCTTGTAGTTGGTGGAAAGCACTGATAACGTCTGACTCTTCTGCAAGCTTCTCTGCAGCTTCGCAAAGTTGTGTTTTCTTCTCAAGATTTTTCTTAAAATCGTATTCACGTGCTTCGCGGTTGAGGTTCAGTAAGTCGTAATACTGCTCAACATATAGTTGGTAGTTGCGCCACAATTCGTTTACCTTTTCGGCCGGAACGGGTTTTATGGTTTTCCATTCTTGCTGCAACACCTTAAATTCCTTGAAGTTATTGTTTGCTTCCTCCGGTGTTGTAGCCATCGTTTTTATCTTTTCAATAATGGCTTCTTTCTTCTTCAGGTTTTCTTGCTTAAGGTCTTCTTGTTCCAAGAATGCTTTTTGGCGTTTCTCCTTAATAACTGCCATTGCAGCTTTGAAAGCCTCTTCTTCCTCATCGGGCAATACCTGATACTTCTCCGGCTCGCCACCTGCTTCAAGATAAGCCTTTTGCTGCGCTTCGCGCTCAGCAATATGAAGTCGATAGAACGACGTCTTCAGATGGTCTATTTCAGCTTTCTCCGGAGTATCCTCGCTGTCGGCAATTGTTTTCATGCGCTCTACAATCTCCTTCTTAGAGCTATAGAGTTTGTTTGCGAGGGTATCTTCTTCCCTTAATTGTTGGTTGTCAGCTGCCGCTGTTGCCGTTTCTTGCGCAGTTTCTGCTGTTGTTTCGGCTTCGTTTACGGTTTGTTCTGCTGTCGTTTCAGACTGCTTTACTTCTTCTGTTCCCTGATTAAGGGCATTCTCTTGAGAGTCCATCATTTCACTGTTAGTTTATGATTCGAGTTTTTTCATTGATTTTACGCTGCAGCCACCTTATATAATAGCTGCAAGTGCAATACTATCTATTAAAGTGCAAACTTAGATAAAAAGTTTTAAACCACCTAAATTTATACTTTCTTTTTTATGCTTGGATTTAAAAATTATATTTGTTTTGCTTGTTTTCGTACTATATTGACATTATTTGCGCTATATTAGGCGTTTATGGCGCAGTATCCACCACGTCAGCCCCGATACGAAAACAGAAATGATAAGTGCAATTCCAAATCCCCATTGCGAAGTTTCCATACCATTTATAAGGTTCATTCCGAAAAGCGAAGCGATGAGTGTAGGGAACATCATGATGATAGACACCGACGTAAGCGTACGCATCACTGTGTTCATATTGTTGTTGATGATGCTCGAATAGGTATCCATTGTCGATTCGAGAATGTCGGTATAAATGCTTGCAGTTTCGCGTGCCTGACTCATCTCGATATTTACGTCTTCGATTAGGTCGGCGTCCAACTCATCGACTTGCAGCTTAAACTTTAGTTTAGCCAGCAAATTCTCGTTGCCACGGATAGATGTAACAAAGTAAGTGAGCGAATCTTGCAGGCGGCTCAAGCCGATAAGGCTTTCGTTGTTCACCTCTTGGTCAAGGTTGTGCTTCGCTTTATCTATAAGTGCGCTTATCTGTTTCAATCGCTTCAAGTACCAGACAGCAGAGCAAAGGAAAAGTCGGAATATCATATCCACATAGTCGGTGAAGCCTTCTCCACGCTTTTGCTGGAACGAAACGAAGTCGAGCATCATATTGGTCTCGAAGTTGCACACCGTAATGGTTACGTCGCGCTTGTGAATAATACCCAAAGGCACTGTTGTATAAGGTGTGCGGGAACGTATTTCCTTTACGTAAGGAATACGCAAGATGATGAGCATCCAACCGTCGTCGTACTCGTAACGTGCACGCTCGTCGGTATCGCTAATGTCCGAAATAAAGTAATCGGGGATATTATAAGTTTCTTCTAATTCTTGTTGTTCTTGCTCGGTAGGGCAAGTTACCTGTATCCAGCAGTTAGGCTGCCATTCCTTTATCGTATTCAGCTTTCCGCTAATATTCCAATATGTCTTCATTTTTGCTAATCTCCAATTAGTTTATTTTTAGTGGGGATTAGCATCTGTCAGGGTGCTATCCTCACGTCATTCGTTTAAAATATTCGAAAGATAATCGTCCATTATAAATTAAAATATTGGTTTTACGCCTGCAAAAGTAGATAAAAAAATCCGTTAGCACAAGTAAAACACTAAGTTTTTAGCTTGACTAACGGAATTATTACGTTATAAGGAGTAATTTTTTATTGCCTTATTTTACAGGAATTTCCTCCAAAGCCTTCACCAACAAATCCCAGAAAGGCTGCGCAGTATCTACTTTAAAACGTTCTGTTGCTGTATGTGGGCTACGGATTGTCGGGCCAAGACTTACAACATCAAGGTGTGGATACTTGCCAAGAATAATTGAACATTCAAGTCCGGCATGGTCTACCTGCACAATTACATCTTCGCCGGTTTGGTCTTTATAAACTTTCTTCAACAAGTTCAAAATTTCGCTGTCCGGATTTGGGTCCCAGCCAACGTAGCTTGCGCTGAACTCTGTCTTCATACCGGCCAAGTCGAAGCAGCTCTTAATCTGTGTTGCAAGATATTCTTTCATATCCTCACGAGCAGAACGAGCAAGGATTTTAATATTGGTATTGTTTGCATCGATATTGATAATAGCAAGGTTTGAAGAGGTTTCAACAACGTTAGGATAAACAGGAATCATACGCAAAACACCGTTGTGAACTGCATAGATAGCGTTGATAACATTGTCTTGAATTTCTGCAGGAACAAGTGCAGCAGGCTTTTCAGCGTCTTCAACAAAGAATTCGATGTTGTTTTCAATCGTCTTAAATTCGCTTTCAAGCAATTGACGCTGTGCTTCCACCATTTCTTTAAGTGCTGCAACCTTGTCATTAGCCAATGCGAGTACAACTTCTGCCTTGAAAGGAATAGCATTGCGCATATTTCCACCTTGCCATGCAGCTAAGCGTACACCAAGTTCTGACATTGCCTTGCGAACAAAACGTACCATTTCTTTATTTGCATTGGCACGACCTTCATGTATTTCAAGACCGGAGTGCCCGCCGCGGAAACCTTTCAATGTAACCTTAACAGCTGTTTCTTGGTCGTTGGCAACTTCTTTATATCCCAATGTAGAGGTAATGTCAATGCCACCGGCTGAACCGATAGCAAACTTTCCCCAGTTTTCAGAGTCTAAGTTCAGCAATATGTCGCCGTTCAATTCGCCTGCAGGAAGGTCGTTTGCACCGAACATACCGGTCTCTTCGTCCCTTGTGATAAGTCCTTCAATAGGTCCGTGCTTCAAAGTTTTGTCTTCCATAATACCCATGATAGCCGCAACGCCAATACCATCGTCAGCACCAAGTGTTGTATTGTTGGCATAAACCCAACCATCGGTTATGTGGGTTACGATTGGGTCGGTTTCAAAGTTATGGTTGCTGTCAGGACTCTTCTGTGGTACCATATCCATGTGCGCCTGAAGAATAACACCTTTGCGATTTTCGTAACCCGGAGTCGCCGGTTTGCGCATTACGACATTACCGGCAGAGTCGATGAACGCTTCAACTCCCACTTTCTTTGCGAAGTCGAGCAAGAAAGCCTGCACTTTTTCCATGTGTCCTGACGGACGTGGAATTTGTGTCAAATCGTCAAAGTTACGCCAAAGAAGTTCCGGACTGAGATTTCTAATTTCACTCATAGTTTTGTTTATTTTAAAGGGTTAGTATATGTTTGTTTTATATCTGTTTCTTAATTATCAACATTGCTTGGTTTCAATTCTTCCTTGTGCGTGAATGCCAATGCTATCCATGCGTAGACACCAAGCAAAATCACCAACAGTGTTTGCAGCGTATGCACGATTAGCACGAAATAGAGTGCTCTTACTTCAGCCACACCATAGATTATAAGCATTGTTTTCACTGCAAAATGCCACGGTCCCGCCCCATTCGGCGTTGGAACAATAACTGCTATCGAGCCAACAACGAAGCATACCAACGCAGAAGTTACACCCAGCGGGCTCGTTTCTTCGAAACAGAAGAACGTTAAGTAGAAGTGCAGGAAGTAGCTGCCCCATATAGCCACGCTGTAAAACAAGAATAGCGGCATGTTTTTTACACCTTTCACAGAGATGACGCCTTGCCAAATTCCCGCCAACGTATCTTTCACCTTTTTATATATAGGTATATGGCGACGAATGATGTACAGCAAGATTACAACAGCCAATGCACAAATGCCCGTAACGAGCCAACCGGTTGCAGAAAACTTATTGAAGATGTTGTCTACACTTGTTCCTGTTCTGAAGAAAAAGTTTGTAAACACTTTTATTTGCGACAGAATGGCAACCGCTGTTATCAGTAACACGATGACGGTGTCTACTGCTCGCTCGGTAACAACTGTTCCCAAAGCCTTTGGAAACGACACTTTATCGTAACGGTTCAACACGCCGCAGCGTGCAAACTCGCCTACACGAGGTATTACAAGGCTGACTGCGTAGGAAAGAAAGATGGAATTGACACAAACCGAGTTGCGTGTTTGCTCGCCCATAGGCTCCAATACCTGCTTCCAACGCCAGCCGCGAAAGGTTTGTGCAAGTATTCCGAACGGCATAGACAGCAACATCCACGTCCAGTCCATTTCGTTCATCACCACCTTGCGCATCTGCACGAAGTCGAAGCCACGATACATCCAATAAAGAATGCCACCGCCCAAAATAAGAGGTAGCACAATTTTAACGATATTATAGAGCAACTTCTTCGTTCCCATTCTGAAAGCAAAGATACTATAAATGCTTTTAAATACAAAATAAATTTTCTAACTTTGTAGCCAAATAAAGAAAATTTATGAAATCAGTAAAGCCCAAAAAGAACCTTGGACAGCACTTTCTAACCGATCTGAATATAGCGAAGCGCATTGCCGACACTGTGGACGCTTGTCCCGATATACCGGTTTTAGAGATAGGACCGGGTATGGGGGTGCTTACCCAATACCTTGTGGAAAAGCCCCGAGAAGTGAAGGCTGTGGAAATAGATGCCGAGAGCGTGGCATACCTTTACGAGAAGTTTCCAACCTTACAAGAGAACATCTTGGGTGAAGACTTTCTGCGTATGCACCTCGAAAACGTATTCGGCGGCAGGCAGTTTGTTCTTACAGGCAACTATCCCTACGATATTTCGTCGCAGATATTCTTCAAGATGCTCGACTACAAAGACCTCATTCCTTGTTGTACGGGCATGATACAGCGCGAAGTTGCCTTACGTATGGCAGCGCAACCCGGCAACAAAACGTATGGCATTCTTTCGGTATTAATCCAAGCGTGGTACGATGTGGAATACTTATTTACGGTCGATGAAGACGTTTTCAATCCGCCTCCAAAGGTAAAGAGTGCCGTTATCAGAATGACACGTAATAATGTCAGCAAGCTCGATTGCGACGAAAAACTCTTCAAGCGTTTGGTAAAGACGGTGTTCAACCAACGTCGCAAGATGTTGCGCGTCAGCTTACGCCAGATGTTCCCAACCAAACCGCAAGAAGATTTCTACGAGCAGGAAGTGATGACAAAACGCCCCGAACAGCTAACAATTGCGCAATTCGTAGAACTTACCAATATCGTAGAAGCCGAATTGGCAGCCATAAACGCATAAACAAATAAAGAAACAATGAATAAAAAAGAAACATACGAACTATTGTTAAAGCAAATTGCTGCCCTCATAGAAGGCGAAGCAGACAACAAGGTGGGTGTTTTGGCAAATGTTGCAGCAGCCATTCACCACACTTTCGACACTTTCTTCTGGACCGGTTTCTACCTCCTGAACAAAGAAAACACGTTGCAGTTAGGTCCTTTCCAAGGCACTCCTGCCTGCTTCAACATTCCTGTGGGGAAAGGCGTCTGCGGAACAGCCTTCGCAGAGCGTCGCACACTCGTAGTCCCGGACGTAGAAAAGTTTGCCGGGCACATTGCCTGCAGCTCGCTTTCTCGTTCGGAAATCGTAGTGCCTATATATGATAAGGAAGGCGAAACCGTTGGCGTGCTCGACATCGACAGCACAAAGCTGAATGCTTTCGACGATACCGATGCCCAATACTTAGAGCAAGCCATGCACATTTTAGCAGCTGAAATCTATGCAAACCGATAGAAAAAAGCCTATAAACTTTGCACAGTTACGAATAAATCCCTAAATTTGTATTTAGAAACAATTAATACGCATACTTATGATAGACGTTAAAGAAACATTAAACGAAGCCGAAGAGCGTATGGAAATGGCTGCTATGTATCTCGACGAGCAGTTGCAACGCATTCGCGCAGGACGTGCCAACGTAGCAATTCTCGACGGAATACGAGTAAGTTCATACGGGTCGATGGTGCCACTCAACCAAGTTGCAACCGTATCAGTGCCCGACCCTCGCACCATTGCTATCAAGCCTTGGGACAAAAAGGCTATCCGCGATATTGAAAAAGCCATTATGGACTCTGACGTGGGCATCACCCCGGAGAACAACGGAGAGCTTATTCGCCTCAATCTGCCACAGCCGACCGAAGAGCGTCGCCGCGAACTTGTGAAGCAAAGCAACAAGATTGGCGAACGCACAAAGGTGGAAGTACGCAACGCCCGTTCCGATATTAAAGACAAACTGAAGAAGGCTATCAAGGACGGACTTTCAGAAGACTTGGAGAAAGACGCAGAAGAAGACTTGCAGAAGATACACGACAAGTACATCAAAAGGATTGACGCGCTTCTCGCTGACAAGGAAAAAGAAATTATGACAGTGTGAAAACATTTCCCTTTATTTGCCTTGTTGCAGGCAAATAAAGGGTTTCTTGTATAATAAATGCGTGGCTTAGTAATAAAGAATACAGGTAGTTGGTACACCGTAAGAACCGACGACGGACGAACTATCGAAAGCAAAATAAAGGGCAATTTCCGCTTAAAAGGTATCCGCTCCACCAATCCGGTGGCAGTGGGCGACTACGTGCACCTCATCATCAACCAAGAAGGAACAGCCTTTATTTCCGAGATTGAAGACCGAAAGAACTATATTATCCGCAAGTCGCCCAACCTCTCCAAGCAAAGCCACATCATAGCAGCCAACCTCGACCAAGCTTTTCTTGTGGTTACGGTGAACTATCCCGAAACTTCAACTACGTTCATCGACCGCTTTCTTGCAAGTGCCGAAGCCTACCGCGTGCCCGTTGTCTTGGTTTTCAACAAATACGACCTGCTCGACAACGACGAACGACGATACCAAGATGCCGCTATCCGTCTGTACGAAAGCATCGGCTACAAGTGCATAACGCTGCAAGCCACCGACGAAGCTCCGGCGGAACGAAGCATCGAACAGCTGAAACCGCTACTCAAAGACAAGGTTACACTGCTGAGCGGCAATAGCGGCGTTGGCAAATCTACCATTATCAACGGCTTGCTGCCCGATGCCCACCTGCGTACCGCAGAAATTTCCGACTCGCACAACACGGGAATGCACACCACGACATTCAGCGAAATGTTGCAATTGCCCTACGGAGGCTATATTATAGATACGCCGGGCATAAAAGGTTTCGGCACTTTCGACATCGACAAGGAAGAACTCACAAGCTACTTCCGCGAAATATTCAAGTTCTCCGAAGCGTGCCGGTTCAACAACTGCACCCATACACACGAACCGGGGTGCGCCGTTCTCAAAGCCTTGGAAGAACATTACATTGCCGAAAGTCGCTACAACAGCTACCTTTCCATGCTCGAAGACAAGGACGAAAACAAATACCGCGAGGCATTTTAACCCCAATCGGTCGTTAGCGTCCTTGGACCGGTTTTGTTCGATTGTTGCCGTGCAACATAAAAAAAGCCGCCCCGGCAATCCCTGCCAAGGCGGCTTTACGTTTTAACAGTTCTGATTAGATGTGGAACTTGAATACAAACGGTGTTATGTTATACACCTTTTGCAAAGCGTGTGTTCTGCATCATTCAGCATTTATACTTAAACATTTAAACGGTGCTGTGCACCTTTTTCCGATGGTGTTCCGCACCCCGTTGCCGAGATGCGAAACACGGTTGTTTCCTACTGCTTCACTACTTTTTGTCCGTTCACGATGTATATACCCTTCGGCAGGTTCTTCAGCTCGCCTTGCAGACGTACGCCGCTAAGGGTGTAGATGCCTTTCTTGGCAGCTGCCGGCACGTCGGCCGTGATGTGCTCTACTGCGGTTGGATCATTGTAGACCTTCACCTCGTCGATGTTGATGCTGAACTGGTCGGTAGAGTTGAAGTGGCGGAAAGCAACGTACTGCGTACCTGCAGGCAGTGCCACGTCGAAGAACTTCCATGGGCTTTGGTCCATTGGTTGGATACCGGGGGCACCGGCAATTTCGCTTATCGTCCATTCCTGTACAACCTTGAAGTCGCTTTCGTTCTTACCCGTGGTAGAAGCACATACGGCAAAGTGTTCCTTTGCATAGTTCTTATCCTGCGCACAAGCATAGAACGTTACGCGTGTAGCACCTGCCACTTTCGGTGTGATGAGGTAGTTGTCCGGTGTAAAGGCACCGACGTAGTTTATGTACGATTCCGATATAGCGCACTTGCCTGTGCCGCCATAACCTTGATTCTTTCCATATTCTATCCAGTTGTTGCCATCGCCGTCGGCATCGATGGTGCTCCAGTTAGAAGGCAGTTGATAGTAATCGGGACGTCCTTCTATAGCTGCGGTAGTACCGTCGAAGTTTTCATAGAGCAAGAGGTCGTCGCCACCACCGCCGGTCGGCTCGATGACTATCTTGTCCGTTACAGTCTCTCCGTTCAATACTACAGCGTGCTTTGCCGGGTCGAACACGGCTTCTGCAGGTTGGGTAATCTTGCAGCCTATCAGGTTGAGCTGACCTATGTTTAAGATAGCACCTTGTGCACCAACTGACCCTTTTCCTATGGCTGTTACCTTAGCATTCTTGATGGTAACTTTCTCGGTTGCATCTCTTCCATTGATGCCGTATGCTGCGGAAGCATTCACGGTACAATTCTCGATGGTGAGGTCGGCTTTAAACGGGAATATGGCAGTGTTTTGGCTTTTCAGATTGAGCACTCCGCCGCCTGTTATATACACCGACTTAAAGAAGCGGAAGGCCGGCATGTGGTCGGCAAGAGATTGCACGTTGTTTGTACCCACCACGTTTATTTTCAAGCCTTCGATGTTCGAATCGATGGAAAACTTTCCTCCTGCATTGATTGTAGCATTTTGCAGGGTGAGCACGTTGCTGCTTGGGTCGTACTTCACTGTTCCGTTTACGCCGCTAATTACAGAGAGGTCGTTGCAGTTGTCAGATGTTACCTGTACGCCGGCAATCCAGAGCTGGTACTTCTCTTCCTGCGCCTGCGCCTGCTGCGGCAGTGCGAGCATTGCGATGAACAGCGCAGCTATCGCTGCGTAGGTGTTCTTAAATAAATTTGTTTTCATTGTTTTTTTTATTAAAAAGTTAAATTTGTTTGTTCGTCAGAGAGGGAGTCGCCCTGCAGGTTACGGCGGACTGAAAGGTCGGGTTCTGCAAGTGTGTGCTCTGCTTTTGGGGCTGCCCCGAATGGTTGGTACAGCCCGTCGGCTCTTGCAGGGTTGGCTTCCCCTCTTTTAATGAGAGATTTACGGGTGCTGGCTTCCGCCTCCTTCGCCCGATGGCTTTCCGCTTTCCTTTTTCTTCCTGCGCTTGGGGTTGAACACGTTCAGCTCCACGTTTTTGGCAGCTTCTCGCATTTGTGCCTTTGGCGTGAAGACGATGCGCGGCTTCTTGAGCGTCTCTGCGCATACGTCGATTTCTTTCTCAATCATCTTCGACGATACCACGACACGGAACGAGCCGAGGTCTGCCAAATCGACGCTTGTGCCCATGAGTAGGGCGTCGCGCACGATGGCACCGAGCGATATGAGGGCGTTCGACACGTCGCCTGCCGAGAGCGATGTTTCGCGCACGATGCGGTCTATCACCATCTTGTTGGTGAGGTTCTGTTTTGCCTTGGGATAAGCGTAGTAGACGGTATTTCCCTTGTTCTTTCCGATGGTCATTTTCTTTGACCTGACTTCGAATTCTATCATAATATAGAATGTTTTAAAATTGTTGTTTAATAATTGTTTTTACTGTAAATTTGTTGCTGTCGAGGTTGTAGTTCGGTTGCGCCTTTTGTCGTAACTCCGTTACTACGTTTGTCGTAACTCCGTTGCGACGATTGCCGTAACTCCGTTGCTACGTTTGTCGTAACTCCGTTACGACGATTGCCGTAACTCCGTTGCGATGATTGTCGTAACTCCGTTACTCCAAAACGCGCTGTTCGGTTACTGTTTTCCTCGTTCTTCTCTGTTGCTCTTTCCCCGCCGCTGTGGGTGGGGTGAGCGTGTTTGGCGGTCGTTCGTTCATAATTTGTTCTTAATTAGTTTTGAAAGGTTTAATAATATATTTTCTTTTGTCCTGCACACCTTATTATATAATGTAACAGGTGAACATTTTCAAGTTGCGCTGCCGGTATTCCGCTTTCTTCCGTACACCTTATTATATAATGTAACAGGTGAACATTTTCAAGTTGCGCTGCCGGTATTCTGCTTTCTTCCGTACACCTTATTATATAATGTAACAGGTGAACATCTTCAAGATGCGCTGCCGGAGGGTGCGTTGGCGTGGCGGAAGTCCGGAGTCTTCCGGCTCGTCGCTTTCCTGCGACTTGTTGGCTGCGCTCTTCAGCGGCGGTCGTTCCCGACAAGGTTTGCTGTCGCCCTTCTGCGCGCGACGTTCAAACTCGATGTCTATCATCTCGCGTATGGTGTCGAGCAGCTCCAAGCGGTCTTCCGAAAATTGCAAGTTCCGCCTTTGCTTTGGCGTAAGCTTTTTGTCTGCCTTCATATACGTTAGTCGTTTAATAGTTTTGATGTTGCAAATTTAAGGGGTAAATGCACAAAAACACCTTGCAAAATCGGACAAAAATATGTCAGTATCGGACATTCTACATTTTTGCGATCTTGCGAAATCGGACATTTCACCCGTGTAACTCATTGTTATATTGCGTTTTACTACTGACAGATTAAGAGCTTTTAACAAATGGCGATTTTTGAGTATTGGAAGCCCGAATTTTGGAAAAAACGCAATGACGGCAACAAAATGATTTCTGCCGAAATCGGACCCTTCCGACAGGAGATTACAAAAAGATTTCTAAACTTTTTGTGCTTCTGAACAAAAGCAGTACCTTTGTAAATATGGAGTTTAGAACGATAGTTAATGTGCCGAAACCGAGTTTCGAGATAATGCCGTGCGAACGTGTATTGTTCGTTGGCTCGTGTTTCGCAAGCAATATCGGTGAGAAATTTATAGATTGGAAATTCCGAACCCTTGTAAATCCGTTCGGCGTGATGTACAATCCTGCTTCGATACTGCACACGGTAGAACGAAGAACCGAGGTTTTCGACACCGTCTTCATTACTTTGGGCACCAACCACGTTTATATTGAGAGGGCTACGGGCGAAATTGTAGACAACTGCAACAAACGTCCGCAACGGCTTTTCGATGAGCAGGAACTCGGCATAGCTGCCTGTAAGGACTATCTGCGCCGTGCCATAGAAGTGCTGCGAGCGCGCAACCACGATGTAAAAATAATATTCACGGTCAGTCCGATACGCTATGCAAAGTATGGCTACCACGAGAGCCAACTCTCCAAAGCCGTGCTGCTCTTAGCCGTTCGCGAAGTGATGGCCGGCCATGCCGACGGTAATGTGGCATATTTCCCTGCCTACGAGATTGTGAACGACGAACTTCGCGACTATCGTTTCTACAAAGCCGACATGCTGCACCCCAACGAGCAAGCTGTGGAATATATCTGGGAACGCCTTGTCGATGTGTATTTCTCTGCCGCAGCCAAAGATTTTCTGCGCGAGTGGAAGCCGGTGAAAGAAGCCCTTGCCCACCGTCCTTTCAACCCGGAAAGCAGCGAATACAAAGAGTTTATGGCGCAAACAATGGAGCGGGCAAAGCTATTGTCGCAAAAATACAACGGATTAACAATATAAAGCCAATGAAATCAGAGCAGATTTTAGAGCATCTTGCAAAGCACAACGTAAAGCCTACTGCCAACAGAATATTGATTGCAGAGGCTATTTCCCGATACAACGGACCGGTTTCGATGAAGGAATTGGAAACGCAACTGCAGACCATAGACAAGTCGAGCATATTCCGCACGCTCACACTGTTCAGCAATCGGCACGTGGTGCATCAGGTAGAAGACGGCAACGACATTGTGCGCTACGAACTTTGCATGAGCGACGACTACGAAACCGACCGCGATATGCACGCCCACTTTTATTGCGAACATTGCCAACGCACCACTTGTCTGCACGAAGTGGATATTCCCGACATTCATCTGCCCGAAGGTTACAAACTCTCCAACGTGAATTTTATGCTGAAAGGAATATGTCCCGAATGTGCAGTAAAAGAGAAACGATAAGGATAAAAAAGGTGAAAAAGAAAGTCAAAGCCATACGCCTGCTTCGTTTTTGCAGTATCTTTGCAGTCTGTAAATGATGGAAAGCAGCCGACTTCATACATTTTACAGCAGCCTGTCTGCTTTCTGTTAATATTTCAACAATGAGCTATTCAATAGAAAAAATAACACAATTAATAAACGCAGAACGGTATGGCGATGGTGCTGCAAGCATCAGTTTCCTACTGACAGACAGCCGTTCGCTCTGCTTTCCCGAAGAAACACTGTTCTTCGCACTGAAGTCCGACCGCAACGACGGGCATCATTACATTCCCGAACTGTATCGTCGAGGGGTGCGCAACTTCGTGGTAGAGAGCGTTCCAAAGGATTTTTCTACACTTTATGCGCACGCAAATTTCCTGAAAGTGGGCAACACGCTCGCTGCCCTTCAGCAGCTGACAACCTGCCATCGCAAGGCGTTCGATATTCCCGTCGTAGGTATTACCGGGTCGAACGGCAAGACGATGGTGAAGGAATGGCTGTCGCAGCTGCTTGCCTACGACAAGAATGTAACGCGTTCGCCCAAGAGCTACAACTCGCAGATAGGTGTTCCGCTGTCGGTGTGGCTGCTGAACGAAAGTTCGCAAATCGGTTTAATCGAGGCAGGCATCAGCAAAGTGGGCGAAATGCAGGCGTTACACGATATTATTCAGCCTACGGTGGGCGTGCTGACGAGTTTAGGTGCTGCCCATCAAGAAAACTTTTCGTCGTTGGAAGAGAAGTGTAACGAGAAGCTGTTGCTGTTCAAAGGCACGCAAGCCTTGGTCTATCAGCTCGACGATAAGATAGCGGCGAAGTGCATTGCAGCGAGCCATTACGATGGAAAACTGCTTGCTTGGTCGGAACACGACCTCACTGCCGCCTTCTTTGCAGACCATATAGAGAAGAGCGACACGACATCGACCGTCTCTTATATATGGCAACAGACCACACGCGGCAGCTTTACTTTGCCTTTCATCGACGAGGCAAGTGTGAGCAACTGCATCACCTGTGCTGTCGTTGCGCTGCACTTTGGCATTCTGCCCGATGTGTTGGCACAGCGTATGGCAACACTCGAACCGGTCGCAATGCGCCTTGAAGTGAAAGAAGGGCAACACGGCTGCACGCTCATCAACGATTCTTACAACTCCGATATAAACTCGCTCGACATCGCACTCGACTTTATGAACCGCCGTCCCGACCAAAAACAACGCGAGCGTACACTTATCTTAAGCGACATTTACCAAAGCGGCGAAACCGAACAGCAGCTTTATGCCGACGTGGCAGCATTGGTAAAGAAGCGCGGTGTAACGAAGTTTATCGGCATCGGCACCGCACTTGGACGACAGCAGCAGTCTTTTGAAGGTTTGGAAACAAAGTTTTTCTTTGAAAACATAGCCGATTTCATCGGCAGCAAAGTGTTTAAGTCCCTGCACGACGAAGTAATTTTGCTGAAAGGAGCACGCTCTTTCGGTTTCGACAAGCTCACCGAACTGTTGGTAAAGAAGGTGCACGAAACTGTATTGGAAGTGAATTTGAATGCCGTAATAGACAATCTGAACCGGTATCGCTCTTTCTTAAAGCCCGAAACAAAGCTCGTTTGTATGATAAAAGCCGATGCCTATGGAGCCGGAGCAGTAGAGATTGCCAAGACTTTGGAGGACCATCGCGTCGATTATCTTGCTGTTGCAGTGGCTGACGAAGGTGCTACGCTGCGCCGAAACGGCATTACAAGCAACATTATGATAATGAACCCGGAGATGAGTTCGTTTAAAACGCTCTTCGATTACGAGCTCGAACCGGAGGTATATAGCTTCCGTTTGTTGGACGCACTGATTAAAGCAGCGGAGAAAGAAGGCATTACGGGCTACCCTGTTCATATCAAACTCGACACGGGAATGCACCGTTTGGGTTTCAATCCTCGTACCGACATCGACCTTCTCATAGAGAAGCTGCGCCATCAGAATGCGTTGATACCGCGTTCGGTATTCTCTCACTTCGTTGGTTCGGACAGTAATGACTTCGATTCGTTCTCTGCCGCACAGTTTGCACTGTTCAAAGAGGGCAGCAAGAAACTGCAAGCGGCTTTCAGTCATCGCATTTTGCGCCACATGGACAACTCGGCAGGCATCGAACACTTCCCCGAACGACAGCTGGATATGTGCCGATTGGGACTCGGACTTTATGGTATCAACCCGCGCGACAATGCCGTTATAAGCAACGTATCGACACTTAAAACCACCATTTTGCAGCTTCGGAATGTTCCGGCAGGCGAAACTGTGGGCTATTCTCGCCGCGGCATCATCGAAAAAGACAGCGTCATAGGAGCCATACCGATTGGATATGCCGACGGATTGAACCGTAAGTTAGGCAATCGCAACTGCTATTGCCTTGTCAATGGTAAGCGAGCCTACTATATGGGCAATATCTGCATGGACGTGGCATTGATAGATGTAACGGGAATAGACTGCCAAGAGGGCGACAGCGTTGAAATATTCGGCGACCATTTGCCCGTAACGGTGTTGAGCGATGCAATAGGCACCATTCCATACGAGGTATTGACAACGGTTAGCAACCGTGTAAAAAGAGTTTATTTTCAAGATTAAATACAAGCAAAATGGTTTTTCTTTATTTCTTTTCGGGTTTATTTCTCGGTGCGCTTCTTGCCTTTTTGTGGGCACGAAGCCAAGTTGCCACTACCGCACAGAAGCTGTCTGCCGAGCTTGCTGTTGCAAAAAGCAGGTTGGAAACGGCACAGAAGAACGCTGCCGACAGCGTAAATGCAGAGCGTGAACACAGTCAGAAACTGCTCGGCGAAATGCAGAAGCAAATGGAAACCGCCAAAAAACTGATGCAAGAAGAAATGCGCACAATGGCTGCACAAATGCTTTCGGAAAGCAGGGAACACCTGAACACTGCCGACAAAGAACGGTTAGACGCACTTCTGAAGCCGCTGCACGAGCGCATAGATGCGTTCAACCGGAACGTAACGGCTGCAACAAAGGAGGGAGCAAGCAACAAAACCGAAATAAAAACAACGTTTGAAGAGACGATAAAACTGTTGCAGGAAGTTCAAACCGCAACCGTGAAAAGTATTCGTGAAGATAACGAACGCGCCATAAAGGAGTTGAGCCGGCAAACCGAGCGCATCGGCAACGATGCAGCATCGCTGACGCAGGCACTGAAAGGCGACACCAAGATGCAGGGCGATTGGGGCGAGATGATATTGGAAACCACTTTGGAAAGTTGCGGACTGACGAAAAACGAACAATTCTTCCTGCAACGAAACTATCAAGATGCAAAAGGAAACAGCTTCCGTCCCGATGCCGTTATCGATTTGCCCGGCGGTGAGCACGCCGTTATCGACGCAAAGGTTTCGCTGACAGCTTATCAGGCTGCCGTAAACGCTACCGATACAACAGAACAGGAGCAGTTTCTGAAAGAACACATTAAGTCTATAAAGAAGCACGTCGATGAACTTTCGGCTAAAAACTACGAAAAGATAGTGCCAAACTGCATTGGCTATGTGCTTATGTTCATTCCTTACGAAAGCGGATACGCAGCAGCGATTAAGACAGACCCTTCTATTCTGCAGTATGCCTACCGCAAACACATCATCTTGCTAAGTCCGAGCAACCTCTTGATGGCTTTACAGCTTACCCACACGATGTGGCAGAACTACCGTATGAATAAGAATGTAGAGGAAATTTTGCGCATATCGAACGACCTTTACGATAAGTTTGTTTCGTTTGGAGAGACTTTTTTGAAAGTCGGAACAGGCATACAGAAACTTCAAAGCGATTACGAGAAAGCCCATTCGCAGCTTAGCGAAGGCAAGGGAAACATTGTTCGCCGCCTCGACAATATGAAGATGTTGGGCATAACACCCAAGAAAGAAATTCCCGATGGCTTATAGTTACACCTTATTTATATATGGCAGTGGCAGTGCTTCGCAGATTTTACGAACACCATAAAGGATAAACCCCAATCGTTCATTAGCGTCCTTGACCGGTTTTGTTCGATTGTCGAGCAGATGTGCCGCCATTTCATCGAAGGCGTAGCGGGCTACGGTGAGATGGAATGGCGGCGCAGATGCCGGCAAGCGGACGAAAGCAGCAAGGAAGCATGACGGTAATAACAAAGATAAGAAAATGCGTCCTAATGAGCGATTGGGGTTAAGGGCTGATTTCAGACACGGAGTCAGCCTTTATTTATACCAATTGCAGCCTTACGTTACTTCTCCTTTTTTTCCTATTGTATGGCTGAAAAACGGGTCATAAAACTGTAAAAATTATTCGCAAGCGTTGCTGTCGCATAACAGCTTTATTACCAGCGCATTACAAAACCTATTGTTTTGCATTCCAAAACCGTAGGTTTTGCACGGTAAAACCTACGGTTTAACAACGCAAAACCTACGGTTTCGCAACGTCAAACCGATTATATCACTTTTTAACAGAATTATCTTTACAAAATTAAAGGCATTTATTAAGAATGCACCTCAGTCGCCCAAAAGGGAAAACTACGCCTCTAATTAAATTTATACCCAACTCTTTTACAGTGCTGCCGACGTATCATTATTATTGGGTATTTTCTTTAGCAATCGGCAAATACATACAAATAAACTTGGTTACTTCGCTAAAAATAGATAAGTTTGCAGCCGAAAATTACAATTATAAGTAGGTGTTCATAATTAATTGACATTGTATTTATGGCTATTTCCCGGTCAGTCTGCCGTCTTGAAGAAAGAGTGTAGCGGGCTACACGACTGATGAAAGGCGACAGAATGACGGAAAAGAGACGTGAAGACGATGGCAAAGTGAAAGCATAAAAGATAAAAGCAATATAGATACGTTTAATTTTGAACACCTACTTACGATGGACAAATAAACTATGAGAACTAACCGAAAAGCAACTTTGTTGCTGCTCGCTGTAAGCTCAAGTGAACTGAAAAAGAAGAAAGAGGATAATGCTGAGTTTCATTTTGCACCCACAAAAACAAACCCTATCACCCATTTGTTACAATAAAAGCGACATTATGGGCAATGCTGTGCGATTTTTTCTTAAGGAAAAAGACAATTGCAAAAGATATGACAAGGCAGATATGATTAATTATTAGCAATACAAACAAAATACTGTTAAATTACATATTGCAGGAGAATAATAAAGTAATAAACGTTAAATCATTAGTTCCTTTTAACTAATAGATTTGCTTTTATCCTCATTTATTAGTATATTTGCAATACGAAATCTAAACAAACTTTAAATATGTATAATAAATTGAATAAAGAAATCATATATATCTGTACAAGTTACTTAGCTCTTTCACAGTATGTCAGTCTAATCTTTAAATATTAATTTTATATCAAATAAAACCTTGAAAAGTATGGATTTAAAAAAGACCATCTTTCCCCTGTTCTTAGGTGGAATTCTTCTTTGCCTGTTTTCATGCGCAAAGGAAGACGAATTTGAGTTACCTACATTGGTTCTTTCAGAAAACAATGTAACTTTTGACAAAGGAGTTGGTGAAAGAAACATCAGCGTAACCACTAACCAAAGTAATTGGATAGCCTCATCTCCGCACGAGGGCGAGTGGGTATCGGTTATTCAAGATGGCAACATTCTGAAAATAAAAGTTGCTGAAAACAAGATGGGTACCGACCGCACAAGCTACGTTGTCGTGAATGCCAACGGTGCTACCGGAAAGGTAGAAGTGAAACAAAGCGCAGCCGACGTGGTGCTTGACATTACACCAACAGCAATTTATCTTCCACAAATGGGTGGAGAAAAGGTGGTTGATGTTACAAGCAATTCATCGGTCTACGAAATTACAACCAGCGAAGAAGTAGATTGGCTTAAGATACTTAAGCGCGATGAAGAGATAAAATTGATTGCCAAACGTAACGATACCAATCATAAGCGCGAGGTAAAACTATACGCAAAGAGCGGTAACGAGACTCGTGAAATCGTCGTATCACAGTCGGGCATACAACGTTATATCCTTCCTATCAACCCCGGTATGCCACAAGATGCTCACAAAATCATGGAATATGAACTTGGACGCGGCAGCTACTTACGC
Organism: Prevotella falsenii DSM 22864 = JCM 15124; assembly: GCF_000613945.1. Taxonomy (GTDB): domain Bacteria; phylum Bacteroidota; class Bacteroidia; order Bacteroidales; family Bacteroidaceae; genus Prevotella; species Prevotella falsenii. The sequence continues at coordinate 33,494 of NZ_BAJY01000011.1, forward strand.
GATTATCAAACTGCCATGCCCGGCTTCGGACTTGAGGAAATGTACACTTTCATTACCCCTTCGCCCATATTCACGTTGATACAGTATTGCAGCCCTGATGGCGTTACGTCTTCGCAGATTATTACAGTCGGCGACGGAATTGGTGCCGTAGAAGCCGTTAAGGATAAAGCGTTCGAGAAATTCCTCACCGACAGCGGGTATGTACGCAACAATTCCGAATCGGACAGAGAGTACACGAACGAGAAAGAACTTATGTCGTTGAAGATTTATATATCTGAAAAGCCCGGTAACCAAGGCGTAAACCTTACATTCAAGCCTATTACGAAACAAATTGGAGAGTACAAGACTTTTGAGAAAGTGCCTTACTATCCTCTTGAACTCTTGCAGGTAGCAACAGTAAAAGTACCTGAAGTTGAACAATTTGAAAAGAATGCGGGAAGCAAAGAAGAAGAACGCACTTATAACGAATATAAGAATACCGAAGTGTCTCAGCTCCAATATACGCTGAAAGAAAATGCAGACCCAAGTGCTGCTTACGGTCGTATCCACATGTTCTATACAACAGGCAATGACGGAAAAGCTCCCGAAAAACTTGGAAGCGTACAGATTGGTGCTCTTCTCTTCAAGGATACCAACCTTGGTCTATGGAAGTATGGAAACAAATGGATTGTAACGAAAGAGTTCCAAAAGAAACTTGGAGAAGAAGGATTTTCTTTCCTTCGTTCTGCAAACAACACCCACTTCTTTGCTCGCGAACGCGACCATCTGCTCATCGCCGTTACATGCGTAGTAGACAACAACGTTCCTGTTCTTGCATTACTTTACAACTACGACGAGTCTGTATTCGGCGGAGGTAGTAAGAGTTTGAAGGCTCAAGGGAAAATGATGAAAAACTTTATGAAAGTAAAGAAAGTTTTGAAGTTTTAATTAAATGGTATAAGTAGGTGTTCATAATTAATTGACGATGGCAAAGTGAAAGCATAAAAGATAAAAGCAATATAGATACGTTTAATTTTGAATACCTACTTACCTTATTTAAATTTATTCGATATGCGTATAATGAATTTATATAAACTGCTGCGACTCTCATCTGTATGCCTGTTATTAGCAATGGTAGCAGGCTGCGCCGAGAGTGTTGATTTCGAACAACCGCAGCTGAGCGTCTCTGAAAAGGAGATAAAGTTTACCAATCAGATTGGTGAGAAGACCATTTCCGTGAACACGAACTGCAAGGAATGGATTGCAACAACTCCCAAGAGTTGGATACATCTCACCCAAAACGGAAACGAGTTTATCGTAAAAGTCGATGCAAACACGACCGGAGCGGAAAGAAGCAGCTACATTCTTGTAGATGGCGGCTTGGCTGTTGAAAAGATAATGGTAAACCAAAGTGCTGCCGACCTTTCGTTGGAAATTGCCAATGGCGAAATTATCCTGCCACAAGCAGGAGGCACAACCACCGTGGACGTAAATTTGGAAAGCAACATGTACGAAATGGTTCAGAGCGAAAAACCTGATTGGTTGCAGATTATCAAGAAGAAGCACGCTTTGAAGTTCATTTCCAAAACAAATCACAGTGCAACGGAAAGAAGCATAAAGCTTATAATATCGAATGCAGGAAAGAGCAACGAAGTGATTGTTAAGCAACCGGGTGTAGCTACTTTCATATTGGCATGCAACCCCGGTGCTCCTTTCAGTCTTTTCAAGATGATGGACTTTGAATATCGCCGTGGAAGCTTGCTTTCAGAGTATGGTGCTCCGGACCCGCAAATGGGATTGTACGAAGAAAGTTATACTTTCAAGACGCCGTCCCCTTTATTCAAGGAAGTATTCTATGTTCACGACACACAATACTTTATGCCTACCCGCATCTTCACACGTTCGTTGGTCAGAGAAGGTGTCGAGGCTGTGAAAACGCAGGCTTTCCAAGATTTCGTAAAAGCCAATGGTTATGTAAGAGATACAAAAGACCCTAACCATTACATCAACGAGAAAGAACTTATGACAATGGACGTGGACATTTTGGAAAGCAATAATAGTGTCGTGTTGTTCTTCTACCAGATGCACATTCAAGACAAAGAATACGAAACATTCAAAGAACTTCAACTCGGACCACTCCACCTCCTGAATAAAGCCGACCAAAAAGTCAGTGAGGTAGAGGAATACGAAAAGAGTCAGAACAGCGAAGAAGTTAAACGACAGATTTCTAAAAACAGGGAAATTGAAGCCATCGTCTATAAGACAACAGACCCCATATTGGTAACTCGCACATACTTCTTATATACGCGCGGTGGAGACTATCCGGCTCCGCAAGAAATGGTAGGAAGCGTTGAGCAGTATAGCCTTAGCTTCAGCCAACCAAACTTAGGTATATGGCAACATGGTAAAGAATGGTTTGTAACTCGTGAGTTTGATAAGCTGCTTACTTCAAATAACTTTGAGTTTGTAGGCTACACCGGCAAGTTCCATGTCTATGCCCGTCGCTCTGATTATCTGACATTGGCAATCTCCGGTGAAAAGTTTGTCGATGTGAATGAAGGACAGCCGGTAATGCAAATCGGCGTACTTTACAAACCAAATGTCTTTGCCGGAAGCAAGCAAGAGATGCTGACAAAGGTAGAGAATATACTTAAGAAACACAATCGAAAGAAATAATATTGAAAGAAATATAGTAATGAAAAAATCTATTATATATTTATGCGCGTGTGCTATCTTTGGTATGATGCTCACAACATCGTGCCAAGATAACTTAGATTTGGAAGCAACCCACTCCGATACACGCTCTGTTACCATTGATAAAGATATGTTTGCAGTAAAAGGCTGCATCAATGTAAAGTTGGCAAAGGGTACCAACCACGCCATACCAAGCTCTCCTAATGGAAACGTAGAGATGCAGAATGTACCTTCAGCAATGGCTTCGGCAATGAGATACTCAGGTGCTTATAAAATGGAAAGAGTTTTCAAGCCTGCAGGAATCTATGAAGCACGAACAGTAGCAGAAGGGCTCGACCGTTGGTACACTATCTATTTCGACGAAAGCAAAGATGTTTCTGCCGTGCTACAACAGTTCGATAAAGTAAACGGAATAGAGTATGCAGAACGTGTCCTGCCCATTGCACGTCCGAAAGTTACGGCAAAGTCCTATACAAACTCAAATGCAAGCGCAGATATGCAAGCTGCTTCAGGTGTCTTTAACGACCCATATCTGTCAAAGCAGTGGCATTATTACAATGACGGCTCGGTAAGTGCACACGCAAAGAAAGGAGCAGACTGTAATGTAAAGCCCGTATGGGAAAAGTACACAACCGGTAAAAGCAATGTCATTGTTGCCATCGTCGATGGTGGTATCGATGTTACCCATGAAGACTTGATGGATAACCTCTACATCAACGAAAAGGAGAAGAACGGCCAACCGAATGTTGATGATGATGGTAACGGATTTGTAGACGACGTTTACGGTTATAACTTCGTAACGGCAAACGATGTTGTCGGAGGCAAAATCGAACCCGACGACAGCGGACATGGCACACACGTTGCCGGTACTGTTGGGGCACGCAACAACAACGGAAAGGGTGTTGCAGGTATAGCAGGTGGCGACGGAACTGCAGGAAGTGGCGTGCGACTTATGAGTTGCCAAATTTTCAGAAAGGGAGATGAACAAGGTGATGCAGCAGCAGCCATTAAATACGCAGCTGACAATGGAGCCGTCATCTGTCAGAACTCTTGGGGATACCCATCAACAGCCAATGTTACTGAAATGCCCAGATTACTGAAAGAAGCTATCGACTATTTCATCAAGATGGCAGGTTGTGATGCTACAGGACAGCAACGACCAAATTCTCCAATGAAGGGAGGCGTTGTCATATTCGCTGCAGGCAACGAGAACAAAGAGTTTTCTGCTTATCCGGCCTGCTACGCGCCGACAGTGTCAGTTTCTGCTATGGCTTGGGATTTCACTAAGGCAAGTTATAGCAACTTTGCCAAATGGGTTACCATTATGGCACCGGGTGGAGACCAAGACACTTTCGGCAACGAAGGAGGCGTTTTAAGCACTGTACCAAAGACCAGAGACGCTTCAGGCTACGCCTATTTCCAAGGAACATCAATGGCTTGTCCACACGTTTCAGGTATTGCAGCACTTATTGCATCGTATTTCGGAAAGCAAGGCTTCACCAATGAAGAATTGAAGACACGTTTGATTACTGCATACAGACCTTTCAACATTGACGAATTAAATCCAATATATAAAGGAAAGTTAGGTAAAGGATACATCGACGCTGAAGCAGCCTTTGAATCTGATACAAAGATTGCACCTGAGAAGGTAGGAACATTGACGCTTACACCGGACTTCGTGGATATTACTGCCGAATGGAGCATTGCAAAAGATGAGGATAAGACCGCAGCGTTCTACAGATTGTACATCAGTCCTAACGAACTGACTGCTGATAATCTCAAGGATATGAACTATCAGGAAATAAATGGTGTGGGACACTATTTAGGCGAAACGCTTAAGTTTACTTTCGACAATCTAAAAGATAACAAGACGTACAGCATTGCCGTAATAGCAGTAGACCGCTGGGGCAACCTCTCTGAACCTGTTATTCAGAAATGTACAACGAAACTTAACCATGCTCCGGAAGTTACCGGTTTCCCGGAAGGAATTATCGAATTAAACAACAATGACCGAAAGACTTTCAGTTTCAAAGTTACCGATCCCGATGGACACGAATGGGATTTAAAGACTACCGGCGAAACCAAAGGCGTATCGTACACAGTTAATAAATCTACTGTAACCGTTACCATTGTTCCCGTTCTCGAATCGGGCAGCTACACTTGTACGTTTGTTTTCTCAGATGATTTAGGAGCAAAATCAGAGAAGAGCTTTACATTTAAGATTTTGAAGTATATGCCTCCGAAGTTGGAGAAGCCATTCGACAACTATATAATAGGATTAGATGAGGGCTCCGTGAATATTCCTTTGAAAGGACATTATACCAACAGTGGCAGCAATCAGCTTTCTTACAAAGCCAATGTTTCAAACAGCAACATCGCCACAGTCGAAGTCAGCAACGACAATCTTCAGCTAAAACCGTTGGCAAAGGGTATAACCCGCATTAGCGTTCTTGCATCAGATGGTCATCAAACCTCTTCTGAAGGCTCTTTCCAAATTCGTGTCGTTGAGAAAAAGTCAGCCCCTGTTTATGCAGTTTATCCGGTTCCGGTGAAGAAAGACATCAATGCTCTGCTCAATCCTGAAGTAAAACAGGCGGAATTTGTTATCAGTTCTACCGTAGGAGAGCAGGTAATGAAAGCTACCGTAACTCCGGACAAGAACAATGTTGCTACACTTGACCTTGCCAAACTACACTCCGGAACTTACAAACTTACCGTGCATACGAGCAAGGGCAATTACACTCAAATGTTCATTAAACGATAATTACAACGAGTATGAAGTCAAAACACATCATCATAATTGCTTGCGTAGCACTTTTCGGTGCTACGCAGGCTAATGCCCAAGGGCAAGACCTTTCAATATTAACTGCAAATACCGATGCCCGAACAGCCGCTATGGGCAATGCATTGGTAGCTGCCAAGGGAATGTATTTATACAATAATCCGTCTGCACTTTTCGGTGTGGATAAGAAATTTACGGCAGATGTTTCTGCTTCCCTATACGAAAAGGAAGAAAATGTTGAAGGTACATTCGGGCTATACACAGCTGCTGTGGGCTATAAGTTCGCCAAACGCCATGCTGCATTTGCCGGTTTCCGCTATGCAGGTGGATTAAAAATCAAGGGATACGATATGCTTGGAGAACCAACCAAAGATTACAAGCCCTACAATTGGACCATAGATTTTGGCTATGCTATATGATTGGCAAAGGTTTTTCAGCCTATGCAACGGGAAGTGTTATCTTCAGCCATCTCTCAAAAAACGCCAATGGTGGTGCATTTACCGTAGGAGCTTCTTATCAGAACAACAATATGACAGTAGCAAACAAGCATGCAAACTTCATGGTAGATGCCAAAGTTGCTGCAATCGGTCCTAAACTCGATTACGGCAATGGCTACAAGGTTTCAATGCCTACACATGTTGCAGTAGGTGGAACGTTGTCGGTGGATATGGCAGACAAGCATCAAGTAGGAGCAGCATTGTCTACACGTTATTTCTTCCAGCCATCAGAATCTAAGGTTTTCATGGTTGGCGGCGGACTCGAATACACCTATAATAATATGGTGTCGGTGCGGGCAGGCTACGAATATGGCGACCACAACCTCAGCCACCTTACTATGGGTGTAGGCATAAAGTATCGCGGACTACGTCTTAACGGAGGTTATATGCTGAAAACAGTTGATGCCGGAAGCAGCTATTGCACCGTTGGTGTCGGATACGATTTCTAAAATACAATGAATGAATTATTTATTTATCTAATCTAAAAATATAGAATTATGAGAAAAACTTTATTTTCTATCTGCGCATTAGCATTGAGCTTTACAGCTTCAGCACAGATAGTAGACACACCAAAAGGAAAGCTAATTGATAATATGTATCGCAGCAGCGAGTCTTGGGTAAAGAAAGGCTGGATAGGAACAGAACCCGGTGTATACGAAGGCTTGGTTTCTAAAATTGTGGAAGGCGAAGATGGCTGCCTTTACGTTTACAATCCTCTTTCCGGACTTGACAGTAAATCTTGGTTGAAATTAGACAAGGTGAGCGACGGAAAATACAAGGCGGCTTTGCCACAGGTATTCCATAAAGATACAAGCGGAGGAGACGACGATGAAGATTCAGGCAACTCTGAACGTATATTTACCCTTAACCGCATGTCAATCAAAGACAACAACCAGTACGAAGTTGTGGCAGCAAACAAGAACTATATGGAGTACACTTGGGACGGCTCTACTCTTAAAATGTTAGGAGTAGGTTCCAAGAACGAAATATTGGGAATGGTAGACAACAGCAACACGTGGGATAACCATTATGGCGACTGGTCTGTAACCATTCAAACTTTCGACAACAAACTTGTTACCCCTCCTGCTTCTGCTGTTAAAAAGCAGTACAGTCTTACTTGCAAGGGAGAAACATCTCCACGCATTATCGAGGCTGCAGTAGATGGCAACGACATTTACTTGAAAGGAATTTCAAAAAGCGCGAAACTTGCCAATGCGTGGGTGAAGCTCACAACAGACGGAAACAAGGCTGTATTGCTGACAAACCAGTATCTTGGCAAAGCTATAAAAGCTGATTTCCTTAAGTATTCGAACGACCCATCGGAGTATCACGCTTTCGCAGCAGCTTTCAATGATGCTACAACCATTGCAGAAAAGCTCGAATTCAGCATCAATACTACAAACGGAGTGCTGACCAACGACAAAGTACTCAGAATTATGATGGGTAAGAGCAGTGAAAGCAATATACCAAAAGAAGACCTTGAAGTTCTCGAGAATTTAGTATTGACTCCATTCCAACAAAAGGCAGCCAAACCAGAAACGCCAAAGTTGCACTACTGTTCGGCTGTTGAGAGCTACGATTATTCGACAACTACCATCACTTTGGCTTTCTATGTAAGAAATGTTGATGTTGATGGCAACTATCTCGACCCTGACAAGATGTACTATAATGTTTACCTCGGCGATAGCACAGAACCTTTCAAGTTCACAAAAGCCCAATTCTTCTATATAGAGAAAGATATGATTGACATTCCTTTCAACTATCAAGACAAGAAGAATGAAGACATCAAGGTCGTGGACGACCAGCGCATCTTGCACTTCTACGACCCTTCTATAAAGAAGATTTCCGTAGTAATGGTGTACGAGGAAGATGGCAAGAAGTATTCAAGCGAACCAATGACTACCGAAGTTGTCTATGCAGGTATCGAGAATGCCACCATTAACGACAACACCACCGAGAAGTACTACTCTGTCGATGGTTACAGACTTCAACACTTACAGAAAGGTCTGAACATCGTCAAATCTTCTAACGGAACAACCAAGAAGATTTTCGTAAAGTGATAACCTGTCTTTAGCCTTGTTATCATTAAGGTTACACAACGAGGGCGCATCCGAATTTCAGGTGCGCCCTTATTGTTTTCATACCTGCCAAAGAGGGTGTAACGACATGCAATAAAATAGGTTTTCGGTCGTTTATATAAACGTTATGCAATGGACAGATAGAATAAGGCAGGTAAAAATAATTCTTGTTGTGGCGGCAATTGCAATTGCAGTTGTGTCGTTGGTAGCATCGAATATCCTCACGAAAGATTTGGCTCGGCAAGAGCGCACTAAGATGGAAGTGTGGGCAGAGGCTATGCGCGCATTGAGCCAAGCGGACGAAAACACCGACCTTGCATTGGTTCTGAAAGTGCTCAACGACAACAACACCATTCCCGTCGTGGTGCTCGACAACGATGAAAACGTAACCGATTTCCGCAACGTCGTTATCGATGCCAAGAACTACAAAGACAGTCTGTTGTATGTATCGGCTATGGCAAAACGCCTGAAAAGCAACAAGCAAGACATAAGAATACAACTTTCCGAGGCTTCAAACGAATATATCGACGTCTGTTACGACGACTCGCTAATGCTGAAACGACTGGCACTCTATCCATACGTGCAGTTAGGTGTGGTTATGCTCTTCGTTGTCGTGGCTATTTTTGCCCTCCTCACATCGAAGAGAGCAGAGCAAAACAAAGTCTGGGTAGGTCTTAGCAAAGAAACAGCCCACCAGTTGGGCACCCCCATTTCGTCGCTTATGGCGTGGACCACCATATTAAAGGAAACCTATCCCGACGACGATTTGCTGCCCGAAATGGACAAAGACGTAAAGCGGTTGCAGCTGATTGCCGACCGTTTCTCGAAGATTGGTTCGCTGCCCGAAGCCGTTCCGGTGAGTCTGAGCGAAGTGCTCGACCATGTTATCGACTATATGGACCGCCGCACATCGAAGACAATCCGGCTGATAAAAGTATTTCCTGCCGACGACATAATTGTCCGCCTCAATGCTTCGCTATTCGAATGGGTAATAGAAAACCTTTGTAAAAACGCAGTCGATGCCATGGGGGGCGAGTCGGGAACAATTACGCTACGTGTAGAAACCGTTGGCGAGCGTGTCATAGTAGAGGTCAGCGACACGGGCAAAGGAATAAAAAAGAAAGACATACGCAACGTCTTTCGTCCCGGATTTACCACCAAGAGCCGTGGCTGGGGCTTAGGTTTAAGTCTTGCCAAACGCATCGTGGAAGAATACCACAACGGCAAAATCTTTGTGAAAAGTTCCGAATTGGGCAAGGGAACCACATTCAGGATTGAACTGAAATCAAGCCAATAGCCCCTATTAACAGTAGGTACATTTCCTCGTTATTATACAAGGGAAATGCCGAAATTTTCCTTCTGTTTTGTAAACATAATTCTGTTAAAAAGTGATAACTACGCTTTGGCATTGCGAAACCGTAGGTTTTGCGTTGTAAAACCTACGCTTTTACCGTGCAAAACCTACGGTTTTGGAACGCAAAACAATAGGTTTTGCAACGCACTGATAACAAGCGAGTTAAACCAAAGATATTCTTCGGAAAAATATTTACACATTTATCGTCTTCTTTTCATCTATAAAATAAGGTGTGTAAAGTTGTCGCTACAAAACTTCTCGAGAATATCCAAACACATAATTTTTGCTTTTAATTTGCTTAATATCAGAAAAATATTCGTAACTTTGCACACCGATTATGGACTTGGATATCCTTAAAATAGATTTGAAAGGTCTTGCAGACGGCTTGAACAGCTTCGAATTCGACCTTGACGATGCTTACTTTAAGGCAGTTAATGCTCCCGAAGTGAGTCGCGGAAACGTGCACGTTTCATTGAAGATAGTGCGCACGCAGAACGATTACTTCACACTCGATTTCCATGAAAAAGGAACGGTTGTGTTGCCGTGCGACCTTTGTTTGGACGATATGGAGCAACCTATCGAGACGCAACAGCGTCTTGAAGCTAAGTTTGGAAACGCATACTCAGAAGACGACGACCTTGTTACGGTAGCTGAGAACGAAGGAATACTCGACGTTTCATGGTTCGTCTACGAATTTATACTTCTTGCTCTGCCTATCAAGCATGTGCATGCACCTGGAAAATGCAACCCTGCTATGATAAGAGCCCTTGAGGAACACTCTGCCGCCCGAAGCGGTTCGGAAGACGAGAAACCTATGGATTCGCGCTGGGAAGCCTTATTAAAATTGAAAAAATAAAAAATATTAAACGTTTAAAGAATTATGGCACATCCTAAAAGAAGACAGTCAAAGACTCGTACACTCAAAAGAAGAACTCACGATAAAGCAGTAGCTCCAACATTGGCAGTATGCCCTAATTGCGGTGATTACTACGTTTACCACACTGTTTGCGCAAGTTGCGGCTACTACCGTGGTAAGGTTGCTATCGAAAAGGAAACTGAAGAGTAAACGAGAATGGAGAAAATAAATGCCATTATCACCGGTGTCGGTGGCTATGTACCCGATTACATCCTCACCAACGAGGAACTGTCGCGCATGGTCGATACCACAGATGAATGGATTATGGAACGTGTGGGCATCAAGGAACGCCGAATCTTAACCGAGGAGGGACTTGGTACAAGCTATATGGCGCGCAAGGCGGCAAAGCAACTCTTGGAGAAAACAGGAGCCGACCCCGACAGCATTGATGCACTTATCGTTACAACAACAACTCCGGACTATAAATTTCCATCAACAGCTTCTATCGTTATAGGCAAGTTAGGCTTGAAGAATGCCTTTGGTTTCGACTTCTCTGCCGCTTGCTGCGGATTTCTTTATTCGCTCGACGTAGCTTCAACGATGATTCAAAGCGGACGCTATAAACGCATCATTGTTATAGCTGCCGACAAGATGTCGTCGGTTGTAGACTACACAGACCGTCAGACGTGCGTGTTGTTCGGCGACGGCGCAGCAGCAGTTCTTGTTGAAGGCACTACCGAAGAAAACGTTGGCGTACAGGATTCTTTCCTTCGTACCGATGGCAAAGGTCTGCCATTCCTGCACATGAAGGCAGGTGGCTCTGTATGTCCTGCATCTCAATTCACGGTAGACCGCCGCTTACACTACCTCTACCAAGAGGGACGCACGGTGTTCAAGTATGCCGTAACAAGCATGAGCAGCGACATCATGGAAATTTTGAAGCGCAATAACCTCTCCGGAGACGATGTTGCATGGGTTGTTCCACACGAAGCTAATCTTAGAATCATCGAAGCTGTGGCTAAGCGTGCCAATGTTCCATTGGAGAAAGTGATTATAAACATTCAGCACTATGGCAACACCAGTGCTGCAACCATTCCACTTGCACTTTGGGACGAAGAAGCTAAGCTGAAGAAAGGCGACAACCTTATATTCACAGCTTTTGGTGCAGGCTTTGTTCATGGCGCATCTTACTACAAGTGGGTATACGACGGAGCTTCTGCAACAGCAAAGAAATAAAATTCTTAGTTCGTACATAATAAAAGATGAACGCATCTTTCTTTGCAAACAAAGATAGGTGCGTTTTTTAATTTAAAGATATGCATAAAGCAGGATTTGTAAATATAGTAGGCAATCCCAACGTGGGTAAAAGCACGCTGATGAACCAACTCGTCGGCGAGAAAATCAGTATTGCTACATTCAAGGCGCAAACTACTCGCCACCGTATCATGGGCATCGTGAATACGGAAGATATGCAAATAGTGTTCTCAGATACCCCCGGGGTGCTGAAACCGAACTACAAGATGCAGGAAATGATGCTGCATTTTTCCGAGTCAGCCCTTGCCGATGCCGACATTCTGCTCTATGTTACCGACGTTATAGAGAAGCCGGAGAAGAATGCGGATTTCTTGGAGAAGGTGGCAAAAATGCAAATTCCGGTTATCTTGCTCATCAATAAAATCGACGAAAGCGACCAAAAAACACTCGTTGCCCTTGTTGAAAAGTGGCACGGACTGCTGCCCAAGGCTGAAATACTGCCTATTTCGGCTAAGAACAAGTTCGGCACCGACACGCTTATGAAGCGTATTAAGGAGCTGTTGCCCGAGAGTCCGGCTTACTTCGACAAAGACCAGCTGACCGATAAGCCTGCGAAGTTCTTCGTAACGGAGATTATCCGAGAGAAAATTCTTCGCTATTACGACAAGGAAGTGCCCTACTCTGTCGAGGTGGTCGTGGAGCATTTCAAGGAAGACGAAAAGAAAATACACATCAATGCTATCATTTATGTAGAACGCGACAGCCAGAAGGGCATCATCATCGGGCATCAGGGACTGGCATTGAAGAAAGTTTCTACCGAGGCACGCAAAAGTCTTGAGAAATTCTTTGATAAGAAAATATACTTGGAAACCTTTGTTAAGGTGGACAAGGATTGGCGCAACTCACAGAAAGAGTTGGGCAATTTCGGCTATAATCCCGAATAAGGAAAGAAGCCAAACAAAACAACAAGCAACGCCCTGACTGTATGTAGGGCAAACTCTCGCATGGCGCGAGGGCTGGAGACGTGGTCATCTTCGGCAAATATTCATAAGGTGCAGACCTCACCTTGACCCCTTTGAGATGTTTCTCAGCGTGGGAAAGACCATCAATAAATGGCAAATTTAGTAGCAATCGTAGGCCGTCCCAATGTGGGCAAGTCTACACTTTTCAACCGATTAACCCAAAGTCGCCGCGCCATTGTAAGCGATACGGCAGGCACAACACGCGACCGCCAATATGGCAAATGCCAATGGAACGGACGCGAATTTTCAGTTGTCGATACCGGCGGTTGGGTTGTTAATTCCGACGACATATTCGAAGATGCTATCCGTAAGCAAGTTTTAGTGGCTACGGAGGAAGCCGACTTCGTGCTTTTTGTTGTCGATAACGAAACCGGCATTACCGATTGGGACGAAGATGTTGCACAAATTCTTCGTCGCAGCAAGCTCCCTGTAATTCTTGTTGCCAACAAAGTAGACAACAGTGGCGAATACTATATGTCGGCAGAGTTCTATCGTTTAGGTCTTGGCGACCCTGTTTGTATCAGCGCACAGACGGGCAGCGGGACGGGAGAATTGCTCGACTTGCTTCTCGAGCGCATGAAAGATGCTCCCGAAGAAGGACTTGAAGACGAAATACCACGCTTTGCGGTTGTCGGTCGTCCCAATGCCGGAAAGTCGAGCCTTATCAATGCCTTCATCGGCGAGGACCGCAACATCGTAACAGAGATAGCGGGCACGACGCGCGACAGCATTTATACGCGCTACAATAAGTTTGGGTTCGACTTCTATCTTGTCGATACGGCAGGTATCCGTCGTAAGAACAAGGTAACAGAAGACCTTGAGTTCTATTCCGTTATGCGCTCTATTCGCAGCATAGAGAATGCCGATGTGTGTATTCTGATGATTGATGCCACACGCGGAATTGAGGCGCAGGATATGAATATCTTCCAGCTGATTCAGCGAAACAACAAGAGTTTGGTGGTGGTAGTGAACAAATGGGACCTTGTAGAGAACAAGGATCAGAAAGTAATCAAGACTTTCGAGAATGCCATTCGCGAGCGTATGGCTCCGTTTGTAGACTTTCCCATCATCTTTGCATCGGCACTTACCAAGCAACGCATCTTCAAGATACTCGACGTAGCAAAGCAAGTGTATCTGAACAGAAACATGCACATTGGCACAACCAAGCTCAACGAAGTGTTGTTGCCCATCATTGAGGAAACGCCGCCACCATCGGTAAAGGGCAAATACATCAAGATAAAATACTGTTCGCAGTTGCCCAACACGCAAATACCATCGTTTGTGTTCTATGCCAACTTGCCACAGTATGTCAGAGAACCCTATCGCCGCTTTTTGGAAAACAAGATACGCGAACGTTGGAACCTTAACGGTTGTCCCATCAATGTGTTTATACGTCAGAAATAAACAGTTATAAAAGTATGAAACGACTACTTTATGCCTTGCTTCTCGCAGTTCTTCTCCTTCCTTCTTGCAGCAGAAAGAAGGAAACAGACCACGGTGCAATAGCGGCAGAAGCAGCGAAGCACTATTACGAAAATCTTATTTCGGGCAAATACAAACAGTTCTTAGAGGGTATGAACCTGCCCGACAAACTGCCTGAAAGTTACGAACGCCAAATGCTCGAAAACTTCAAGGTGTTTGCCAAACGACAAGACAAAGAGCACAAAGGCATAAAGAAAGTAAGCGTTCGTAGTGCCCGGTTCTTTGCAAAAGACAGTACGGCAAGTGCTTTCCTTTTACTTCATTATGGCGACAGCACCACCGAACAAATAGTAGTTCCTATGCTTAAGAAGCACGGTTTATGGTATATGCGCTGATGCAATTATTATAATAGAAACCAAACAACGATGCCGTTTATTCAGAAAATGAATAAGCGGCATTATTGTTTTCGCAATTCGGTGGAACAAAAGATACCGAGCAACCAACAAAAAGATACCGAGCAACCAACGAAAAGATACCGAGCAATCAACAAAAAGATACCGAGCAATCAACAAAAAGATACCGAGCAATCAACGAAAAGATACCGAGCAACCAACAAAAAGATACCGAGCAATCAACAAAAGATACCGAGCAATCAACGAAAAGCTCCTAAGCTTTCGTTGGAAAGCTTAGGAGCTTTAAAAGTATATCTCCACGCTGATACTGTTTACTTGGCTTCTTCGTTCTCTACTTCTTTCACTTTCTTGAACAAATCGGACGCAAATACAAGGTCGTTCAGTTTTTTGTTATTCGCCGACATCACCAAATCCTTGTTGCCTTGCCATTCTGCTTTTCCGTCGGCAATGAAGACAATGTTTTCGCCAATACCCATTACGGAATTCATATCGTGGGTGTTGATGATGGTCGTAATGTTGTACTCTTTTGTAATATCCGACAAAAGCTCGTCGATTACCAGCGAAGTTTTAGGGTCGAGACCGGAATTCGGCTCGTCGCAAAACAAGTATTTAGGGTTCATTACCACCGCCCGCGCAATGGCAACACGCTTTTGCATACCACCGGAAATTTCTCCCGGATATTTGTTTTCTGCTCCTGTGAGGTTCACACGGTCGATACACTTCTGCGCTTGTCGGTCTCTTTCTTTCGATGTCATATCCGAAAACATATCGAGCGGAAAGCGAACGTTCTCTAAAACCGTAAGCGAGTCGAACAATGCCGAGCCTTGGAAAATCATTCCCATCTCCCTTCGCATGGCAATCTTTTCCTTTTTGCTCATCATTACGAAATTACGGTCGTCGTAGAGCACCTCGCCGCGTGTGGGTTCGAGCAGTCCGACAAGGCATTGCACCAGCACAGTTTTTCCCGCACCGCTCTGTCCGATGATAAGATTTGTCTTACCATCTTCAAATTTCGTGTTTATATCGTGAAGAACCTCTTTGTCTCCGAACGATTTATATAGGTTTCTAACTTCTATCATCTTTGTTTACGCCGATTAAGAAAAGGTGTCGTGTCAGCTTAAAAGTTGTGTCAGGAATACATCGCTGAACAAAATCAGCACGCTGGAACTAACCACCGCATTGGTAGAAGACGTGCCCACTTCTACCGAACCGCCTTTCACCGTATAGCCAAAGAACGACGACACACTCGCAATGATAAAGGCAAAGAAAAGGCTCTTTGTGATACTCATATACATGAACCACGGGTTGAAGTCGTGCTGAAGTCCTGCCGTCAGGTCTACGGGTGTGATAATGTGGGCAACGTAAGCAGTTGCGTATGCTCCCACGATACCCATTGCAGCAGAAAAGACAACCAAGAACGGCATAATCGTAATAAGTCCTACTATCTTCGGCAGTATCAAGTAGCCGGCAGAATTAATGCCCATAATCTCCAAAGCATCGATTTGCTGGGTAACACGCATTGTGCCCAATTCGGAAGCAATGTTCGACCCCACCTTTCCTGCGAGGATAAGACACATGATACTCGACGAAAACTCGAGCAACATAATTTCGCGCGTAACGTATCCCGACACCCAAAGAGGCATCCACGGACTTTGCACGTTCAGTTTTATCTGTATGCAGATAACCGCTCCGATGAAGAACGAAATCAGCAAAACGATGCCGATGGAATCGACACCAAGCTGCGACATCTCCTTGACATATCGTTTTAAAAACATACGGAAACGTTCGGGACGACTGCATGCACGCCCCATTAAAAGCAAGTATCTGCCGAAAACTGTAAGCCAATTGAATATAAGCATTGTTGTTAGTTTAATCTACGCAGATGCAAAAGTAACCAAAATCCGCTAAAAAACTGCAATATAAACCATTGTTTTAAGTAATATCAATGATATTAGCATTTATTTTACTACTTTTGCAACACAGAAACAAAATAGCAGATGCTCGACACTGAAAACATAATCATTGAACCCGAAAGCAATAAAAGCAGCGTTCTTCGCACCGAAGGACTCGTGAAGCGATACGGCAAACGCACCGTTGCCAACGGCGTAAGTATCAATGTGCGACAAGGAGAGATTGTTGGCTTGTTAGGTCCGAACGGCGCAGGCAAGACAACATCGTTCTACATGACTACCGGTTTGGTTGTTCCAAACGAGGGACACGTTTACATCGACGAACAGGAAATTACCAATTATCCTGTCTACAAGCGTGCCAAAGCCGGCATCGGCTACTTGCCGCAGGAAGCAAGCGTATTCCGAAAGATGAGCGTCGAAGACAATATTATGAGCGTGCTGGAGATGACCAAGCTCACCAAGCAGCAGCGCATAGAGAAGATGGAAAGCCTCATCAAAGAGTTCCGCTTGGAGAAAGTGCGCAAAAACCTTGGCGACCGTCTTTCGGGAGGCGAGCGACGCAGATGCGAAATAGCACGTTGCTTGGCGATAGACCCTAAGTTCATTATGCTCGACGAGCCTTTCGCAGGCGTGGACCCTATTGCGGTGGAAGACATTCAGCACATTGTCTGGCGGCTGAAGTTCCGCAATATCGGCATTCTCATTACCGACCACAACGTGCACGAAACGCTGAACATTACCGACCGTGCCTATCTGCTCTTTGAAGGGCAGATACTTTTCAAAGGAACACCCGAAGAACTGGCTGCCAACAAGATTGTGAAAGAAAAGTATTTGGGTACGGAATTTGTGCTGCAAAAGAAAGATTTCCAACTGTTGGACGAACGCAAGCGAGCAAAAGAAGCAGACGGAGAATAAGGGCAGGAGCGAGAAAGGGTGTTCATAATTCCTTTTATATAAATCAAAACAACAATAAAATAAATGGCAACAGTAGACGACAAGAAGATTATCTTCTCAATGGTGGGCGTATCAAAGATTATCCCGCAAAATCAAAAACAAATTCTGAAGAACATTTACCTCTCGTTCTTCTATGGTGCCAAGATAGGTATCATCGGTTTGAACGGTGCCGGTAAGTCCACATTAATGAAGATTATTGCGGGTATCGAGCAGCCGACATCGGGCGAAGTGGTGTTCAGTCCCGGCTATTCCGTGGGCTATCTGCCCCAAGACCCGCCACTCAACGAAGAGAAAACCGTCAAGGAAAACGTACAAGAAGGTGTGCAGCACGTTTACGACGCGCTCCGCGAGTACGACGAAATCAACGTGAAGTTCGGTTTGGAAGAATACTATGGCGACCCCGACAAAATGGACAAACTGATGCAACGACAAGCCGAAGTGCAGGACATCATAGATGCTACCGACGCTTGGAACATGGATTCGAAGCTCGACCGTGCCATGGCAGCTCTGCGTTGCCCTGCCGGCGACCTTCCCGTAACCCATCTTTCGGGTGGCGAGCGTCGCCGTGTGGCACTCTGCCGCCTGTTGTTGCAAAAGCCCGACGTGTTGTTGCTCGACGAACCTACCAACCACTTGGACGCTGAAAGCATCGACTGGCTGGAGCAACATCTGCAACAATACGAAGGCACGGTCATTGCCGTTACCCACGACCGCTACTTCCTCGACGATGTAAGCGAATGGATTTTGGAACTCGACCGCGGCGAAGGCATTCCATGGAAGGGCAACTATTCTTCATGGCTCGACCAGAAAACAAAGCGTATGGAGCAGGAAGAGAAGACGGCTTCAAAGCGCAGAAAGACGCTCGAACGCGAATTGGAATGGGTTCGCCTTGCGCCAAAGGCACGTCAGGCAAAGGGTAAAGCCCGTTTGAACTCGTACGAACAAATGCTCAACCAAGAGCAGAAAGACCGCGAAGAGAAGCTCGAAATCTTCATTCCGAACGGTCCTCGCTTGGGCAACAAGGTAATAGAGGCGCAACACGTGCAAAAGGCATTCGGCGAAAAAGTACTCTTCAGCGACCTCAACTTCATGCTTCCGCCTAACGGCATCGTGGGCGTGATAGGTCCGAACGGCGCAGGCAAAACCACACTCTTCCGCCTTATCATGGGCTTGGAAACGCCCGACGGTGGCAATTTCGAGGTGGGCGAAACCGTAAAGCTCGCTTATGTAGACCAGCAACACAAGGACATAGACCCCGACAAATCGGTCTACGACGTCATTGCACAAGGCAACGAAAACATAAGAATGGGCGGACGCGACGTCAATGCACGTGCCTACATCTCGCGTTTCAACTTCTCCGGCACCGACCAAAGCAAACTCTGCGGTGTTCTTTCCGGTGGCGAGCGCAACCGCTTGCAATTGGCTTTGGCATTGAAACAAGAAGGAAACGTGCTCTTGCTCGACGAACCTACCAACGACATCGACGTGAACACCCTGCGCGCATTGGAAGAAGGTTTGGAAAGCTTTGCCGGTTGCGCCGTTGTTATCAGCCACGACCGTTGGTTCTTAGACCGTATCTGTACGCACATTCTTGCTTTCGAAGGCAACGGCGAAGTATTCTTCTTCGAAGGAACATACTCTGAATACGAAATAAACAAGGCACGCCGACTTGGCAACGAAGACATAAAGAAAGGTCGCTACCGCAAGTTGATGGAAGACTAACCGGCTTTCGTAGCAGGTAAAGCAAAGGAAAAAGGTGAGCAAAGCATACGTTTTGCTCACCTTTTTTATGTACATAAGTGCGTAGTAAATCACGCTCATTATATATGACAATTTGGTTTTGTGGGTGTTAGGAGTGCGATAAATCGCACCTACGCTGTTGCTACATTGTTCGTAGGACAATGTATTGTATTTGCGTTAGTGCTGTAAGGGCGTGCTTCATCACGTTCCTAACATCAAAGAAAAAGAAGATTGAATACAAACAATACAATGAATACTTGTTATATCCTGCTGTCATCTTACTACATCTATCTCTTCATGAGGAAGTTCTATTGCTCCTATACGATTTCCTGTCGTTGAATAGACATTTAAAGAAGGATAAATAAAGTTCCTAACAGCGAAGTCATCATCTTCTGGTGCTGGGATATCCTTAGATAATAACCTTGATTTTGTTGTCAGAATCACTTTTCTCGCAAGTCCTTGTTCTGCAACAGGAAGACTAGTATCGTCCATACTCATAAAACCGATAAACTTCTCTTCTACTACCTTCTTTTTATTTGTTACTGGGTTTAGAATGACTGTAAGATAAGTTGGATGTGGAGTCATCGATGTATTCCTCGCAGCTATTACAACAATTGGAGTTGCATTTTTCCTATGTATCAATCCTTTTCCACCCGATGATGTTCTGTATGTTTCATCATTGTTTTGTATATCGTAATTCCAATATACCCCATCTATCTGCATTTCAGTATATGTCCCTACATGATGCGAGAATATCTTACGCAGTTTCTTTGCAGAGTCATCATACATCCAAATATTATAAAACGAGCTGAACTCGTCCTCTGAATCAGCAATAGGTTGAATGAAAAAGTAAAAAGTTCCAAAGTCTTGAATGCCATTAGCAAGGCTACTTTGCCCTAGATAATCTCGTTTCCGAGCAACTTCCAACTGGCTATATGAAATGGTATCTTGTCCATAAAACGCTACAGGATATGCATCTTTAGGTAAACCATCCGCATAGAACGGAGCCAAAGGGTCAGCAATTGACCTTCTTTCATTGCATCTTGCCTCTTGTCGCTTCGTCGTATCCGATGCTTGCACATGCCCACAAGACACTAAGGAAACCATAATTGCTATTAATACAATTACTTTACTAACACTCTCCAACACAGATTGGAACACATAAGCATTTCTTATTAACATAACATCCTCTAATATAATAGTTTAATAATTTAACCTACAAATAAATATCAAGCAGAATGATTTCATTACTGTTACGTCCACAAAGATAAAGAAAAAAAAGTCATATAGTCAAATCGCTAATCAACGAACAAAGTAAAAATAATTTTTCTAACAACTGGCAGAGTCAACCAGCAAGTGCAAAATATAATATTTTGCACTTGCTGGTTGACTCTGCCTCATACCCACAGAAAACAAGAATTCGAAAAAAAGTTCGGATAATTTTTGCACTTAACTAAAAAAGTAGTAACTTTGCAACCGCAAATCGGAAAGAGATGCAAACATATTGGGATATGGTGTAATGGTAACACAACAGATTCTGGTCCTGTTATTCTTGGTTCGAGTCCGAGTATCCCAACACAACAAAAAGCCAAATAGCAAATTCAGCTATTTGGCTTTTTTGATAGACCATAAAACAGTAAATGTTTTCCACAAATATAACTATTGCGTAATTACCTCCTTATCAATACTTTGCAAAACCTATTGTTTTACAAAGTAAAAGCATAGGTTTTGTACGGTAAAAACGTAGGTTTTGCGTTGCAAAGCCGCCGCTTTTGGAAAACGGAATCAAAGCTTCCGGTTTTCTTAACCGTTTTTTATTGTTTCACAAAAATATTAGCTTGTTTTTCAAATGTTAAAATATGGAGGCGGAAACTACCAATATGCTACCTATATGGTTGTTGCTTTTATGCTTGTTTGCAGCTGCATTTTTAGACAAATCGTAGTGCAATGAGGATAAAACGAAACCGCCCTTTCCAAACGGAAGGGCGGTTTCGCTAATCATATTAGTTTGCCATTTCGGATATAAACTTTATGCGAACCAAACGAATATCTTCCTCGGTGTAGTCCTCGTCAAGTTCTTTGAGGGCTTCGTCGATGTTGTCGGTCTGACTATTCATAAAGTAATCGTAGATGTCTTCTATCTTTTCGTCGTCGTAAATATCTTCCAAGAAGTAATCGATGTTTAGTTTCGTGCCGCTATATACAATTTCTTCTATCTTTGAAAGTAGGTCGTCGAAGCCGAGTCCTTCGGCAATGGCAATGTCGTCTAACGGCAGTTTGCGGTCGATGCCTTGAATAATCTTCACCTTTTGCATCGATTTCTTAGCTACCGTGCGCACGCGCAGTTCTTCGGGACGCTCGATGTTCTTTTCCTTACAATACTGTTTAATGAGCTTGCAAAACTCTTCGCCGTAGCGTTTTGCCTTTCCGATGCCCACGCCTTGTATATTTTGCAACTCCTGTTCCGTAACAGGATACATCATTGCCATTTGGTCTAACGACGGGTCTTGGAAGATTACGTAAGCAGGAATACCTAATTTGCGTGCCAAATGCTTGCGCAAGTCTTTCAACATGGCATAGAGTTCCGGGTCGGCAACGCTTGTTCCGTTCACCAAACTCTCGTCGATGTCGTCGTCTTTAAATTCCTTGTCCATCACAATCATAAACGATTGCGGGTTTTTCAAGAAGCGTTTGCCGGCTGCCGTGAGCTTCAGTAAGCCGTAATTCTCTACGTCTTTCTTCAGAAAACCGTCTAACATGGCTTGGCGAATAACGGGATTCCATACCTTCGGGTCTTCTTTCTCGCCGAGTCCGAACTCTTCGAGAAGGTTGTGCTTGTGGTCTCTTATGTCGTCGGTACCACGACCTTTTACAAAGTCGATGACATATTCTTGGCGGAAATTCTCCTTCAATGCCTTCACTGCCTGCAATACAATGAGCAATGGCTTTTGTGCTTCAATCTTTTCTTTGGGGTGCAGGCAGTTGTCGCACATGCCGCAATTGTCTTTCGGATATTCTTCACCGAAGTAGTGGAGTAGCAGTTTGCGGCGACAAACCGACGATTCGGCGTATGTTTCGGTCTCTTGCAGCAGCTGTCTGCCTATGTCTTGCTCGGCAACAGGCTTGCCTTCCATAAAGTTTTCGAGCTTTTTGAGGTCGTTTTTCGAGTAGAACACGATACATTTGCCTTCTTCTCCATCACGTCCGGCACGCCCCGTTTCTTGGTAATAGCCTTCCAGACTCTTAGGAATGTCGTAGTGGATAACGAACCGTACATCGGGTTTGTCGATGCCCATGCCGAAAGCAATGGTGGCAACAATGACGTCGATGTTTTCCATCAGGAAGTCGTCTTGTGTTTTCGAGCGTGTTTCCGAATCGAGTCCGGCGTGATAAGGCTCTGCCTTTATGTCGTTTGCCTGCAGAACGGCAGCCAGTTCTTCCACCTTTTTGCGTGAAAGACAGTAGATGATGCCGCTTTTACCGAGGTTCTGCTTGATGAATTTGATAATCTGCCGATTGGTGTCTTCCTCGTTTTTCTTCGGTCGTACCTCGTAGTAAAGGTTAGGACGGTTGAACGAACTCTTAAATTCGGCACAGTCTTCAATACCCAAACTCTTCACAATATCTGTGCGCACCTTGTCGGTGGCAGTGGCAGTAAGGGCTATTATCGGTGCTTTGCCAATCTGGTCTACTGCTTGTCGTATCTTGCGGTACTCCGGTCGGAAGTCGTGCCCCCACTCCGAGATGCAGTGCGCCTCATCTATGGCATAGAAACTAACCTTTACCGTCTTGAAGAACTCTATGCTTTCTTCTTTGTTTAACGATTCGGGAGCAACATAAAGCAACTTTGTTCTGCCGCTGTGAATATCGGATTTAACATGGTCAATCTCTGTTTTCTTCAACGAAGAGTTTAGGTAATGTGCCACGCCGTCTTCTTCGCTCATACCATTAATGACATCTACTTGATTTTTCATCAATGCTATTAAAGGTGAAATAACGATAGCCGTGCCTTCCATTATGAGCGAAGGCAATTGGTAGCAAAGGCTCTTACCGCCACCTGTAGGCATCAACACGAAGGTGTTGTTGCCCTCTAACACGTTGCGGATAATAGCTTCTTGTGCACCTTTGAACTTATCAAAGCCGAAAAAATGCTTTAGCTTTTCTGTGAGATTGACTTCTGTTGCCATGTTGATAGTTTAGTGTTCCTTATATAGAAAGGTAGGTTTGTTGTCGTCGCACCCACACCTTTGTATTGGAATGGGTGCAACGTTCGTATGTGTTTCAGGCTGTTTCGAGTTTGTTGAACTTCGCCTTGTCTAATTGTTGTTGTGCGTATTGGGCTGTTACTTCGTACTTCTTCACTTTCTTAGAAGGCAGTTCGAACATCGTGTCCATCATAACAGCCTCGACAATAGAGCGCAGTCCACGTGCACCCAACTTGTATTCCACAGCCTTATCAACGATATAGTCGAGCGATTCTTCGGTAAATGTAAGGTTGATGCCGTCCATTTTGAAGAGTTTTATGTATTGCTTGACTATCGAGTTCTTTGGTTCGACAAGTATTTTGCGCAGTGCTTCCTTGTCTAATGGATCGAGATAGGTAAGCACAGGCAAACGCCCGATGATTTCAGGGATAAGTCCGAACGAGCGTAAGTCTTGCGGAAGCACGTACTTCATTAAGTCTTTCTTGTCTATTTTCGCCACATTCTGCACCGAGTTATAGCCCACCACGTGCGTGTTGAGGCGTTGTGCTATCTTGCGTTCTATGCCGTCGAATGCGCCACCGCAGATAAAGAGAATGTTTCGCGTATCTACGTGAATGTAATCTTGGTCCGGGTGCTTGCGTCCGCCTTTCGGTGGAACGTTCACCATTGTGCCTTCGAGCAGCTTCAGCAATCCTTGTTGCACACCTTCGCCGCTTACGTCGCGTGTTATGCTTGGGTTGTCGCTCTTTCGTGCTATCTTGTCTATCTCGTCGATGAATACAATTCCCCGTTCGGCAGCAGCCACATTGTAGTCGGCTACTTGCAGCAAGCGCGAGAGAATGCTCTCCACATCTTCGCCCACATAGCCGGCTTCGGTAAACACGGTAGCATCGACAATGGTGAAAGGAACGTCTAACAGTTTGGCTATGGTACGTGCCAAGAGGGTTTTTCCCGTACCTGTCGAGCCCACCATAATGATGTTGCTCTTCTCCACTTCTATGCCGTCGTCGTCTTTCGGCTGTTGTAATCGCTTGTAATGGTTGTAAACCGATACGGCAAGATAGCGTTTCGCTTCGTCCTGCCCGATGATATATTCATCAAGATAAGCCTTTATTTCTTTTGGCTTGGGCACTTTCTTCATGTCAATATCGGTTACACCCGGAACTTGTTTCTCCAATATTCCCGACTCAACGACAATGTTGTTGGCTTGCTGTGCACAGTCCTCACAGATGTAACCCGTAAGTCCTGTTATGAGAAGTCGTACTTCGTTCTCGCTCCTTCCGCAAAAACTACATTTCTTTTGAGGCATTGTTTACTTCTTTCTGATTAGTACTTGGTCTATCATACCATAATCCTTAGCTTCCTCAGCCGTCATCCAATAGTTGCGGTCGCTATCGTTCCATACCTTTTCATAGGTCTGATGAGAGTGATTGCTGATAATGGTGTAGAGTTCTTTCTTGAACTTCATTATCTCTTTTGCCTCGATTTCGATGTCGGAAGCCTGACCTTGCACACCTCCGAGCGGCTGGTGTATCATGACACGGCTATGCGGCAATGCCGAACGCTTGCCCTCCTGACCGGCTACGAGCAACACGGCAGCCATGGAAGCAGCCATGCCTGTGCAGATGGTAGCTACGTCGCTGGAGATAAATTGCATAGTATCGTAGATGCCAAGTCCTGCCGTTACACTTCCGCCGGGCGAGTTTATGTAGATGGAAATATCCTTCCCCGGGTCTACAGAGTCTAAATAAAGGAGCTGTGCCTGAAGCGTATTAGCTGTATAGTCGTCAATTTGCGTACCGAGGAAGATGATACGGTCCATCATTAAACGCGAGAACACGTCCATCTGCGTTACGTTCAACTGTCGTTCTTCCAATATATATGGGTTAAGATACTGGTTTTGCAAACTTGTAACCTCGTCTAACACCATACCGTTTATGCCCAAATGTTGGGTTGCATACTTTCTAAAATCGTTCATTTTGTAACCTTATGTTATTTTAATTAGACAATAACAGGAAATGAATATCCTGCTTTTAACTATTGCCTTAAATACAAAGACCATGCCATAACGAAAAGCCGGTGTCTTGTATATTCTAACACAAAGATAAGAAAAAAATGGTAATTACTCAATAAAAAACTACTTTTTTAATTCTACCGATTATAGTTTTTTCGCTCTTTTGGTAGAAACAGAACCGTGAGAGCATATTTCGGGTAGCTATAAAAACACGGTTTTTATGATTTTAAAAACCGGACAATGCTTTATAAAACATAAAAAGCAATATCCTTTCCAACAGCTTTCTTGATTGAAAGTTTGTGGAAAGGATATTGCCTTTATTATTTTATGCCCACTACCTGCTGTGCAAAGCGCAAGCGTTAATGGTTTGCAGGCAATGGCTTACTTTTCTTCCTTTTCTTCTTTTTCAGCTTTCTTGGTTCTCTTTGCCTTTGCCAGCTTTTCTGTTGCAGCCACTTCTGCAGGCATCATAAGTTTGTTGAACTCGTCGAGAGAAACAGACTTCTTCTTCAATTTGACAACGTCTTTCAATGCAACAGAGAGTTTGCGGTCGAGCGCAGCCTCAACAAATGAATCGATGTTCTCGCGCTTCTTCATCATTTCCTCAACGTAGTTGTTCACGTATTCGTCGGGAACGTTGTTCATACCGTATTGTGCGAACTGCGCACGAGCTATCTGTGCAGCACTTTCGCGTATGTCGGCATCTTCAATCTTGATGTTGTTAGCCTTTGCAATTTGGTCTCTAATGAGGTGCCACTTAAGTTCATTGATGCTTGGCTCGTAGTTCTTTTCTACAAATTCAGCACCCTTGTCTTCGTTGTTGGCAAGCATAATGCGCTTCAGCAATGCGTCCGGGAATTGGAGGTCGCCTACTTTCTTCTCTGCGTATGTGCGCAAATCCTGCATAAACTTATAGTCTGAATCTCTTTCAAGTTGCTTGCTTACACCTTCGGCGATGGCAGCACGGAATGCAGCCTCGTCGTTAATGTTGGCGTCAGCACCGTAAACGCTGTCCCAAAGTTCTTTGTTGTTCTCCGCATTTACGAAGCGAGAGATTTCAGTAATCTGATATGAGAAGTCGCCGGTGTGGTTTGCAACTTCCTTGCGGTCTATCTTCAGCAACGAAGCAATCTCTGCGTCGTTGTCCGGATAAGCCTTGCGTGGGTTGAAAATAATAATATCGCCCAACTTACTGCCCTCGAAGAGTTTCTTTTGGTCTTCTACCTTAATATATTGAGGCATCATCACAGCCCCTTCTACGGTGATACCGCCTTCGAGAGTGTTGCCGTTTGCATCGAGTTCACGAATGTCTCCCTTGAGCATATCGCGCTTTTCAGGCTCAAATTCTTGTGCTTTGTCGTAATGTCCTGCACGACTTGCGAACATTTCTATTTGCTGGTCGATGAGTTTATCGTCTACCTTTATGTCGTAATAGTCAATGGTATCCTTGTTTGTAAGCTCGATGTTGAATTCCGGTGCAATAGCAATGTCGAACTTAAAGGTGTAAGGAGCCGGCTTTTCAAGCTCTACTGCTTCTTGTGTTTCAGAAGCCATAGGCTGTCCGAGCATGTGGATTTTGTTGTCTACAATATATTTCTGGAGGTTCTCACCCAAGATTTTGTTAATGGCGTCCATCTTTACTTGTGGACCAACTTGGCGTTTCAGCAAACCCATTGGCACTTGCCCCGGACGGAAACCGGGAATGTTAGCACGCTTGCGATAATCTTTGAGTGCCTTCTCAACTTCTTCCTTGTAATCAGCTTCATCGACAACAATGGTCAAAAGACCATTCAATTTGTCGGTATTTTCAAATGAAATCTTCATCTTTGAAATATTATATGTTTATTATTTAATTATCAAAAGTATAAGTTTAAAGTGCAAAACGATAGAGTTGCTACCCACTTTGAGGCGCAAAGATACTTAAATTTTGCCTAACTACATAATATATAGAGATAAAAAAAATATTTTTAAGAAATTGCCCTACTTATTATCTACGTGGGTTCGACATAAGAATTGTGCGTGGTATATTATTTATAAAGATACTTAAAGAACAAACCGGTTATGGTTTAATATGCTTATAATCAAGAAAGAGCGAAATGTCTTCAGGCTCGAGTTCTTACACCAAATTCACGTTATTCATGAACGTTTTCGTTCAGCCAAATGAGGAATGCCAAACGTAAGCGTAGGTTTTGCATCGTAAAACAGCCGCTTTCGCAATGTCAAAACGCAGTTGTCGCTTTTTAAGAGAATTATCTTTACAAAGTTAAATTGAAAAACTCTCACTGTTTCATTAGTGAATTTGCTTAGAAAACAGCTGTGAGATAGCTTGCTTAACCTGTTTTCTTATGCCGAACTCATGTTATCTCTTATTGGCAACCATAGGTAAACAAGGTGGCAAGACAACAAAAAGCCTCGAAAAACATCAACGTTCTCCGAGGCTCGCAAGTTATGGATAATGCTTTATGACAAGCCTTCTATTACGCCATTCACTACGTGAATATTCTCTGCCTGCGGTTTTTTCGGCAAACCCGGCATACGCATTATGGTACCGGCAATGGCAACAATCATACCTGCACCGGCATTGATAACAAAGTCGCGAATGGTAATGGTGAAGTCGGTTGGTACTCCGTAAGCCTTTGCATCTTCCGAGAACGAGTACTGTGTCTTGGCAATACATACAGGGAAGTGCTCGAAACCGAGTTCCTTAATGCGCTGCAAGTCGCGTTTAGCAGCAGGGCGAAGCACCACTTTACCTGCTCCGTAAACCTTCTTCGCTATCTTTTCAACCTTTGTAACAATGTCGTCGTTCTCCTCGTAAACGAAGTTCAGCGGTGCAGATGGGTTCTTTTCGATGGTATCGACTACCAAATGTGCCAATTCTTCTGCGCCCTTTCCACCTTCGCCAAAGGCTGTATTGATGGCAAAACCTACACCCTGTGCCTCGCAATGTTCTTTTACGAGTTCCAATTCTTCGTCGGTGTCGGTGGCAAAGCGGTTCAAACAAACAACAACGGTTTGTCCGAATGCCTTCAAGTTTGTGATGTGCTTATCCAAGTTGGTAAGTCCTGCCTTCAAGCCTTCTACGTTTGGCTTGCTTATTTCGGCAACGTCGATACCCCCGTGCATCTTCAAAGCCTGTGCAGTAGCAACGAGAACTGTCAGCACCGGAGATATACCGGCCTTGCGACATTTGATGTCCAAGAACTTCTCTGCGCCCAAATCGGCACCGAAACCAGCCTCTGTAATACAGTAATCCGAGCAGCTCATAGCCATCTTTGTTGCCAAAACGCTGTTGCAACCGTGTGCAATGTTGGCAAACGGACCACCATGTATAAACGCCGGTGTATTTTCGATGGTCTGTACAAGGTTCGGATTGATAGCTTCGTGTAAGAGTGCGACGATAGAACCTGTAACATTCAGTTCGCGCAAGTAGAACGGTTTGCCTTCAAGCGTAATACCAAGGATTATGTTATCAAGCGTCGATGCAAGTCTTCTTCGTCAGAAGCCAAGCAAAGAATAGCCATAATTTCCGATGCCGGCGTAATATCGAAACCGCTTTCGCTAAGCAAACCGTCGGTACGGCTGCCCAAACCGGTGATAATGGTGCGCAGATTACGGTCGTTTACGTCCAAAACGCGACGCCACCATATTTCTTTCATACCGAAGCCATCGTCCTGATGCTGGTACAAATAGTTGTCTAACATCGCAGAAATCATATTATTAGCCGAAGTGATGGCATGGAAGTCGCCTGTGAAATGGAGGTTAATCTTCTCCATTGGCAGCACTTGTGCATAGCCACCGCCTGCAGCTCCGCCTTTCATACCGAAGCAAGGACCGAGCGAAGGTTCGCGAAGAGCCGGAATAGCATTCTTGCCAATACGGTTCATACCAAGTGCCAAACCTACGCTGACGGTGGTTTTGCCGATACCTGCCTTTGTCGGAGTAATGGCAGTAACAAGAATCAACTTCGACTTCTTTACCTTTTCCTCGTCGATAAGTTGGTAAGGAACCTTAGCAATGTACTTGCCAAACGGTTCAAGTTCGTCTACCGGGATATTCGCTTTCTTTGCAATACTATCAATTAATTCAAGTTTTGCCTCGTGAGCAATCTCAAAATCTGTTTTCATTTTGTTAGTTGTTATTTTTTATTTCTTAGTTGTTGATTGATGACAATTAATCTTTAATATTGCCAAAAGTATGAATTTTATATCTTACTACCAACTTTTTGTCGATATTTTTATATAAAAAAATGCATAATCGCACATTTTTGGCACATTGTGCAACGGTATTGCAAACCGCAGATAGCAATATTGCAGACGATAGAGAAATTGCAACAGTTTCTGTGGAGCGAACTTCGCATTAACGAAAAGCCGCACTGACTTGTTGAACGAATATAGAAATGGAAGGGTGAAAATGTAATGGAAACAACTTACTTTATGAACGAGAAAAAGCCAATAAATATGTAAATATTTTTTCAGAGAATATCTTTTGCGTAACTCTTTCGTTATCAGCGTATTACAAAACCTATTGTTTTGCATTCCAAAAGCGGCTGTTTTGCACGGTAAAACCGTAGGTTTTGCGTCGCAAAACAGCCGCTTTCGCAACGTCAAAGCGCAGTTATCACTTTTTAAGAGAATTATATTTACAAAGTCGGAGGTGTTTTCAGCAACTGCCACAGGCAAAAAAGAACAGTCAATACCTTAAAAAGCATTGACTGTTTCGTAGAAACGGCTCACCTTATTATTATATAAGGTGGCGCGCAAACTCTATGATGGTGTCTTTGCCACGATGAAAATCTTCGGAAGTAAGGTTTACCTTATAGTCCGGGTCTATGCCAAACTCGGTCATTTGCTTGTCCTTATCGTACATCGGACAAGCCGAAAAGCGCACCGACCAGCCGTTGGGAAGCTCGGCAGAGAAAGGCAATCCTGCTCCTCCGCCGGTACGGTCGCCCACCGTTTTCACGTTCGGGAAACAGCGCATATACTTTACAAACTCGTTGGCAGCGGAGAAAACACTGCGGTTGGTCAGCACAAACACAGGCTTTTGCCAGCGTATTCCCTTTCCGGGCTTTAAGGTTTGCTGTTTCATTGGCGAAAAATCGTTGTGCCCTTTCCCCGTTTTGTGTTGCATATAGCCCACAAGTACCGACTTGTTGGTGAACCTTGCAGCCAGTTCTTCCGCATTGTTAAGTGCACCTCCACCATTGTTTCGCACATCTATAATAAGGGCTCTGCAAGGTTGGAAGTAGAGAAGAATGTCGTCAAGGTTGCCTGCGCCTATTCCGCGTTGGAAACTTTCGCAACGCAAATAGCCGATGTTGTCATCGAGAATGGTATAGTCCATTCCGCTCGCTATCAAGTAATCGGTTTTCAAGTATTTGCGCAAGAGCGAGTCGGAATAGTTCTGCGGATAGTCTTCGCGCCACGACCAATAGCGTGCAGCATTGAAAGATGTGTATAAATTCACATGCCCGTCTTTCAGTTCGGACAGCATATTTGCCATAACTTCAAACTGTTGGCGTTCTGTCATCGAATTGTCGAACTGCTTTAAGTACTTGTTTCGCACTGCATTCCAGTCTATTCCCTTCTGTTCAAAGAAACAATAGTGCTCGTCAAGTATCTTCCAAAGTGCCTCGCATTGCCTTGAACGGTGTTCGGATATTCGTCGTTGGTAACGCAAGACGAAAAGAACGACATTATAAATAATGTGAATGAAAACACAAAAGCTGTGTGGCGGAAAAGGCATTTATACTTTTTCATTACGGAATAATCTTTGAAATAGAGAACTTTCGCACGATGCCTACCACAAAAAGGTTGCTCCACGTGTGGTATTTTAAACCATTTACGCGTGCTTGCCGGAAGTCGCCTAAATAGCCAAGGCGCAACGTGGTGTGGTGCAAAGTAAAGTCGAGGGTAAGCATTTGCCGAAGCGAGGGAGTGGAAACAATGGTGGTGGGCACGATGTTGTGGTCGTAGTCGCCCTTTGAAAATATTTCGTAGTAGCTTTGCCCGAAGTTCGGTGAAAACATCAAACCTACGAGCGGAGCTTGCACTTCGTATCGAACTTGGAAAGGTTTGCCGCACAAACGGAACGCATAGGCAGCCGTAGCCGACGGCGACAGGTTCACGTTCAGGTACGCTTGTGCAGGGTTGTTGCCATTGCGCATATTGTATAGAAAGCCAATATTGGCATCAATGCCACCGCCAACCGTTGCCGAGAGTGTGCCATTGCCCACTGCCCATTTGCCGAAAGCGTAATGCAGGTTGTATTGAAAGTTATACAATCCGCCTATATTGTTGTTTTTATCCGAAGTGTTGTGCGTGTACGACAAGTGCGCTTGGTGGATAATCTCACGCAAAATGGGCGTACCGTTCTCTCGTAGCGTATGCGAAACATAGCGCAGCTCGCTGCCTGTGTATTCGCTTGGCGAAAGATAAGTGTCTAATTGATTAACGTGCCCGATGCCAACAAGCTGCGCTTTGGTGATAATCTTATCGGAACGCAGCGTGTCTTGTGCATCAACAGCAACACCGTATAGCAACAACGAGAGGGCAAGGAGTATTTTCTTCAACGCCATAATACCTTTAATTATCAAAGAATTGCAGTGTCAATTGTTGCTCTCCGCCATTGTCTTCCTTCGGTTTTTCAGCCTTTGCAACAGGTTCTGACGGTGCTTGTGCTTCGGTTTCAGCTTGCTTTGCAGGCTGTTCTTCTGCCGTTTCGGTTTCCGTAGGCTCTATTGTTTCGACTTCTTCAGCCTCTTCCGGTTCGGGGAAACGAATGGGTTCGAGTTGTTTAATCTTGCTTACTTTGAAGGTTGTAAGGCGTTTCCCTTTTGCCTTAAAGCCCTTTATGCCCACAAACTCTTCGGCATCTATAACTTCTGAGGCACGTGCTGCATCGCTTCCGCCGTACGTTATCTCTACGCGAGGGTAGGCATCGTCGGTCAGGAAAACGAGTTTGGACTTCGGATTGTCGCCAATCACGCTCTGATGGCGTGTCGAATTTTCCATACAGAAACGCTTTAAGTATGGATAACCTTGGTTGTCGGCATCGTAAACCACCGCCGTCCACGGCTTTTCGGGGTTGAATTTCTCGATACGGAAGATGTTATCTTCGTAGTGATTGGCTGCATCGAAGTTGGTAGTGTAGAACTCTCCGTTGTCGAGAACCACGAGAATGGTGTCTTTATCGTTAAATTCGCCCAACAAACGCCCCTGCTCTTCGTAGTTGATACGATTGACATCGGCATCGAACCACACCTTTCTGCCACCCAAGGTAGATACTCCGTGCGCTTTTAAAGATACGCGGTCTACGGTTTCTTTCGTAAGTAATACACCGCGAGCAGTCTTCGATTTGATAAGAACATTAGAGAAATCGCGTTCAAAATAGCGCATCAGCCGGGCTCTGCCGGGTTGGTCTTTCAATATAATCTTAATGGTTTCAGCTTCTCCGTTCGGGTTTGCCGTAAAGTAAAACACCCTCGAACCCGTCTTACCTTGCGTAAGGTCGTAATCTCTGTCGCGGGTAATGGAAACCACATTGAAACGCTTAATGTAGTAAGGACCTTTTTCGCCGTCGCGATAAACCGCATTGTATATGGTACGACGGTCGTTGCGTTTGAACACTTGTACGTGCATGACACCCTTTCCAACAAACACTTTGTCGGCGATATGAACGATGCGATACTTGCCGTCGCGGAAGAAAACGATGACGTCATCAAGGTCGGAACAGTTCTGAACGAAC
This sequence comes from Prevotella falsenii DSM 22864 = JCM 15124, assembly GCF_000613945.1. GTDB lineage: Bacteria > Bacteroidota > Bacteroidia > Bacteroidales > Bacteroidaceae > Prevotella > Prevotella falsenii. Next base: position 66,417 of record NZ_BAJY01000011.1, read on the forward strand.
TCTGCTTTCTTCAAATCCGTGCCTATAAAGCCGCCTTTTCGGTCGATGTATAGCTTCTCGTTGGCGTCTACTACCTTTGCTGCAACGATGGTATCGAAACTCTTTATCTCGGTGCGGCGTGGATAGTCCTTACCGTATTTTGCCTTCAAATGCTTGAACCATTCGATGGTTACACGCACCATTTCGCTGAGGTCCTTATCTATTTCAGCTATCTCGGCTTCTATCTTTTGGATTAATTCGTCGGCTTTGTCCTTGTTGAATTTAAGAATGCGCTGCATCTTTATTTCGAGCAAGCGGAGTATGTCCTCACGTTTCACTTCGCGAATGAAGTCCTTTTTAAAAGGTTCTAACTTGGAATCGACGAAGGCAACCACCTCGTCCATCGTTTTAGAAGTCTCGAATTCCTGTTCCTTATAGATACGTTCCTCTATGAAGATGCGTTCTAACGAATTGAAGAAGAGCTGTTCTTCCAACTCGCCTTTCCTTATTTCGAGTTCTCTGCGCAACAGTGCTTGCGTGTGGTCTACCGAGTGTTTCAGCACGTCGGACACGGTTAGGAACTGTGGTTTGTTATCGGCAATGACGCAGCAGTTGGGCGAAATGGAAATCTCACAGTCGGTAAAGGCGTACAAAGCGTCCATTGTCTTGTCGCTCGAAGTGCCCGGTGTCAGGTGCAGTTGTATCTCTACCTCCGACGCCGTCATATCTTCTACCTTGCGTATCTTTATTTTTCCCTTTTCAACCGCTTTGGTAATCGACTCTTGGAGCGAGCTTGCAGTCTTGGTGAAAGGTATTTCCCGAATAACAAGTGTCTTGTTGTCAATCTTCTCAACCTTAGCGCGCACCTTCAAAGAACCGCCACGCTGTCCGTCGTTGTACTTTGAAATGTCGATGCTGCCGCCTGTTGGGAAGTCCGGATAAAGCGCAAACTTTTTCCCACGTAGATAGCTTACAGCCGCATCGCATATTTCTGCCATATTGTGCGGAAGGATTTTAGACGACAATCCAACAGCTATGCCTTCTGCACCTTGCGCCAACAACAACGGGAATTTGGCAGGTAGGGTAACGGGTTCTTTGTTTCTTCCATCGTAAGACTGCTGCCATTCGGTGGTCTTGGGGTTGAAAATGGTTTCCAATGCAAACTTGGACAGACGCGATTCGATGTATCGGGGAGCCGCAGCACGGTCGCCGGTGAAGATGTTTCCCCAGTTTCCTTGCGTGTCGATGAGCAAGTCTTTCTGTCCCATCTGCACGAGGGCGTCGCAGATAGAAGCATCGCCGTGCGGGTGAAACTGCATCGTATGGCCTGCAATATTGGCAACTTTGTTGTACCGTCCATCGTCCATTCGCTTCATAGAGTGAAGGATACGGCGTTGAACAGGCTTCAATCCGTCGTCGATATGGGGTACGGCACGCTCCAAGATTACATAGCTGGCGTAATCCAAGAACCAGTTTTTATACATTCCCGATAGGTGCTTGACAGCCGAAGCATCAAATCTGTCGGTTGGAACATAGTCGTTTCGCAACTCGCCTGCTTCGTCTTCGTCCGTCATTTCGGCATCGGCAACCACTTCTTCGTCGGTTTCCGTGCCTGCCATGTCGCTATTATCGCCTGCTACTTCTTCGTTCAGTGGGTTTTCGCCCTCGTTGTTTTCAATTATTTTATCGTCGTCCATAAACAGTTGGATTGTCTCTATTTTTGAGGCTCAAAGGTACGAAGAAAACTCGAAATATGCAAATTCAAATTGTGAAAGACACATCTATTTATGGTAAGGTTAAAAGAAACCATCGTTAATACGGAACGTTAGTTCGGTATAAAAAAGCAGATTTACCGTGCAAAACAGCCGCTTTTGGAATGCAAAACAATAGGTTTTGTAATGCGTTGATGTATAGAAAGTTATGCAATAGCTATATTTATAAAAAACATTTACACCCCTATTGCCTTCTTTCCGTTTATGGAATAACGTGAGTTTGGTGTACTAATTTATGTCCGAAGATACTCCGCTTCTTTTTGATTATAAGCATATTAAATCATAATCAATTTTGTCTTTAAGTATCTTAATAAATAAAGAAACTCGCATAATCGTTATATCGAACTCACGTTATGGAAGTGAAGATAAGACCATTCTTTCGCAAACTTTCACAACTTTTAGTTCCCTTATTCCGTTAAAAAGCCGTAACTTTGTGCCAAATTCCGAATAAACGAAGATAAAAGAAATATATTATGGCACAAGAGGATACATTCAAAAAAATAGTAAGCCATTGCAAAGAGTATGGTTTTGTTTTTCCAAGTAGTGATATATACGATGGTCTTGCAGCGGTTTACGACTATGGTCAGAACGGTGTAGAGCTTAAAAACAACATCAAGCAGTATTGGTGGCAATCAATGGTGCTGCTCCACAGCAACATCGTTGGTATCGATTCGTCCATCTTTATGCACCCTACGATATGGAAAGCAAGCGGACACGTTGATGCTTTCAACGACCCTTTGATTGACAATCGCGACTCTAAGAAACGTTACAGAGCCGATGTGCTGATAGAAGACCAGCTCGGTAAGTACGAAGAAAAGATGGATAAGGAAATTGCCAAGGCTGCAAAGAAGTTTGGCGACAGCTTCGATGAGGCTCAATTCCGTGCCACCAACCCTCGCGTATTGGAATATCAGCGTAAGTATGATGAGCTTCACGCACGTTTTGCTAACGCTATGGAGACTTCAAACCTTGAAGAGCTGAAACAAATAATACTTGATGAAGGTATCGTGGACCCTATCAGCGGAACGAAAAACTGGACCGATGTGCGCCAGTTCAACCTTATGTTCTCAACCGAAATGGGTGCTTCTGCCGATTCGTCGAGCACGATTTATCTGCGTCCGGAGACGGCACAGGGTATCTTTGTTAATTTCTTGAATGTTCAGAAGACAGGTCGTATGAAGCTGCCGTTCGGTATTGCACAGATTGGAAAGGCTTTCCGAAACGAGATAGTAGCCCGTCAGTTCGTGTTCCGTATGCGCGAATTCGAACAGATGGAAATGCAATTCTTCTGCCAACCGGGCACGGAAATGGAATGGTTCAACTATTGGAAGCAGTATCGTTTGGCGTGGCACCAAGCTCTTGGCATGGGTAACGAGAACTATCGCTACCACGACCACGAGAAATTGGCGCACTATGCAAATGCTGCAACCGACATCGAGTTCCGTATGCCGTTCGGTTTTAAGGAAGTAGAAGGTATCCACTCGCGCACCGACTTCGACCTTTCACAGCACGAAAAGTACTCCGGCAGACAGATAAAGTACTTCGACCCGGAACGCAACGAGAACTACACACCTTACGTTGTTGAGACTTCTATCGGCGTAGACCGTATGTTCCTGAGCGTTATGTGCCACAGTTACATCGAAGAACAGTTGGAAAATGGTTCAAGCCGCATTGTTTTGAGCTTGCCGGAACCATTGGCTCCTGTTAAGTGTGCAGTACTTCCGTTGGTAAACAAAGACGGTCTGCCGGAAAAAGCACAAGAGATTGTAGACGATTTGAAGTTCCATTTCAACACCACCATTGAGGCAAAGGACTCTATTGGCAAACGTTATCGTCGCCAAGATGCCATCGGTACGCCTTTCTGCGTTACCGTTGATGGCGACACACTTACCGATAACACTGTTACTCTGCGCTATCGCGACTCTATGAAACAAGAGCGTGTGCCTATTGCAAAGCTGCGTGAAATCATTGAAGACCGTGTTTCTATAACTTCACTGTTGAAGAAACTCGACGTAAAAGAATAAGTCTATATTTAGAGTAGAATAGATTATGCAAAATAAAAACAAATTAAGAGTGCGGTTGCAAAGCCTCTTCTTCTCTGCAACTTTGCTGTTTGCAGCTATGTTTTCGGTTGGTTTGCTGTCTTCTTGTTCCGAAGATGAAAAGGAAAACGAAGAGTTTGCCAACTGGAAATCCAAGAATACGACGTATTGGACAGACCTTTACAACACAACAATGCAAAAGATTGCCAATGGCGACACGTCTTGGAAGCTCTTCTTAAATTATACTTATCAGGGGCAAACATCAAATGAAGGACTAACAAACTATCCTCCCGAAAACTACATTATCGTTCACGAATTAGAGAAAGGAACCGGTTCGGGCACGCCGTTGTTCACCGACTCCGTGCTCGTTCACTATCAAGGGCGGCTCATTCCTTCGCTTACGTACACCGCAGGCTTGGTTTTCGACAGCAGTTGGGGCGGTAACGGCTTGGTATTCAATCCTAAGACATCACGCCCGGCCCAGCTTTTGGTGGGCGGAGCGAAAGGTGGCGTTGTCGATGGATTTGCCACTGCATTGCAGAAAATGCACATCGGCGACCATTGGGTGGTTTACATTCCTTATCAGTTAGGCTACGGTACTACGGCGAATCGTGCCATTCCGGCTTATTCCAACTTGATTTTCGACTTGCGTTTGCACTCTTATTACAGAGCGGGAACGAAAGTCCCCGATGTCATTTAAGGATAACCAACCAACTCTTAACGAAGACTTACGACGGGCATTAAGTCTATCTTAACAACGCTACCTTATATATTATGGTGTTCAGCAAGACCGTAACCGATGCGCTCTTGGCAAAAATCAGGAACGGAAATTCCATGACGACGGGCGAGAAATTAAACCTCATCGTCCAATTAAGTATTCCTTCTATTCTCGCACAGGTTACTTCTGTCATGATGTTCTACATCGACGCCTCGATGGTAGGTTCGTTAGGAGCAGCTGCTTCGGCTTCAATCGGGTTGGTCGAACCCGCCACGTGGCTCTTTGGTTCGCTGGTTGCAGCGGGGGGAATGGGCTTTTCGGTACAAGCAGCACATTTCATTGGGGCTAACGATTTCGAGAAAGCGCGCGCGGTAATGCGGCACGGATATATCTTTGGTTTGGCTTTCAGCCTTATACTGATGACCGTCGCGATACTGTTGGCTACGCCGTTGCCCCGTTGGTTGGGCGGTGGTGCCGATATTCAGCACGACGCTTCCATCTACTTCCTCATATTTTCGTTTGCCGTGCCTATACATTTGATAGAGTATTTGTCGGCTGCTATGTTGAAAGTATCGGGCGATATGCGCCACCCAAGTCTTATTTCCGTATTGATGTGCGTTATGGACGTGGTCTTCAACTTTATCTTAATCTTTCCTACTCGCACCCTTACCGTATTGGGATTTCAGTTTGAAATGTTCGGATTTGGTTTAGGAGTGAAAGGTGCTGCCATCGGTACACTACTCTCATTTGCCGTCGCTGCCATTCCTTTGGTTTACTTTGCCATCTTCCGCAGTCCTATATTGGCGTGGAAACTCGACACCAAACGTTTTGTATGGGTATGGGATTACATCGTCCACGCCGTAAAGATAGGTGCGCCTATGGCAATGCAATACCTTCTGATGAATGGTGCACAAGTGGTTTCTACCATGATTGTCGCACCCTTGGGCAACTTCGCCATTGCTGCCAACTCGTTTGCCGTAACAGCCGAAAGCTTGTGCTATATGCCGGGTTACGGTATTGCCGAAGCTGCAACAACACTTGTCGGACAAAGTGTCGGTGCAAAAAGGAAAGAGCTTTGCAAGAGTTTTGCCTATATGACCATATTTATTGGCATGGCGGTTATGGCGTTTATGGGTCTGGTTATGTATATCTTCGCTCCCGAAATGATAGGAATGCTCTCGCCGGTAGCTGAAATCAGAGAGTTGGGCGTTGCCGTTTTGCGCATCGAAGCCTTTGCCGAACCTTTCTTTGCTGCAGCCATCGTGGCTTACAGCGTATGTGTGGGTGCCGGCGATACATTCAAACCATCGCTTATCAACCTTGGTTCCATGTGGTTTGTACGTCTGACACTGGCTTATGCCCTTGCTTCCACTTACGGATTGCGTGGTGTTTGGTTTGCCATGGCAGTAGAACTCACATTCCGCGGCTCTATGTTCCTCATACGAATTTACCGTGGCAGTTGGCTGAAAAATATTGCCGATACGCCGCAGACAGAACAAACGGCAATTTCATAAATACGATATTACATTATTAAATAGCATATTCAAAAATGAATTGGTTTTCGTCTTTATTAGACACGCTTAATTATTGGACCATCTTCCTCGGTATGTATATCGAAGGAACTGTTATTCCTTTCCCCTCGGAACTCATTGTTTCGCCTGCCGCCTATCATGCAGCAGCAGGGCATCTTAACGTGTTTTGGGTAGTTGTAGTTGCCACTTTGGGCGCAGTTACAGGCTCAACAACCAACTATGTTGCAGCTTATTACCTCGGACGCCCTATTATTTACCGTTTTGCCAATAGCAAATTGGGACATCTTTGTTTGCTGAACGAAGACAAAGTAAAGGTTGCCGAAAAGTATTTCTACGACCACGGGGTTATAGCAACTTACGGGGCGACTTATTCCCGGTATCCGACAAATCATTTCGATACCTGCGGGCTTGGCAAAAATGACTTTCTGGAAGTTTATACTTTACACCACCATCGGGTCAGGATTATGGAACTGCGTACTCGCCACGCTTGGTTGGTACCTTCATTCTGTTGTTCCTGAAAGCCAACTCACGGCAACGATAGAAGAATACAATAGCTACATCAAATACGTTATCTTAGGTATCGTTGCCTTGGTTGTTGTTTATTTCGTTGCAAGATACTATATTAAGAAGTTAAAAGCAAACAAACAATAAGTATAAACCGAGGCTGTAGCAAAAACAAACAGCTGCACGCTCGTTTCAGCATTCTCCGTTTTTTACAACAACGGCTCTGTACACTGCATTCTTCGGCAATGTACAGAGCCGTTTGTTTTCATCATTTTATAACGTTCTCACGATACTTTTTCTTTCCCTTGACAGCTGTTTGGATTCGTCAAAACTTTTGTTTTATAAATTATTTACATGTAAATAAATATTTTTCTACGTGTAAGTAATAATTTCTTTACGTGTAAATAAATATTTCTTTACGTGTAAATAATTTGCCAATGCTTGGAAAAAGCAACACAAAACTTTAGGGAAAGTAAGGGAAAAACATACAACAAACGCTCCCAAACCTATATGGATATGAGGTTTGAGAGCGTGAAAGATATTTATTTGATATGAAAAACTGTTTTCCTTAACTATGTTTTTGAAGACTTTTGCTGCTGTGGCAAACTTTAAAACGCATTATTCTTTGATATAAGAAGCAGCGGACGACAGACCGTTTATTGCTTTCGTGTTAGCAAATATACCATCAAGTTGGCAGCATTGTCGGGTGCAATGTGGTCGCCAAGTCTTTCTTTCATCTGCTCGTATTCGGCAAGCATGGCTTCACGATAAGGCTGTCCGGGCAAAATACGATAGAGTTCATTGGCAATATTCTTTATTCTAAATCGGTCGGCAAGTAGTTCCTGCACCACATCCTTATCGGCAATGAGATTTACCAACGATATAAAGCGCACCTTTATGATGTGTTTGAAAGCAAAACGGATAAGCTTGGGCAATGGAGTTTCGTAGCAAACCACTTGCGGAACATTAAACAGAGCCGTTTCTAAAGTAGCCGTTCCGCTTGTTACGAGGGCGGTTGTAGCGTGCGAAAGCAGCTCGTATGTGTCGTTTTTCACAATCTTCGCATTGTGTTTGCTTACAAATTGATTATAATAAGCGGTGTCTATCGAAGGCGCACCTGCTATTACCATTTGGTAATCCTCAAAACGTGAGGCAGCTTCGAGCATCGATGGCAGGTTGTCTTTTATCTCTTGCTTCCTGCTACCCGCTAAAATGGCAATGATAGGCTTGTCGTTCAGGCTGTTTCGGCTACAAAATTCCGCCTTTGTCTCGGTGTATTGACTTTTGAAAGTTGCAACTTCTTCGACAGTCGGATTGCCCACGTAGTGTATTCTATAGTTGTGTTTCCGTTCGTAGAAGTCGATTTCAAACGGCAAAATAGAGAACATCTCCTTCACATCTCGCTTTATTGCACGAATGCGCCACCCTTTCCACGCCCATATTTTGGGCGAAATGTAATAATAAACAGGTATTTTGGTGTTCTTGTGGACGAATTTTGCAATCTTCAGATTAAATCCCGGGTAATCAACAAGTATCACTACATCGGGCTTCCACTTCACAATGTCCTCCTTGCAAAACTTCATATTCTTCATGATAGTAGGCAAATGCAACAGTACAGGAACAAATCCCATATAGGCAAGTTTCTTATAATGACGCACACACGTGCCGCCAACGTTTTGCATTAAGTCGCCACCGAAGAAGCGAAACTCTGCCGCTTCGTCAAATTTCCTAAGCGATTGCATCAAACGCGATGCGTGCAAGTCGCCCGATGCTTCGCCAACTATCAAATAATACTTCATTCTTCAGACGGTTATTATCAATAAATGAATGGAACAGAGTTGCATTTTAGCTTACTCTTCCCACGCTTTCAGTTTGTTCAACATGTCGTAATCGGTAATATCAATGCGTGTCGGCGTTACCGAAACGTAGCCTTCTTCCAATGCCCATTGGTCGGTATCGGTTGCCAAAGGCTCATCGTTGCGATATTCGCCGAGCATCCAATAATAGGCAAAACCTCTTGGGTGCTCGCAGCGAAGAGTCTCTTTTATCCAACTGCCATACCCCATTCGGCAGACTTTGATGCCCTTGAAGCTGTCGCGGATAGGGAAGTTCACATTTAAACAGACACCTTTGGGCAAGCCGTCGTTCAACACTTGTTTTACTATCTTTACGACATAGCTGCGGAGATGTTCAAGATTGGCATCAGGATTATGGTCGCACGACGAGAATGCAACGGAAGGAACATACTTTAAGCAGCCTTCTCGGACAATGCCCATTGTGCCGCTGTAATGCGTATTCACCGATGAATTGTCGCCGTGATTAATGCCTCCGAGTATTAAATCGGGGCGTCTGCCGTTTAAAATCTGCTCGAAAGCAATCTTTACACAGTCTACAGGAGTTCCCGTACACGACCATACTTCACAGTCTGGTATGTTGTTGCGGCGAGTTAAACGTAGGCTGTCGCTTGCCGAAAAAGCGCACGAAAAGCCTGAACGTGGTTCCTCCGGGGCACAAATCAAGACTTCGGCAGAGTCAGAGAGAAACGAAGCCAATGTTTTAATGCCATTAGCGTTATACCCATCGTCGTTGGAGATGAGGATAAGAGGGCGTTTACAATTCATAAATTTTATTTTCTTTTGCCTGCAAAAATACGAAAAAAGGTTTATAAATAGTGCTTTCTCGCCTAAAATATGTATCTTTGTCGGCAAAACAAAGTTAGGAAAAAGATAAAATGGGAAAAATAATCGCAATGGCAAACCAAAAAGGCGGGGTAGGAAAAACAACTTCTACCATCAACCTTGCTGCATCGTTGGCAACTCTTGAGAAGTCTGTTCTCGTTATCGATGCCGACCCACAGGCAAATGCTTCAAGCGGTTTGGGCGTTGATATAAAAGAAGTGGATTGCTCGTTGTACGAATGTATCATCGACCACGCTGATGTTCGCGATGCCATTTATACCACAGATATTGAAGGAATGGACATTGTTCCGAGCCACATCAATCTTGTTGGTGCGGAAATAGAGATGCTGCAAATAAACAATCGTGAAGAGGTGCTGGAGAAACTCTTAGCTCCTATTCGCAACGACTACGACTATATACTTATCGATTGTAGCCCATCGTTGGGTCTGATTACCGTAAACGCCTTGACAGCAGCCGACTCTGTCATCATTCCCGTGCAATGCGAATACTTCGCACTCGAAGGAATAAGTAAGTTGCTGAATACGATTAAGATAATAAAAAGCAAGTTGAACCCGAAGTTGGAGATAGAAGGTTTCTTGCTTACGATGTACGACAGCCGTTTGAGATTGGCACGTCAGATTTACGATGAAGTAAAACGCCACTTCCAAGAATTGGTATTCAAAACCGTTATTCAGCGCAATGTGAAACTCTCTGAAAGCCCAAGCCACGGCTTGCCGGTAATTCTTTACGATGCCGATTCTACAGGTGCAAAGAACCATCTTGCCTTGGCTAAAGAGATTATAGAGAAGAATAAGAAGTAAGGGAATACGACTTTATCCCTTTGAAACTTACCCATAGAACAATGGCAGTACACAAGAAATACAATAGAAACGCGAAAACAAACGCACTCGGCAGGGGCTTAGATGCTCTGATTTCAACAGAAACAGTAAGTACACAAGGCAGTTCGACCATCAATGAAGTGCCCATCGAGCAAATTGAAGCGAACCCTAATCAGCCACGAAGAGAGTTTGACCGGATTGCATTAGAGGAACTTGCAAACAGCATTAAGCAGCTTGGATTGGTGCAACCCATCACGCTTCGACAGTTGGACGAAAGCAAATTCCAGATTATTGCGGGCGAACGCCGTTGGCGCGCATCGCAGTTGGCAGGACTTACAGCTATCCCTGCTTACATTCGTACCATTAAAGACGAGAACGTAATGGAGCTTGCGTTGGTGGAAAACATACAGCGCGAAGACTTGAACGCCATAGAAATAGCTCTTGCTTACGAACATTTGCAGGAGAAAAGCAGTATGACGCAAGAGCAAGTAGCCGAACGAGTAGGAAAGAGTCGTGCTGCCGTTGCCAACTATTTACGCTTGCTGAAACTTCCCGCACAGGTGCAAATGGCTTTGCAAAAGAAAGAAATAGATATGGGACACGCACGTGCATTGCTTTCATTGAACAGTCCTTCGCAACAAATAAAGCTGTTCCACGAAATTCAGAAGAACGCTTTCAGTGTGCGAAAGGTGGAAGAACTCTGCCAACAGCTTAACAATGGCGAGGATATACAGACAGCAAGAAGAAGATTGCAGCCAAATCGAAACTCCCGGAGGAGTTTAACATCTTGAAAAAACGTCTTTCCAACTTCTTCAATACAAAGGTGCAAATGACTTACGGAGCTAAGGGCAAAGGTAAAATAAGCATTCCTTTCGCTTCCGAAGAAGAGTTGTTGCACATTATGGAAGTAATGGACAGACTGCAAAAATAAGCGAAAACATAGTTTAAAGTTAAGTGAAGCAGCTTCAAAATATATTCCACGCTTTGTCGCTAACGTTATTATTGGCGATAGGTTGCACTGCAACAGCAAGGGCACAGGTGGTTTATGACGACTCCATAAAGATTTTATATCCTAAGGCAGACAGCATTATTACGATATTGAATGCTGAAAACGATAAGGTGGAAACCGACTTTTCGCTCTCGTCCGAGAAGACATTGAAACTTAACAAGGTAGCAGCCAAAGACAGTACGCGCTTGATGAAAGACTGGAGCAAATGGCGTCCGAAGCCCAAAAAGGCTTTATGGCTGGCGATAGCATTGCCCGGAGCAGGTCAAATCTATAACCGCAAGTATTGGAAACTGCCTATATTTTATGGTGGAATAGCCGGTTGCATATATGCAATGACGTGGAACAACCAGATGTATCGCGACTATCAAAGAGCCTATATGGATATAACGGACGACGATCCCAATACGCAAAGCTACAACAAGTTCTTGCATTTGGGTTCAAAAGTAACGGAAGAGAACAAAAGTTTCTATCAAGATTTGTTCAGAAAGCGCAAAGACCGTTATCGCAGATGGCGTGATTTGAGTATTTTTGCCACCGTCGCAGTCTACGCTTTGTCGGTGATTGACGCATACGTAGATGCGTCCTTGTCTGACTTCGATATATCCGACGACCTGTCGTTGCACGTTGCTCCGGTTGTAATGAACGGCAATTCACCCACCATTAAGACTAATTTGTTTAAGAGTTCGGCAATAGGCATAGGGTGCAACCTTACTTTTTAGAAAGCAAATACAAGGGTGAAGTGCCACGAAAAAGAAAATAATGATAAGAAAAAGAAACATATTTGCCATTGCATTGCTATTAATGGGCGTTAGTGCAACTTACGCACAACACCAAGTAGTGAAAGACAATCGCGGTAGAACCATGCAGGTTTACATTCCGAAAGCCGAAGAAAAGGCTGACGGACTTGAAGTAGAATACACCGATACAAAGTTCTACGGACAGGAAAAAGAGCTTAATTCTGCTGCATCACCAATAGAAATGGAAGACGAGGCAGCTGCTATCAGCCGTCTTATCAAACGAGTTACAAGCTCGTTGAGCCTCACTTATAATCCCGAAGTGCAGAAATACATTGACCGATATGTAAAGCAAGGTCGCCGTTCAACAAGTTGTTTGTTGGCACGGGCAAGCTATTATAATCCTATTTTTGAGGAAGCGTTGCTCCATTACGGTTTGCCAATGGAATTAAAGCATTTGCCCGTAATAGAGTCGGGACTGAATCCGAAAGCCATTTCGGGTAAAGGCGCAGCAGGTTTGTGGCAGTTTATGCTACAACGGGGCGAGAATACGACTTGCAGATAAACACTTTCGTGGACGAACGGCTCGACCCAATCAAGTCATCGTATGCTGCTGCGCGTATGTTGGCTGACCTTTACAATCGTTTCGGCGATTGGTCTTTAGCCTTGGCAGCCTACAACTGCGGTTCCGGAAGGGTGAGTAATGCCATCGAGAAGGCGGGCGAAGCTGCCGACTTTTGGCAGATTTACGAGTTCCTACCCAAGGAAACGCGCGGTTATGTTCCGGCTTTCATCGCTGCCAATTACGTGATGAACTATTATGCCGAGTACAACATACTGCCCGAACCGACAGGCTTGCCCGAAAAAGCAGGCAAAGTTGTGGTTACAGAAGATATTTCGCTCGCAAAGATAGCCGATGTCTTGAATATGGATATTGCCGATTTGCGTATGTTGAACCCACAATACCGACAAGGCATCGTAAAGACAACAGACGGTACGGCAACCCTTTTGCTGCCATCGGAAAAAGTGAAATGCTTTACCGACAATGTTTCACGATTGTACGAAAACAACGAGAACACAGAAAACCAACGGCTGGAAATGGCTGCAAGCGTTGTAAAACGAACAATGCACAACCCACATAGTTAGACGACTGATAATACCTAAAAGAGAACAGCGGATATGGAGAAAGAGAACGAAAGCAACAAAATTGACGAGGTAAAAGAAGACAAGATTATCGAAGATGCGTTTCAACACCTGTTGAAAACTTATTTGGCATCGCCTCATCGTAAGAAGGTGGACATCATAACAAAAGCCTACCACTTTGCCAAGCAGGCTCATAAAGGCGTGCGCCGCCTTTCGGGCGAGCCTTACATCTTACACCCCATAGCTGTTGCACAGATAGCTTGCGAAGAAATAGGCTTAGGTTCTACAAGTATTTGTTCGGCTCTTTTGCACGATGTAGTGGAGGATACAGACTACACGGTAGAAGATATTGAAAACATTTTCGGCGCAAAAATCGCGATGATAGTCGATGGTTTGACAAAGATTTCGGGCGGTATCTTTGGCGATAAGGCTTCTGCGCAAGCCGAAAACTTCAAGAAGTTGCTCCTCACAATGAGCGATGACATTCGCGTTATCCTTCTTAAGATATGCGACCGCCTGCACAATATGCGCACCCTCGCTTCGCAACCCGCCAACAAGCAGTATAAAATTGCAGGCGAAACGCTTTATATCTACGCTCCGTTAGCCAATCGTTTGGGTCTCAATAAAGTAAAAACCGAACTCGAAGACCTTAGTTTCCGCTACGAACACCCCGACGCTTACAAGGCGATAGAGTCGAAAATAGCTTCTACACAGGCGCAGCGCGACGCACTTTTCGACAATTTTACCGCTCCTATTCGTGCAGAACTCGACCGAATGGGGTTAAAATACGAAATTAAAGCGCGCGTGAAAAGTCCTTATTCCATTTGGAATAAAATGCAGACAAAGCATGTTCCGTTCGAGGAAATATACGATATTTTAGCTGTTCGCATCATCTTTAAGCCCAAGAGTAGAGAAGAGGAAGCCAACGAGTGTTTCCAAATTTACGTGGCTGTCAGCAAACTCTACAAGAGCCACCCCGACCGTTTGCGCGATTGGGTAAACCACCCGAAAGCCAACGGTTACCAAGCTTTGCACGTTACACTTATGTCCAAGATGGGTCAATGGATAGAAGTTCAGATACGTTCCGACCGTATGGACGAAATTGCCGAGCAGGGTTTTGCTGCCCATTGGAAGTATAAGGAAGGTGCAGAGATTACCGAGGACGAAGGAGAATTGAACGATTGGTTGCACACCATAAAGGAAATACTCGACGACCCACAGCCCGATGCAATGGATTTTCTCGATGCCATCAAGCTGAACCTGTTTGCTTCCGAGATATTTGTATTTACGCCGAAGGGCGAAATCAAAATGATGCCGGCGGGTTGCACCGCGCTCGACTTTGCTTTCCAAATACACACGTTCATTGGCAGCCATTGCATTGGTGCCAAGGTAAACCACAAACTCGTGCCGTTAAGCCACAAACTGCAGAGCGGCGACCAAGTAGAGATACTCACATCTAAGGCGCAGCGTGTAGAAAAGTCGTGGATTAACTTCGTGTCTACGGCTAAAGCGAAAGGCAAGGTATTGGCAATTTTGCGCAAGGAAGCACGAGAAATACAGAAAAAGGGTGAGGAAATACTCGAAGAATGGCTGAAGAAGCACGACTTTGAAATGTCTACTTGGGTGCTCGACCGACTTTGCAGCTTGCACGAAATACAGAAACACGCCAACCTTTTTATAGCCGTTGGCGAAAAGTCGATTATCCTTGGCGAAGCCGATTTAGACGAATTGCAAGGCAAAAACAGGCACAAGCAAGACAAAGACGACGGTGTTTCTGCGTGGCGCAAGTATGTCCCATTCCTCAACCGCAGCAAAACTGCCGATTCAACAGTCGCTGACGGCAAGGCAGACGAAAAGGTAGTGGCAGGTTTAATCGTTGTCGATAAGAACCTGAACAAGAAGAAACCAATCTTCATCAACGAGGACAACATTGCCCGATACATCTTCCCGACCTGCTGCCACGTTATTCCGGGCGACGATGCCATGGGCTTTATCGACAACAACGCACACATCGAAATCCACAATCGTGCGTGCCCGGTTGCTGCAAAACTGAAAGCGAGTTTCGGTCCGCGCATTCTCGATGCAAAGTGGGATATGCACAAGAAATTGTTCTTCGATGCTACGATAGAACTGCGTGGTATAGACCGCCAAGGTATATTGCTCGATATATCGAAAGTAATTTCCGACCAGTTGGGCATGAACATGCGCAAGATAACACTGAAGAGCGACAACGGAATTGTTGTAGGCAATATTGAGATGGGCGTTCACGACCGCGAAGATGTCAAACTCATCAAGGACAGTTTGATGAAAATAGACGGAATGCAAACCGTTTCGGATATATAGTAATAATATCGTTGTACAGCATATTAGTACGAGTAAAGAAAATCTTTGATACTAAAATCCTTTGCTCGTATTAGAGAAAGGTCGGAGATATTTATCAAGGAAATTCATTTTATAGCTTGATTATTACTTATAGCTTGAATCGTCTTTTAAACTCGTCCTTAGACATCTTATATTTCAGGTAACGTATGACATTGTTACGATAGAAACTGTCCATATATGCCTTGTCGTAATCCTTGTTATAGTCTCTGATAGATTCATCTACTCCAACATCCTTTAATACAGGAATCGGGTTGTCCTTTGTTCCGTATTCAGGGTTATTCATATCGTCCCTATTCACGGTCAGGATAACTTTCATACCAGAAGGCCAGCACATATGATTTATATTAGTGAAGTACATAATACTAAAATACTTCTTATATTCTACAGAGTAAAAAGGATTATACCATGCCTCTGGGTTAGAGAAATCATTACCATCTATTTTTATTCGGAAAACTTCTAATGTTTCATAATCTTTATCCACATTTTTAATGTAATATTTTGAGTCTGTAGGAGGCATTGTAATCTGTATATCGTACGAACGAGCGATATAGTCTTTATAGTATTACGCCAGTTCGGGATAAGTTTCTTATGCAAATAGTTCTACCTGCCTTGATTTTTCTACATATACAGGCAGTGCTTCAGG
>NZ_BAJY01000010.1 GCF_000613945.1 Prevotella falsenii DSM 22864 = JCM 15124
TTAACGTTTTAAGTAACGCTATAAGATTTTTATCGTGAAACAGGGGCGTTGCAAAAGAGCCGCTGCTTCTGCAATAAAGCAGAAAAAACGAATAAAGAAACAATAAGTTATAATACCTATAAATGGGCATGTGTATTGCTTGAAAGGGTTCGTTTTGCAAAGTGAAGATAGCATTTTGTAGGATAAGAAAATAGGCTTAATACCTAAAAGTAGGTACACAAAGGACGAAAACACCCCGTTTTTGCACATCTCGGAAAACATGTGCAACGCAAAATACCGATATGTAAGTATTGTCATAAATACGGAAAGAAAGTACCTTTGCAGCAGAAAAATCGAGAATTAATCAAACGACTTTGTGCCTTTCGAGGTGCTTGGTTACAAAATTCACTAAATTATAATACTGTTATGAGAGAAGAATGGAGAGGTTTCTCAGGCACCAAGTGGCTTGATGAAGTAAACATGCGTGAGTTTATTCAGGCAAACTATACCGGCTATGATGGCGATGCGGCATTTCTTGCAGAGCCAACAGAGGCAACCAACAAGCTTTGGGGCAAGCTAAAAGAACTCCAAAAGGAAGAGCGTGCCAAAGGCGGCGTTCTCGATATGGAAACAGAAGTAGTGTCAAGCATGACAGCTTACGGCGCAGGATATATCGACGAAAGCATGAAAGACCTTGAAAAGGTGGTGGGTTTGCAGACCGACAAGCCTTTGAAGCGTGCCTTTATGCCATACGGTGGTATCAAGATGGCAGAGCAGGCTTGCACCACATACGGTTATGAACCTTCTGAAAAGCTCCACGAAATCTTCACGAAATATTGCAAGACCCACAACGATGGTGTGTTCGACGCATATACGGAAGAAATGAAAATCGTGCGCCACAACCACATTCTTACAGGTCTTCCCGATACATACGGCCGCGGTCGTATCGTAGGCGACTATCGCCGTGTGGCTCTTTATGGTGTAGACTTCCTCATTGCAGAGAAGAAAAAGGACTTGATGAACTGCGGTTGCGGTGAAATGACAGAAGAAATAATCCGTCTGCGCGAAGAAATCTCAATGCAAATCAAGGCATTGAACGAGATGAAAGAAATGGCGAAGATTTACGGTTACGACATTTCAAACCCTGCAAACAATGCTCGCGAGGCTGTTCAGTGGCTCTACTTCGGCTACCTTTCAGCCATCAAGACACAGAACGGAGCCGCTATGTCGGTAGGCCGTATATCTACTTTCCTCGATATTTACATCAACCGCGACTTCCAAGAAGGCACATTGACCGAGACAGAAGCACAGGAACTTATCGACCATATCGTTATGAAGTTCCGCATGGTGAAGTTCGCTCGCATTCCTTCTTACAACCAACTCTTCTCCGGCGACCCTGTTTGGGCAACCCTCGAAGTAGCCGGTCTTGGCATGGACGGCCGTCATATGGTAACAAAGAACGACTTCCGTTTCCTTCACACATTGGAAAACATGGGTCCATCGCCCGAACCAAACCTCACAGTGCTCTATTCTCCTACGCTTCCTGAAGGCTTTAAGAAGTACGCTGCTAAGATTTCGGTCAAGACAAGCTCTATCCAATACGAGAACGACGAGGTGATGCGTCCTATCTGGGGCGACGATTACTCTATCTGCTGCTGCGTTTCTGCAACACAGACAGGTAAGGAAATGCAGTTCTTCGGTGCACGTGCGAACCTCGCAAAGTGCTTGACATACGCCATTAGCGGCGGTGTAGACCATAAAACACGCGAACAATGCGGTCCCGCACTGCGCCCAATAGAAGGCGACGTGGTAACTTACGAAGAGTTTATGCCTAAGTTCATGGATATGATGGAGTGGCTCACGGGTATTTATGTGAATACTTTGAACCTCATTCACTACATGCACGACAAGTATTTCTACGAAGCAGCCGAGCTTGCGCTTATCGATACCGACGTGCGCCGTACGTTCGCAACAGGTATTGCAGGCTTCAGCCACGTGGTAGACTCTATCTCTGCCATCAAGTATGCTAAGGTTAAGATTATCCGTGATGAGACCGGGTTCCCTCTCGAATTCGAGACTGAAGGGGAATTCCCACGCTATGGCAACGACGACGACCGTGCCGACGAAATTGCAGTATGGTTGCTAAAGACCTTTATGACAATGATTAGGAAGCACCACACCTACCGTAAATCTGAACCAACAACGAGTATCTTGACCATTACTTCTAATGTGGTTTACGGTAAGTACACACCTTGTATGCCTGACGGTCGCGCTTCGGGTGCGCCATTGGCTCCGGGTGCTAACCCATCTTACGGTGCAGAGCAGAACGGACTGTTGGCTTCGTTGAACTCGGTAGCGAAACTTCCTTACGAATATGCACTCGATGGCATTTCAAACACACAGACCATTGCTCCCGATACATTGGGCAAGGACGACGAAGAGCGCACAAACACGCTCGTTGGCGTGATGGACGGATACTTCAGCCGTGGTGCACACCACTTGAATGTAAACGTATTCGGTGTTGAAAAGCTCATCGACGCAATGGAACATCCGGAGAAAGAGGAGTACGCAAACTTCACTATCCGCGTCAGCGGCTACGCTGTGAAGTTCATCGACCTCACCCGCGAGCAGCAAGAAGATGTTATCGCACGTCGTGCTCACGGCAAGATGTAAACGATACACATTATATATATAAGAAGTAATTGGGCTGATAGGTTTAGCCCAATTACTTTTTTTACACTGACATATCATGGGTTTCGGCTTAGCCTGATAGTTTATTTAGGCTGAAATATCATGGCTTTCGGCTTAGCCCGATTTACTTTTTTTATATTGAAAACAGTATGGCTTGCGTGAGGATTTACTGATAATACACACGAAATAGCCAATCGCAAGAACATTATGGAAGAACAAATACCCACAATAGAATACAGTACGGAGAATACCGAACGTGCCGACGGCAAGAAACTTGCAAGGGTTCACTCCATCGAATCGTTCGGTTCGGTAGACGGTCCGGGCATTCGTTTCATCGTTTTCCTGAAAGGTTGCACCATGCGTTGCCGCTATTGCCACAATCCGGACACGTGGGATACGCATTCCGACCAACTGATGACAGCCGACGAACTCTTGGCGAAAGCCGTCCGCTTTAAAAGCTATTGGGGCACAAAAGGAGGAATAACGGTGAGTGGGGGAGAAGCGTTGTTG
This sequence comes from Prevotella falsenii DSM 22864 = JCM 15124, assembly GCF_000613945.1. GTDB lineage: Bacteria > Bacteroidota > Bacteroidia > Bacteroidales > Bacteroidaceae > Prevotella > Prevotella falsenii. Next base: position 3,181 of record NZ_BAJY01000010.1, read on the forward strand.
CAGATAGACTTCCTCGTCGAGTTCTTCCGCAAGGCAAAAGCACAGGGCATTCACACCTGTCTCGACACATCGGCACAGCCTTTCCGCCGTACCGGAGCGTTCTTCGCGAAGTTTGAAGAGCTGATGCAATACACCGACCTGCTGCTTTTCGACATTAAGCACATCGACTCCGACGAGCATAAAAAGCTGACGGGGTGGGGCAACGAGAACATTCTCGACTGCGCACGCTACCTCTCCGAAATAGGCAAACCCATTTGGATTAGGCACGTTCTTGTGCCCACGATAACCGATAAGGACGAGTATCTGCTGCGCTTGCGCGAGTTTATAGCCTCGCTGACGAACGTGGAGAAGATAGAAGTGTTGCCCTACCACACGCTCGGCATCTATAAATGGGAAAACCTCAACATGCCCTACACCCTGAAAGGAATACCCGAACCCACGCCCGAACGCGTGCAACATGCACAGCAGATATTGGAGGGAAAGGCGTAAAATCTGCTGATTAGGAAAGTTGAAATGGCGGACAAACCCGATTTTATCGTCAGAACAACCCTACCGAACCTGCAAAACTAAAATATTGATACAACGGAAAAACTTCGATAAACCAAGTATTTGGCTTATCGAAGTTTTTTTGTTTATCGTCGCAACGGACTGTCGTTCAGCCGGAAAATCAAAGTTTTCGTTCCGCCAAATCGGCAATGTTTAAACCCATTCAAACGTGAGTTCCCATGTAAGGAAAGTAGGTTTAAGCAAGCAATCTCGCAGATGTTTTCAAGCAAATCTTCTGATGAAGCAGTGAGCGTTTTGCAGTTTAATATTGTAAAGATAATTCTCTTAAAAAACGATAATTGCGTTTTGGCATTGCGAAAGCGTAGGTTTTGCAACGCAAAACCTACGCTTTTACCGTGCAAAACCTACGGTTTTGGAATGCAAAACAATAGGTTTTATAATGCTCTGATGTAGAGATAGTTACGCAACAGCTACGCTTGCGAAAAATATTTACGATTTTATTAACTTCTTTCCGTTCTTTTCTCGTTCCTCGAGAAAGCAGTTAATCGAAGTAATACAAGAAGGTAGCAACACCTTCCAAAGCAGGTTTGCGCTCGCCTTCAATCTCTATTTGGAACTTGATACCCGCCTTGCAGATGCCGCGCAAGTTATCGATGCTGTCGAGCGAAGCCACCAAACGAATGCGCGAACCTACGAGAACAGGGCGGCCGAAGCGCATTTTGTCCATACCATAGTTCACCATCATCTTCAGATTATGTACTTCCATAATCTGGTTCCACATGTGTGGCAGCAACGAAAGTGTAAGGTAGCCGTGTGCAATCGTGGTTTTGTAAGCACTTTCTTTCGCAGCACGCTCCGTGTCTACGTGTATCCACTGATGGTCTAAAGTAGCATCGGCAAAAAGGTTGATGCGCTCCTGATTGACTTCAACCCATTCGCTTTCGCCGAGTTTCTTGCCCAAATAACTTGCCAACTCTTCGTAGTTGTTTACTGTTAGTTTCTCCATTGTTTTCTCCTTATCTTTGTTTCTTGCCGACAAAGATACTAAAAAAGTTCCGAAATTCGTTATTTTTCCTCCCTCTTTCCTATAAATTCTGTTCAAACGATTGTATCTGTCAGCATATTGGCGATAGCACGACGAAACGTAAAAAAAGCACAAAATAATGCTCAAAAGTTCGTTATTTCAAGAAAATTTACCTATATTTGCTGTCGGGTTGCATAAGCAAACCTACGCCCATAGGTAAAGACGGGCTTATATAAACACAAAAATAAAAAGATTATGACAAAGAATTTTCAGGAAGCAATGGCGCACCGCCGTTCGTATTATGTATTGGAAGACAAATCACCCATCAGCGATAACGAAATCGTAGAAATAGTAAAGCAAGCCGTTAAGCACGTGCCGTCGGCTTTCAACAGCCAGTCTACACGTGTTGTTGTGTTGCTGCACGACAAGCACAAGAAGGTTTGGGACATCACGAAAGAAATTTTAAAGGACATGATGCCCGCCGAAGCCTTTGAAAACACCAAGGAAAAAATTGAAACGAGCTTTCAAAACGGCTACGGCACACTGCTTTTCTACGAAGACCAAGCACCCGTTAAGGCACTCCAAGAGCAATTCCCACTCTATAAACAGAACTTTCCCGTATGGTCGGAGCATACCAATGCCATGCACCAGTTTGCCATTTGGACAATGCTCGAAGACGCCGGCTTCGGCGTAAGCGTGCAGCATTACAATCCGATTATCGACGAAAAGGTGGCAGAAACATTCAACATTCCTGCCGATTGGAAACTCATTGCCCAAATGCCATTCGGTATTCCGGGGGCAGAACCGGGAGAAAAAGAATATCAACCCCTCGAAAACAGAGTCCTCGTTCCGTAAGAACAGAGCAACCTGTCTATATGACAGAAGGTTGGCAACCGATGCACCGCTATCGCTTGCCGACCTTTTTTGTGCTCTCAGCAAATCCCCTTGACCTTGTAAAAATTATTCCGTTAAACAGCAATAATTGCGTTTTGGCATTGCGAAAGCGTAGGTTTTGCGATGCAAAACAGCCGCTTTTACCGTGCAAAACCTACGCTTTCGCTTAGCCAAACAATAGGTTTTGCAATGCGCTGATAGCGAGATGGTTAAGCGAGAGATATGCTTTTGAATAATATTTATACTTTTATGGGCTTATAAAAATATAGGAGACGAAACGCAAAGTTTCGTCCCCTATGCCTTTTTTGCTATGTTTCCGTTCCGCTCAAACAGCCTTGCAGCGTCTTCGAGCACATTTGGGAAGGCTCTTCTTGCTATGTTTTCTCTTCGTTCAAACAGCACCGATGCGGTCTGTTATAACTTGAATGGGCAGTCCGTGTAACTGCTGTTGTTATGCTTTATAGCAATATCTTGTACACAGCATTGCCGATACGGACGACGTAAATACCGCTTTCGGGTATTTGCAGGGTGTGCGAAGCTGTGAGATAACCTTGCGCTATCGTTGCGCCCGCTATGCTGCAAACAGAGTAACGAACGGGAGAAGCGAGCCTTACCGGCAGTTCGATGACCAATTTGCCGTCTTTTCCGTACACCTTATATGGCTCGTTGCTGCCCATTTGAGGGGTTTCTATCCCTGCAGGGAGTTTGCTTGTTTCAATGAAATTGGTGAAATAGTCCCAGCCGGCAGCTTTCCGATACTTCTCTGCCGACCCGATTGGAACATAAATAGGTATGCCTTTCGGAGCAGAACCGGCGAAAGGATTTATATCCTGAGTAAATTTCTGTGGGTCTATCGTACACACAGGGGGCGTTTCGGCGAGGGCATAGATTTTCTTCAAGCCTTGAATGTGTCTGAACGGAGCACCTTCGAGATACTTTACGGTAGAGGGCAGCACGATGGAATCTGCCAGACAATCCTCAAAGGCAAGTGCTTCTATACGTTCTAATCCGTACGGAAGGGCTATTTTCAGTTTCTCGCAGTGTCTGAAAGTCTCTCTTTTAACGGTTCTTACGTTTGCAGGGATTTCGACATCTTCCAGTTCTCTGCACATACAGCATAAGCCTTCGGGAATCTCGGTAAGCCCTTTGGGCAGCACAACCCGCTTTAACTTGTGGTTGTCGTATAATGCATTTTTACCCAATCTCTTTACCGAATTAGGCAGAATAAGTTCTTTGAACGACGAACTGCCTAAGCCCATGATGCCGATACTGTCGAGTCCTTCGGGTAAAATCAGTTCCGATATATACGTATTGTTAAACGCTGCGTTTGAAATGGTTTTGATTGTAGAGGGCAAAACCACCGCCTTTACTTTGGAAGCATAAAGGAAACAATGGGAGGGTATTTCGGTTACGCCTTCAGGAAACACAATCGGATTGATGTCAAGCCACTTGTCTAAATAGAAACAACCTTCTCCCAGCTTCTTCAAAGATGAAGGAATATTGACCTTGCGCAGTGTCAGGTTAGCGAAAGCAAAGTCGCCAAACTCTGTAATATCATCGGGAAGGATAACTCGGTCAATATCCAAGTAGTAGCCGGCCGATGCCAATTCTCTGTCGGCGAAGCCACAATAGGGTATCTTATGGTTCTCTACTTGCGCATATTGCAGGTTGATGATGCGCAAGATGCCGTATCTTGCACAACGCACCATCGTCTTAAAGTCGGTTTCATTGATAGGTCCGTGCACAATCAGCGAATCTGTCTTGTTCCACTTATCGCCCAAGACTTGCTCCAATTCTCCGTACTTGCTCACTCTCGCATCGAGGAAATAGGCTTGTCCACATACTTTTTGAGAACAGGCAAACACAAATGGCAACAACAAAAGTATTATTCTTCTCATAATCGTTTAGCGTTAAATTAGAAATATGTTATATATGCCTTAGATTGCAAAAGTAGAGATTAAATCTGACAATTCCAAATTTATGTATATTTTTTTTAACTAAATCATAGCTTTAGTTGGTCTTTATCGCCTGTTCGTAGTTTTATGTTGGTTCGGCAAGGAAATTGCTTTGTTTTTGTAAAGGTAATTCTGATGAAAAACGATAATTTCGATTTGGCGTTGCAAAAGCGTAGGTTTTGCGATACAAAACAGCCGCTTTCACCGTGCAAAACCTACGCTTTCGCAACGCCAAACAATAGGTTTTGCAATGCGCCGGTAGCTAATGGGTTACGCAATAGATATGCTTTTGAAGAATATTTATACTTTTATAGGTTTATATAAACATAGGAGACAAAGCGTAAAGTTTCGTCCCCTATGCTTTGTTTGCTGTGGCAAATGTTCCCGTTTTCGTTGGATATAGCAGAAAAACAGCTTTACATACGAATGGCTACCAACTATTTTATATTCCCCAATCGTTTGATAGAGTTGAGGTAATCTTGCTCCACATCGCTGACAGTACGCTGCTTATACTTGCGATATTCGTTTGTTGCGTGCTCCATTGCTTCGGTGTGCGACACCTTTCCGGCATCTTTCAGAAGCTGTTCGCCCGACATTGTGAGTATTCTGTCTAAGTAGTTTGCCCAGTCTTCCATCGTCATGGGCTGCTCGCGCTCAGCCTGTCGCTCGGCAAAATCCAAATATCCGGACACTAATTGTCCCATTGCCCGAAGCTCTTTGTTGTTCAGATAGTTTTTGGCTGTACGTGCTTCAAGCAGCGTTGGTTGGTTTCCTTTAAAGGTAAGCAACCCCATAAAGTCCTTTTCGGCGTCGGCACGCTCTACTATCAGCTCGGCTGCGGTATGCCCATGAATAGCATAATGTATTTTATTCTGCACCTTTTGGAAGAATATTTGCGATACGGAAGCACGTGGGTCGTAGTCGATACTGGTTGCGTAAATTTCCAATACCTGCCGATAGAGTACCTTTTCGGTTGCCCGAATATCGCGAATACGGTCTAAAAGCTCTTTCCAATAGCTGCCTCCGCCAAGCTTTTTCAGTCTGTCGTCGTCGATTGTAAATCCTTTGGTGATGTATTCTTTCAGGCGTTGTGTTGCCCATTGGCGAAAGCGAGTAGCTATGATGCTGCGCACACGATACCCCAAAGCAATAATCATATCAAGGTTATAGAAGGTGGTCAGGTACATCTTACCGTCCGCAGCAGCTGTTCGGAATTTCCGAACAACTGAGTTTTCCTGCAGTTCCTCCTCTTCAAATATATGCTTTATGTGTTCACTTACATTCGATTTGCTCGTTTGATATAAGCTGCATAGCTGTGCTTGCGTAAGCCATAAGGTTTCATCTTCAAGCCTTACGTCTAACTTTGTCGAGCCACTTTCGTCTGTATAGATGATTATTTTATTCTTTTCTTCCATATCAACTACTAACCATTAGCACCTAACGATAATGTTTTTACGTTTATAGAGTATTAAATTTCTCCTACAAAGGTAGCATTTTTATCGGACATAAACGAAGATTTTTCAAGCTATTTTATGTCTGTGCAAAGTGCGGGGGAGGTTCTGATACTGTGCCTTTTGTGTGCTGTGTACTTTATTTAGCCACTGTCTAAACATAGCAGTTTGGCGAAAAATAGTTGCAAATTGTTACTTGTTGCAATATATATTTCGTACTTTTGCAACACGAACAAGATACATTGGATTTATTCCAACAAGGTAAAAGGATTATGAAATAAGGGCGAAAAAGAAGAAAAACTGCGTCTGTTCCGTTTTAAAAAAGTAATAATGGTATTAAGGAACGACCCGGTTGCTCGCGAACAAAGATACATTTAATATAAAAACAAAAACATTATGAAGAAGACATTTATTTGCACCGTTTGTGGCTACATGCACGAAGGAACGGAAGCACCCGCCGAATGCCCCGTTTGCCACGTAAAGGCTGACAAGTTCAAAGAGTTTAACGGTGCAGCCCTGAAGGGTACAAAGACCGAAGCCAACCTTATGGCAGCGTTTGCCGGAGAAAGTCAGGCACGCATGAAGTACGACTATTATGCCGGTCAGGCACGCAAGGACGGCTACGAGCAGATTGCGGCTCTCTTTGAAGAAACCGCCATCAACGAGCGCATGCACGCCAAGTTGTGGTTCAAGTTCTTGCACGATGCCGGCATTCCGGGTACGGAGCAGAACCTTAAAGATGCTGCTGACGGCGAAAACTACGAGTGGACCGATATGTACGATGCTATGGCTAAGGATGCTATGGAAGAGGGTTTCCCCGAATTGGCAGTTAAGTTCCGCACCGTTGGAGCTATCGAGAAGAAGCACGAGGAGCGTTATCGCAAACTGTTGAAGAACATCGAAGACAAGGCTGTGTTTGCTAAAGACGGTTCGGCTATTTGGCAATGTCGCCAGTGCGGGCACATTGTTGTAGGCAAACAAGCCCCCGAAGTGTGTCCGGTTTGTGCACACCCACAGAGTTTCTTCCAAGTAAAAGCCGAGAACTACTAATCGTCCGATGCGACGAAAGTGCGATGCCGATGTTCCGATTTCTCACGTTTCGGACGGTCGGTTCATCGCAAAGGAAACAAAAAAGCGAAACGCTGCATACGGCGTTTCGCTTTTCTTGTTTTCTAAAAACAATTCCGAAGAAAAACGTCAGTATCGTTTTTGCATCGCAAAACAGCCGCTTTTACCGTGCAAAACCTACGTTTTCGGGACGCCAAACAATAGGTTTTGCAATGCGCTGATAGCGAGGTGATTATGTAATAGATACGCTTCTGAAAAATATTTATAGTGTTTTCGTCTGCTTTCCGCCTGTAAAATAAGAAAACTTTTTTCTGTTTATAGAATAATAAAGTTATACGATTATTCCTCTATTGAAAAAGCTTTGACAGATGGACAACTGTTGAAGCGAACATTGATATTGGTATGTGTTCTTGCACTTACATAGCTGCAAGTGAATTGATTTGCTGTCGAAGTAAATCGGTAGACAAAATATACTTCCTTTAAAATATTTCTTTTTCTCATTTGTCTTACCAATAGAATATGTTGAATTTTAAAGAAAAAGAAATGAAAAGATTTAGTTTTTATATGCACTGCCTCAAGGAAGGACTTCTGCGCGTATGGCGTAATAAGTTCAATATGAAGGGTTGTTGCCCTCGTTCCGACTACTGGTGGTCGATGGCAGGGCTATGGGGCATTATCCTATTAACCGCTTTTTTCCCACCTATTAGCATCTTGGTGTTTACCGCAACGATACCACTCACCGTACAACGCTTGCACGATACAGGCAAAAACGGGAGCTGGCTGGCAGGCGCACTTGCCGTTATATTCACCACGCGAATTGCCGCCCGACTGCTTGGGGCTTGTCTGCCCGCAACCATAGCAATGACGTGTATATCGGTTATGGCACTCTGCGGACTGGTCTACCTGCTCTGTCAGGGAAGTATTCCTAATACCGTAAATTCTTAAAACAGAACGAAAATCGAATAATATAATTAAAGAAAACAGATAAAAATAATGAAAAAGATAGCGACAATATGCGCAACCGCAATGATAACCATCGGCGGTTACGCCCAAACCGCCATACGGCAAGACAGTCTACCCGACAGTATTTTCAAGACAATGGAGTTGGAAGAAGTTGTTGTAAAGGCGCGCCTACCGAAAGGAAAGCACGTGGAAGGAGGCACAGCTTACAACATTGCAGCCACCGACCTGCGTAAAGTGGGGACGGCAACAGATGTACTGGCACTTATCCCGACACTCAAGAAGAAGCTCAACGGCACGTTTGAGGTAGTGGGTAAAGGGGCACCGGTCATCTATATTGACAATAGGAAAGTCTACGACCTCGCAGAACTGACCCGACTGAAAGCAAGCGAGCTGAAGAATATCGAACTGCTTACGCAACCGGGAGCAAAATACGATGCTTCGATGGGTGTTGTCGTTCGTGTCAATACGCTTCGAAAGAAAGAAAACGGCATTGGCATCAACGCATCGACAGCACTACAATACAGTGGCAGAACAAGCAACGAACAGCAGTTGGGGCTCGACTGGCAACACGGCAAAGTGGAAATATTTGGCAACGTACGCTATTCCGACAGCCGCTCAACCGAGGACGGCACAACCCTGATAGATACACGGGTGGCAGGTAGGAACCGGCATCAGAATGCACTGTCTTTAGACCGTCATGTCGCACAGACTTACTCCGCTCAAACCGGTGTAGCATGGCAATTATCCAAGAAACATTCCATGGGCGTGATGTATGAAATGACAGCCGCCCCTTACACCGTGGTACGAAGTCTGAATACCACCGACCTGACACAGGACAACCTGCCCCACGACCGTCTTGTTACGCACGACGACACCCGCAGCCGTACCTATCCTACACATCACACCAATCTTTATTATATCGGAAAGGTGGGTAAGATGGAGTTGGATATGAACTACGATTTTCTCTTCGGACGCAGCAGCAGTAGAGAAACCGTTGCCGAAACCAGTCTTATTGCCCTGCCTGAAAACCTGTCAGCCAACAGCAGAGACCGCAATATTATGCACGCCGTGCGACTGTCGGCTGCCTATCCTGTTTGGAAAGGAATGTTTTCCGCAGGCATGGAGTACACGAATACGCTCCGTCGGTCGGCTTCAAGCGGCTACGAAGGTGTGATAGAACCCTCTGACGACAAGATAAAAGAACGCAACATGGCGTGGTTTGCCGACTACAACTTGCGATTGAATGCAACCACAATCGGCATGGGCGTGCGCTATGAGCACGTGGATTACAACTTCTATTCCTTTGTAACAAAACGCACGAACCTATCGCGACTGTATCACAATCTGTTCCCATGCTTGTCTGTCAATACGCTTATTGGCAACGCTCACGTGGCTGTCAGTTATCGGGTGCGTACCGTTCGCCCTCGCTATCAGATGCTAAGCAGTGCCGTGAACTACGGCAATCGGTACGTTTATATGGAGGGAACGCCCGAATTGCAGCCAACTTTCATTCATACCATTGGCATGAATGCTTCGTGGAAAGACCTGAGCGGAGGTATAGACCTGAACCATTATAAGGACGATATATTCCTAACCGTCGGTCAGAAGGCAGACAACGCAGAGATAACGCTTAACAAGTTTTCCAACTTCAGAAGCCGTAACGAGCTGTCATTGAGACTCACTTACGCTCCCACCATTGGTTGGTGGAAACCCGAACTGACGGTGGTCGGCACTACACAATGGCTCCGTCTTACGCCCGATATGGGGCAGATAAATAAGAATGGAACAGTTTTCGACCTGCAATGGAGTAACAGTTTCTCGCTTCCTGCCGACATAACGCTGCGCATAGATGGAGAATTTGCTACCAAAGGCAACACCAAGAACATCTACCGCCGCTCAAACGGATTTGTGAACGTAAGCGCAACGCGTGGATTTGCCAACGAACGATGGAACGTTTTGCTCGAAATCAACGACCTGTTCCATACCCGTCGCGAAGGAATGGACATCAACTACCTGCAGCGCATGACGAAAACCGACAGTCGAAACGTTAAACTGACCGTCAGCTACCGTCTCCACGCACGCCAGAATAAGTATAAAGGCAAGGGAGCAGGCGTAGATGAGCGGAATCGTTTTTAAATAAAAGTTAAATTATTACTATGCCTTAAAATATATTTTCATCAAGATTGTCTTACTTATAGAAGCAAAACAAAAACGGCAATATGATGTTTACATCAACTGCAATGGCATGCAAGGGGTTGCCGATAATCTGCGTTGTCAGTACAAAACAGAAGTTGGAAACAAAAAACAAATATACCTCCGGCGATGGCTTCTACTATAATTATGACAGATAAATTAGAAACAGAATATAAAACGGTGCAGCATCATAATTCGTGTATTATGCTTACCTTTGCAATTATCGGCACGAAAACGTCGGTGCTGCACCATAAACAAAAAGAACATGAGAAAGTATTTTTTATTTATCCCGGTATCAATATTGGCTGTTACAGCCTTGTTCGCTCTATGTGTAATGCTTCTTTGGAACTGGCTTCTGCCTGTCCTTTTCGGCTTACCGATAATTACATTTTGGCAATCATTGGGTTTACTCCTGCTCTGTAAGCTGCTTTTCGGAGGTTTCGGTGCCCACCGCTATGCACGCTACGACAGATTCAGGCACGGCGAACATGAGTCCGATACGAACGAGGGCTTTGATGGCAGAACGAGAAACAATCCTATCCGCGAGCGTTGGAAGAACATGAGCGAAGAAGAACGCCGTTGGTTCATGAGCCGCCATAAACGCACGTTCTCCGGTGGAATAGATGGAGCAATAAAGAAGACAGAAGACGAGAACGGCAACGATGACGATAATGAGCGACAGTAGTAAAAAACTCAATGCACTCATCGAAGAGAACGAGCCACGACTCCGTCGCTTTGTCAGGAGCCGTGTGAGCAATCGTGATGATGCTAACGACATTGTTCAAGACACGTTCTTTCGGTTGGTTAAGACTGTAGAGATGGTTGAGACACCCATCGAGCAGGTTTCTTCGTGGCTCTTCTCCGTAGCGCGCAACCTTATTATAAACAAAGGGAAAAAGAAACGTGAGGTTTCCTTACCCGAAACAACTTACGATGATAACGATAACGTGTTGAGCGATTTCTCCGACCTTCTGTCAGCCGATAGCGACAATATTCCCGACATAGCCTATCTCCGTTCGCTTGTCTGGGCTGAACTCGATAATGCCCTTTTAGAACTCCCCGATGAACAGCGTACTGCGTTTGTTCTCACAGAGATGGAAGGACTCAGTAGCAAGGAGGCTGCCGAGAAAATGGGGAGCACCCTCAATACTTTTCTTTCGCGTAAGCATTATGCTGTTAAAGCCATAAGAAAAAGGTTACACAGGCTTTACACAGAACTTATCGAAGAATAATTCAGATACTATCTTATACCGCATTGTTGCTTGTATCTTGTTTTTGGGGAGAATGAAACTAATTATGTTATGCTTGAATAGCCCAAAAATGGATAAGATAAGAGGAACACAATAATTCGGGCTCTCCTATGATAGCTAAATGGTTGTGTGTAAAAATCCCTTTAACTTTGTAAAAACAATTCCGAAGAAAAACGTCAGTAGCGTTTTGGCATTGAGAAAGCGGCTGTTTTGCATCGCAAAACAGCCGCTTTTACCGTGCAAAACCTACGCTTTCGGAACGCCAAACAATAGGTATTGCAATGTGTTGATAGAAAGATGGTTACACGGAAGTTGCCGTTTGAATAAATCCTTACGGTTTTATTGCCTTCTTTTAGTCCGAGTTTTCTAATAAAAATGCTCCAACTTTATGGTTAATTCTTAATTTCTAAGTAAGAAAATACCGATATGAAGCATTGCCTATTGGTGCTCGCCAATCTTGCAAACGATGTATGCAAATCACAAAAACGCACATTAAATCACCGCAAAAGTGCACATCGAAATGCCACAAAAACGCACATTGAAACACCACAAAAGTGCACATTGAAATGCCACAAAAACGCACATTATGTTGTTTAATCAATTATATATATGTATATTTGCAGTGTTTTTCTAAGCATTAGAGTATATGGCGACCACTTTGCATTGGCTTTTTCTTTGCTTTCCAATGCAGCAATGTGGGTGGCTGAAGGCAGGTTTTTACTTCTTCCAAAACAAGTTTGTAATGTCGTTCATTTCTTTTCCGTTCGTTATCCGATACATGCGCTGGTTGGTGCGACGGCTGTCCAATCCGCCCAAATGACGAATGTAAGGACCTATTTTGATGTAGTCGAAGTGGGGCAGGTGAATGGCAGGCGACAGCGTGGTGCGCCCTGTGTACCACCCAACTTTCAGTTCGGTATGGTGCGTCCGCATGTATGCCGCCAAGCGGTCGATGCCTTCGGGTTCGGCATCGCCCCCCATGAAACCTATGCACGTGATGCGCTCGCCGTTTTCAGCCAGCATCTGCTCTATTGCTTCGGTTGTCAGAGGGTTGCCAACATCTTTCCAAAGAAAGGTGCTGTGGCAGCCCGGGCAGCGGCAAGGGCAATTTGAAAGGTTGATTGCCAGCGTTACCTCGTTGGGAAACTCTTGGAAAACAATGTCGGTGTCTACAAATTTAAGCATCGGAAAAAGTGGTATTAATAATGGTGTGCACACTGCTTAAGCGCAGTATGCACACACTCTCAACGAAAATATAAATCCTTGAAGATATTCAAAGCATCTCCAACGTTCCTCACGCCTGAGGGTTATACAGTGTATTTCTCTTTTGTTGCATAGTAGCGTTTGCCTGCTTCTACCTGTCGGGCAGCCGAGAAGTTGCTCACACGCTTCATGTATCCGATGACGCGTGTTAGGTAATCGACGTTCTCAGAGTGGCAATGCGGGCATTCTTTCAAGTTGCGTTTGTCGATATGTCCGCACTCGTTGCATATCGTGTTCGGTATGTTGAACGTGAAGTAGTTGCACCCTTCTTCGGCAGCCACGCGCATAAGCTGTCGATATTGTGGTTGCGAAAGGTGTTCGTCGAGGTTCATGTGCAGTGCCGAACCACCCGTAAGGTGTTCGATGTAGGGCGCACCGTGCAGACGGAACTTGTCGAGAATGGTGAGCGAAGTGTCTTCTACGCGATAGAAATAGCTGTTGTAGCAGTCGCGCGGCACGAAATATCCGTCGGCTTTGTCCCACTTTGCGTGCTTTACACCCACGTTTTCGGCAGGTATCATCTCGCAGTTGAACATGGCTTCCTTGGTTCGGTATTGCTTGTTAAAGGCTTCAATCAGTCCTAAAACTCCTTGCACGAACTCCTTATACTCGTTGTTCGGCGTAATGTCCAAGCCCATAAACTCGGCTGATTCCACCAGTCCGTTGATACCGATGGTGAGGTATTGACGGTCGATGTTGATGTAACCGGCATCGAAGAGTGGCAACATGTGGTGGTGCAGAAGGTCTTTCAGGTTCTCGTTGTACGCCAATTGCACTTTGTGGCATAGGTCGATGACGTGCGATAAGTATTCTTTGTAGTCAATGTTCTTGTTTACAGCGTATTGTATGCAGCGGTTCAAGTTGATGGTGAGCACACTCTTCGAGCCTGTAGATACACCTCCTGCGCCGAGCGTGTACGAGAAACCGTTGTCTTGAATTTCGTTGCGAAGACGGCAGCACGAACTCAACGAGTCGGCATTGTCGCTCATATACGTAAAGAAACTGTGTCCGTCGGCATACATCTGTGCAGCAAAGTCAGCCCATTCCGTATCCCGGCATTCTCCGTTTTCAGAGAGCAGAGCCATCGTTTCTACCGGGAAAGTGAGCACAGCCTTGGTGCGTTCTTGGTTAAACCACTTCATAAAGCGTTTCTGCAACCACGATACGCCTTCCCAATCGGGCTGCGAACCGTCCGGGAAATAGAAGTTTCCGAAGAGCGATTCAAAATAGAATTTGTCGTAGTAAGATATGTTCCAGAACACAGCCTGATAGTTTCGTGCGCCTGTCGGTTGGTTGAGAGAGTAGACAATCTGCTCGAAAAAGTCGGTGATAATTTTGTCGATGGTGCGCTGTTTCAGGCTTAAATCCACCACTTTGTCGGGGTTTTGCCAATAGTCTTTGCCGTATTCCTGCTGTATAAAGTAGTTCATGTACATAAGAAACTCCGGTGTTGCGCATGCGCCTGCCAACATACTGGATACCATGAACACCATGTTGATGAAGCCTCCGCAGAAGCTTTTAAGTTGGTAGGTGCGGTAGAGTTTCCTCCTATCGACGATGTGCCGCCGATAAGCCATGGGTACATTGTGATAGAAGCGCAATAGTTGGCAAGGTTGGTCTCGTCGTTCTTATATATAAAGTGGTGTGTCAGCAAGTGTATATATTCGTCGGAAAGTTCTTTGCCATACATTTTCTTGATGCGGTCGGTAAGCAATCGGCGGTTCAGACGAATGAAACCCTGCTTTGGAAGTTCGCCTATGAGGGTGGCAATGTTTTTGTTTTCCACGTTGGCGTTGGCGTCGAACTTCGAGCCGGTGGCTGCATTCTGGGCATGGCAATAGTCTGTCAGGAAGCGCATCTTCTCCAATACCTCTCTGTCTTCGCTGTGCTGGTGCCGATAAACAATGAAACTTTTAGCCACGTGGTAGTGTCCTTCCTTCATCAATGCTTCTTCTACTTGGTTCTGAATGTCCTCCACCTTTATGTCATCGTGGATTTTAATGTTCGAGAGAACTTTAGAAACTGTGCCGAGGTCGGTGGGTTCGCCTACGCTGTCGAATGCCTTTATGATGGCATTCATGATTTTGTCGAGCGAGAAACGGTCCTTGGAACCGTCGCGTTTAGTGATGGTGAAATTCTTCATTTTTTCTTTTTAGTATATCCTTATTACTTTTTTATGTTAATAGTATCTTTACTATGTTCTTGTTTTTGAATATCGGAATATGTGTTTTGGTAAACTTTATCCTCTGCAAAGATATAAAAAAGAAAACGAATAACAACTACTTTTTGCAGCAAAAAATATCTGTCTTTTTAGCGCGGATTGTTTGTTTTATGATTTAATATATTGTAAATCAGAGAACTAAAATTTTTCTTTAAAGATAATATTATTATCTTATTTAGAAAAAACGGAAGAGTAACAACAAGGCAAAAGCGATGTTTGTTTTTCTTTTTGGAAAACTTTTTGGAAAACTTTACTTGCGAAGTTTTCCAAAAAGATGTATTCTCTGTTGTGTTTCCGATGGTTTTATTTCTTAATTGTTCAACTGCTTTTTGTTGCTTGTTTCTGCTATTTTCCCAAAAACTGCTTCATCTTCTGCAACTCTTCCGTTGCCACTTCGCGTCCCAATTCGTAGATGGTTTGCATCTCTTCGGCGTCGTGCGATGTGTGTCCGATGGTGAGTTTTGCTTTCGGTCGGATAACAAAAGCGTTGCCTTTCAGCTCCTCCTGCCGCACAAATTCCAACTGTTTGTTATACATAATGTGCCGTTCTGCCAATGCTTTCAGCATCTTGGGATAGCGGCGAAGCTGCAAACGCAACAAAGGCATCAGCTTGTTGGGTTGCTTTTCATAGCCCATGGGTTGGGTGAGCACCACCACATTGCGCCCATAGCCCTGCCGTTGGAAGAAAGCCAAGGGGATAGAGTCAGCCACGCCGCCATCTAACAGCCGCTGTCCGTTAAGGCGTACCACTCTTGAAGCCAAGGGCATGGAAGCCGAAGCACGCACAAACTCAAGCTCTTCGTAGTCCAACACCTTCAGCTGCCTGTACACCGCCTTGCCCGAACCCACGTTTGTTGCCACTGCCCAAAACTCCATTGGGTTGTTGCGGAAGGTATCGAAGTCTACAATATCTAATTCGGTGGGAAGGTAATGGTAGGCATATTCGGCACCAAAGTAGTCGCCCGTGGTGATGAGCGACCACATCGAAGCATACCGCCGGTTGTTTGCAAAGCGTTTGTTGTAGCGAATGACGCGCCCTATCTGTTGCGATTTGTAGTTGCAACCGAAGGCTGCGCCTGCCGAAACACCCACTGCGCCGTCGAACCGTATGCCGTTTTCCATCAATACATCGATGACGCCTGCGCTGAACAGTCCACGCATTGCGCCTCCTTCCAATACCAATCCGGTCTTCATTTGTTTTTGTTTTATTGTTTGCAAAAATAAAAATGTTTTGTCAGAAATACAAAAAAATACTGCCGAAACAGCGTCGGCAGAACGTTAAAGTTGGGTTTTGCTTTTGCTATTTTCTTTCTCCGCCAATTTCTTTACACGTAAAGAAATATTTATTTACGTGTAAAGAAATTATTATTTACGTGTAAAAAAATATTTATTTACATGTAAATAATTTGTCGGTGTTCGGGAATTACCGCGCAATCTACTTCTTTAACGCCTTCCGTATCACCTTTGCAGCAATGGGCGCGGCTACGTCTGCGCCGAAGCCGGCGTTCTCTATGAACACCGCAATGGCTATCTGCGGTTTGTACATAGGGGCAAAGGCGATGAAGGCAGAATGGTCTTTGCCGTCGTTTTCCACCGTTCCCGTCTTTCCGCAAATGCTGTATTCCTTTGTGTTTATGTCGCGTGCGGTGCCCCACATCACGGCGTTGTGCATGCCTTCTATCACGGGTGTGTAGGCTTCGGGTGCGATAAGAGCTTGGCGCGGTTCGAGAAAGCGTTTCGGAAGTGGGTTTTCTACCGTGTTGGCGTGAATGTGCGGTGTGTAGAAATAGCCGCGGTTGGCTATCAGTGCCGCAAGGTTGCAGAGCTGTAGCGGCGTTGCGGTGATGTCGCCCTGTCCCATTCCTGCCCAAATAATGGTGAGGGGGTTCCATCCGCCTTGGTATCGACGCGCCAGATATGCCGAGTTTGCCACCAAACCGCCCTTTTCGCCCGGTATATCCACGCCGAGCGGACCGCCGAAGCCCATGCTTACGATGTAGCTGTGCCACTTGTCGATGGCGGCAGCATAGGTGGCATACTTGGCTTTATCGCCAATCATGGCACGGAAAGACTTTAGGAAATAAGTGTTGCACGAGTTGGCAAGGGCAGCTCGGAGCATCAGCGGGGAAGCGTGTTTGTGGCAACCAATCCTGATGTTGCCTTCGCGGAAAGCCGTGAAGCAAGCCTGCTTTGTGGTGGCTGTAATGGTTCCTTCCGTCAGAAGGGCTAAGGCTTGTGCCGTTTTAAACGTAGAGCCGGGGGCGTAAGCGGTGGCTATGGCAAGGTCGTTGTTGGCACCTTCGGGCGAGTTTGTCGCCATGCAGATAATCTCGCCGGTGCTCGGACGAATGGCTACCACGCTGCCTTTGCGCTCTTTCAGCAGTTCGGTAGCCAATTGTTGCAACTCCGGAAGCAGCGTCGTGGGTGCTTCGGCGGTTGTCTTGGCGGTTGTTTGCTTGGCAGGCTGCGCCGTTTTAGCCTTTTCGGGGTATAGCCGTTCCATTTCCCCGTGGTATTCCTGTGCGGTTGCGGTTGCTGTCACGAGTGTGCAGACTGCCCCTACAATGTATCTTTTCATACTCTTTTAATTGCTGATTTGAGTGTGCAAAGATATGCAAATATCAAGTTTTCTGCGCTATATGCGTAGCGGAATTTACGTTTTTTACCTTATTTTACAAGAACAATACACCCCGTTTATAGGCACAACGTACGCTGTTCTACAAGAACAATATGCCTATTTGGAAGACAATCGCGCTGACTATCCATGCCAGAGCCGTGGTGTAGACGGCGGCAAAGATGCCCCATTTCCAGCTGCCGGTTTCGCCTTTTATGGCTGCTATCGTGGCTACGCACGGGAAATAGAGCAACACAAAGAGCAAGAAACAGAAAGCGGTGAGGGTTGCCAAGGGCTGTGCGTCGTCGTAAGTCATGTTGTTTCGCTTGGCAATGTCGGAAGTCATTTGGTGTCTCAACAACTCGTACTTGCCGCCTTCGTCGTTGTATTCGTTGTCGTCGCCGAACGAATCGTTGTCGGCATAAAGCACTCCCATCGTCGAAGCTACGATTTCCTTTGCTCCAACCCCTGCCAACAAGCCCACGTCTAACCGCCAATCGAAACCCATCGGGCGGAAAACGGGTTCTACCGCTTTACCTATTCTGCCGATATAGCTTTGTTCCTGCTGTGCCTGTTTGCCCATATCGGGGGCGTCGGGTAGGGGAAAGTAGCCCAATGCCCACACGATGATAGATGCAACGAGAATAATTCCACCCATCTTCTTCAAGTATTGCTTGCCTTTCTCCCATGTATGGCGACCGATTGCCTTCCATGTCGGGAAGCGATAGGGGGGCAATTCCATTACGAAAGGTGTGTCTTCGCCCTTCACGATGGTTTTTGAGAAGAGGCGTGCCAACAGTACTGCCATCGCAATACCGATGAGATAGAGCGACATCATCACCGCCGAGCGGTATTGAGCAGCGAAGAACGAGCCTGTCATCATTATATAAATAGGTAGTCGTGCCGAACAACTCATCATCGGAAGCACCAGCATCGTAACCAGTCGGCTGCGTCTGCTCTCGATGGTTCTTGTTGCCATGATTGCGGGAACGTTGCAACCGAAACCCATAATGAGCGGAATGAACGATTTGCCGTGCAGCCCCATCTTGTGCATGAGACGGTCCATGATGAAGGCGGCGCGTGCCATGTAGCCGCAATCCTCCATGTAGGAAATGAAAAAATAAAGTATCAGGATTTGCGGGAGGAAGACAATGACTGCGCCAACGCCTGCAATGGCACCGTCTACTATCATTGCTTTCACCGGTCCGTCAGGTAAAAGACCGTTTACAACGTCCGATAGCCACGCCACACCTGCGTCTATCCAGTCCATCGGATATTGTCCGAGCGTGAAAGTAGCCGTAAACATGATGAAAAGGAAGAGGAAAAAGAGCGGAAAACCCAAATACTTGTGCGTCAGAACGTTGTCTACGCTGTGCGTTATGCTGTAAGCGTCTTTGCCTTTGCCCTTCGTGTACTTGGCTTCCTGCAATGCTCCGTGTATGAAACCGTACTTTGCGTCCATGATAGCAGTCTCGCTGTCTTTCCCGGTCTCTTCTTTTACGCGCTTTGCAGTTTCGTTTCGGTGTGCGATAATCTCCTTTGCATCGGGGAAGGTCGCCACGAGCTTCTCGGTTTCCGAGTCGTTTTCAAGTAGTTTTATAGCCAAATAGCGGGTAGAATACTTCTGTCTGATGTCGGGTTCACGCTTCAGATGTTCCTGAATTTCAGCGATACCGTTTTCCAATTCGTGTCCGTGGTTGATGTGAATGTGGCGGTACGACGGTGTTTCACCCTCTTTTCCTTCGTAGTTTTGTATCACTGTGCGGAACAAATCCTCCACGCCTCTGCCCGATTTGAACACCGTAGGCACCATCGGAACACCGAAAAGGGTACTCAATAGCTTGTAGTCGATGTGGTCGCCACGGTTTTCTATCTCGTCGTACATATTTAATGCACACACCATAGGTACGTGCATGTCAATGAGTTGCGTCGTCAGGTAAAGGTTTCGCTCAAGGTTTGAAGCATCTATTACGTTGATAACGATGTCGGGTGTCTTCTCTACGATTTGCTTGCGCACGTAGAGTTCTTCGGGACTATATGCCGAAAGGCTGTACGTTCCGGGCAGGTCTACCAGTTCAAAGTGGTAGCCCAACAAGTCGGTATAGCCATATTTGGCATCGACGGTAACGCCGGAGTAGTTTCCAACCCGCTCGTGTGCGCCCGAAGCGAAGTTGAACAGCGAAGTCTTTCCGCAGTTGGGGTTGCCCACCAATGCCACGTTTATGGTGCGTCGCTGTCGGTTGGCTGCTGCCACTGCTTCGTTTGGCGTCAGCACCGGTTCGTAAGGGTCGGCTTGGTCTACCTCTATGGCAGGATTGTATTGTGTGTTTTCTGTCGTTGTGTGGGGTGCAGCGTCTACCGCCATCACCTCTATCAGGTCGGCTTCGCTGTGCCGCAGGCTCACTTCGTAGCCCATAATGCGATATTTCACAGGGTCTTGCAACGGCGCATTGAGCAGTACTTTCACCTCTTTGCCGTTGATAAAGCCCATCTCTATAATTCGTTTTCTGAAGCCGCCGTGTCCCGAAACCTTCACGATAATACCTGTTTCGCCCGTCTTCAGCTCTGATAACTTCATACTCTTGTTCCTTTTCTGCAAAAGTACAAAGAAATCGTTGGAAGGAAAAACCGCCCTTTGAAAAGTTCGCGAAAATACCTAATAATGGGGATAAGACACAGACTTGTTTCACGATAGCCTGCCTATTTCACGGTAAAATGTACTAAATTATTGCAATTTCATATAACCGACTTGTTGTTTTTTCCGTACCTTTGCATTTGAATAATAATGTTATGATGCTTTGCAAACCCGAATTTTCGGATTTACAAAGAACGATTTGACAGAACCTAAAACAAGAAACAACAATATGAAAATTACAGAACAACGGAGCAGTATGCTTCACGGAATTCTCCTGATGGCACTCTTTGCGTGCGCAGCTTTCTATTTGGGCGACATGCGTTTCGCCAAAGCCTTGTCGTTTTCGCCCATGATAGTCGGCATTATCCTCGGTATGCTCTATGCCAACAGCCTGCGCAACAACCTGCCGGAAACGTGGACGCCCGGCATTGTGTTCTGTTCAAAGCGCATTCTTCGCTTCGGTATTATCCTTTATGGCTTTAAACTGACCTTTCAAGACATTACTGCTGTCGGGCTGCCTGCCATTATTATCGATGCCATTGTTGTAACCGTTACCATTCTGCTTGGTCTTTTCGTGGGCAAACTGTTGAAGATGGACCGCAGTATAGCCTTGCTTACGGCTTGCGGCAGTGCCATTTGCGGTGCTGCTGCGGTAATGGGTGTGGACGGTGCAATACGTCCGAAACCCTACAAAACCGCTGTGGCTGTGGCAACGGTGGTTATCTTCGGCACGCTCTCAATGTTCCTTTATCCGGTTCTTTATCGTGCCGGCGTGTTCGATTTGCCCGCTCAACAGATGGGCATTTTTGCAGGTTCCACCATTCACGAAGTAGCCCACGTCGTAGGAGCAGGCAATGCCATGGGGGCTGCTATCAGCGACAACGCCATTATTGTGAAGATGATTCGTGTAATGATGCTTGTGCCCGTGCTGCTCGTCATCGCCTTTTTTGTGGCGAAAGACGTTGCAAGACGTGAGGGTGCAGAGGGGCAGAAGAACAAGATACAGGTGCCTTGGTTTGCCATTATGTTCTTGCTCGTTATATGTTTCAACAGTTTCAACCTGCTGCCCGAAGAAGTTGTGAAAGGCATTACTACCTTAGACACCTTCCTGCTTACGATGGCTATGACGGCACTCGGTGCTGAAACGAGCATCGACAAGTTCAAGAAAGCAGGTTTCAAGCCCTTCCTGCTTGCTGCCATTATTTTCTGTTGGCTCATCGTTGGCGGCTATTGCTTGGCACGCTTCGTTGTTCCGATGCTGATGTAAACAAAAAAACGGCGTGGCAGAAGTTTCATGCGGAGAGCTGCCTGTTTTACCTGCACACCTCTTGGGAATAATCTTTGCAAAGGAAAGGTTGCTTTTAGGCTCTATACTAGAACCTCTAGAACCTCTAGGAATACTAGAACCCCCTCTGCGAATACCCATAAAAAAGGCGCACCCCACGAATGGAGTGCGCCTCGTTTGTAGATGTTTGTCAGTCTTTAAAAATATTTATCACAATCTGCCATTATTGGCTTTTTCAATCATTTTGCTCGATGCGTACATGTAAACTTCTACACGGCGGTTCGCCTGACTTACACGTTTGTTCTCTATTGGGTTAGAGCTGCCAAGACCTTCGACGGTGCGAATTTGGCTTGAAGATACACCCTGACCGCGCAAGTAGGTAGATACCGACTTGGCACGCTTCTCCGATAGCGGAATGTTTATGTTGTCGTTGCCCGATGCATCGGTATATCCTTGAATGGCAACGTCGCAATCGCTGTTCTGTTTCAATACGCCGGCAAAGTTCGTAAGGTCTTTCTTTGCAGCTGCGTTGAGGGTTGAACTGTTGGTTGCAAAGAGGATACCCGAATCGAATGTAACCTTTACACAGTCGAAACCGTTGGCATCTTTCACTGTCTCCACCTTGGCATTGTCCACCTGAGCAGCAGTTTGCTCTTTCACTTTGTCCATGTGGCGACCGATAATCGCACCTGTGCCGGCACCTACCGCCGCACCTACTGCCGCACCAATCATGGTGCCTTTCGTGTTCTTACCGATAATGTTGCCCACGATACCGCCGAGCACAGCACCTGCGCCGGCACCTCCGGCACTGTAAGTTCCCTGATTTGTTGCACAACTTGATACGAGAGTAGCTACACAAAGTCCCGCTACGATAGTCTTTAAATTCTTCATAATGTATATAATTTTAAACTTTTTACCTTATATATGTTACGTGTCGGCGAACCCGCTTGTTAATGTTTATCCTGCATCAGCTATGTGAGTGTTGTCCGCCTTTAGCAGAACAAAGATACAACAATTTTCGTTTTGATACGTCGTTTGCCAACATTTTTTTTGTAATTTTGCACAAAATTACGCTTATTAGGCTAATCTGTCAAGGGGAATTTCCTATTCTGTTGGGGAATTTACCTATAATGATGAATAAGAAAAAAAATAGATATAGATTATGGCAAAAGAACTCAAAGAACTTACCAAGCGTGCCGAAAACTACTCGCAATGGTATAACGACTTGGTTGTAAAAGCAGATTTGGCAGAGCAATCGCCTGTTCGCGGCTGTATGGTAATTAAGCCTTACGGTTACGCTATATGGGAGAACATGCAGGCACAGTTAGACAAAATGTTTAAAGAAACAGGTGCACAGAATGCTTATTTCCCCCTCCTTATCCCGAAAAGCTTCCTTTCTCGCGAAGCCGAACACGTAGAAGGATTTGCCAAGGAATGTGCCGTGGTTACACACTATCGCCTGCGTGCCAACGAGAAAGAGGGCGGCGTGGAGGTAGACCCTGCGGCAAAGCTCGAAGAAGAACTCGTTATTCGCCCGACAAGCGAGACCATTATATGGAACACCTATAAGAATTGGATACACTCTTACCGCGACCTGCCATTGATGTGCAACCAGTGGTGCAACGTCATGCGATGGGAAATGCGCACCCGTCCCTTCCTCCGCACATCGGAATTTCTGTGGCAAGAGGGGCACACGGCGCACGCTACACGCGAAGAAGCCGTAGACGAAGCAAAGAAAATACTGAAGGTTTATGCCGACTTTGCCGAACAATGGCTCGCCATTCCTGTGGTTCAGGGTGTGAAAAGCGAAACCGAACGCTTTGCAGGAGCATTGGACACCTATACCATCGAGGCGATGATGCAGGACGGAAAGGCACTTCAAAGCGGTACATCGCACTTCCTTGGGCAGAACTTTGCAAAGTCGTTCGATGTTACTTTCCTCAATAAAGAGAACAAACCCGAATACGTTTGGGCAACATCGTGGGGTGTAAGCACACGCCTTGTGGGTGCGCTCATTATGACACACTCCGACGATAACGGGCTCGTGCTGCCTCCGAAGATAGCTCCGCTGCAGGTTGTTATCGTGCCAATCTTCAAGAACGAAGAGCAGTTGGCAGCCCTTACGGCAAAGCTGCAACCCGTTATCGACGAACTTAGACAGCTCGGCATCAGCGTAAAGTTCGACGATTCCGACAACAAACGCCCGGGATTCAAGTTTGCCGACTACGAACTCAAGGGCGTGCCTGTACGTTTGGCAATGGGCGGACGCGACTTGGAGAACAACACCATCGAGATAATGCGTCGCGATACTTTGGAAAAAGAAAACGTTTCGTTCGACGGCATTGTTGAACGCATAAAGAATTTGCTCGACGATATTCAAGCCAACATCTACAAAAAGGCATTGGATTTCCGCAACGCAAACATTCGCGAGTGCGACAACTACGAAGAATTTAAGGAGAAAGTAAAGGACGGCGGCTTCTTCCTCTGCCACTGGGACGGCACAACCGAGACCGAAGAGAAGATTAAAGAAGACACGCAAGCCACCATTCGCTGCGTTCCGTTCATGTTTGAACAAACCGAAGGTGTGGATATGGTGAGCGGAAAACCTGCAAAGCACCGTGTCATCATTGCTCGTTCATACTGATTTTTACCCTCATAAACAGCAAAGCCACGCACCGTAAAGTGCGTGGCTTTTGTGTTCTGAATAGGCGAATATCAGGCCATAAAACCGTAAATATTTTTCACAAGAATATCTGTTGCGTAACTATCTCGTTACCAACGCATTGCAAAACCTATTGTTTCGCATTCCAAAACCGTAGGTTTTGCACGGTAAAAGCGGCTGTTTTGCATCGCAAAACCTACGCTTTCGCAACGCCAAATCGAAATTGTCGCTTTTTAACAGAATTATCTTTACAAAGTCAAACCGAAAAACGCTCACCGGTTCATCAGCGATTTGGCTTAAAAACATCTGCGCGATGACTTGCTTAGCCTGCTTTTTTATACCGAACTAACGTATTTATTAAAGTAGGCACACCTGAATTATTGCTTGCGCCGAATAATGATACAACTAAGGCTTTGTTTGCCTTTCTTTTATCGTTTTCTATTTTTTCCTCACGTAGTCCACGTATGCGTAAGCCGGAGTGTCGGCGGTTTCGGGGCGTTCTTGCCTTGCTTCCACCTCCCACGTACCATCGTTATATTCCGGGAAAAAGACGTCGGCATGGGGCGGAACAGCCTCTATTTCAGTTAAGTATAGGCGGTCGGCAATTGCCAGACCTTCTTTGTAAAGGCTCGCGCCACCTATGATGAAGGCTTCTTCGTTGTCGGCAAGATGCTTTAAAGCCTCGCTGAGGGAAGTATAGACATCGCAACCGGGGAAGTCGGTTTGGGTGTGGCTCAATACGATGTTTCTGCGATTGGGCAACGCTCCTTTCGGAAGCGAGTGGAATGTACGCCGCCCCATGATAACCGTATGTCCCGTTGTGAGTTGTTTAAACCTACGCAAGTCTTCTTTAATGAAGTAGACCATGTCGTTGTTGTAGCCGATGGCCCGGTTCTTTGCCACCGCTGCTATAATGTTTATCTTCATGTTTCTTAATTTGTCAGTATTCTTTTAAACCCCAATCGGTCATTGGGACGCATTTGCTTATCTTTGTTATTACCGTCATGCTTCCTTACCGCTTTCGTCCGCTTGCCGGCATCTGCGCAGCCATTCCATCTCGCCGTAGCCCGCTACGCCTTCGATGAAACGTCGGCACATCTGCTCGACAATCGAACAAAACCGGTCAAGGACGCTAACGACCGATTTGGGTTAAACCGACACTTCAGCTGCAATGTGCGGGTGCGGGTTGTAGTCGGTCAGTTCAAAATCCTCGTATCTGAAGTCGAAAATGCTTTTTACGTCAGGGTTGATTTTCATCTTTGGCAGTGGGCGTGGCGTGCGTGTAAGCTGCAACTTTGCTTGTTCCAAATGGTTAAGATACAAGTGCGTGTCGCCCGTTGTGTGTATAAAGTCGCCCACTTCCAATCCTGCAATCTGCGCCATCATCTGCAACAGCAGTGCGTAGGAAGCAATGTTGAACGGCACACCAAGGAATGTGTCTGCCGAACGTTGGTAGAGCTGAAGCGAAAGTTTGCCTTCAGCCACATAGAACTGGAACAAACAGTGGCAGGGAGGTAGTGCCATATCTTCTACTTCTGCCGGATTCCAAGCCGTAACGAGCATGCGGCGCGAGTTCGGATTGTGGCGCAAAGCATCTACAACTTGCTGAATTTGGTCGATAGTTCCCCCTTTATAGTCCGGCCACGACCGCCATTGGTGTCCGTAAACAGGACCAAGCTCGCCGTTTTCGTCAGCCCATTCGTTCCATATTCTTACCCCATGTTCTTGCAGGAACTTCACGTTTGTATCGCCTTTCAAGAACCATAGCAGCTCGTAGATAATGCTTTTCAAATGGAGTTTCTTCGTTGTGAGAAGCGGAAAGCCGTCTTGCATGTTGAAGCGCATTTGGTGTCCGAATACCGATAACGTGCCGGTACCTGTGCGGTCGCCTTTCTGCACACCTTCGGTTACGATGCGATGAAGTAGGTCGAGATATTGTTTCATGTTGCTGTCTATGTTAGAATGATTTGTTCGTTTGGAATATGGCTGCTTTTAATGCGCCATTCTTGCGGATAAAGATTGTTGGCACGGTTGCCGAGATTGTTGGCAAAACCAATGGCGTGGCTGCGATACACAAGGGTAACAATGCCTTTTGGGGCTGTTGCAGGGAGCGTTATGGCTTCGTGGCGCAGGTACTTTATCGCCGTATCGTAGTCTATTTCTACATCGGCAAAGGCACTTCTGTCGCCATTTATCGAAAGTGCCAGACTGTGGTCGGGTATTATTTTTTTGCCTTTCGTGGTGCTTTGCTTTACTCCGTGTGCCATAACCTTCAGCTTCTTGTAGGCTTCTGCCACAAGTTTCTCTGCGTTTGGCTCAAGGTTTGTGCTTGTTCCACCTTTCTTTATAACAGCCATAAACAAGCCCTCTCCCTGTGTAAAGCCGGGAATAAAACGATAAACAGGGAAGGGTTCGCGCGTTTTCAGCGGATTATCGATGAGCGACCCGGTTATGTTCCAAGCTTTTTCGGTGGGCATTTCCAATAGTTCTGCATCGTATTCGCTCAATATCCACGCTATATTCTCCTCGTTTTCGTGCGCATTAAACGTACAAGTAGAATAAACCAACAGCCCTCCCGGCTTCAGGTTGTCCCATATATCTGCTATAATGGCACGTTGTAGTTGCCGACAGTTCTCTACATTTTGCTCGCTCCATTCGCCGATAGCTTGCGGTTCTTTGCGAAACATACCCTCACCGGAGCAAGGCACATCGGCTACAATCACGTCGAAAGCGAGCTTTGTTTTCTTGTAATCCCTTGGATAATTGTTGGTAACAACCACGCCGGAGTGCCCGAACTTCTGCACATTTTCTGCTAAAATATGTGCTCGTTTGTTTATCGGCTCGTTGGAAAACACAATGCTGCCTTCTGCAATTGCGGTTCTTGCGCAAGTGGTTTTGCCACCGGGAGCAGCACAAAGGTCAAGTAAGGCAACAGGTTTTCTTACCAAACAGCGTAAGATATGGGCGAGAAACATCGACGAAGCCTCTTGAACATAATACGCACCTGCATGAAAGAGCGGGTCGAACGTAAAGTTTGGGCGTGCATTTAGATAAAAACCCTCCTTACACCAACCTACAGGAGCGGGGGCAAAGCTATCGGCTACTTTTGTCGTCTCGCTTGTTTTAAAAGGGTTTAGACGTATGCTGACGGGCGAAGGTTGCTGCAATGCTTTGCAAAAAACGTTGTAACGTTCCTCTCCGAACAGCGTTTTTGTGTAAACTTCAAAAGCCGTTGGAAGAACGGTTCCAACGACTTCTTTGTTTAAAACGGTTTCTATAGCTTGCTTATTCTCGCTCATTATTGTCTCTGTTCAACTGCTTATTGGAAATCGAAATAAACATCTCCTTCGTCTTCCAAACGTTCTTTCTCTTTCGGTTTCGGCGGATTTTTCAAGTTACCCTTCTCGTCGAACATGCCGTAAGTGGTGCGCAGGACTATAAATTCTGTGCGTCTGTTCATCTGGTTTGCCGTTTCTTGCTTGTCTTTTGGCAATGCCTTTACATATTCTTCTGTAAGTACGTCGCCCTCTTTCAACCATGGATACTTCTCAGCAACTTTCTTGCGAATTGCCTTTGGCTTCTCCTTTCCATACCCGACAGGCGACAAGCGTTCGGCTGCAATGCCTTTCTTAATGAGATAGGTAATCACGGCGTCAGCACGGCGTTGCGATAAACGTTTGTTGTATTCTGCCGAACCTTTATAGTCTGTATGCGCTGAAAGCTCGATAGTAACATTCGGGTTCTCTTCAAGGAGCTTCACAAGTTTGTCCAATGCAGCTTCCGATTCAGGTCGAAGGGTAGCTTTGTCGAAATCGTAGAAGATGTTATCAATCAATACGGGTACACGAATACTTGCCAATGGGAATTGTAACGTGTACTCTTTCGACACCGTAACGGGTTCCACCCTTAACTCTTCTTTATGGTTTAAGTATCCTTGGCAAGTTGCTAAGACGATGTAATTCACGTTCGGACGGATTTCCTGCTCAAACGAACCATCGCCTTTTACCGACAGTTTTAAGTTCGTACCGTCGTCGCCAACCAAGAAAACTTGTGCTGCAGGAAGCTCGTAGCCTTCCATTTCGTACACCCAACCTTTTATGGTTTGTATGACTTCGGGCAACTCAAAGCTATAAATATGGTCCCAACCACGGGCATCTCCCCGGTTGGAAGAGAAGAAACCGCGATTATGTTTCCCCTCGAAAGTCATACCGAAATCGTCTCCTTGCGAGTTTAATGGGAAGCCCGGGTGCTCTATGTGGTAGTGTCTGTCTTTGCCGACTTTGGCAATAAATATATCTAAACCGCCTAAGCCGCCATGTCCGTCCGATGAGAAATACAAATCACCGTTGGGGCGAAACGTGGGAAACATTTCGTTACCGGGTGTGTTGATAGGTGCTCCAAGATTTTCAACGCCGCCGGTTGTACCGCCTATGAGGCGAACTCGCCAAATATCGAAGCCTCCCTTACCACCCGGCATATCGCTGACAAAGTAGAGCCAGTTGCCGTCCGGCGATAGGGCGGGGTGGGCAAAGCTCGATAAAGTATCGCGTGTAATCTCCAATTTCTTGGGCTTTCCCCATGCTGCATCAGCACGGTTGCTTACTGCTATTTGTGCAAAGCGAGGATAAGTAGGGTCGGTAAGGCATTGAGTGATATACATTTCCCGTCCGTCTACGGAGAAAGCGGGTGTCCCTTCATCAGCTTCAGAGTTCAGACCGCTTTCTATTGTGTGAGGAGTAGTCCACTTTCCCTTCTCATCTTTTTCGCTAACGAAGATGTCGCCGGGCTTTACGCCCGTTATACTACTTACTTCATCGCCTTGCGCATCGTTGCGCGTAGAGGTGAAATAGAGTTGGTTGTATTGGTCGCCGAAAAGCATTGGCGAGTAGTCTTGCCTGCGAGAGTTGAACTTATCCATCTTTTTAACTTGGTAGTAAGACCCTTGTTCCTTTATTGCAGATGCCTTGGTGGCAGCCGTTAAGCCCTCTTTTACAATGTCGTTGTCAGGCATAGAGTCCAATGCGATATTGTATTCCTTTATCGCTTCAGGGTAAGCACCCACCTTCATAAGGTTGGCAGCCAGCTTCAAGTGGGTGTCTTTGTCGTCCTGCTTATATCTGATGACATTCCGATAGGCTGCAATGGCTCTTTGCGACGAGCTTATCCGGTCGTAGCATAATGCCATTTTTGCAGCCAATTGTCCTCTTTGGGCACGGTCTTTTGCAGGTGTGCGCTGATAAGCAGTCTTGAATTGCGTTGCAGCATCGTGGTATTCGCCGATGGCAAGAAACTTTTCACCTTTCTTTATGTTTCTATCAATACCGCAGCTGTGCAGAAGCAAAGCAATGGTACATAGCAGAAACAATCCAAAAACTTGTGTGCCGTAATGTTTTTGGTGCTTTATTTTATTGTATGCAAGTTGGCGTTTATTCATATTTATATTAAACGTAACAACGGCAAATATATTGCAAGATACTGCTTTTCTATTTCTTCTTTATCTTATGTGCTTTGTGTTGCTTCTCCGATTTTTCGGTTAGAGTTGTCGGCAAGCACATCGTTTACGATGTTCGATATTTGTTCTTTCAGTTCGTTTATAAACTGTCCGGCATCGTATCTCTTATGTTCGATGTCGCGTAACTTCTTCTCCCAGATGCCGGTAAGTTCGGCAGAAGTAAGCAATTTCTCGTGAATGGTATCTATCAGTGCAATTCCTGTTTCGGTTGCAATTAGGTTTTTACGCTGCCTGCGAATGTAATTGCGCTTGAAAAGCGTTTCTATAATACCCGCACGAGACGACGGACGCCCGATTCCGTTTTCCTTTAGTGCTGCTCTTAGTTCTTCGTCGTCTACCAATTTGCCCGCCGTCTCCATTGCGCGAAGCAATGAAGCTTCTGTATAGTGTTTTGGCGGAACCGTCTGTTTTTCAGTTAGAGTAGGAGAGTGTTCCCCTTTTTCCCCTTTAACGAATGTGGGAAGTATTCTCTCTGCAGCTTCATTCTTCTCACTTCCTTCCTCTATGGCTTGCTTTTCAGTATTCTGCTTGTAAACCACCCGCCAGCCTTCGTCGAGTATTTCTTTCCCCGACGCTTTAAATTCTATTTGGTCTACCTTGCCGAGAACGGTGGTTGTGGAAAACTTGCAATCGGGGTAGAACACCGAAATGAAACGCCTTGCAATAAGGTCGTACACATTTCGTTCCGCATCGCTTAATCCTTGAGGAATTACGTTGGTAGGTATAATGGCGTGGTGGTCGGTTACTTTCGACGAATCGAATACACGTTTGCTTTTAGGAAGTGGCTTTCCTCCCAAGGGTTTCACCAAGTCTGCGTATGGCTTCCGTGCGGCAAAGGCGACTTGAAACAGCGCATTCATTATTTGCGGACACTCTTTGTAAACGTCGTCCGTAAGATGTTGCGTATCGACACGTGGGTATGTGGTGTATTTTCGTTCGTAAAGTGTTTGAATAGTGTTGAGTGTCATCTCGGCAGAATACCCGAACTTGCGGTTGCAATCTACTTGCAAAGAAGTCAAATCGTAAAGTTGCTTGGGTTGTTCGATACCTTTTTTCTTTGTTACGGCAGTTACTTCAAAAGGTTTGTTTTCTATTAATGCGAAGGCTTCTTGCCCTTCTTCCTTCGATGTGAATTTACCTTTTGTCGCTGTAAACTGCGTTTCCCGATAGATGGTAGCCAACACCCAGTAAGGTTCCGGCTTGAAATTGTCTATTTCTTTCTGTCGTTCTACAATCAAAGCCAACGTCGGTGTCTGTACGCGCCCTATGGAAAGCACTTGTGCGTTCTTGCCAAAACGGTTGTTTCCATACTTTAATGTATAAAGACGAGTGGCGTTCATGCCCAGCAACCAATCGCCGATGGCACGCGAAAGTCCTGCCAAATAAAGCGGCTCATAGTCTTTTTGGTCTTTCAGATTGGCAAATCCGTTGCGTATAGCCTCATCGGTCATTGACGAAATCCACAGTCGTTTGACGGGACAGGCTACTTTTGCCTTTTGCATTACCCAACGTTGAATAAGTTCGCCTTCTTGTCCGGCATCGCCACAGTTTATAATTTCTTCTGCATTTCGATACAGACGTTCGATGACTGCAAACTGTTTTTTTATCCCTTCGTCTTCTATCAGCTTTATTCCGAACCTTGCAGGAACCATCGGAAGGGCTGCCAAGCTCCAGTGTTTCCAATTCACAGCATAGTCGTTAGGCTCTTTTAGTTCGCACAGATGCCCGAAGGTCCAAGTTACCTGATAACCATTACCTTCCATATATCCGTCTTTCGAACTTGTTGCTCCAAGTATTCGGGCAATGTCGCGTGCCACACTTGGTTTTTCGGCAATGCAAACTTTCATACTGCTTTCTTATTTTTCTGCAAAGTTACTCATAATTCTTCTTTTTCGCAAACAATGGTTCTTTTCTCTTTCCTCGAAAAGTGCGTTTTCTCGCCATGGCAATGCTCAAATAAATTTGGCATTGCTCATCCGGCTGAACGAAAACGTTCGGTAGAAAGTGAACGCAGCTGATTTTCCTTTTAATATTTAAGGTCGGTTCTTCGAAAAACAGCTTTGATTTTGTAAAGATAATTCCCTTAAAAAGTGATAATTTCGATTTGGCGTTGCGAAACCGTAGGTTTTGCGTTGTAAAACCTACGCTTTTACCGTGCAAAACCTACGGTTTTGCAATGCCAAACAATAGGTTTTGCAACGCATTGACAGCGAATGAGTTACACAACAGATACACTTGTGAAAAATGTTTACACTTTTATGGCGTATTTTCTGTGTTTATATCGCACCGCTTTCTACTGCACAAGGGGAGGTTGGAGAGTGGAGCGACCGTGTTTTTCGTATTTATATCGCACTGCTTTCTACTCGTGGTGATACGGTTCGCCCTTGATAATGCTGCACGCCCGATAGAGTTGTTCCACGAAAATAAGGCGCACCATTTGGTGGGAGAAGGTCATTTTGGAAAGCGAAATCTTTTCGTCGGCACGGTCGTACACCGCTTTTGAGAAACCGTAAGGACCGCCAATGACAAACACGAGCCGCTTGGCAGTGTTCTGTTTCTTCTGCAACCACACGGCAAACTCCACCGAACGAAACTCTTTGCCGTGCTCGTCGAGCAGTACCACCGTGTCTGCCGTCTGTATTTCCTTTAATATCATTTCGCCCTCGCGGTCTTTCTGTTGCGCTTCCGAGAGTTTTTTGGTGTTCTTAAGTTCGGGCAGCGTAACAATGTTGAACGGCAGATAGTGGGCTATGCGCCCTGTATAATCGGCAATGGCACGCATAAAAACATCGTCGGTGGTTTTCCCCACCAAGACTAAAGTTGCCTTCATTCCTTGCGCTTATATGCTCCTTGCGCTTGGGGTTCATCGGAAACCACCCTTTTTCCACACGTTTCACCTGTTCGAACAGCTCGCCGATGCCCCAAAGCAGCGATGCGCCTACCACGCCGAGCAGTGCTGACCAGAATATATCGGCAACAAACAATGCCCAGACACAGCAGACAATGCCGCCAACGAGCCACAGCCACCACGCTTTCGTGCCAAAATAGTATTCCCACTTAATCACTGCGGGGTGCAGCAATCCTATAATAAGAAAGGTGCAGACAGCAAGAACGACACCCTGAAAATATATTTCCATTATCTTTTAGTTTTATTTCTTTTTCCTAAATTGGATACAAAAATACAAAAATAATTGCGATTTTACACCATTAATCTCAATCTTTTCAGTATATTTGCAGAACTATATGCGTGCGATATACCTTCGTTCGTTCAATGGCAACAGTGCGCAGGTAGCATCAACTATATTTTCTAATCGTTTGAGGGACGTAAAAAGAGCCCTCTAAAAAATTATCAGGAAACTATGCAGAACAAAGAACTTATTGCCCAATGCGAGCAGAAAGCAAAACAATGGCTCGCCCCTGCTTTCGACGAAGCAACCCGCAAGGCTGTTCAGGAGATGTTGGACAGCGAAAACAAAGACCTTCTTGTCGAGTCGTTTTACAAAGACCTTGAGTTTGGAACGGGCGGTTTGCGCGGCATTATGGGCGCAGGCTCTAACCGTATGAACGTCTACACCGTTGGCATGGCAACACAAGGGTTTGCCAATTATCTTAAAATAAACTTCAAAGACAAAGAGCAAATCTCGGTTGTTGTGTGCCACGACTGCCGCAACAACTCTCGTCTGTTCGCCGAAACCGTTGCCAACATCTTCTCGGCAAACGGCATTAAAGTTTATCTTTTCGATGATTTGCGCCCCACACCCGAATGTTCTTTCGCCATTCGGCATTTCAAAGCGCAAGGCGGCGTGAACATTACGGCGAGCCACAACCCTCGCGAATACAACGGCTACAAGGCTTATTGGGACGACGGCGCACAGGTGCTGGCTCCGCACGATAAAGGCATCATCGACCAAGTGAACTTGGTTAAGATAGAAGATGTGAAGTTCGAGGGCAACAAAGACCTTATCGAAATCATCGGAGAAGAGGTAGACAAGGTTTATCTCGAAAAGGTAAAGACGGTTTGTATCGACCCTGAGGTAATCAAACGGCAGCACGACCTTTGCATCGTCTACACTCCGTTGCACGGTGCGGGTCGCGTCATGATACCGCGGGCACTGCGCGACTGGGGTTTCACAAACATTCATTGCGTAGAGGAACAAATGGTGAAAGACGGCAATTTCCCTACCGTAGACCGTCCGAACCCGGAAATAGCAGAAGCCCTCACA
Source organism: Prevotella falsenii DSM 22864 = JCM 15124 (assembly GCF_000613945.1). GTDB lineage: Bacteria > Bacteroidota > Bacteroidia > Bacteroidales > Bacteroidaceae > Prevotella > Prevotella falsenii. The sequence continues at coordinate 36,901 of NZ_BAJY01000010.1, forward strand.
CTCGGTTTGCGCGATGCAAAGAAGCTCGATGCCGACATTCTGATGGCTTCCGACCCCGATGCCGACCGTGTTGGCATGGCTTGCAAGGACAGCAACGGCGAGTGGATTCTCATCAACGGCAACCAAACTTGCTTGATTTTCCTTTGGTATATCATCACCAACCGTCAGGCATTGGGCAAGATGACACCGAAAGACTACATCGTGAAGACTATCGTAACCACGGAAGTGATTGCCGAAATCGCCAAGAAACAGCACATAGAAATGCGCGACTGCTACACGGGCTTTAAGTGGATTGCACACGAAATAGCCCTTTCCGAAGGCAAATACAACTATATCGGCGGCGGTGAGGAAAGCTATGGCTTCATGGCTTCCGACTTTAACCGCGACAAAGACGCCGTCAGTGCCTGCGCGCTCTTGGCTGAAATCTGCGCTTACGCAAAGGATAAGGGCAAGACGCTCTACGATTTGCTGATGGATATATACTTGGAATACGGCTTCAGCGAGGAGCACACAATCAACGTAGAACGTCCCGGAAAGAGCGGCGCAGACGAAATTCAGCAGATGATGCGCAACTTCCGCGCCAACCCACCGAAAGATTTGGGCGGCAGCACCGTATGTTTGTGGAAAGATTATCAAAGTCTTGAGGCTACAGACGCTGAAGGAAACAAAACCAAACTCGTTATGCCCGATACCAGCAACGTGCTGCAATGGTTCTGCACCGACGGCACAAAAGTAAGCGTTCGCCCATCGGGAACCGAACCAAAGATTAAGTTCTATCTCGAAATAAAAGACAAGATGCAGACCGCAGCCGACTTTAAGGCTTGCCGTGCACGTGCTTACGAGAAGATAGAAGCTATAAAGAAAAGCCTTGGTTTGCAATAAACAGCAAGCCGGTAATAACAGAAAAGCCCCGCAATTGCGGGGCTTTTTTTATTCTTCGTGGGTTGTACAGTCTGCCTTTTGCAGATATTCCGTTTACCAACCACAGGTATTTCGTTTACCAATTGTAGGTACTTTGTTTACCTTTCGCAGACGTTAGGAACGTAATAAATCACGCCCCTACACTTTGCTGCTACCGCTTCCGGTGCGCAATGACTTGCGATTGTACCGATAAAAACTGCGTGTGGACTTTTACTTAACTACCTTTGCCGTTACGATGCGAATATCGTTGATGGGGCGGTCGTTGTCGTCTGTGGCTGTGCGTTGTATCTTTTCAACGATGCCGAGCCCTTCGAGCACTTCGCCGAACACGGTGTACGAACCATCGAGATGGGGTGTACCGCCAAGCGTTTTATAGGTTTCGCAGAGTTCGGGAGTCAGCTTTGCCTTGCCGTCGGTGTACTTGTCGATGCGGCTTTGTGCCCATTCTAACTGTTGGTCGCTGAACTTCTGTCCCCACACGATGTAGAACTGAGTAGACGACGAGGCACGTTCGGGGTTCACGTTGTCGCCCTCGCGTGCAGCCGCCAATGCGCCACGCTTGTGGTAGAGTTTTGGAAAGCAAATCTCGGCAGGTATGCTGTAAGCCTCGGGAGTATCGCCGAGCATTTGTCCTGCCTTTGCCGTTTTCGATGCCAAGTCGCCTGCCTGCACCATAAAATCTTTGATGACACGGTGGAACAACACACCGTCGTAATCGCCTGCCTGCACGTGCTTCAGGAAATTGTCGCGATGCAAGGGCGTTTCGTTGTAGAGTGCAATGCGGATAGTGCCGCTGTCGGTAACGAGTTCCACCTCGCGGCGGGTGTCGGTCTGCGCCTGTGCCAATACGGCAATGAGGCAGAAGAGAAGAAAGACGATAGTTTTTTTCATAACAATTGCTTTATTGGCTTATTTCAAACATTTATCTAATTCTGCCTTAATGGCAGCCTTGTCCATATCCTGACCGATGAATACCAACTTCTGCATGCGGTCGCCGTAAGGTTCTTCCCAGTCTTTCTTCAAGCGTGGGTTGCGCTCAAGGAACTCACGGAGTTCAAATTCGGGCATGGTGGCGTACCATTGACCGGCATTGCGCAGCGTAACCTGCTTGCCTGCCTGCTCGAAAACGTAGCAAATATCTTTCTCGTTGTCGAAGTAGCACAGTCCTTTGCAGCGGATAATGCTCTTCGGCCACTTGCGTGCAACGAAGTCATCGAAGAAGTTTAAGTCGAATGGGCGGCGTGCGTAGTACACGAATGTGTCGATGTTGTACTCCAATGCCTCGCCGTGCTCTTCGTTTTCAAGATGGTCGTGGTGGTGATGGTGGTGATGATGGTGGCTGTGTTCCTCGTCATGATGCTCGTCGTGGTGGTGCTCATCGTGTTCGTGGTGCTCGTCGTCGCCCTCGTTTTCTATGGCAGCAATCCATGAAGCGGACGTTGCCACCTTATCGAAATCGAAGTCCTTGGTGTCGAGAATGCGGTCGAAATCTACATCGCCGTAGTTGCACTCTATTATTTCTGCCTTCGGTTGCAGTGCGCGGACAATGTTGCGCACCTTCTGCAGTTCTTCGGGCGATACGTCGTCAGCCTTGTTCAGCAGCACGAAGCTGCAAAATTCTATCTGCTGTATCAGCAGGTTTTCTATGTCGTCGTCGCCCAATTCCTTCTTCATCAGGTCGTTTCCTGCCGAAAACTCGTCGCACATACGGCGTGCGTCCACCACCGTAACGATGCTGTCCAATACCGCACGCCCGTCTTTTGCAAGGTCGGGATAGATTTGCGGATAAGCGCAGATGGTCTGTGCGATGGGTGCCGGCTCGCAAATGCCGCTGGCTTCTATTACGATATAGTCGAAACGGTGTTGCTTTACGATGTCGCTAAGCTGTTGCACCAAGTCCATTTTCAGCGTGCAGCAGATGCAACCGTTCTGCAATGCCACCAACGAATCGTCCTGTTGGTCTACCACGCCGCCTTTTTCTATCAGGTCGGCGTCGATGTTCACCTCGCCAATATCGTTTACGATGACAGCGAACTTTATACCTTTATTGTTGCTAAGAATTTTGTTCACGAGTGTTGTCTTTCCGCTTCCGAGGTATCCTGTAAGCAGCAAGACGGGTGTATCGTTTCTCTCCATATATTATATAATGTATGATTTATATTGATATTTTCGATGGACAAAGGTACAATAATTGTGCCATAATCGTGCTTTGCAAGCCATTTTTTTTCGCTGCAATGCGCTTGCGGAGCAGTAGAAATTTTGTGGAGGCAGAAGCAAAATTATTATTAACTTCTATGCTAGAGTTTCTAGAAATTCTAGGAAAACTAGATTTTCTAGCCCCCCCCGCTATTCCTTCCCTGTTAAAACACAAAAAACACGATGCACCAACATTGTGGCACATCGTGCGGAAGCTATTGTTTTATCGCTATTTAGGATAAAACGATGAAATGAAAAAGAATTTTAATATGCGTGGTCGTCGTCTTCTATCTCCTTACGGTCAATCTTCTTGCTGTCGATACTGCGCCAAGCATAGAAGATATAGGCGAGAACAAACGGTGCAATCAGGCTGGCATAGAACATTGCGGTGAGGGTGAACTCGCTCGAACAACTGTTCTTGATGGTCAGGGAGCTTTGCAAGTCGGCGGTAGAAGGGTAGTAAGCCGTGTTGTTGTAGCCTGCAATGAGGAACAACACGATAACAACCAACACCACGCCGATGCCCGTTGGCCAGATGCCCTTGATGTAATCTTTCTGCATAAGGGTGCGGACGATGCCGAAAAGCACCAGCAGCACGCCCACCAAGAGAACGATAGCCAAGTACCACATATCGAGAAGATTGTTCAGATACTTCATCGGTTCCATCACGATGGTGCCTTCTGCGTTTACCGCATAGCCTTCGCCAAGCAGTGTTTTCAACAAGAAAGCGAGGAAGAAGACGAGGAACAGCACCGTGTTTACGAGCAACTGCGGACGAACGCGCGAACGAATGGCTTCGTCTGCCACATTATTATTAATGTAGAGTATGCCCAATACACGAGCGAGGAATACAACCGCAATGCCGAAAACTACCACCCAAGGGTTCAACAACACGTCGAGACCACGGGAAGCGTTCGCCCAATGCGAGATGACGGGCTGCATTTCGTTCACGATGTTCGCCTTTTCTACAATGAAATTCGACCCGGTAAAGAAAGTTGCCACTGCGCCGCCAAGGAGCAGCGGACCAACGATACCGTTGATAATCAAGCAGGTCTGGAAGGTTTTAACACCGAGAAGATTGCCTGCTTTGTTCTGAAATTCATAGCTTACGGCTTGAATGATGAACGAGAAAAGAATGATGACCCATACCCAATAAGCCGAGCCGAAGCTGGTGCTGTAAAAGAGCGGGAACGATGCGAAGAATGCACCGCCGAACGTAACAAGCGTTGTAAAGGTAAATTCCCACTTGCGTCCGGTAGAGTTTACCAGCATACGGCGTTCTACATCGGTCTTTCCTAATTGGAAAATCATGGAGTTGGCACCCTGCACAAACATCAGGAAGACGAGCAATGCGCCTAAGAGTGCAATGAGAAACCACCAGTAATGTTGCAAAAATTCGTATGTCATAGTTCCGGTCCTTTCTTTATTTGTTTACACATAATGCTGACTTCTACCAACAACATGGCAGTGAAGAGGAAAAGGAAGAGGAAGAACGTAAGAGCTACGCTTCCGCTGTTGAGGTCGCTAACCGCTGCCCACGTTGGCAACATATCCTGAATTGTCCAAGGCTGACGCCCGAATTCGGCTACCAACCAACCGCTTTCGCTGGCAATATAAGCCAATGGAATAAGGGCAACACCTGCCAATTGCAAAAGGCGGGCGCGGGTAATGTCCTTGCGATAAAGCACAAACAAGATAACGGCAAATACGAGAATGAACAGCACACCCAAGCCTACCATGATGCGGAATGCCCAGAAATTGATGCCGATAGGAGGCACGGTTTCGTCGGCATTCTTAATATAGCCATAGCCGAAGTACTTCATGTTCTCCTTCAACGTCTTTATATTGGCTTCCGTTTTCTGTCCGCCGCGATAGTCCTTGAGAGCTGCTATGGCTTGCTTTCCGCGTTCCATCTTCTCTTTGAGCATGGTTCGACGGTGCCGTCGTCCTTTGTATAACCGTTTATAATGTTGCGAATACCGGGTACATAGCCGTTGAAATCGCGTGTGGCAAGGAACGAAAGCACCTTAGGCACAGCTATCTTCATTGGCGGTTCGGTTTCGCTCATATAGTCGGGCTGCGAGAACGGATTGACAAGGGCTACTGCCGTGAGTGCCTCGCCCTTACCGCCTTCGTACAAAGCCTCCATGGCTGCCAGCTTCATAGGCTGATGCTTTGCAACAAGATAAGCCGATTCGTCGCCAACCATCGCTGTAAGCAACGACGATACAAGCCCTACGGCAGCACCTATCTTCAAGCTCTTGCGTGCAAACTCTACATGACGCTTCTTCAGCAAGTACCAACAGCTGACGCCGACACAGAAAGCAGCACCCAAAACCCAAGCCGAAGTAATGGTATGCGTAAACTTATTCACGGCCATCGGACTTAAAGCCACTTCCCAGAACGATGTCATTTCGTTGCGCATCGTGTCGGGATTGAACTCGCAACCGACAGGATTTTGCATCCACGCATTGGCAACGAGAATCCACCAAGCCGATATGGTGGCACCAATACCTGTGAGCCAAGTAGATGCAAGGTGAAATCCTCGCGACACTTTCTTCCAACCGAAGAACATAACCGCTACGAAAGTAGACTCCATGAAGAAAGCCAACATACCCTCGATGGCAAGCGGTGCACCGAAAATGTCGCCCACGAACCAAGAGTAATTGCTCCAGTTGGTTCCGAATTCGAACTCCAAGATGATGCCGGTGGCAACACCCATCGCAAAATTAATACCGAAAAGACGTTGCCAGAACTGGGCGGTCTTTTTCCAAAACTCTTTTCCCGTACGATAATAGTACGTCTCCATGATACCCATGATGAGTGCCAAGCCAAGCGTGAGCGGCACAAACAGCCAGTGGTAAATGGCTGTGAGCGCAAACTGGGCACGCGACCAGTTCACTACATCGGGGTCGATGGTTAATAATAGATTTCCCATTGTTGAATAATATAACTGTTAGAATTTATTTTGTTCGCTTTTTTAATTCACGGTTTTTGCTTTCAGAGCGTTTCGAGAACCTCTCGTTGTTCGTAGTCTTTCATCGTCGAAGGGCTCCGTAAGTCCCATGCTGACGGGGTTAATTCCGTTTCAGCATTTCCGTTTCTACGAATTTGGCTTCGTTTCCTTTCTTCGCATTCTGCTTGATGAAGTTAGGAAAAAAGAACAATTTAAGAATAAAAAACATGATAAAGAGCTTTACTAAAATTACCAGCCATAGCGTCTTGCCTATCGTCATACTTCTGAAACCGTCATAGTAAAGGTCGAATACCTTATATAAAAAGCCCTTCTTGTTCATTTAATGAAATTGTTCTAAGTTTTGTATTAAGTTCAATTGTTTATGCAAAAGTAAGAAAAAAAAATAAAACTTGTTCATTTTATCTCTAAAATTCCGCCCTTTAACGAAAATAAAGAAAATATAGAACAATTTTCTTTGCTTTGCATTTAAAATATTCTACTTTTGCATTCTGGTTACAACAAAGTTTATATGATGAGACTAACGTTGCTTTTCAGCATATTATTCACAGCTGTTCCATCGGCTTTTTCGCAAGAAACGTTATCGCTGCAACGCTGCCGCGAGATGGCTTTGGCGAACAATAAGCAGCTTGCAATATCGCGTGTTACAGCCGATATAGCCGAAAATACACACAAAGCAGCCAAGACAAAATATCTGCCGCGCGTTACAGGTATTGCAGGATACGAACACCTGTCGCGCGAAGTGTCCTTGCTCAACGATAAACAGAAGAAAACTTTATCGTCGTTGGGGTCGGCTACGGTGGATAAACTAAACGGACAAATAGGACAAAACATCAGTCAGCTGGTGCAGCAGGGCATTATTTCAGCCGAAGCAGCACAACGTCTGGGCGATGTTTTGGGCAATATAACCGCCCCATTGTCGCAGGCAGGCAACAACATTGGCGAGACAATACGTCAAGGATTGCGCACAAATACAAAGAATATGTACGCTGCAGGCATCATGGTTACGCAACCTATATACATGGGAGGTGGCATAAAAGCCATGAACGACATAGCTGCCATTGGTGAAGAGTTTGCCCAAAACGACATCGAACTGAAACGACAGACTGTGCTTTTCGCTGTAGACAACGCCTATTGGCTCATAGTTTCGCTACGAAAAAAGGAGCAACTTGCCACACAATATCGCAATTTGATAAGCAAACTGCACGATAACGTGAACAAAATGTACGATGCCGGCGTAGCGACAAAGGCAGACGGACTAAAGGTTTCGGTAGCCGTGAACACGGCAAACCTTACCATTACGGAAATAGAAAACGGCATTTCGCTTGCGAAAATGGCACTCTGCCAACTCTGCGGACTGCCTCTTGATGGCGATTTGAAACTCGAAGACGAAGATACCGATGAGCTTTCAGCCTTCACGCCCACCAATTATAATAATGTGGACACAGCCTTCAATGCTCGTCCCGAAGTACGAATATTGCAGAATACGGTCGATATAACCAAGCAAAGCACTAAGCTCATTCAGTCGCTTTATCGACCACACCTTGCCCTGACAGCAGGTTACACCATTACAAACCCCAATGCGTTCAACGGTTTCGAGCAGAAATTCAGAGACGTTTGGAGCGTTGGACTCGTCTTGCACGTACCTATTTGGAACTGGGGAGAAGGCAAATACAAGGTGCGGGCTGCTCGTGCGGCTACCCAAATGGCACAAATGGAACTGAGCGATGTGCGCCACAAGATACGTTTGGAGATGGAACAGAACCGCTTCCGTTTGAAAAATGCAAACTCGCGCCTTGCTACGGCGAACAAGAATATGGCATCGGCAGAAGAAAACCTGCGTGTAGCCAACCTCGGGTTTACCGAAGGTGTAATGACTGTTACCGATGTTATGCAGGCACAAACGGCGTGGCTGTCGGCAAAAACAGCCATTATAGATGCCGAAATAGCCGTGCGCACCGCACAGGTAGGACTGAAAAAGGCACTTGGCGAACTGTAAAAACGGCTAAAGACAGCAGAAAATGCAGCAGCCAAACTTCGCTTCGTATGCTTCAAAATATCGAAACAAAATTGCAACAGAAATAAAACCAACAATATAAAAGGCTTTCATTATGTCAGCAAAATCGCAACATAACAATATTCTTTTAGCCATTCTCGGCTTTGCCACCGTAGTTGTATCGGTGGCAGTAATAGGCTATTTCACATTAGGAAACGAAGAAGAGATTATACAAGGAGAAGTGGAAGTCAGCGAATACCGTGTGGCTTGCAAACTGCCGGGGCGCATTACCGAGCTGCGAGTAAAGGAAGGCGACTACGTTCATAAAGGCGATGTGCTGGCAGTGCTCGAAATTCCGGAGGTCAGCGCACAGGAAAAGGTTGCCGCCGCCGCAGCAGGCGCAACCGAAGCATTAAGCGACTTGTCGGAAGCACCTAACCGACAGGAGATTATAACAGCAGCCTACAAGGTGTATCAACAAGCCATTACTGCCAACGACATAGCCGAAAAGACCTACGGACGCCTGCTCCGATTATACAACGAGGGCGTTATTTCTGCCCAAAAGCGCGACGAAGCCGAAGCCGCTTTCGAGACAACGAAGTCGGCAGTAGATGTGGCACGTGCTCAATACGAGCTTGCAACGAGCGGAAAGCGTGAGGAAACGAAGCGGGCAGCAAAGAAACAAGCACAGGCGGCACGCTCGGCGGTAGACGTGGTGAAGTCTATTTTGAAAGAAACAGTGCAGCGGGCAACTGCCGACGGTGAGGTTTCTACCATCTATCCGAAGGTGGGCGAACTCGTAGGACTGGGCAGTCCCATCATGAGTATATCGATGGTGAACGACGTCTGGGTAACCTTCAACATTCGTGAAGACCAGCTGAACGGTATGAAAGTGGGCACAAAGCTGAAGGCTTTCTTGCCTGCGTTCAACAAAGACATCGATTTGCAGGTAACCTCTATTAAAGACCAAGGTACGTATGCGGTGTGGAAAGCTACAAAAGCCAACGGACAATACGACCTGAAAACCTTCCAAGTGAAAGCAAAACCCATTGGCAAGTTCGACGGATTACGCCCCGGTATGTCGGTGATACTGAAGAAATAACGCCAAAAAGAATAGAACAAGCAAAGCAAAAACAACCCCGACCGTGTTCCGACGCATCATAAGAATAGCTGCACGAGAGGTAGGGCAGATGCTACATACGCCTATCTACTTGTTCTGCATGGTAATTTTTCCGATTATCGTGCTGTTCTTTTTCACGTCGCTTATGAATGCCGGACAACCCAAAGATATGCCTTGTGGTGTGGTAGACAACGACAATTCCACCGTAACCCGTTCGCTTGTGCGTCGTTTAGATGCCTTTCAGAACACTAAGGTGGTGGCACATTACACGAACGTAAACGAAGCACGGCGCGCCATTCAGCAAGGCAAAATCTATGCGTTTCTGTACATTCCCGAAGGCACCACGGCGAAACTCATCAGTGGCAGACAGCCCAAAGTGTCGTTCTACTACAGCAATGTGAGCCTTATGGCAGGGGCTTTGCTCTTCAAAGACCTGAAAATCATCACCACACTTGGCTCTGCAGCCATCGGCTCGGCAAAGCTTGAGATGCTCGGAAAAACCGAACGCGAGATAAAAGCAAAGCTCCAACCCATTGCTCTTGATGTGCATACGATAGGCAATCCGTGGCTGAGCTACAACATCTACCTGTCTACAATTATGGTGCCGGGTGTGTTAATGCTGTTCATGTTGCTCATTACGGCGTATTCGATTGGTACGGAACTGAAGTTCGGACGTTCGAGAGAGTGGATGCAAATGGCAGGAAAGAATATCTTCATCGCCATTTCGGGCAAGTTGTTGCCGCAGTTCCTTGTGTTCTTCACCATCTTTTTGGGCTACGAATGGTATGTTTACGGATACTTAGACTTCCCTCACCCCGGTGGAATTGCCAAGATACTGCTGCTCGCACTGCTCACCGTGGCATCGTCGCAAGGCTTCGGCATATTTGTTTTCGGACTGATGCCGTCGCTCCGTATGTCGATGAGTGTTTGTTCGTTATGGGCAGTAGTGGGCTTTTCGGCTTGCGGTGCCACCTATCCGCTGTTTGCAATGGACTCGCCCATCATAGCAATTGTACAGCTCATACCGCTCCGACATTATTATATGGTGTACCAAATGAGCATTTTCAACGGTTATCCGCTCATAGACGCATGGCCGCACGTGGTGGCACTCGTGGCATTTGCAGCCCTTCCTTTGCTCACGGTTCGCAATATTCGACGGGCGATGTTGGAGTATGTATATATACCTTGAGGCAACTGTCGGAGCGTGGTTCGCAATGCTTTTCATACAAAACAATAATAGAATAAAACATTATAAAACCCTGCATTAAGTTTATTTCCTTTTGCAAGAAAGAGGGCTCGAGCGTGATTTATGGGTAAGAAATCAAACAATCGTCGCACTGACGTTAATGGCAACTTGATAGTTTCTATCTGCTACATCTGGTGGATAGAGATGAAGAACACCATCAAAGACGAAGGCGTGCTTATCTTCTTCATTCTTGTTCCGTTGCTTTATCCGCTCCTTTACTCGTGGATTTACAACAACGAAGTGGTGCGCGATGTGCCCGTTGTGATAGTAGACCAATCGCACACGGCTACCTCACGCCGGTTCATTCGTATGTTCGATGCCTCGCCCGAAGTAAAGGCTGCCTACTATTGCAACAGTCTTCCCGAAGCCAAAGCCCTTGTGGCACACCAAAAAGCCAACGGAATTATGCTCTTTCCCGAAGACTTTGAGCGCACACTGAACCGCGGAGAGCAAGCCCATGTCAGCATTTATTGCGACATGAGCATAATGCTTGCCTACAAAGCCATTTACCTAACGGCAGTCTATGTGTCGCTCGACATGGGCAAGGAACGGCAAAAAGAAATGATAGGAACGGTTACCGTGCGCGACGAAGAATTGAGAACGCAACCCATGGAGATAGTCGAAGAACCCATCTTCAACGTTACGGGCGGATACGGAAACGCCATTCTTCCCGGCGTGCTGATACTTATTTTGCAACAAACACTGCTGCTCGGTATTGGTCTTTCGGCAGGTACGGCACGCGAAAATAACCGCTATCAAGACCTTGTACCCATCAGCAAGCACCACAACGGCATACTGAAAATAGTGTTGGGCAAGTCGCTTTGCTACTTCATGATATATTGTGTGGTGTCGGCTTACATCACTTTGGCAGTGCCACGCTTCTTCCACTTCACGATGTTGGCGCAGCCCACCGACCTTATCCGCTTGCTTGTGCCCTATCTTTTATCGGTTATTTTCTTCGGTATGACGCTTTCGTGCCTTGTTCGTTATCGCGAAAACGTAATGCTGCTTGTCGTGTTTACTTCTATTCCCTTCCTTTTCCTGACGGGTGTCAGTTGGCCGCAGAGCAATATTCCCGGTGCTTGGGAAGGTCTGTCGTGGCTCGTTCCGTCTACCTTCGGTGTGCGTGGCTTCCTCCGTCTGTCGTCTATGGGGGGCACATTTGCCGACATACGCACCCAAGTGTTTGCCCTTTGGGTGCAAGCCGCCATATATTTCTCCATCACCTGCCTTGTCTATCGCTATCAGATAATCAGTGCCCGCAAACACGCCATCGCACATGTAAAGAGCATGAAGGATAAAATTGAGCAGGCACGGACAGCAAGAAAATCGCAAACTACGGAGGATAAGGCAACACAAAATTAGTCCGATCGTTTTCGTTTTGCAGCTCGATGCAAACACCCCCAAATCTCCCTTATTCTGTAAAGATAATTCTGTTAAAAAGTGATATAATCGCTTTGACGTTGCGAAACCGTAGGTTTTGCATTGCAAAACCTACGCTTTTACCGTGCAAAACCTACGGTTTTGGAACGCAAAACAATAGGTATTGTAAAGTGTTGGTAATAAGATGGTTACGCAACACATATTTCTGCGAAAAATATTTACGCTTTTGCAGCCTTTTTACAGCTGTTTTTCTACCATTTTTAACCCAAATCGGCATTAGAGTAATAGCAAATATAAGCAAATGCGTCCTAATTACCGATTTGGGTTTAAGAAACTTTGCAGAAACCATTTCGCATAACAAATAATTTCGTACCTTTGTTCTCGTTAGCCGCAGCGACAATTGTTTGCTTTTCTTTGCGTTGCAGAAAGGCAAAATTAGAACCGTTTTCGCTCGTTATTAACTTCAAAAACACTTAGTCAATGAAATACATAGACATAACAGAAAAGTTGGAAGAATTTTACCATCATTTGAATGCATCCGATGTAGACAGAACTATCTTCTCGGCAAAATTCGGTGATGGCAAGACGGAGTTTCTGCATCAGTTCAAAGAAAAGTATAGCAATGAATACACTTTCTACACACTCTATCCTGTCAATTACCAGATTGCGCCCAACGAACAAATAATGGAGTATATCAAGCACGATTTGCTTTTTCAGCTGATTCAAAATGGCAGTTTCATTCCAATTGACGATATTCCTGACCATATCTTGGTTCAGTGGTATGTATATGAGAATTCATTCGATATACTAAAGGATATTATCAAGTTTGCTCCCTCTATAATTGGGAGCGGAAATCAGTTTGCTGCTGTCTTAAAAGGAGTAACGGCACTTGTAAAAGGTATCGAAAAGAAAAGTAAAGAGTTTGACGATTTCAAAGCAGGAATTACAGAAGGAAATTTTGAAAAAGCTGTAAAAATTATTGGTAACCTCTCTGAAGGTGCAGGAAATATATACGAATTAGACTTAATAAGCTGGTTGATTGCGCAGAGTATTGCTAACAAAGGTGGAAAGTCTGTACTCATTATAGAAGACCTCGACCGCATAGACCCTGCACATTTGTTCAGAATCTTGAATATCTTTTCTGCCCATATCGATAGGCATTATCTATGCAGCGACAAGACTATCAATAAAGATGGTAAAGAAAAACAATTTGATGAACTTCCAAATAAGTTTGGATTCGATAAGATAATCTTTGTTATGGACTCTGATTCAACAAAAGCAGCTTTCGAGAATTTCTATGGTAACTCTAACTATGAAGGCTACATTAACAAGTTTTTCTCGAAGCGCGTTTTTCATTATTCAATAGCTGCGTATGCACACGAATTACTGTATACACATATTGAAGAAAAATGTGGAATGAATCAGAGAATATTTGATTGGGCTTTAAACTCAATAGGTGTCGAAATAGAACTGAAATCTGTGCGAGATATAGCCAAAGTTCTTGACAACTTTGAAGATGCTTATAGAAAAGAGAAAGTAAGTGTAACAGATGATTTTTGCTTCTTATCTGATACACCTTTTGTTAAGTTACTTGCGACATTGGGAAGATTAGGAGTAGAAAGAATTCAAATGGTAGAGTTGCTTGATAAAGTAGGAGATAAGTATAAAGAAGAGCAAAAAGAAGAAGAATTTATAGGACTATTAGGTTGCTTTGCAATGAATACAGATTCTATTTGCCAATATAAGCATATATATTATAACGGACGATTATATAGAATGATATTTAGTCTTGACCAAGATGGATATAGTATCTTTAGAGGTGCAAAGTATAGCTCTAATAACGAAGCACTTCTACGGTATGCTTCTTTAACTATAAAAGGATATGAGATACTGAAGAAAGCTCTCAAATATGTAAATTAAATACTTATAAATAAAACTAAGAGCTACTATATATAATAAGGTGTAATGCCAAATAGGCAATAAAAAAATGTAGGGACAAATGTTCGATTTGCCTCTACATTCTTTTTTATATAGCTGTTTCAGACCTTTTGTGTCGTTGTTTTAGAATACCAAGTTGAAGCCGAAGCGTATGCCGTGCTTTGAAATGCCCGGTAGGTCGGTGTAGGTGAGGCGTCGCACATAGTCCACTTCAAACATCTTTAAGATGTTGTGCACACCTATTACGAGTTCCAAATAAGGCTTTTTGCCCATTACGTTGGTGCCTTCGGGGAACTTATAAAGCTCTGTATCGGCGGCATTCTGCGGCAACAGTGGGTTGTTCTTGTCGGTAAGGTGTCCCCACATACCTTTGAAAGCGAGGTATTCGCGCCACTTCAGTTTCTTCACGAGCGGAATACGGTTGAACACTTTGCCCTCCAAGTTCCACGCAAGGTTGAACTGTGCGTAGCGGTCGTTGAGGAATTCGAGGTTCTCCATTAAGTTGAATGACCCTTGATGCTCGAAGTACGACGTGTTTACAGGGGGCATAATGAGCAGGTGATAGGGCACTTTGTTCCATTGCGCACCTGCTTTTAGTCGCATGTCGAACTTGCCCCAGCTGCCGAGCCATATACGTTTGTATGCCGAAAGTTCGGTAAGGTTGTAGCTGAACTGTCCGCCTAAGACGTTTTTAAGACCGATAGTGTGGGTCAGCGTGAACTGCGGAGCGTCTAAATTCACCTCGAAGCGACGCTGTTTCGAGTTGATGTAGCTTTGTCCGGGGCGGTAATCGAAGCCTACGGTGAGCGATGTCATGCGCACTTTATCGACAAACGAGCCGTCCATACGTTCGTAATAGAGTTTTCCCAATGGGCGGTTGCTCTCGGTGTTCAGCTGTATCTGTGTGGAAAGACCGTAGTCGGTTTCCCATTGGAAGCCCAGTCTTTGCCTGTTGTATAGGTACAGTTTCTCCACCTTTACGGGGCGGAAAGTCATAAAGATATTGTCTTTGTTGTGTATGAGATACTTGTCTGACGGCGATTCCAAGTCGCGATACGACTCGAAAGAGAGTGTGCGGATAGGAAATTCCGTAGGTTGGTACTCGGGTTTCTTGAACGAATACGTCAGCTTACCGCCGTAATAGTGTTCTTTCGACTTTGTTCCGTAGGCATAATAGCCTTCTGCAAACCAGTGCGGACTTAGGTTGGCAGTGGTTCGTGCGGCAGCTCGCAGGCGTATTCCGTCTATGTAGTTCTTCGAAATGAAGGTGTTTACAGGTCCTATATCCACCTTGCTTGCTGTCTTTTCCGAGCCTGTTTCCACAAAGTTTTCGGCGAAAGCCTTTACCACGAACATAACGGTTTGGAAACCTTTGGTGCGCCCCATGCGCTTAATAAAGTTGTCCATATTGTGTTCGCTCTTCGATAGGGCAGTGGTGCGGTGCTGCTCCCAGAAGCCATCGTCGCGCATTTTCGCGTTCGGGTCGTATGCTTTCTTTGCTTTTCCTTTGAAAAGGTGAGGGTCTATCGGCTCAAATGCGTAGTTCTGCAAGCCTGTGGTGCGTATAACGAGCACTTGCCGGAGCATGGAAACAAGTTCCAACTCTGCCATCATGTCGTCTGTGGTAAGCACCCAGTCGCCGTTTGTGAGCTTGGAATATTCCTGTCTGAACTTCATAGCTGCGACAAAGTTCACGCCCGTGCCTGCCGGGAGCTGCATATCGCAACGTCTTACGTGCAGAGAACTGTCGTTCAGCACGTACAATTCGCCACGGAAACCGAAGTCTTGCTGGTTTGCGGGCATAAACTGGAGGCGTATGCACTCGTCGTCGCCCACCTTTACCGTGTCGTCGATGTAGAAATGGTAGAACGAGATGGCAGTAGAACCGATGGGAGAGGGGAAGCGTGCCTGCAGCAATTCTATCTGGTCGTCGTACAAGTCGATGTCTTTAAAAAGGTCTTTCACGATGGTATTCATCGCCTCGCCTGTCTGTATGAGTTGCGAAATACCCTTTGTGCTCTGCCCCTTTATGATTTCTTTCTCATCTTTCGGCGACTTTCGGTAAACGTGTTGCGTAACCGTTTCGTCTACGGAGATAGGCAATATCATCTTGTTATTGTAAGGACACATTTCCACTTGTTCCCTTAACCACGGCGCATTCTTGAACATTCCCGTCTCCAACTGTGCTTGGGTGATGTTGTTGAGTGCCATCGTAACCTTTTGATACTTGTCGTATTGATAGAAGTCGTGGTTGTTTAAGTTGGTCTTATGCTTGGCAGCAATAACCCTTCGCATAAGTTCCACAGCCGGATTGTTCTTTCTTGAATACCTGTGGCGTCGTTTCGCCTTTACCACAACACCTTCCAATTGCTTCGTTATTGATATTAAAGTAACTAAAAGTTCGTTCGGTGTCTTTTCCGTTATCCTTATTTTGCGTGGTTTGTAGCCTACTGCGGTAACCTCGAGCATTTGTCCGTTGTGCCTTGCAATGGTGAATTTGCCGTACTGGTCGCCCGCTGTTGCAATCTTTAAACTTCTGTATGTGGCATTTGCATACGCAATAGTGTCTTGCGTCTGTGCATCAATTACAGTGCAGTGCAAGTCTTGCGCTGCTGCCGTTGTTATCCCGATAAATAATCCGAGTAGCAAGAAAGCCATTCTTGCTGCCCGGTTTTTTTGTGTTCTTTTAATCAATTTCTTCATCAGCTTCGTAACCGCCCATTTCGCGGATAGCATTCTTCAGCATGGTGTATTGCTGGAAGAGGTTGTTCACAGCTTCCTCTCCTTGCGTATAATCGTGCATCGGACTCTTGAGATAGAAGCTCAAGAAGCGTTGTATGCCGTAGCGTCCGTCGCGCGCAGCAAGGTCGCTCAGGAGCGCAAGGTCGAGCAACAGCGGTGCGGCGAGGATAGAATCGCGGCAGAGGAAGTTAATTTTAATTTGCATAGGATAGCCCATCCAGCCAAAGATGTCGATGTTGTCCCACCCCTCCTTGTCGTCGTTGCGAGGCGGATAGTAGTTTATGCGCACCTTGTGGTAGATGTTTCCGTAGAGGTCGGGCTGCTCGTCGGCTTTGCAAATCGTCTCCAAGGTAGAGAGTTTGCTCACTTCTTTCGTGCGGAAGTTGGCAGGTTCGTCGAGCACAAGTCCGTCGCGGTTGCCCAGAATGTTGGTTGAGAACCAGCCATTCAAGCCCAAAGACCGTGTTTTAATGATAGGCGCAAATCCCGATTTCACGAGTGTCTGCCCTGTTTTGAAGTCCTTTCCCGCAATCGGCATACGTGTTTTCTCTGCCAGTTCCCACATGGCAGGAATGTCTACCGTCGTATTTGGCGCACCCATAATGAAAGGACAGCCTTCGGCAAGTGCAGCGTAGGCATAGCACATAGAGGGTGCAATGTGTTCGCGGTCGTCGGTTTTCATGGCTGTTTCGAGCTTTTCGAGCGTGCCGTGGAAGTCTTCTTCGTATGGCACATATATCTCTGTCGATGCTGCCCACAGCACTACGATGCGGCTGACGCCTTTCTCCTGCTTGAAGTTCCGAATGTCTTTGCGCAGTTCTTCCACCATTCCCCAACGCGTTACGCCTTGTTTCACGTTGTCGCCGTTGATGCGTTTCGCATAGTTCTTGTCGAAAGCAGCCTTCAATGGCTTTATTGCCTCAAGCTCATCGCGTACAGGTTCGATGTCCTTTGCTTTTAAAACTTCGGCATATACAGCCGCCTGATAAGCGTTTTGCGGGTACACGTCCCATGTTCCGAACACGATGTCGTTCATTTCGGCAATCGGTACGATGTCTTTGTAGTGAAGATACTTCTTGTCTTTTCCTTTCCCGACACGTATCTTGTCGTACTGTGTCATTGCGCCAATAGGCTTTGCCAAGCCTTTACGAGCCATTAACACACCGGTCATGAATGTAGTCGCTACAGCTCCACAACCTACGACCATAATTCCCAATTTACCTTCTGCGGGTGCAACTTTTCCCTGTTTCATTATTATTAGTTTTAAAATTTTGAACGGATTGTTAGACTATTTATTGTTATTTTTATATATGCTTTTAGTCTTTTTCATATATTCAGTTCTTTCAAACTCGTTATTACGCGGTCTGCCACGCCCTGTTCCGGCTCGTCGGACGTCCAGCTTTCACCTTTTATCCATACGGTTTTGCAGCCGATGGAGTGGGCAGGCACAATGTCTTTTGTGTAGCTGTCGCCCACCACAACGACGTTTTCGGCAGGCAACTGTAAGGTTTCTACGCCCAACTGATAGATGCGTGGGTCGGGTTTGCGCACGTTTACCACTGCGCTCTCTATGATTTCTTGGAAGATACCGTCCAAACCGAACTCCTGCAACACCACACCGATGTTGCCATAGAAGTTGCTCACCAATACAAGCGGATAGCTTTCCTTGAGTTTCAGCAGCACTTCCTTGCTTTCTGCCACTGTTCTGACAACGTCGTTGTAGAGCAGTTCCACCATCTTGGCGCGTTTGTTGGCAAGCGAAAAGCCCGTTGCGGCAACAAGCCCTTGCAGTTGCAGGTGCTCGGATTGCAGCCTTATCTTCTCTTCCAATGTGCGGCGGAAGGTGAAGTCGGGCTGTATAATCGGATTTTTGCCCAATGTTCGCTCGGCATAAACATAGGCTTTGCGATACTGTTCCTCTGTTATCGGGAAGCCAAGCTGCTCGCAGGCGTGCCAAATCTTCATACCCCAATGGCAGCCGGCGGTGTCTATGGTGCCGCCATAGTCGAATATATATCCTTTTATCATAGTGCTTTAAGCATTTAACAGTTCTCTCATTACTCGGCAATGGTCTTCGTGTCGTTTGTGCATAAACATATAGACGACGGTGTAGAGCAGAATTTCAACGAAGAGATAAACCCACGGACAGCCTGCCAACACCGTTATATAAATAAGTATGGCACGCGAGTTGAACGTCAGGAAGTTGGCTATCGGCATCAGCGGACGGCTACCTTCGAGAAACTTTTCCTTCCATTCTGCGGGTATATTCTCCACTGTTCCGTAGCGTTCGTTGAGTTCTTGGCGCAGTTTCTGGAACTCCGGCGTGCGTCGTTCTTGGTTTTTGCAGTAGTTCTGATAGTTGGAATGGAACGCCCAATCCCAAAACACGCCCTTCTTTCCCTTCAAACGCTCCACGATAGCATGCTCCGCTGCATAGCTGTCAAGCTCCGAACCCGCCTTCCCCTTGAGGAAATAAAGGTGTATTTGTCGGTAGTAGTCAGCCAACGAACTTTGTTGTGCGTGGCAAACAAACCCTGCAATGGCACCCAAAGCGAGTCCGAGAAATCCCCAAACCTCTGTTGTGCCCGGCATGGGCTGATGCCAAATGCGCAGTACAATGGCAAGATAGATGGCTGCAAACCACGTGTCGCCTGCGAAACCGTCCAAGCATCGCCCCTTCATAGAACGTTGGTTGGTGAGCCGGGCAAGTTGTCCGTCGGTAGAATCGCAAAGGTTTGCCAACACCAAAAGCACTACACCTATTATATTATACCACACGTCTTGGAAGTAGAACATAGCCCCTGCCGCCACACCCAAGAAGATTGACAAGATTGTAATGGTGTTTGGCGTAACACCCAACCGATACCACAGCAAGGCAAAAGCCAAGCCGACGGGGCGTGTGAAGTATATATCGAGCCATTCCTCCGTTTCGTCAGACTTCATGGAGGCCTTCAACAGCTCGCTGAAAGATTTGTTTTCTATGTTCATAATTCGTTTTCTTACACTTCGGAAACGAAACAGACAGGTTTCGTTCCTACATTTCCTGCCGTGCCGCAACGTAGGCAACTATTGCCTTTGCAGCCTCGTCTCTGCACCTTGAGAAGCTCGGCCAATCGTTGAAGTCGATGATGCAGAACGCTCCGTCAGCCGTTATAATGGCGTCGCCCCCGTACACCGGCGTTTCGGCAATTGCGGCAAGGCGGTTGGCTGTCGTTGCCAATGCTTCCCAATCGAAGGGGTAATGGTGGGCAATACCGTTGCGTTGCTCGTCGCCAAACTTTGTCGTGCCGTCGTCGGTAGGGTAGAAGTAGCGAAAAAATGCCGTACCCTCGACACCGTAAAACTTCACGATGTCGCCCACGATGTGCGCCTGCACCACGGTGTTTGCGATGCCCCGACTGCGGAAAGCTGCCTTTGCTGCTTCCAGTTCCGCCTCGTCGGCACAATAGCGTATGTCGTTTCGTGTCTGCGCAGCTTCGTCGCCACGCTTTATCCAATAGCCGTTGTTGC
The DNA here is from genome assembly GCF_000613945.1 of Prevotella falsenii DSM 22864 = JCM 15124. Lineage (GTDB taxonomy): Bacteria > Bacteroidota > Bacteroidia > Bacteroidales > Bacteroidaceae > Prevotella > Prevotella falsenii. Next base: position 56,927 of record NZ_BAJY01000010.1, read on the forward strand.
CCTCTTGGGGCGGCATGGGAATGGCGGCGTTGCGCATCAGTGCCGTTATTCGGCTGCGTTGGCAGTTTCTGATGCCTGCCACCGGGTTCACGATGCACTTTTCGGCTGCGTTTTCTTCGAGCAAAGCCAGTGTTTGGGGCATTCGTCCCATGTTCAATATCGTGTCCGCCTCGGCAACATCGACGATATTCAGCCGACTCTCGGCTACAATTCTGCCCCCCATCGGCAATGCCACTGCCGTGAGAATGGCAAGGTCTTTCTCCACCGAATTGGGCGAAAAGCGTGGGTCGCGCTGTATGGCTATTGTCCGCATGCCGTGCTGTTTAAGAACTGTTCCGCCTTTTCTATGTCGGAAGCGTGGTCGATGTCGAGCACCTTTGTAAAGGGGTGTGCCACCGCTTTGCGTCCGTCGGCAATCAGTGCACGCTGAAAATTGCGCATTCGGCTTTCGTTTCGCTGCATGCAATCGTCGAGCGTGCGGAGCGTTTTCGGGTGCAATCCGTAGATGCCGCCCGATATATAGACACAGTTCGCCTCGTTCGTGTCGTAGAAACCTGTAATGTTGCGTTCGTCGTCCGTACCTACATAGAGCGGCTTTTCGTCGTCTATGTAAGTCGTTACGCCCATGTAGGCTTGCACACCGTTGCCGATAGCCCGTGTAAAAGCGTCGATGTACGCCTTGAATTCGTCTTCGCGGAAGATGGTATCTACCGTTGTCAGCACAAACGGTTCGTCGGTGAGCCATTGACTTAGTTCCGCAAAGCTGTGCATAGAGCCGGGTGTCGATTTCACAATAAAGCGCAACGGAACGTCCTTCCCTGCCAATCCGTGCCGGTGGATATGGGCAAGATGCGCCTGCACATCGGTCATTTCTTCGTTGCAGATAACCACAATTTCGGTGGCATTGTTGTCGCAAAACACCCGGATAAGGCGGTCAATAAGTGGTTCGCCATTGACTTTTACCAATGGTTTCGGTGCTGTTACGCCTTCTTTTGCAAGTCGTGAGCCGTTTCCTGCGGCAATAATGGCATACTTCATTGTTTGTTTTTCTGCTTGACGAAAATTGTTTTATTTCATTTGCATGACAAAGATACACTTTTTTAATTGAAAACGAGAGCCGAAAAAGAAGTTTTTTACATTATATATAAAATAACATTAAATTCTTGTTCCAAGCTCTGAAACAAGCCGAGAAAAGTGTAAATATTATTCGCAAGCGTAGCTGCCGCATAACTGTCTTGCTGTCAATGCTTTGCCAAACCTATTGTTTTGCGTTGCGAAAGCGTAGGTTTTGCACGGTAAAAGCGGCTGTTTTGCATTGCAAAACCTACGCTTTTGGATCGCAAAATCGAAATTATCGTTTTTCTTATAAATAAACTTTACAAAGCTAAAGCGTTTTCCAAGGGCTTTTCTAGAACTCCTAGGGGCTCTAGGGGCTCTAGGAAATCTAGGAAACCTATACCTCCCACGCACCTCGTAGCCTTGCCCCAACGCCACCACACACCACATTCCGCCTACCTCCAAAGGCTGCCTTTCAGTGTTATTTTCTGCCAAAAGCATCATAAAAACGTAAAAAGTTGGCGGTTTCTATCGTTTTTATTTATATCTTTGTAACTGAAAACATAATAATAAATCCTATATAAGCAAATGTTAAAACTACTTGTACAGCTGCAAATAACGAAGAAACGCCGCAACTTTAAGTGGAAAAACTTTTTCCTTGCTGCCTACTTTTATTTTCTCATAGCCATTGTATTTGCTTCCACGCTTGCAGGCACAGACGATAAAGTATGGAGGTTGATGGCGGATTTGAAGTGGGAAAGCATTGTCCCCATAATTGCTTCAATGATGCTTCTGCCCGATATGATAGCCAAATTGATATTCAAATCGGACTCCGCCATTATGGACGCCTACATAAAATCGCGCCCTGTCAGTAAACGAACGTGGATTGCTTTCATCGCCATTGCCAACATTGCAAACTTCTGGACGTTGGCTTGGGCGTTGCCGGCAGCCGTTGGCTGTTTCTTTGCAATGCCTTTCGGCACAGCCTTAGCATCGGCATTGCTGTTGCTTTCCGTATCCTACATAAACAGTTTGGCTATCGTTGCCCTCCGCACCGCACAGGGTTGGGAATGGAAATCGGCAGTAATAGTGGGCTGGATTATGTGGTGGTCGTTGGCGTTCATGCACGGATTGAACCTCCTTGGAATGTCGTGGGGCATACACATTGCCTACTTCTTCGTGCTCATCGCAATTGCCCTCTATCTTGAATTTTACTATCTAGGCTATTTGCGCAGCTACGACGAGAACAAGCGGAAGAAGAAAAACGTAAGCAAATCGCGCCGTTCGGCGTTCTTTATAGAGATGCGTCCTTTCCTTCGTGGCAAGCGATTGCGTATGATGATAATACTTCCCGTCTTCCTTATCTTGGAAGCCTATTGGTTCGGATATATAGGTTATGGCGACCCGGAAGCCCCCAACAACAACATCATCTTGCCCCTTGCCATTATGACGGTGCCCATTATAATGCTGCAACTTACGTTTGCATTGGAAGGAAACTACTTCGATGGTTTGTGGACACGCCCTGTAAGCATTGAGCGACTGCTGTTGCGCAAATACTATACAGCCGCTCCGTTGGCGGTAGGTAGCTTCTTGTTGCTGCTCCCCACTTACTTCTTGTTCGATACAAACCTCTTTATACTGGTTAGCAGTATGCTCTTTTCGATTGGATTTGCCAATCTTGTTATGCTCACTTACTGTTTCCGCACCAAGGCAATAGACATCTTTGCATCAGGTTTTATGAACACACAAGGTACCGATTTCAGTGCTTCGAGCTTTGCAATAGCCTTCACCGTGATGTTAGGACCCATACTGCTGATGACCGTTTTGCCTGCAAACGTTTTCGGAATCTTGCTCAGTGGACTTGGTGTGGTGGGATTTGCCGTACACAAATATGCTATTGCGTGGATAGCGCGCCGTTACGAAGCAAAACGCTATCGCCACTTTGAACGGTATAGAGGCAATTAACAGCCGAACGAAACATTTATACAAGAAAACAAAAACATAAGATAACAATAGCCGAATATGGAAATAAAGATAGAGAATTTAAAGAAGATTTACGGACAGAACACCGTGATAGACATACCCGAACTGAAGCTCCACAAGGGCGAACTTATAGGACTTGTGGGCAATAACGGTGCCGGAAAGACCACGCTGATGCGCCTTATACTCGACCTTATCGGTGCCAACGAGGGGCGTGTGCTCTCTAACGGCAACCCCGTAAACGAGAATTTCGAGTGGAAACAATACACGGGGTCGTTCATAGACAAAGGTTTCCTCATCGATTACTATACGCCTGAAGAGTTCTTCGACTTTGTTGCGGGTGTCTATGGCATCGACGATGCAACGCTTTCGGAACGTCTGCACGGCTTTGAATCGCTGATGCGCGACGAGATAATGGGCACAGGGAAACTTATTCGCGACTTTTCCGAAGGAAACCGACAGAAGATTGGCATCATCGGCGCAATGATAGTGAACCCCGAGATGCTTATTCTCGACGAACCTTTCAACTATCTCGACCCATCGTCGCAGATAAACATAGCCCACATTATCCACGAGGTGAACCGGCAACACGGCACTACCGTGCTGATTTCGAGCCACAACCTGAACTTCGTTTCCGAGATTTGCAACCGCATCATACTGATGGAAAAGGGAGTTATCTTGAAAGATTTAACCAACGCCGACGGAGCAGCAGCCAAGGAATTGCAAAGCTATTTTGAGGGAATGTAGGTGCAACGGCAATAACATTATATTATAAAGATATGATACCAAGGGTGCTTTTTACTACTTTCGTTTACCTTTCTGCCACACTTTCGACTTATGCCAAGCCGAAAGAAGGAGGGAAGATAGACAAGGTAAAGTACGAAATTACCTATCGTACGAAAAGCATTACCGACACCACAAAGGTCGATTCGCTCGGCGGTTTCATCTACAACGAGGAGGATATGCGCCTCGATGTGGGCGAGCGGGTGAGTTTCTTTTACAGCTATTCCAACCATATCTACGAGCAACAGCGCATCGAAATGATAAACAGAGGCGAGTTCTCGGCACCTGCCATACGCGGCGGAAGCATCAATTGGAAGCTGTTCAAGAACTTTCCGGAGGGCAAAACAACTTATGTAGACCGTGTTTTCAGCGACGGTTTCCGCGTGGTAGAACCCATAGAGCAGCCCCGCTGGGAACTGATGCCCGACAGTACGGCTCGCATTCTCGGCTACGATTGCCAAATGGCACGCTGCAATTACAAAGGCAGACAATGGACGGCATGGTTCGCAACCGATATTCCAATCGACAACGGACCGTGGAAATTGGACGGATTACCGGGACTTGTGCTCCGCGCATACGACAATTCCCGCCACTATATCTTCGATTGCGTAGGCTTAAAGCAAACCGACGGCACACCCGACATGGTGTTCGATGCCAATCTGAACGACTACGAGGAAACTTCTATGCGCAGCTTGCAGCAGCTAAAAGCCAACACCACGCCCATGGATATTATGAATAGAAATGGCAAAGGCGTAACGTTTAAGGTGGTGAGCGGTAGTGTTAATGGCAAGCTAACCGAAGCACAACAGGAATCAATGCGCAGGCAAATGCAGAAAAAACAACCACAAAACCCAATAGAAAGATGATGAAACGTATTACTTTAACATTGGCAGCACTCGCCCTTGCAGTGCTTACCGTGAGTGCAAAACCTAACAAAAAGAACGAGAACAAAGTTATCGACAAGCTCAAGTACACCATTACTTATCGTACAAAGAGTGTGCGCGACACCACGAAAACAGACTCGGTGGGTCGTTATAACTACCAGAACGACGACATGCAGCTCGAAGTTGGCGAGAAGGTAAGCTACTTTTATAGTGCCACGCGCCGCGCTTATATGGAGAATTTGCTGAAGTCTCTCGGTGGAAACAACATTCAAATTCAGACCTCAACCCCCTCGCGAGGCAACCTTTCGATGAACTTCTATCGCAATTATCCTACAGGAAAGTCTACTTATTTAGACGAGGTTCTTGGCGAAGACTTCCGCATCATCGAGCCTTTGGAGCAGCCCAAGTGGGACATTATCGCCGATAGCACGAAGCAAATCCTCAATTACGACTGTCAAATGGCACGCTGTACGTTCAAAGGACGCACATGGACGGCATGGTTCACCGCCGATATTCCATTGGATAACGGTCCTTGGAAGCTATGCGGACTGCCGGGATTGATACTCCGTGCTTACGATGCCAAGCAGCAATACATCTTCGACTGCGTGGGCATGAAGCAGGCAGCAGAGGGCGAAAACATTACTTACAACTCCGATTTCGATAAGTATAGCACTTCAACAATGAAGGAATTTGTAGACTATCAGCGCAAGGCATTGCCCGAAGATATATTTGCAGCGAAAGGAATAAAGATAGAAGTGTCCGAAGAAATGAAATCGGAAGTGCAGCAATTATTGGCGAAACCGCAGCCCAGCAATCCACTCGAATTGTACTAATTCGCTCTTTCAGGTATGCAAGACCTGCCCCCGTAAACCACCAATAAAACCTTCTTCTATGGAGAAAACATTAACCATAAACGCTAAAAACACCTTCTTCCGCTCGTCAGAAATGGGCTGGGAGAGGGTGTTTGCGCTTTCCGTATTTCTTCTTTTTGCCCTTCTCGCATCGGCGCAAAACCGCATTTCGGGCGTTGTCGTGGATTCTTTAACCCACAAACCCATAGTAAAAACCAACGTAATGCTGCTGAAAGACGGCAAGGTTGTTACCTTTTGCCGTACCAACGATAAGGGTGAATTCAGCTTTACGCACAGCACCGACAACCTGAAAGAACTGCAGTTGCAAGCCACGGCAATGGAATACGAGAAGAAGCGAATACACATTGCCGCCCCAACAGGCAACCGCATAGCAATGGTGCAAAAGGTTTTTGAGATGCAGGAAATAACGGTGAAGGCAGGACCGATAACGGGTGGCAAGGACACCATTACGTTCGACCTTACCCGTTTCGCATCGGAAAGAGACAATTCGTTGAAAGATGTGCTGGCAAAACTGCCCGGCGTGCATGTCGGAAGCGACGGAAAGATAAGTGTAAACGGCAAGGACATCAGCCGTTTTACGGTAGAAGGGCTTGACCTTAGCGACGGAAAGTACAACAAACTCACCGAAAACATAAAGGCAAAGGACGTGAAAAAGGCGGAGGTAATAGAGCACGACCAACCCATTAAGGCTTTGCGCGACAAGGTTTTCAGCGACAATGTAGCCATGAATGTAACGCTGAAAGACGATGCCCGCGACCGTCTTTCGGTAACGTTGCGCCCCTATCTTGCCATCGGAAAGCCATCGCACGTCGCCGGTTCAGCCAATGCCATACAGATAGGGAAGCGCAAACAGATAATGTACGATGCCATATACGACCGTCGGGGCAGAGATGTGGCACAGTCGGGCTTTGCTTTTGTCTTCGACTATATGGCACCACGGGCGGCTTCGCTCTCGTCGTGGTACGCTGTTCCTAACCTGAAAGCACCGATAGAAGCCGACCGCTTGCGCTTCAACACGTCGCAGAGCTACAGCATCAACCGTCTGATGAAGACGAAAAACGACAGCGAGGTGCGCATAACTGCCGACTATTTCCGCAACGTTCTCCGCCAAAACACCTCCAACAGCTCTACTTACTACTTTGCCGAAACGCCTACCACCACCACCGAAAACCACCGTATGACGCTGAAAGAAGATGTGTTCAACTTCAGCATAGACAAGAAAATAAACACCGAAAAGCATTACGGCTCGATGCGTTTCAGCGTGAATGCCGGGCAAGACGATGCCTTGTCGGAACTGCAAAGCACCGGGCACGCCAACCTTTCGCAACGGGTGCGCACGCCCGAAGTGAACGTGAAAGGGTACATTACCACCACGCAAAATCGTAAGCGTGGCACGCTTTCGCTGCAATCGATAGTAGATTACCACCATTCGCGCAACGATTTGTATATCAATAGCGACCGCGAAAACATTCAATCGAACCTTTGGCACAACAACAGTCAAGTGAGTTGGCGAACCACAAAGAACGGTTTCACGCAGAACTACAACTTCGATGTAGACCTGCAACACCTCAATGTGCGCAACGGACACACACTGATAGCTTTCAATTCGTCGCCTTCGCTCAACTACAGCAAAGGCAAATGGCGTGCCACGGTGCGTCAGGGAATGGCATTAAAGTATTTCACCGGGCAGCGTAAATGGTACTTCCTTGTGTCGCCCTCGCTGTATGCGAACTACAAAAAGAGCAGTCGCACCGAAACAAACGCGTCGTTTGGCTACAACCAATCGATACAAGGACTGTCTGCCTTCGCCCTCGACAGCTACCGAACCAACTACCGCACGTGGCAGGTATCGCCCACTTTCATGCCTCGCACCGGCTCGCTGTTCTTCAATCTGACGCACAATTACAAGCGTGTAGTAAAGGAATTTTTCAGCAATTTCTCGCTGAATGCCAACCGCACATGGAGCAATTCGGTGGTGGATATGCAAATTCAGAACGGCAACTACCTTATGACGTATGCCCCACACAACACGAAAAACACCGGCATTACGGGGCGTTTCTGGGTTTCAAAAGGCTTCTACAAGCATCATTTCAAAATGTCGTGCAGCGTTTCGGCGGCTTATAGCGACGGCGAACAATACACAGGGGGCAAAGTGGTGGGCTACCAATACCGTTCATTAACGCTTTCGCCCTCGCTCACTTATTCGCCTTCGTGGGCGTTTGTAAGCTACAATGGCGATTTCACCATGAGCAAATCGACGTCCGACAATGCGTCTATGGCATCGCGTTTCAACTGGAAACAGAGTCTTACGCTTACTTCCACCATTCAGAAAGTAGACCTTTCGCTTTCCGGCATCTATTATCACAACCAACTGGAGGGCGCAACGCTCAACACATTCCTTGCCGATGCGAAGGTAACTTGGCGACAAAAGAACTTCCTTGTGCTTGCCACGCTTGCCAATTTGTTCAACAAACGCAACTACGTAGAGACGTCGTACAGTGGTGTAGGCATCTTTACAAACAGCTACGAACTGCGCCCGCGGGAGCTGATTTTTACCTTTGAATTCAGGTTCTGAAACAGAAAAAGAATGCCATAAAACCGTAAAGATTTTTCATAAGAATATCTGTCGCGTAACAACTTCATTATCAACGTATTGCAAAACCTATTGTTTTGCGTTCCAAAACCGTAGGTTTTGCACGGTAAAAGCGTAGGTTTTACATCGCAAAACCTACGGTTTCGCAACGCCAAAGCGATTATATCACTTTTTAACAGAATTATCTTTACAAAATCAAGGCGATTTCGGTGCATTGTTTTCTAGTTCTTCTAGAAAATCTAGAATGCCTAGATTACCTATTATTTCTATCCTCCCCATACCCTCCGTAAAACACCTTTAATCCCTAAAAAATGCAATTAATAAACAAACTCGCATCGGTTTTAAAAAGAAAAATAGTAACTTTGTCGCTCCAAACACGCCTTGACAAAGGCGCACGATAACGACAATTTTACAGGTAAAGATGATATATCCCGACAATTTTGAGCAGAAAATAGGTTTCAACGAAATACGCACGCTCTTGCACGAGCATTGCCTTTCCACGCTCGGACGCGAGCAGGTAGACGGCATGGACTTCTCTACCGACACGGAACAGATAAACCGCCGGTTGGCAGAAGTGCGCGAGTTTCGACGCATTCAGGAAGGTGCAGAGGTCTTTCCGCTCGACAATGTGTTCGACGTTCGGGCGAGTGTGGCACGCATTCGCCTTGAGGGCACACACATGGAAGAGGACGAACTCTTCGATTTGAAGCGTTCGTTGGAAACCATCATCGCAATTGTAAAGTTTCTAAGCGCAGGCGACGAGTTGCCCAATGGCGACATTCAGCACACTTATCCTGCCCTTTATGCCCTTGCCGACGGCGTGGCTACGTTCCCGATACTGGTGCAACGCATCGGTCAAATTATCGATAAATTCGGCAAAATGCGCGATTCGGCATCGCCCGAACTGCTCCAAATCCGCCGAGAACTGGCACGTATGGAAAGCAGTATATCGCGCACGCTGAACCGTATCTTGCATTCGGCACAGAGCGAAGGCGTGGTAGACCGTGATGTAATGCCGACGATGCGCGACGGCAGACTGGTTATACCTGTTGCACCGGGCATGAAACGCAAGATTTCGGGCATTGTTCACGATGAGAGTGCCACCGGAAAGACGGTCTTTATAGAGCCTGCCGAGGTGGTGGAAGCCAACAACAAGATACGCGAACTTGAGAACGAGGAACGCAAAGAGATTATCCGCATACTGCGAGAGTTCGCCAAACAGGTGCGTCCGCATATTCGCGAAATTCTCGATTCGTATCATTTTCTTGCACTTATCGACTTTATCCGTGCGAAAGCAGAGCTGGCTCGCATGTTCAAAGCCATTGAACCGGAAGTCGGAACCGAGCCTTACGTAGACTTCATTTGTGCCGTTCACCCGCTGTTGCAGCTTTCTCTGTCGAAGAAACAGCGCACGGCAGAAAACAGCGACGCCCCTTTGGCAGTGGTTCCGCTCGACATTCAGCTCACAAAAGAGAAACACCTGCTCATTATTTCGGGTCCCAATGCCGGTGGAAAGTCGGTTTGTCTGAAAACCGTCGGACTGCTTCAGTACATGCTTCAGTGCGGTCTTTCAATCCCGGTAAGCGAGCGTTCTGCCGCAGGAACGTTTCGCAACCTCATGATTGACATAGGCGACGAGCAGAGCATAGAGAACGATTTGAGCACCTATTCGTCGCATTTGATGAACATGAAGAACATGATGAGGCAGGCAGACCGCCACACGCTCATCTTAATCGACGAGTTCGGAACGGGCACAGAGCCGCAAATAGGCGGTGCCATCGCCGAATCGGTGCTGAAACAGTTTTGGAAAAAGCAGGCGTGGGCGGTGATAACAACCCACTATCAGAACCTGAAGCACTTTGCAGAAGACCACAAAGGCGTGGTAAACGGAGCTATGCTGTACGACAGACACGAGATGCGCCCGCTCTTCCGGTTGGCTATCGGGCGGCCCGGCAGTTCGTTTGCCATCGAAATAGCACGCAAAACGGGCATTCCGGAAGAAGTTATCAGCGACGCTTCTGCCATTGTCGGCTCGGATTACATACAGAGCGACAAGTATTTACAGGATATTGTCAGAGATAAACGTTACTGGGAAACCAAGCGGCAAACCGTGCATAGCCACGAAAAAGAATTGGAACGAACCATTGCCAAGTACGAAAAGGAAATGGAGGAGTTGCGCCAAAGCCGCAAGGAAATCATCAAGAAAGCGAAAGCCGAAGCTGAGGAAATAATCCGAGAAAGCAACAAACGCATTGAAAACGTTATAAGAGAGATACGCGAACAGCAAGCCGAAAGGGAAGCAACAAAGCGACTTCGCCAAGAACTGGCTGAATATGAAGAGGCTATGCTCAACGATTCGGTATCTGCTTTAAACAATAAGAACAAGGCAAAAGCGAAGAAAGCAGCCGGCAAACAAGCGATGCGCGAAGACGGTTTGATGACCGACGAGGAACTGAAAGCAAAGATTGATAAGATAAAGAACAGGAAAGAACGGCACGAACGTCGTTTGCAGGAAAAGGAAGAACGCAAGCAGAATGCTGCCGAAGCGTTGAAAGCGGCAGCACAGAAACATGCAGCAAACCGCCCCATCAGTGTTGGCGACACGGTACGCATAAAGGGACTGACCTCAATAGGTGAGGTTGAAGCGACCGATGGCAAGCAAGCGATGGTGATATTCGGCGGTATGCGCACCAAAATGGCGGTTTCCCGATTAGAGCGTGCCGACGATGCTGTGGTGCAAGAGAACCAAAAGCAGTTTGCAGTTTATAATTATAGCCGACAGACACGCGAAACCATCGACCAACATCGCAACCGGTTTAAGCAGGAAATAGATGTGCGGGGCATGCGTGCCGACGAGGCTTTGAACCAAGTGCAATACTTCATCGACGACGCCATACTTGTGGGTGTAAGTCAAGTGCGCATATTGCACGGCAAGGGAGACGGCATTCTGCGCACCATGATTAGACAGTATCTGAACTCCGTTCCAAACGTAAAAAGCTGCCGGGACGAGCATGTTCAGTTTGGTGGAGCAGGCATAACGGTGGTGGATTTATAGGAGGTCGTTGCCCTGAAATGACTTCTAAAACACCTGAGAGCCTTCGTTCTTTAGCCCAAATCGGTTCATTAGCGTCCTAACGACCGATTGGGGTTTAGGATTTTCCTATTTTTCTTCTTCCTCGTACCACTTCTTGATGTACAGATAATGGTCGGCAAACAAACGCGATTGCCCCGCTACTGCGGCCTTTATGCGTTTGGCAGGAATGCCGCCCCATACCTCGTTGGGCGGAATTATCGTACCTTGAAGCACCACAGCACCCGCTGCCACCACCGAGTTTTCGCCCACTTCGGCATTGTCGAGCACCGTAGCATTCATACCGATGAGGGCATTCTTGCGAATGGTGGCACCATGCACCACGGCTGCGTGCCCAATGCTTGCACCGTCTTCTATCACCACCGGCTTTCCTTCCGTTTGGTGAATGCACGCCAAGTCCTGCACGTTCACCTCGTTACCCATCACAATGGCGTCTACATCGGCACGTATCACCGCACCAAACCATACCGAACAGTCGTTGCCCATCGTTATATTACCTGCCAAAGTGGCATTTTCTGCGAAGTAGCAACGCTCTCCCCACTGTGGATTTTTTCCTCTTGCTGATTTTATCAGAGCCATTTTTCTTAGTTTTTTATGATTGTATTCTTCCGTTGAAACCGTTGTTTCTGTGTGTTAAAACAGTTGCTCGTGTATGTTTTACCTATTGTTTGCGTCCGTTAAAACAGTTGTTGGTATCCGTTAAAACCTGTTCAGTTCTTCCCAAATGCGCTGCACGGGCAATCCCATTACGTTGAAATAGCTGCCTTCAAGTGCTGTTACGCCGATGTAGCCAATCCACTCCTGTATGCCGTATGCCCCCGCCTTGTCTAATGGGGAATAGGTTTCTATGTAGTAGTCTATCTCTTCTTCCTTCAGATTTTTGAAGGTTACATCGGTAGAAACCGAAAAGCAACGTTGCTTTTCCGTCGTCGTAAGGCACACGCCCGTAACCACTTGGTGCTTCCGTCCGCTTATCTTGCGCAACATTTCCTTTGCTTCGGCATCGTTGCAGGGCTTTCCCAAGATTTCGTTTCCTACAATCACGACCGTGTCTGCCGTAATCACGAGTTCCTTTTCCGCAATCGTGTCTTTGTAAGCATTCGCCTTTTCCCGACTGATATATGCAGCCACGTCGGCAGGCGCAGTGTCGGCAGGGTAGTCTTCCGCCACGTCGGGCTGCACACGCACGTCGAATGCGATGTCAAGACCGCGCAACAGTTCTTTCCGTCTTGGCGAATTGCTCGCCAATATAATATGATAATCCTTGAAACTCATAGTTGTTTTATTTCTCTTTTCGTATCAGTTCTAACGTTGTTTCCAATGCTTTGTCGGCAGAAACCGCCACATCGGGTATCGTGCCGTGTATTTCTTTCTCGTCAGCACCATATTGCCAAAACCGCTTATACGACATGTAGCAATACAATTGCGATATGGGCAGGCGGTATTCGAGCACATCTCCGAAGCAAACATTCATGCCGCCACTTTCCTCGCCAACCACTTTGCCCATATTGAAGTATTTGAATGTCCACGAAAAAGAGGAAGCCGAAGAGAAGGTGTAGTTACTTGTGAGCAGCCAAACCTTACCGTTGTAACAGCGCGCCTTGTCGTTTAGCGGCATGTTCAGGCTGTCTTCGCTTTCCAAATACAGCCCTGTCGGTGCGAGAAACCTATTGCCGTAAGCGTTCTTTAAAAGGCGTTGCGTGGTCGGAGTTATGCGCATAAGGGCTTTTCCGAACTGTTGGAAGGGCACTTTGCTGATGCGTTCGAGTACCAAATCGCCTACTTGAGAGTCGCCACCGCCATTTTTGCGCACGTCTATGATAAGGTTTTCCACCTTCTTGGTGTTCAGTTCGGTTATCATAGAATCGAGAAAAGCCACCATTCCTGCACTGTCTGTACATTCGTTGAACGACATTAATGCCACCCGACCGCCTTCCAAGAGTTGGTATTCAAAATGTTTCATCGCTTGTTTCTTTGTTTCTGACGATTTCCTTGCCTTCTTTTCGGCTTTCTTTTTCTCGGCTCTTATCTCGTCGAACGTTGCCGCTTTCAGCGTTGTTGTCTTTGTTTTGCCCTCCAACCGATACTTAATAGTGTACTTCTCGGCAGGATAGCAGAGCTGAAACAGTGTGCTGAAATAATCTTTTAGCACCATTAAACGGAAGAAACGGCGTTCCCCCGACACGTATTGGAGCAGGTTTTCAACGATGTCAGTAGTTGAAATATCGTTTATTTCGATGATTTCTGCTCCCTTAGGAATACCAAATATCGAGTAGCGAGCGGTTATCTTACCGCTTTGGTTGTCTACATCTACCTGCACAGGGAAGCGCAATGCGGTCTTTGTAAGAATGTCGTTGTAAGGTGGAACCACATGCGTATGTCCATCGCCAAGCAATGCTAACAGCGGTGCCACATATTTATATAAGGTGGCGCGCGTAAGTGTGTCGGGCATTTCTTGCTCTATTGTGTTCACACGGCTCATAAATTCGCCCTGATTGCACATTGCGAACATGTTCGGGTGTACCTCGCTGAGGGTATAAACCAAGGATTCGAGGTCGTAAACAGCCTGCTCTTTGGTCATCTTTCCGTCAGAAACGAGGCGCAAACTGTCGGGAACGGGCAAATCATAAGGCGTCATATTCACCATTTGCGCATAGCTCCGGTGGGCGTATAGGCACATTACGATGAGCAAAAGAGCCGATAGCGTTTTCTCAAAATTGTTTTTCAACGCTGTTTTCATATACATATTATAGTTTTAAAGGTCTGCAATTCTTGTCGAAAAAAATCGGTGTGCCTCCGTAGGAAATCCACCAAAACACTCCTACCACCCAAATGCTTTCGCGCTTGTCAGCCATTTTCCCTGTGCACGCAACACCTGTTCAATGATGTCGCGTGCCACGCCCATACCGCCATTGCAGTCGCTGATGTAGCTTGAAATGGCTTTAATATCGGCACAAGCATCTTTTGGACAGCACGCACAGCCCGCTCTCTGCATGATTTCGTAGTCGGGAATGTCGTCGCCGACATATATAACCTCGTCCGTTTGCAAGTTGTTTTCTTTCAGATAAGCGTTCCACGTGTTCAGCTTTATGTTACAATTGAGAAACACATCTTGCACACCAAGATAGGCATAACGCTTCCGTACCTCCTCGTTGCGACCTCCTGTCATGAGCGCAATCTTGAGTCCGAGCTTCACAGCAAGCTGAATGGCATAGCCGTCCTTAATGTTCATGGTTCTTACGGGGACGCCCTCGCTGTTCATGGCAACCGTGTTTAGCGACAGAACGCCGTCTACATCGAAAACGATAGCTTTTATTTTTCTTAACTCGTAGTTTATCATTGTATTACAACCGATAGTTAAATGTTTTCTATATACTTATTTCTTGCTTCTTTCGTGAATGCTTTGCGCCATCAGTTGGTAAAGCTGTTGCGCTCTTGGATTATCGTTCATGAGTTGCATTTGTGCCTCAATAATGTTTTCATCGTAGCGAATGGCAGGACCGGTCTGTGCCTCACGGGGCGAAAGTTCGTGCACTTTTCTTGCCGTTTCATCGGTCAATGGCAACATTATATCGAAGGGCAGACCCACCTTTTGCAACACTTCGGCTGCCATATCGTAGCAATGGTTGGCGTAGTTGCATGCCCATACGGCTGCCAGATGCAGGTAACGGCGGTCGGCAGATGACAGTTCGCGAACGTTCGTGCTGACCGATTGCGCCACTTCGGCGATGGTTTGCATTGTCGCAGGACTATCTGCTTCGAGGAAAACGGGAATGTTTCGGAAGTCCACGATGCGTGTCTTGGAGAACGTCTGCATCGGATAGAACACGCCGTAATGCGCTGCCCGTCCGCGAAACACGTCAATTGGCATCGAGCCGGCTGTGTGTACGAACAGCTTATCGCTACGTGTGGGGCATATTTTCTCGATAACTGCACTGAGAACGCTGTCTTTCAGTGCGATAATATAAAGGTCGGCATCGTTCGTTATCTCGTCCGGACTGTCTGTCGGCACGGCGTTTACACTTTCAGACAACAGTTTTGCTGCCGCCATTGTGCGACTGTAAACCTGCACAATGGTGTGATTGGCTTTGCAAAGCGCATTGCCCAAAACGGTGGCAAGATTGCCCGAACCTATCAGTACTATCTTCATAATAAGCACAAAATTAATAAAAATAAGGAGAAAAGCTACGCATTTCTCGCTTTTTTACAAAACATTTACTATTTTTGCAAGTGCCGTGTGCAGACTTATCTGTGCACGTTCGATTGCGATTTGCCTGCCCATAACGATGAGAACCAAGATTATAACACGCAGCAAAGACCTGCCGCCGCTCTGCAAAGGCGATTTCTTTCACAGTCGCGACTTGTTCCGTATGTTGGAACAAACGCCACGATTGCAGCCGTGCATGGTGGTTGCAATCGACGAAAAGGGCGAAACCATCGGGCAAATACTTGCTCAAATTCGCAGCAAACGTCGCTTTTTAGGTATCAATTTTACGCAGCGGGCACGCATTTATGGCGAGGGCATCTACCGCAACGGCATTGATTATACAGCGAAAAGCAAACTTTTCGACACGATGATGGACGCCCTTGTACGCCATCTGCTGCGCCATCGTTGCTACCATATAGAGCTAAGCGATGTCTCGAAAAAGATGTTTGGCTACCGAACCTTCCGCCGACACGGCTTCGTACCCATTCCGTGGATTCAGCTGCACCACTCTCTACACAGCAAAGCTCCCGAGGAACGTGCCTCCGAAAAGGTGCTCCACCGTGTGAAACGTGCTGTGGAAAGCGGATTTGAAACACGCAAAGCCGAAAGCAAATCAGAGATACACCGGCTCTATCGCCTTATAAAGTCGTACTACCGACTGCGCAAGCAACGCTACATACCGAAAGAAGAGCTGTTCCAACAGATAGGCAACAGCGAGCACGGGCACATATACATCACCCTTTACAAGGGGCGAATGGTGGGCGGAAGCGTGGTTGTGGACTCCGGGCGTGAGTCTATGCTGTGGTTCGATGCAGCCATGGAGAAGCGTTACATATTCTATCACCCCCACACCCTGACGGTTTGGTTCGCCATTAAGGAAGCGCACAGACGCGGACAAGACCATATACACATTCTCAATCTCGGACTTCCGTTCTCGCACAGCAAGTATCGCGACTTCATGCTGAGCTTTGGCGGCAAGCCTGTAAGTGCCTATCGGTGGTTTCGTTTCTCCAACTTTATAATGCGCCGCCTTATGTTTTGGTACTACCGATTGTAAAGAACAACCGGCGTAGAGACGGTATATACCGACAATCTTTGCACTGTGGTTGCCACGTTCCGCCCATCTTCATAAATAACGGGTATGGTCGGAGTGGCATAACAAATAACCGAAAAAATATAACAAATAACCGAAAAAAATATGGAACAACAAAAAACAAATTATGGAAACTGGATTTCCCTGACACTGCTGCGTATGCTCTATGGCGCATCGGCAGTGCTATTGTTGCTTTTCGCACTTTCCTTCGTGTGGCCCCGACTGGTGGCTGTAACCATTGTTATGGGGATTTTGGCTGCTGCCATGTTGGGCATGTCCGTCTATATGCACGTCTGTCGCCACGAATTCTCGTTCGAAGGCGGACGGCTAATGGCTAAGTTCCACGACTTTCTGATGGAGCATCTCGACTGGGACGGGCACGGCACACTACTCGACATCGGCTGTGGCTCGGCTGCGTTGAGCGTGAGATGTGCCAAAGAATATCCCGAAGCGCAGGTGATTGGCATCGACTACTGGGGATTCGGATGGGATTATGCCAAGGCACAATGTGAGCGCAACGCTGCGATTGAGGGTGTTGGCGGACGCATTCGTTTCGAGAAAGGCGATGCTTCGAAACTCGACTTTGCCGACGAAACGTTTGATGCGGCTGTGAGCAACTTCGTGTTCCACGAGGTGAAAACCCAACCCGACAAGCACCAAGTTGTGCGCGAGGCCTTGCGTGTGGTAAAGAAAGGCGGCAGTTTTGCTTTCCAAGACCTCTTCCCGAAGAAGCAACTCTTTGGCGACATGGAAGAATTTGTCGCACAACTGAAAGCCGAGGGCATCACAGAGATACATTACATCGCCAACGTGGAGCAGATGGTACTTATCCCCGGCTATATGCGGGCACCGTGGATGATGGCTGAAATCGGTATCATCTACGGCAGGAAATGACACATCGACAATAAAGTATGGACATGATATAGATGAAAATGAAAGTAATAGGAATTATCCCTGCCCGCTACGCATCGTCCCGTTTCCCCGGCAAACCGCTTGCCATGCTGGGCGGAAAGTATGTTATACAACGTGTTGTAGAGCAAGTGAGTGCCGTGCTCGACGCTGTTTACGTAGCCACCGACGACGAACGCATCTACAATATTGTAACTTCGATGGGCGCAAAGGCTGTAATGACACGCTCCGACCACCAAAGCGGCACCGACCGGATAGCGGAAGCATTGGAAAAAATAGGCGAAAACTTCGATGTTGTGGTGAACATTCAGGGCGACGAACCGTTTATACGGAAAAGTCAGATAGAAACCGTTGTGGCTTGTTTCGACGATGCCGACACGCAGATAGCGACACTCGGAAAGAAGTTTGCTACCATCGAAGAAGCCCGAAATCCCAACTCTCCAAAGATAATACTCGACAACCGAAGCTACGCCATGTACTTCACGCGCGCCCTTGCTCCCTATATTCGCGGCAAGGAAGTAAACCAATGGATAGATGTTTATCCTTTCCTTAAACACATTGGGCTATATGCTTATCGCACAGAAGTTTTGCGAGAACTAACGAAGCTGCCGCAATCGTCGCTCGAACTCGCCGAAGGCTTGGAACAATTGCGCTGGTTGCAGAACGGCTACAAGATAAAAGTGGGACTTACCGAAGTAGAAACCGTGGGCATAGACACCCCCGAAGACCTGCAACGCGCAGAGCTTTTCTTGGCACAACAAAGCAAGAACGATTAACGAACAAACCGTTTCGGTTTCCGTGCAACGGTGCTGTCGCTAAGTAAACAGCACCGTTGCACTTTTTATTTATAGCCGTTTGGCAACGCTTGAAAAACACAATATTTCTTATTAAACAAACCGAAAATTTCTTATTAAACAAACCGAAAAGCAACGAAAATTATGTAAATATATTTCACAAGAGTAAGTGTTGTGTAACCATCTCTTTATCAATACATTGCAAAACCTATTGTTTTGCATTCTAAAACCGTAGGTTTTGCACGGTAAAAGCGTAGGTTTTACGATGCAAAACCTACGGTTTCGCAACGCCAAATCGAAATTATCGTTTTTCGTCGGAATTATCTTTACAAAAACATATCAAAAATCTGTCGTCAGCGTGGTTGCGTTATGGCAAAACTGCCGATATAATTTAAGCTTTTTCAAACGTTTTTCCATAATGCCGTTATTAGCTTGCTTATTATTTGCAACTTTAGCCGTTTTTTGGTAACTTTGCCACAAATTAGCTTATTATGGGATTTTTCGGACTTTTCAATAAGAAGAAAAAAGAAGTACTCGACAAAGGTCTTGAGACTACGAAGCAAAGCGTATTCTCAAAGATAACGCGTGCCGTAGCAGGCAAGTCGAAAGTAGACGATGAGGTTTTGGACAATTTGGAAGAAATCCTTATAACATCGGACGTTGGCGTAGATACCACCGTGAAAATCATTCAGCGCATAGAAGAACGTATTGCACGCGACAAATACGTTTCAACATCGGAATTGAACAGCGTTTGAGAGCAGAAATTGCCACACTCTTAACCGAGAACAATACCGAAAATGCAGAAGATTGGGACTTGCCAACCGACCATAAGCCATACGTAATACTTGTGGTTGGCGTGAACGGCGTGGGCAAAACCACCACCATCGGCAAGCTGGCGTATCAGTTTAAGAATGCCGGAAAGAAGGTCTATCTTGGGGCTGCCGACACCTTCCGTGCCGCTGCCGTAGAGCAAATTCAGATTTGGGGCGACCGCGTAGGGGTGCCCGTGATTAAGCAACAGATGGGTTCCGACCCTGCCAGCGTGGCTTTCGACACCCTTCAGAGTGCGAAAGCGAATGGTGCCGACGTCGTAATCATCGACACAGCAGGCAGATTGCACAACAAGGTGGGACTGATGAACGAGTTGAAAAAGATTAAAGACGTAATGAAGAAGGTGCTGCCCGAAGCCCCCGACGACGTAATGTTGGTGCTCGACGGTAGCACGGGGCAGAACGCTTTCGAGCAGGCTAAGCAGTTCGCATCGGTTACACAGATAACCTCGCTCGCCATTACCAAACTCGACGGAACCGCAAAAGGCGGCGTAGTCATCGGTATTAGCGACCAGCTGAAAGTGCCTGTGCGATACATTGGCTTAGGCGAGGGCATGGAAGACTTGCAACTGTTTAATAAAGAACAGTTTGTAGACAGTCTCTTCAAGCAAGACTAAACCCTTTCCGGTAACGTATTCAGGCAAAGAAACATAAACCCAAAGCGTGGGGAAACGATTGAATGAAGAAAAATCAGATAGACATTATAACGATGGGGTGCTCGAAAAACCTTGTCGATTCCGAGTTGCTCATGAAACAGTTTGAAGCCAATGGCTACGACTGCGTGCACGATTCGGAGACCCCGGAAGGCGAAATAGCCGTTATAAACACCTGCGGATTTATAGAAACAGCAAAGGAAGAGAGCATCAATACGATACTCGAATTTGTGAACAGAAAGGAGAATGGACAGCTCAGACAACTGTACGTAATGGGCTGTTTATCGCAAAGATATAAGGAAGAGTTAGAGAAAGAAATTCCGGAAGTAGACAAGTTCTACGGTAAATTCAATTTCAAACAACTCATTACCGACCTCGGAAAGGCGGAAATACCGTCGTGCGACGGACGCCGCCACCTTACTACGCCGCCACATTACGCCTACATAAAGATAGCCGAAGGGTGCGACCGATATTGCGCTTACTGCGCCATTCCGCTGATTACGGGCAAGCATCGCTCGCGAAAAATGGACGATATATTGCAGGAAGTGGCTGATTTGGTAGCCGGCGGAGTGAAGGAATTTCAGGTTATCGAGCAGGAACTTACCTACTACGGTGTAGATTTGGACGGCAAGCACCACATTACCGAACTTATTTCGCGTATGGCTGACATACCCGGAGTGGAGTGGATAAGACTGCATTATGCCTATCCGAACCAGTTTCCGTGGGACTTGCTCGACGTAATCCGAGAGAAACCGCAGGTCTGCAAGTATCTTGACGTAGCCCTTCAGCACGTTTCCGACAACATGTTGTCGCGCATGCACCGCCACGTAACGAAGCAGGAAACAGTCGATTTCATTCGTTTGTTGCGCGAAAAAGTGCCCGGGTTGCACATTCGCACCACGCTTTTGGTGGGTTTTCCCGGCGAAACCGATGAAGATTTCCGCGAGTTGATGGACTTCGTAAGGTGGGCACGGTTCGAGCGTATGGGTGCATTTGCCTACTCGCACGAAGAAGGAACATACAGCGCGTTGCACTATGAAGACGATGTACCGCAAGAAGTGAAGCAGCAAAGGCTCGATAAGCTGATGGCATTGCAGCAGGAAATATCCGCAGAAATTGAAGCAGAGAAGATAGGACAGACGCTAAAGGTGATTATCGACCGCAAGGAAGGCGACTATTACATTGGCAGAAGTGAGTTCTGTTCGCCCGATGTAGACCCCGAAGTGCTGATAAAGGCAACGTCATCGCTCGTTATCGGCAACTTCTATAATGTGAAAATAACCGCTGCAGATGAGTTTGACCTCTACGGCGATGTAGTAGAAGGATAGAAATATCGCATCGTCGAGACAGCGCACTTTACGTTTTTAAAAAGCAAATAAACCAAAGATGAACAACAAGGAATTCATAGCCGCATTGGCAAATAGGGTGGGTCGTTCGCAAGACGAAACACAACGACTTGTGAAAACAGCCTTGCAAGCCATGGGCGACAACTTTGAATCGGGAGAGCCTGTATTGGTTTCGGGGTTCGGTTCGTTTGAAGTGAAGAAGCGACTCGAGCGCATTATGACCAATCCTGCTACGGGATTGCGAATGCTTGTGCCGCCAAAGCTGGTGCTGAACTTCCGCGCAACGGCATCGGTAAAGGAGAAACTGAAGAAAGGAGGGGCTGAATAATGGCTAAAACAGCGTTACAGCTTATTGCCGACGCAGTGGCAAAGAAGCATAAAATAACCGTGAAAGAAGCCGAAAAGTTTGTTTCTGCCATGTTTGATGTGATGAACGAAGGGTTGAAAACCGACAAACTTGTAAAGGTAAAGGGGCTCGGCACGTTTAAGGTGCAAGCCGTAAAGCCTCGCGAAAGTGTGAATGTAAACACAGGCGAACGTGTGCTGATAGAAGGGCACGACAAGGTTTCGTTCACGCCCGACACCACGATGAAAGAACTTGTAAACAAGCCTTTTGCACAGTTTGAAACGGTTGTACTGAACGATGGTGTTGATTTTGCCGACATAGAAAGCAGGTCGGACGACGAAGAAAAGGACGAAAATACCGATGAAACCGTAGTTCCTGACGAAGAAATAGTTGTTTCCGACGAGGAAAAGATAGAGACGAAAGAAGAAAAAAACAACGAAATCATCGACGAAAAGCCTGTCGAGGAAGTGCCGCAGCCAACGGTTGAAATCCCGATGGCAGCTGTCGAAACGAAAGAAGAAATAGCAGAAGAAAAGGAAGAAGACCGGAAAGAAGTTGTTGAAGAAAAGAAACCGGTAGTCGAAGTAAAGGCAGAAGCAGTTGAAGAACAGTCGGAGCCGGTAGTTGAAGTGCCGAAAGTAAATGCCTTCCCTATCGAAAAGCCCAAGAAAATAAATTGGTTGCTGTGGTCTTTTGTAGCCTTTGCCGCGATAGCTGTTATGTATTTCTTCGGTTATAAGTTTGGAAAAGACGCCGCACTTCGCGACAACAAGACAGCTGTTCGCACGCAAACAAGAGACAGTTTAGCCGAAACGACGAAGAAAACAACCAAACAAGCAACAGCCAACCCACGAAAAACGACTGCCAAGGCTGCACAACAAGCAACCGACGAAGCCGAAAAGTTTAAGCAGATGAGTAGCGACAGGCGCATTCGTTACGGTGCTTACGACATTGTCGGCGTAGAGAAAACAGTGGTATTGAAGAAAGGTCAGACCATGCAATCGTACAGTCGCAGAACACTTGGTCCCGATATGGTGGGCTATTTCCAAGTGTTGAACAATGCCGAAACGATGGTTGCAGGCGACACAATGAAAGTGCCGAAGGTGGAACTTCGCCCGCAATACCGTACAAAATAAATTGTCAAAACCATAGAAACGGTTCGTTAAGAGCTGTGAACGGTTCGTCGGAAGGTTATGAAAGAATAGCCGACTGCCGTTCATAGTGCAATCGTTTGACCTTATATAAGCTGTATTTGTTCCGCTTTCTTTCTGCCGATATTGTTTGAAAACACTATCTTTGCAATGTAATAGTATTAGTAGTGATAAGTAAAGTTGATGATTGAGAATATCAAAGGCAATTAGTTAGTATAAAGGTTATAGGCTTTTTCCCCTTAACATACTTAATTAAGATTTGGTATTTAGTTTTTGATTAGTACAGCTAAACATTTTTATTGGTTTAGAGTAAAGCCCCATTTGCTGATAGAAGTAAGTGGGGCTTTCACGTAATAAAAACGTAAATATTTTTCAGAAGCGCATTTGTTGCTTAACAGTTTCTTCATCAGCGTGTTGCAAAACCTGTTGTTTCGCATTCTAAAAGCGTAGGTTTTGCGTTGCAAAACAGCCGCTTTCGCAACGTCAGAACGCAGTTGTTACTTTTTAAGAGAGTTTCCTTTACAGAACCATCGCTGTTTTCCTGTCCTCCTTCAGTGGCAAAAGCGGAAACCATGGATGCTTGCTAAACCCTTTCAATAAGTTTTTTTGCCTTCAGTTTGTTGTTCAGCAAGTTTGTGAACTCGTAGTTTTTCAGTCCCCATTTCGGTGCTATCAGCATCTCAGGCGGGCTCTGTGTAACAAACCTTTCTAATATTAAATCGCTCCTAAGCAGTCCGATGTAATTGGTAATAAGGTCGATGTATTCTTCGACAGTGTATAAATGGAAAGGGTGTTCCTTATATATCTTTGCCAACTTTGTACCTTTTATAATCTGCATTTGGTGTATTTTAAGCATCGTTAGCGGCAGCGACGATATGATAGGAGCCTGTCGCAGGCTTTCCGAAGCATCTTCGCCGGGTAGCCCCATTATAACGTGTCCACCCACATAGATACCTCTTCGGGCAGTGTCTTCTATTGCTTTGCGCGTGCAGGCAAAGTCGTGTCCGCGATTAATGTAGCGCAGTGTGTTGTCGTTGCAACTTTCAATGCCGTATTCCACAATTAAGAATGTTCGCTTGTTGAGTTCTTCCAAATAGTCCAACAGTTCGTTGCTGATGCAGTCGGGACGTGTTCCGATAACTATTCCTACAACATCTTCCACTCCCAAAGCTTCTTCGTAGAGTGCCTTCAGCTTATCCACCGCATCGTAAGTGTTTGTATATGCTTGGAAATAAGCTAAGTATTTCATGTCCGGATATTTCTTTGCAAAGAAGCGTTTCCCGTCTTCCAACTGTTCCGTTATACTTTTTGTGTGGCTGCAATACGACGGATTGAAACTCTTGTTGTCGCAGAATATGCAGCCGCCAATACCTATTCTGCCGTCCCGATTAGGACAAGTAAAGCCGGCATCTATCGAAATCTTTTGCACTCGGAAAGGCAGTTGGTTTCTTATCCAAGTACCAAAATCATTATAGTATTGTTCCATTGTTTTGCAAATTTACTTCTTTTTTTGTACTTTTGTTGCATTAAATCAATTTAATATACAATGAAAAAAATACTTCTTATGTGTGCAGCGTTATTAGCAACGACTATTCACACGTTCGCAGGCGAACCTCTTAAGTTGGAAGAGATGACAAAAAACACTTTTGCCGCGAAGACAATTTCCGGTATTAACCCCTTGAAAGGGACGTCGGACTATGCGCAAATCTCTGCGGATAGAAAGAAAATAGTAACCTATTCTTTTGTTACCGGCAAAGAAACAGGCGTGCTTTTCGATGTAAATCAAGTCAATGGGGCGAAGTTAAAGGAGATAGAGAATTACGAAATCTCCGACGACGGACAGTTTATCCTTATTCAAACGGATACAAAACGCATTTATCGCCGTTCCTTTACGGCAGACTTCCTTTTATATAATGTAAAGAACAAGTCGCTGAAGAAACTGTCGGAAGGTGGCGCACAGCAAATTCCGACTTTCTCGCCCAATGGAAAGTATATTGCATTTGTACGCAGCAACAATATCTTTATAACCGATGGAACAACCGAAACACAAGTAACAACCGACGGAAAGTTCAACGAAATAATCAACGGATTGCCCGATTGGGTGAACGAAGAGGAGTTTGGGTTCAACAATGCTTTAGCTTGGGGAGCCGACAGCAAGACTTTGAGCTGGATACGTTACGACGAATCGAAGGTAAAAACCTATTCGCTGCAAATGTTTGAAGGGGCAAAGCCTGCGTTTAAAAACTACGCAGTTTATCCCGGCGACTATTCTTACAAATATCCGAAAGCCGGCGAAGACAACTCTAAAGTGTCTGTTCACGCTTATTCGTTGGAGTCCGGCAAGACGCTGACCTACAATTTGCCACTCGATGCCGATGGTTATATTCCGCGCATAAAGCCCACGAAGTTTGCCGACCGCATTGTTATTTATACCATGAACCGCCATCAAGACGAGCTAAACCTCTATAAAGCCAATCCGGTTACAGGCGAATGCAGCCTTCTAATCAGAGAGAAAGCCGACAAATACGTCAAGGAAGATGCGATGGGAGGTATTCTTGTGATGAACGACTACATACTTTTTCCTTCCGACCGCGACGGTTACATGCACTTATACCTCTACACCATTGACGGAAAGTTTATTCGTCAGATAGAAAAAGGTAAGTATGATGTTATCGAAGTCTACGGTTTCGACGAGAAAACGGGCAACACTTACTTCCAAGCTGCTGCGAAAACACCGATGCAACGCGAAGTGTACGTAGCTGACAAGAACGGAAAAGTAACTTGCCTGACAACGAAAGAAGGTTGGAATTCGGCTGTGTTCTCCGGCGATTATAAGTATTTCCTGAATAATTGGAGCGACCGCAACACTCCTTATTCATACGCAATCTGCAACAACAGGGGAAAGGTTGTGCGCGAAGTTCTCAACAACGATAAACTCATAAAGGATATGGCGAAGTACGATTTGCTACTCGCGACTTCTTTAAGTTTACTACTTCCGAAGGGGTGGAACTGAATGGGTGGATAGTAAAGCCTAAAAACTTCGACCCAAACAAGAAGTATCCTGTCATCTTCTATCAATATAGCGGTCCGGGAAGTCAGCAGGTTGTAGACCGTTGGGCACTCGGCGCAATGGGTGCCGGTGGTATTTATGAGTCGTATCTCACTCAACAAGGCTTTATCGTGGTTTGTGTAGATGGTCGCGGTACGGGTGCTCGTGGCTCCGAATTTGAGAAATGCACTTACTTGAAGATAGGCGATTTAGAGTCGAAAGACCAAGTTGAGGCTGCCCTTTGGATAGCAAAGCAACCTTACGCCGATGCCGATAACATGGGAATATGGGGCTGGAGCTTTGGAGGTTTCAACACTTTGATGAGTCTGAGCGAAGGTCGCAACGCCTTTAAAGCAGGCGTTTCTGTTGCCCCACCTACCAATTGGCGTTGGTACGACACTGTTTACACCGAGCGATACATGCGCACACCGCAGGAAAACCCTGATGGCTACGCCGTAAATCCTATTGAACGTGCAAATAAAATGAATGCCAAATTGCTCATTTGTCATGGCATTGCCGACGATAATGTGCACATTCAGAACGCTTACGAGTATTCGGAAGCATTGGTACAAGCCGACAAAGACTTCAAAGAAAACTTCTATACGAACCGCAACCACAGTATTTATGGTGGCAATACCCGCAACCATCTCTTCCGACAGATTACGGATTGGTTTGTTCAGAACTTGAAGTAATCTTCATCAAACATACAGAAAAAGGATTGCACATCGTCTTTGTGCAGTCCTTTTTTATGGTTTTACGTGAGTTCGGTATAAGAATTACGCCGGTGTATTGTTTATACATATTTAAAATATACTTATATTCAGAAATAAGCAAAGCATCTTCGTCCTCAAATTCTTACACCGAACCCACGTTATTCATAAACGTTTTCGTTCAGCCGAATGCGCAATGCCAAATTTATTAGGGCATTGTCATGGCGATAAAACACACTTTAGGTGTTAAATAATGTTTCTTTTAAGAATTTTATAGCTTATATATGTATCTTTGTAAAGAAAAATAATGTAACCTAAAAAGTTAATAATTAAAGTTCTAAAATCTTATGGAAATCTGCATTAGAAAGCACATCCAATGTATTTGTCTGCTATTATTGCTTTTCGCTTTGCCTGCGCAGGCGAGCGATTATAAGCATTCCGTTCAAGGTTCTGTTGTTGATAACATCACAGGCATGGGCATTACAGCCAAGATAACCTTGATGACTGCCGACAGTGTTGTTATCGATACGATTACAGCGGAAATAGAAGAGATGCCTTACGACAATGGTTACCACAGGGCTTATTATGTATTTGAAGATGCTGTAACGTCGAAAGGAAAATACATTATTAAAGCAGAGAAAGAGGGTTATGACGTTTGTTATATGAATTGCGAACTGAGAAGCACTCGTGAAGATTATATCGGGGTAAAACAAATCCGCATGACGAAGATAGTAGAACACGAACTACAGGAAGTTACGGTTGTTGCTTCGAAGGTGAAAATGGTAATGAAAGGCGATACCATAGTCTACAATGCCGATGCCTTTAACTTAGCCGAAGGCAATATGCTCGATGCCTTAATCGCTCGTCTGCCGGGTGCAAAGTTAGAGAAAGACGGAAGGATTTATGTAAATGGGAGGTTCATTCAGAGTCTGTTGGTAAACGGACAGGAATTCTTTGCAGGTAATCCTAAACTGGCTTTAGAGAACCTTCCTGCCTATACGGTGAACAAAATAAAGGTATATAACAAGGCGGGAACAAAGTCAATGCTGATGCAACAAAATATGGGCGATAATACTTACGTGATGGACGTCAGGCTGAAACGCGAGTATGCAACGGGCTATATGGGCGATTTGGAAGCCGGTGGCGGTACGCAGAAGCGTTATAAACTTCGTGGTTTTGCTATGAAGTTCTCCGATAAAGAACGCATGGGAGCCTTCTTTAACATCAATAATCTGAACGATAATCAACGTGCCGCACTGTCGGGAGAATGGGAGCCGCAAGATGTGGGCAACGGTTTGCTTGCTGTAAAGAACGCCGGCGTGTCGTATGTACGTTTCTTGGGTAATGAATTATCTTGGTTCTCAACCGAAAATACTTGGCAACATATCAATACAGACAACGAGTCTATTACACACACGCAGACTTATTTGCCTGAAGGAAACTCATTCTTGCACAATCATAGCAAACAACTGAACAGTTCGGATAAGTGGGAAAGCAGAAACGCTCTTTCTGTTGAGAGGACTATTTTCTCTACAACAAACTTTCTTAATGTTTCCTATATGCGCAATAATGGGTTTGGAAGTGCGAACAGCACCACTGCAAATGAAACAACAAACCTGAATACTTTGCTGTCGAGAAACAGTTTCGAGTCAAGCGATTTCAACTTTGACTTCTCAACCGGTAATTATGTTAAGTACATCACAGACTTAATACGAGGAGATTTTTCTGTAAGTTACAATCGTAATAAGCAGAAGCAATTTATGTTGAATAACGTTCAATATCTGCAAGGAAGCTTACCGAACGACTATCGCAACAATTACTTTGATATGCCCAATCAGAAGCTGAAGCTATCTGCCGGTGTGGGATATGATTTTAGAATACGTAAAACAACATTTGCTCCGGAATATTCTTATACTTACACATATAACAAGGCAAGTAACCTGCTTTACCGTCTTGACTGGATTGCAGGAAGAGATACTGCCCGCTTTAATGTATTGCCTTCTGCATCAGATGTTTTGCTTTCAGTACTGGATAATAGCAATAGCTATCGCTTCAATGAGTATCGAAACGAACATAAATTTAATTTACATTATTTCAAATTCTGTAGGAAGCTATTCGATGGAGAGCTTACTGTAAACCTTCCGTTGCGTTTATTAAATGCCGATTTCCATTATTATGGTGTGAGCGAGCAACATTTTACTCGTCGCAAACTATTCTTTGAACCGAACATACGATTAAGTCATTGGGCTGAAGACGTATCATGGGATTTTACTGCAGGTATGAAATCAGACTTTCCAACCCTACTTGCCACGGCAGATTATCGCAACGACAGCGACCCTCTGAATATTCGGTTGGGCAATAAAGACTTACGCAACCTGCATCATTATGATGTAGATGCCAATATAACCTTTAATGGAGAAAAGGAACAGACAATCAGTTTATCTGCCAATTATCACCAAACAGACAACCAAGTAGCCTATGCGCTCATCTTTGATAAAACGACAGGAGCTTCAATTATATATCCTACCAGTGTGAATGGCAATTGGAATACAAAGTTTGAATTTGAGTTTAAGCGTGCATTGGATAAGGCAAACAAAATCCTGTTCAGCAACAACCTCTCTGCCAATTATAACCATTGTGTCGATATGGCATCAATAGCAGGAAGCACTGAAAGCCAACGAAGCATTGTGAAGAATTGGGAACTTGGCGACGAACTGAAGGTGAATTACCGTCTGAACGACAACTACGAATTTACATTCCATACAAGTGGAAAGTGCTATCTTATAAGCAGCGAGCGTGCAGACTTTGAAAATATCAAGGCGTATGACTACAACATCGGCTGAATGCACAGGTTGTATTGCCTTGGAAGTTGCAGCTTACCACCGATATGACAATGTTTGCACGTCGTGGCTATCAGCAAACGGAAATGAATACCACCGATTGGATTTGGAATGTGCAGCTGGCACGCACTTTCTTGAAAGGTCGTCTTGCCGCTAAACTGCAAGGTTTCGACCTGTTGCAACAACTTTCAAACACACGCTACGTTATTAATTCGCAAGGGCGTACAGAGTCGTGGAACAACAGCATACCGCGTTATGTAATGTTTTCTCTTGCGTGGAAGTTCAACATTAATCCAAAGAAGAAATAACATATTCGTTCGTTAAAAGGATTGCACATTGTGTTTGCGCAATCCTTTTTTGTGTACCTTTGCGTTGTT
>NZ_BAJY01000009.1 GCF_000613945.1 Prevotella falsenii DSM 22864 = JCM 15124
AATAACATTAAAATGCAAAAAGATGAAACCATTAATTAAGTTTCATCTTTATTTCTTTCTGCTTTTGTTTCTCTTCGTTTTCTTCCTGCACACGCTGCATTAGCCACGAGCCTTTATTCAATGAATGGAGCTTCAGATTATCGTTCTTCGGACGTTGAATGGATTTCTTAGTTGGCTTGCGCCCGCTTTTCACTTCATCGAGCAGGGTTTTTGCCGCAGAAAACTGCGGCCACCGCTTAAGAATAAATGCCAATTGCGATGTGGCTTCTTTGTTGTTGCCTGTCATATACAAGCTGTATGCCCGATTAAACCAAAACTCTTGGTTGTCGCGGTCGATTTCCAATGCCTTTGTATAGGCAACAATGGCACTATCGTATTTTTCTTCGCGGATACAGACCATGCCGTAAAGGTCGTAAATATCGGCTATATAAGGTTGCAGTTGCAGTGCTTTCCGACAATCGTCGTCGGCTCCTTTATAGTCTTCAAGGTGGTATTTGGACAGTGCCATTAAATACCAAGCCTCGTAAAGATTTGGTTTCAGAGCCACGATGCGCCGAAATATTTCCATGGAAGCAATGTAATACCCACTGTCAAGCGAGCGTCTCCCCTCCTCCATCAATCGTTTAATATTGTATTGAGCAAAGGAAGGCAACGCAAACAAAGCCAAAACGGATATTACGAAGCACCGAAACATTTATTATTTTCGGTTAGCCGATTTCACCTTATAATGACAATTAAAATCCCCGGATGCCAAGGCTTTCATCTTCTTGGCTATCATTTTCTTGCGGAAAGGCGAAATACGGTCGGTAAATAGTTTACCTTCTATATGGTCAAACTCGTGCTGAATGACCCGCGCCAAATAACCATCGACCATTCGTCGTGCTCTTTGAGTTCTTCGTCCAGATATTTCACATGAATGCGAGTGGCACGAGTAACGTTCTCATGTATTCCCGGCAACGACAGACAGCCCTCTTCCATCGTTTCGGTTTCCGTATCGTCGAATTCTAATATATGTCCGTTTATGAAAGCATGGCGGAAGCCTTTGTACTCGGGAAAATGCTCTGAGATAACATCTAAATCGATTACTACAACACGAATGGCTTTGCCTATCTGAGGAGCAGCCAATCCAATGCCATCGCTGGCAGCACATGTTTCAAACATATCGGCTATCAGCTGCTGCAAATCGGGGTAATCCAAAGGTATATCTTCAGCCACTTTACGAAGCACCGGCTGTCCTAAAGTATATATTGGTAATATCATTTTTAAGTTCTTCTATTATATATCAGGTATGGTCGAAATCAATATCAATACCTAATCATAAACCTTTCGACCGCATATAGTCTTGCAAAATAATGGTAGCAGACACTTCGTCTACAAGTCCTTTATCCTCTCTGCGTGTCTTTTTCTTCACTCCTCCGGCTATAATAGCTTGCTGGGCAAGTACCGAAGTAAAGCGTTCGTCGTAATATTCTATCGGAATAGCGGGCATTGCTTTCCTCCAACGATTAACAAACTGCTCTACTCTTGCCAAGTTTTCGCTCGGTTTTCCGTTCAGTTGCAACGGACGACCGACGACTATAAGTTCAACTTCCTCTTTGCTTATATAATCTTTTAGGAAATCGAACAGTTTAGATGTAGCAACAGTTACCAATCCATTTGCAATAATCTGCAATGGGTCGGTAACTGCTAAACCTGTTCTTTTCTTTCCGTAATCAACAGATAAAATCCTGCTCATTACCTTGCATAAAGCAACCAAGCGTCAGGATATTGAGAGCGCAAACGGTTACGGCTCTGAACAGCTGAAGCCTTGCTGTCGAAGGTAGCTGCCACAACGCGGTACATATTGTTGCCACTGTTGAAAGCTACCTGTGCATCGTAACCTGTATTCTTCAAACGCTCTTGGAAGTTGTAAGCGTTAGCCCTGACACCGAACGAGCCAACAACTACGCTGTAAGATTTCAAACCTGCACCATTTACAACCGATACATTCTCCTGACGAACCGCTTCGTTGTCGTAGTTGTCTTCAACACTTGTGTCGATTGCAGGCTGTGTTTCAACCGGAGCAACCGTAGGTACATCTGATGACCCATTTGCAGTTTCGTCGGTTGTATAGCCTGTGCGCTCTTGTGCCTTGGCTTTCTCGTAAGCCTTCTTGTATGCACTTTCGCTTGATTTACAACCCGTAAAAGCCATCGCAACACAGACAGCTGCGCCAAAAATCATCAATTTTTTCATATTCTTTCCGTTTTTGTTTGACAATATTCTTTTTGATTTCAAAAAATAAACTGTGCGAAATTACGAATTTAGCAGCAAACTAAACTTATTCTTCCAACTAAAGTTTGTTAAATAAATCATTTACAAAAAAATTAACACAAAATAAGTATCAATATCCGCTATAAGTAAAAAAAAATGTTATATTTGCCTTTGATAATAATATATGTTCAACTATAAACATTGAAAAATTATGAAAACATTAGGTTATATTGGCGCATTTCTCGGAGGCGCAATTGCAGGTGCAGCATTGGGAATATTGATGGCTCCTGAAAAAGGTGCCGACACACGTACGAAAATCTCTGATGCGGTAGACGACTTCTGCAAGAAACACGATATTAAACTTAGCCGGAAAGAAGCAGAAGAATTTGTAGAAGACATTAAGGACGCTGCATCTGACGCACTCTAAACCATAAGTATGTTCTCGAACGATAATAATGTAGAGACGCTTGCGCAGCTCATAGAGCGACTGAAACGTTACATAGGGCTTCAAACAGAATATGTAAAGCTCGATGTAATAGAAAAGGTGGTGCGCTTGTTCACAGCCATTGCCATTTTAACAGCGATAGTTGGCTTGCTGTCATTAACTGCAATCTACTTCTCGTTCGCTGCTGCTTATGCGCTGCAACCATTGGTAGGCTCGTTAGCTTGCGCCTTCCTCATAGTGGGAGGAGTGTATCTGCTACTGCTCATCTTGATTGTTTCATTCCGCCATCGGCTTATCCAGCGACCGCTTGTTAAGTTTCTGGCACATCTGTTAATGTCAAAATAACTGCCCTATGCATAACAATTCAAACAACGAACCTGCATACAGGACTTTGAACGAAATTCGTTTGCGGAAGGCACAGTTGCTTACCGACATTACAAAAGAGAGCAAACAGATTTCCACTTTATGGGACGGTATGTTCCATAAGCCGCAGAAGTCGTCTGCTCCAACGAAAAGACTTTCGGGCTTAATGGCTACCGGCGTAGGTGTTGCCGACGCAGTTATATTGGGTTGGAAACTCTACCGACGCATCAGTGGCAAGCCGAGCCTGTTTGGTTTCTTCGGAAAGAAAAGAGGAAAGAGGTAGGAGAATACACCTAAACATATTCCTCAACGATTTAAAAAGACTAACTACGAATGCCGAATTGTTGCAATAACAGTTCGGCATTTATGCTTTTGAAGAACTTAAAAAGCAAGGCTGCCAATGCTTATCAGCGCAGTTGGTTTCCTTTTTCTTACCCAAGACGATTGCTGAAAATATCTCCAAATCTGTAAAGATAATTCGGAAAGAAAATGATAATTTCGCTTTGACGTTGCTAAACCGTAGGTTTTGCGTTGTAAAACCTACGCTTTTACCGTGCAAAACCTACGGTTTTGGAATGCGAAACAATAGGTTTTATAATGCGTTGATAACAAAATAGTTACACAATAGATATTCTTATGAATAATATTTACAATTTTATGGGCTTCTTTTCTTCCATTAAATAAAGGTATATAGCAGAAATAACATACCGGACAGATACCTCGTGGTGCGATAGAAGTCAATATCATCGAAGTCCGCTCGTAAAGTGGCAGCCGATTGTTCGCATAAAATACGTAAAACAAGATAATAAGATGCTTTTCACTCCTTATAACCTTTTTTAGCATAGAACTTTAAAGAAAAATCCGTATCTTTGTAACAGAAAAGTCGCTAATCAACAAGAGTAGATATAGAAACTTACAGAGAAGACAACGTCTTTCCTACCCTTGACACATGAATTTGCAAGCCGGGCAGCAAATATTCTTGCCCTCATCGTAAAGACGGGAGACGATATTCAGAGATAAAAAGCCCCAAAACATAATTGAAAACAACAATATAAGAAAAATAAATATACTGTTCAACTGCTTCTTCAGATACAGAATGGTATGACATCGGAAGAACTTCATAAGAACGCATACTTCACATTAAAATACAACAGCAATATGAAAAGAATACTTTTAATTATGGCAATAGCTTTAACAACAACAATGACTATGGCACAGAATTTAAACGAAAGACAGAAGTCACTTGCCGCTTGTGCATGCCTCGAAGCAAAAGGCGACCTTGTGCGCCTTGAAAAAGAAGTGAAGAATGCCCTCGACAAAGGAGTCAGTATCAACGAACTCAAAGAAGCTTTTTCGCAGCTTTATGCCTATACGGGCTTTCCACGCTCGCTGAATGCGTTGGGAGTGTTGGGCAAGGTGCTCGAAACACCTAAACCGGAATGGCAGGAAGGGAAGGCTTTTGAACGCCCCGAAATGTGGGACAACGCAGAAGAAGCACTCAAGAAAGGAACAGAAGTACAGACGAAAGTTTCCGGACGTCCTTTCAACTATACCTTCTCTCCACAAAACGACTACTATCTGAAAGCTCATCTCTTTGGCGACATCTTTGCCGGAAACCAGCTTTCGCCGGCCGACCGTGAAATTGTTACCTTAGCAGCGTTATGCGGTATGAATGGCGTTGAGCCACAACTTGCTGCTCACAAGAGAGGGGCTGTGAACATGGGGAATACGCAAGCGCAGGTAGACGAGCTGTGTGCTTGGCTCGACAAGGAAGGATACACGTTGAAAAGCGATTTCGACAAAGGCGCACCTAACGTGAATTACGCAAAGTATTTCGTGGGCGAGAGTTATCTCAACCCCATCAAACCCGCCAATCTTGCCCAAGATGAAGAAACCGTTATGCCAATAAGTAATGTCAGTTTCGAGCCGGGGTGTCGGAACAACTGGCACATACACCACGGAGCACACCAGATACTCATCTGCGTTTCCGGTAAAGGCTGGTATCAGGAATGGGGCAAAGAAGCTGTTCCAATGCTTCCCGGCACCGTCATAGACATTCCTGCCGGAGTAAAACATTGGCATGGTGCACAGAAAGACTCATGGTTTCAGCACCTTGCAACACACGTTGTAACGGCAAAAAACGGCGAGAAAGTGAGCAACGAATGGTTGGAACCTGTTTCGGACGAACAGTATAACGCACTGAAATAAAAGATACGATATTATCAAGAAATAACATTTAGAATTGATAAATACAAGAGATAAAAAACAAATGTAAAGTTTATAATGTGCTTTCCTTTCTAAAAGTTTGCTTATTTACTAAATTATTGCTATATTTGCACTGACGAAAAAAGATTTAAATATTTATATATTATTATGACTGAGAAAAGAGTTTATACCTTCGGCAACGGAAAAGCTGAAGGCAAAGCTGGTATGAGGAATTTGTTAGGTGGCAAGGGTGCCAATCTTGCAGAAATGAATTTAATCGGAGTGCCTGTACCCCCGGGGTTCACAATCACAACCGACGTTTGTAACGAATACTTTGAAAGAGGTAAAGAGACTGTTGTCAAGGTTTTAACTTCAGAGGTAACAAAAAGCGTTAAGCACATTGAAGACTTGATGAACTCAAAGTTTGGCGACCCGTCAAACCCTTTGTTGGTAAGTGTACGTTCAGGAGCACGCGCCTCAATGCCGGGTATGATGGACACCATCTTGAACCTTGGATTGAACGACGAGGTGGTTGAAGGTCTGGCAAAGAAGACCGGCAACGAGCGTTTTGCATACGACAGCTACCGCCGTTTCGTACAGATGTATGGCGATGTAGTATTGGGTATGAAACCTGAAAACAAGGAAGACATTGACCCATTCGAAGCTATTATCCAGAAAGTAAAGGCAAAACGCGGCATTAAGTTGGACAACGAGATGAACGTTTCCGACTTAAAGGAACTTGTTACAGAGTTTAAGAAAGCTATCAAAAGCCAAACCGGAAAGGATTTCCCTGCCGATCCGATGGAACAACTATGGGGTGCTATCTGCGCCGTGTTCACATCGTGGATGAACGAACGTGCCATTCTTTATCGCAAGATGGAAGGTATTCCACAAGAATGGGGTACAGCCGTTACCGTTCAGGCAATGGTATTCGGAAACATGGGCGACACTTCTGCAACAGGTGTATGCTTCTCTCGCGATGCAGGTAATGGCGAAAATGTTTTCAATGGCGAATATTTGGTAAACGCACAAGGCGAAGACGTTGTTGCAGGTATCCGTACTCCACAGCAAATTACCTTGGAAGGTTCACGCAAATGGGCAAGTCAGCAAGGCGTAGACGAAGAAATCCGTCGCACAAAGTTCCCTTCAATGGAAGAGACGATGCCCGAAATATATGCGCAACTCAACGCTATTCAAGATAAATTGGAGAAGCATTACCACGATATGCAGGACATGGAGTTCACCGTACAAGACGGTAAGCTGTGGTTTTTGCAGACTCGTAACGGCAAGCGCACAGGCACGGCAATGGTCAAGATTGCAATGGACTTGCTCAAGGAAGGGCAAATCGACGAGAAGACAGCTATTCTGCGATGCGAACCAAACAAACTCGACGAACTGCTTCACCCTGTATTCGATAAGGAAGCATTGGCACAAGCCAAAGTGCTTACACGTGGTTTGCCCGCCTCTCCCGGTGCCGCAACCGGACAAATCGTATTCTTTGCCGACGATGCAGCAAAGTGGCACGAAGACGGACACAAGGTTATAATGGTGCGTATCGAGACTTCTCCGGAAGATTTGGCGGGCATGACAGCCGCTGAAGGCATTCTTACAGCCCGTGGCGGTATGACTTCTCACGCTGCCGTTGTAGCCCGCGGTATGGGTAAATGCTGCGTCAGTGGAGCCGGCGGCGTTGTTGTAAACTATAAAAAACGCACTGTAGAAATCGACGGAACGGTATTACACGAAGGCGACTACTTGTCTTTGAATGGCTCAACAGGCGAGGTCTACTATGGAGAAGTTAAGACAAAGGCTGCCAAAGTTACGGGCGACTTTGCTCAACTTATGACGCTCTGCGACAAATATACAAAGTTGCGTGTCCGTACAAACGCAGATACCCCACACGATGCCGAAGTTGCACGTACATTTGGTGCTGTTGGTATCGGTCTTTGCCGTACGGAGCACATGTTCTTTGAAGACCTGAAGATTAAAGCCATGCGCGAAATGATTCTCGCGGATACGGTTGAAGGCAGAGAGAAAGCACTTGAAAAGTTGTTGCCATACCAAAAACAAGACTTCTATGGTATCTTGAAATGTATGGACGGTATGCCGGTGAACATTCGATTACTCGACCCACCGTTGCACGAGTTTGTGCCACACGATGACGAAGGACAGGAAGCCATGGCAAAAGAAATGGGTGTTAGTGTGCAGTTTATCCGCAATCGTGTGAACTCTTTGTCGGAACACAACCCAATGTTGGGTCTTCGCGGTTGCCGTCTTGGCAATACTTTCCCCGAAATTACAGCGATGCAGACTCGCGCTATCCTTGGGGCAGCAGTTCAGCTAAAGAAAGAAGGCTTCAATCCGATGCCCGAAATTATGGTGCCACTCGTAGGTATCGTGCACGAGTTGGACAATCAGGAAGCAATCATTCGTAAGACTGCTAATAAGATTTTCAAGGCAGAAGGCGTTGAAGTGCCGTTCAAAGTGGGTACTATGATAGAAATTCCGCGTGCAGCACTTACAGCTGACTTAATCGCTAACAAGGCAGAATATTTCAGCTTCGGTACGAACGACTTGACCCAAATGACTTTCGGTTACAGCCGCGACGACATCGCAAGCTTCTTGCCAAGCTATCTTGAAAAGAAGATTTTGGACGTAGACCCATTCCAAGTTCTCGACCAAGAAGGTGTCGGACAGCTTATTAAGACGGCAGTAGAGAAAGGTCGCAAAACCCGCAAGAACCTTAAATGCGGTATCTGCGGTGAGCATGGAGGCGAACCAAGCTCTGTTAAGTTCTGCCACCGTGTAGGTCTGAACTATGTAAGCTGTTCTCCTTTCCGCGTTCCAATTGCAAGATTGGCTGCGGCGCAGGCGGCTGTTGAGGAAATGTAGACCTTATAAATAAAATGGAATAATATTGGAGAGGGTGTGTTTTTATAACACACTCTCTTTTGTTTTAACGTGAGTTCGACATAAGAATGATGCGAGTTTATTTAGTTATCAAGATGCTTTAATTGTGTTTTTATACGCTTACAAACAAAAAGAAGCGAAGTTTCTTCATCCGATTCTTACACCCAACTCACGTTATTCATGAACGTTTTCGTTCAGCCAAATGAGCAATGCTAAATTTATTTAAGCATTGGCCATGGCGAGAAAACGCACTTTTTGAGGAACGAGAAAAGAACGGAAAAAAGGCAATAAAAACGTAAATATTTTTCGCAAGCATAGCTGTTGCGCAACTATCTCTCTATCAGCGCATTGCAAAACCTATTGTTTTGCGTTCCAAAACCGTAGGTTTTGCACGGTTAAACCGTAGGTTTTGCATCGTAAAACCTACGGTTTCGCAAAGCCAAACCGATTATATCACTTTTTAACGGAATTATCTTTACAGAATAAAACGGAAAAGCTCCCCCCATTTCATCAGAGGCTTGCAAAAAAAGACCTGCGATACCGCCTGTTTAATCTGTTTTCTTATGCCGAACTAATGCTATTTTACAACCAATAAAACAATAAACTTTGCCCGCAAAGACAAAAAAATTACAAAAATTAAAAAAAATGCTTTTATAGTTTCATTTTTTTTTTCTTATCTTTGCGATTATAATTAAAAAAAGTATAAAAGTAAAAGGAATAAAGGTAACTGTAAATAATATGTAACCTTGCTATTCAAAAACAAGACTTAGCAGAATACCATGCATTTATAGTTCCAAAACTCAAACCGTGATGCATATTTTAAGGGTTTTAAGGTATGAACCTAAGGAGAACTGCCCGGTAAATCCTAACAACACAAATATCATTTGCGACGCTATAAGCCTTGTTGAAAGGCGAAAATGGATATTGGTTCCCTAAACCTTATACTATATTAACTTAATTTTTAAATTTATAATCTATGATTAAAAAATTATTCTCAGGCATGTTCGTTATGGCGATTGCCACAACGGCATTTTCACAAAACAAGGCTGTTTGTGTAGGAAAGCAATCGCCTAAAACTGCAGCACCAAAGACAGTCTATTATCTCAAGCCTGCAGGTGCACTGTTCGAAGCCACCCCCAAGAACGGCAAGACAATCGGTACGAGTTATCTCTACGTACCCGGCTACAGCAAAACAAAGTTCGCACCTGTCGTACCAACGGGTACGCAGTTCTCTTGGCATCAAAACATTTACGATATGGAAGGCAAATGTACCTCTTTTGACCGAACGGGACAAACAGGTAAATCTTTCAGTACCGACAACGATGGCAACTTTTATCTGACATCTCGCTTCAACGGAGCCGATGCACTGCCTACCATCGTTTTTGGCACCGACAGTTTTACGCTCTCGGAAGAGAACCCTCATTGGGGACCGCTCGACTATGACCTCCCTGCTGTAATGTATTGGTACCCACAGTTAAAGAGCGGAACGTTGTCAGCCAAAGAAAGTCATATCCGTCCTTTACAATTCACTGACGACAAGGTAAACAGTTATTTTCTTGGCGGTATGGACAATGGTTATCTCTTCGGATCGGGTACAATATCTAAGGGAGAGTACACTTCACGCGGCGTGCAGCAAGTTCTTGAGAAGCCAATGGCTCCACTGTGGGTAGAGAATGTCTTCCTGCCTGTCATCTCCAAGAGCAGTACACCGCTGCCCAAAGGCACAGAATTGACGATGCTCATTACCAATGTGGAAACCGATGCGCAAGGTTTTAAGAAGCCCGGAAGCGAAATTCTTGCCGAACTTAAATGTACGGCTGACAACCTTGAAACAAACGACCCTATCAAAGATGATAATGGAACGACTTACAACAAGTTCGCCGCTATATTCTCTCCGGAGGGCAAAGGCTTCCTCATTGACAAGGAATTTGCCGTTGTTGTGCGCGGATTCGACCAAGCAGGCGTTGATATGGGCTTGTCAGGTGCCGGAATCCCTTATTATAATAAGGTGTTAAATCCGGCTCTTTGCCTCATAACGACCAAAGAAGGCAACAAGAAAACAGCTAATATCTATGCTGACAACAATATCGCGCTAAGCGTTACTTTCTCGGCAAAGTTCGACTATGCCAATGCGTATGTGGACGAAGGAAGTAGCACTTCTTTCAACTATGGACTCGTGCAGATGAACAATGAAGGTACAATGGGACAGACAACCTGTACACAGGGTATGGTTTTCCCCGGTGCTGTTGCGCAACTTAATGGAACGTGGTACGATGACAAGAAACAAGAACAGTACACGTTGTCCGGAATGGCAAACTGGATTAAGGGATACACCGTAGATGAAGAGAGTTACAAGGACTACGGACTGACCGTCATCAAATTTACTTGCGAGGCTCTTCCATCAAATGTTCAAGGTCGTAAATGCGACATCTTGATTAACGGAAAAGGCTTCGTTTCCGACAAGCCCCTCACTGTTGTTCAGGGAGATGTAACCGCAGGTATTGGCAATATCAGCAATAATCCTACTCTCCGCAAGGATTATCCGATGTACAATACTGCCGGTCAGCGTGTACAACAAGGCTACAAGGGAATCGTTATCCAAAATGGAAAGAAGCGAGTAAACAAATAATTTAAAGTTCTTAGGATAGGTGAACCTTTTAAATCCAAGAAGTTCTTATAAGCTATAAATGAAGTTCTTGTAAATTTATAAACACTGTAAGATAAAGTAATAACATAAAAACATCTTCTATGAAAAAAAGAATTTATGCTTTGTTTCTTGGTGGAGTACTCGCTATAACCGGGCTCCCCTTAACAAGTAACGCACAAACTGCATCGACGGGAACTCCGTACAATGTAACAAAAGAGAACCCATACAAAGAGAATTGGGGAAGTACCGGCACACTACTCAAAAAGAAAGTATGGACCGTGGAGGACAAAAACAACGATGGAAACACGTGGGAAGACATGGGTGCAGGCGCACCTGCCTACAATGGAGCCAATGCTACCGCACAGGCTGACGACTGGCTCGTTTCGCCACCTCTGCACCTCACGGCAGGTCAAACATACACACTCGAGACCGGTGCAGTGATTGGCGGCATCTCAGGTACAGGGCAACGTATGAACGTAGCCTACGGAACAGGCGATGACCCAACGGCATATAGTGAAATCATTGCTACCACTCCAATCTCCGGAACAGCTTTCGGAACGCCTACCACACTGAAGACTACATTCACTCCTACGGCTACCGGAGACTACCGTATCGCCTTTCACGCCGTGAGCGATCACTCGGGCTACATCATCATGCGTCCGGTGAAAGTCGATGTAACCGCTGCTACCTCGGGTACGCCGGTTGCCGTTTCAGACCTGACATTGCAGGCTGGACAGAACGGACAGCAGGTTGTGAAGGTTACATTTACAACTCCTACAAAAGATATTATGGGACGTGATCTTACATCGCTTACTTCGGCAGCCATCTATCGCGACGGCTCTGCAATGCCCGTTCATAAGATAGACAACCCGGCTATCGGACAAAAGATAGAATGGACGGATAATAACGTAACCTCGGGAGAACATTCTTATGAGGTTTACACATACGTAGGCGACCTGAAGAGTGCCAAGGCTGAAGCTAAGGTATATGTTGGCAGCGAGACCGTTCCGGGGCAAGTAAAGAATGTAACCGTTTACGACAATCTCGATGGAACCATTACTCTGAAGTGGGACCCTGTTACGACAGGAGCCGGCGGAGGTTACATTAACCCATCTACCATTCGGTATGGCATCTTCGAAGGATTCTACGAGCAACCCATTGCCGAGAATATCACAACTACAGAGGTTACTATCAAGGACATTCCGCTCAACGGCGCACAAGGTTATAAGTACTATCAGGTGGTGGCATACACTGATACGGAGCACATCGGTGCGGGAGGTTTCGCCGACCCATTCTTCTTTGGAACGCCATACGACTTCCCATTCCACGAATCGTGGCCTTATGGAACGTGGGAAAAAGGACCGTGGAGTGCCAGCTACAACGACACGAAGAGACACTTCAAGATTTCTCGCGACTTCTCGGCCGATGACGATGAAGGCTCATTACTTTTCACGCCGGAAAAGGGAGGCGATGCTGCAACCATCGTAGGACCGAAGATGGATATGGGCAAGGCAACCAACCCTCGCCTTTCATTCCAGTTCTATGCTTATCCGGGCAGTAAGAGCAAGCTGCA
This sequence comes from Prevotella falsenii DSM 22864 = JCM 15124, assembly GCF_000613945.1. Taxonomy (GTDB): domain Bacteria; phylum Bacteroidota; class Bacteroidia; order Bacteroidales; family Bacteroidaceae; genus Prevotella; species Prevotella falsenii. The sequence continues at coordinate 12,397 of NZ_BAJY01000009.1, forward strand.
AATATATCTTGATGTGAACGGACAACATAGGAAACTTGCATCAGAAATAGACTATGCTACACTGACAGGTAACCCCGGTTGGCGTACCATAAACGTAGACTGCGCCGATGCCGACTTCAAGAAAGAGCACGGCTATGGTCGCGTTCTTATCCACGCCATATCTGACGGAGAGAACATCGTAGTGGACGATGTGAACGTAAATGATGCCATCAACTACAATGTCATCACCAACATTACTGCGCCACTTCATACACAGGCGGGAGACAAGACAGAAGTAACCATCCGCGTTCACAACGTAGGATTAAAAGATGCCGAAGGTTTCCAAGTTAAACTTCATACAAGCAATGGAACTACCATAGATACCGAAAGTGGAACAATTGCTCCGGGCGAAACCAAGGAATACACATTCAATTGTACTGCACCTTTCGAAAACAGCGATTTCCAAGTATGGGGAGAAGCCGATTGGAGTATCGATGAAAATCAGGGAAACAATACTTCGGAAAAGAAGACCGTCAAGATTGTTACCACTCCATACCCTGCCATCAACGACTTGAAAGCCGCCAAAGACGGTGGCAAAGTGAAACTTGAGTGGACTGCTCCTGCGGTAGAAAAATGCACCATCACCGAAAGTTTCGAGAACTATGCACCATTCCTCATTGACGAAATTGACCCATGGACGCTCTATGATGCAGATAAAAGCCGTACCAACACGTTCGGCGGTATCTCTTTCCCGGGCAACGGAATGCCTTATGCTTACACAGTGTTCAACTGCGATGGCACTACCCACGGTATGGACGATGCTACCACAAAGCTTTTCAAGCAGCGTTTCGGCGGATATAACAGCGATCAGGCTATGTTGAGCTTTGGCAATTTGAGCGATGCTGCCAATGGCAACAACGACTGGATTATTTCTCCCGAGCTTTCAGGCAAGGCACAAACCATCACCTTCTACACCAAGGCACCACAGTGCGACTATGCCAACTATGGTCCGGAAGACTTGTATGTGGCTTACTCTACGGGCGATAAGAATATTGACAACTTTAAGAAGATACTCGACGAAAGTGCATCTGACAACATCAACTGGAAGAAAGTATCTGTCAATCTACCTGAAGGTGCGAAATATTTCGCTATTGTTCATACCTCAACAACACCGCAGACATCTTCCGGCTATGAGCCCGCAAGCCTTCTTATCGACGACATTACCTACGAGAGCGCACCACTGCAAATTCTCGGTTACAATGTTTATCGTGGCGATAAGCTCATTGTAAGCAGCAAAAATATGAACGAAACGACTGTCATCGACCCCGACGGCACCGAGAACGACAAGTATTATGTCGTTACATTATATAATGTTGGCAAGTCCGGTCCGTCTAACGTTGCTTCTGCTGTACCGTCGAATATCAACGGCGTTGATACAGACGCAACTGCCAATAGCCCTGTTTTCGTATATACACATCGGGAGTACTCGTTGGCAACAGCACGGCATCGCTTCCTGCCGGTATCTATATTGTAAAGCAAGGCAATAAGGTACATAAAGTCGTAGTGAAATAACACTCGTCATTTCCCTACCCTGTCTACGGATAAAAGGAAATAAATTCACTCCCATTTCCTCGCAGAAGGGAATATATGGAAATCAATAACAATCGGTCTGATTATTCTTATTGGATAATCAGACCGATTCTTTTTTTCAGCCTTATTACAGCAAATTGAACCCTATAAAAACGTAAATATTTTTCATAAGCATAACTATCGCGTAACTATCTTACTACCAACGTTTTGCAAAACCTATTGTTTGGCGTTCCAAAACCGTAGGTTTTGCACGGTTAAACCGTAGGTTTTGCGTTGTAAAACCTACGGTTTCGCAACGCCAAATCGAAATTATCAGTTTTTAAGAGAATTATCTTTACAAAACAAAAGGGAAAGTTGGTGCGTTACACCTTATATATAAATATAGAGACACAGCATACATAATATAGGGACAGGGCATATATGATATAGAGACACGACACATATAATATAACGACACGGCATATATAATATAGGGGTACGACGCAGCAACGAAAAGCGGGAAGATAGGCGGCAAGACTATTCTCCAACAAGATGGAAAGGAAAGAACCGCACGGATAGAAGGCAGAAATACTGCAAAGACAAAATTTCGGAACCTGCCTTAAACAATGATTTGTAAAGTTGAGTTGCCAAAAGGCAGCTTTTTTTTATATTTTCCTTGCAACTTTAATAATTAATTTCGTATCTTTGCAATCGCTTTAAAAAAATCTTATACATTAACAAAATGTAATATTATTATAGCTATATAAATTTATGTATTTTACACTTTTAATCACCGTCTTCATAACGGCAGCCTTTTTGGTTGTTGCAGCATACGTTACTGCAAAACTGCTGGGCCCCCGTTCTTACAATCCGACGAAGGGTGAACCTTACGAGTGTGGTATTCCTACCTACGGCACGTCTTGGTTGCCGATGCACGTGGGCTACTACCTGTTTGCAATCCTTTTCCTGATGTTCGACGTTGAAACTGTTTTCCTCTACCCTTGGGCAGTTGTGGTGAACACATACGGCGTTTTGGCATTGGCAACGATTGGATTTTTCATGTTGGTGTTGGTATTTGGCTTGGCTTACGCTTGGCGGAAAGGAGCTCTTGAATGGAAATAAGAAAACCGAAAATCAAGGCTATGCCTTACGAGGAGTGGAAGGACAACGACACCTTGGAGAAGATGGCAAACGACCTGAACGATGGGGGTACGAACCTTGTGTTGGGCAATCTCGACCAGCTCATAAACTGGGGACGCAGCAACTCGCTGTGGTCGCTCACGTTTGCTACATCTTGCTGTGGCATTGAGTTCATGGCAGTGGGCTGTGCGCGCTACGACTTCTCTCGTTTTGGATTTGAAGTAACCCGCAACTCGCCACGTCAGGCAGACCTGATTATGTGTGCAGGTACGATAACGAACAAGATGGCACCGGCTCTGAAACGTCTGTACGACCAGATGGCAGAGCCCAAATACGTGATTGCCGTAGGCGGTTGCGCCATTTCGGGCGGTCCTTTCAAGGACAGCTACCACGTAATGCGCGGCATCGACGAAATTATTCCGGTCGATGTTTACATTCCCGGCTGCCCTCCGCGCCCCGAAGCCATCATATACGGTATGATGCAATTGCAACGCAAAGTGAAGATAGAGAAATTCTTTGGCGGTGCCAACCACAAGCAAACAGCAGAGGAAAGCAAGCTCGGCAAGAGTAATCAGGCACTTATCTTTGAAGAAAAACTCGGCATCAAAGCCGAAGACATAAAGGAAAAGCGCGAAGCAGAATGGGCAGAAAGCAAGAAGCCTGCTGCAAAGCCGGCACGCCCTGCCGCTGCAAAACCCGCTGCGGCAGCTCCGAAGAAGGAAACCATCGTCGTAGACAAGCCTGTAACGAAAAACGATGTGGAAAAGTTAGGCAAGGAATTGGACAAGCTAAACGAAGCAACCCCAAAACAAGAGCCTACCGACAACAATACAGCAGCTAACTAACAAATAAGGTACGGAAAAATGAAATTAGAAAACAAAGAGTTTGGTTTTGAACGTTTTGCCGACGAAATGGCAAAGCTGAAAAAGGAACAGCATTTCGACTACCTTGTTACAATAGTAGGAGAAGACTTCGGCACAGAAGAAGGTCTTGGCTGTATCTATATACTTGAAAATACGCAAACACACGAACGCTGCTCTGTAAAGCAACTTGCAAAGCAGGTGGAGCAAAACTACGTCGTACCATCGGTGTACAACCTATGGGCTGATGCCGACTTGCTGGAGCGTGAGGTTTACGACTTCTTTGGCATAAAATTCCTCGGACACCCCGACATGCGCCGCCTCTTCCTGAGAAACGACTTCGTGGGTTATCCGCTTCGCAAGGACTACGACATGGATCCGGCGAAGAACATGTACACCACGGAAGACGACATCGAAGTGGACACAACCACCGAATGGAACCTTAACGCCGACGGACGACTGACCGCCACCACACACAAGCTGTTCACAAGCGACGATTTCGTGGTGAATATCGGTCCTCAGCACCCATCAACCCACGGTGTATTGCGACTGCAGACCGTGCTCGACGGCGAAAACGTGAAGCGCATCTATCCACACCTCGGCTACATTCACCGCGGCATAGAGAAGATGTGCGAATCGTACACCTATCCGCAGACACTCGCATTGACCGACCGTATGAACTACCTTTCGGCGATGATGCACCGCCACGCATTGGTAGGCGTCATCGAAGAAGCAATGGGCATAGAACTTTCGGAGCGCATTCTGTACATTCGAACCATCATGGACGAATTGCAGCGCATCGACAACCACTTGCTCTACACATCGTGCTGCGCACAGGACTTGGGTGCACTCACGGGTATGCTCTACGGCATGCGCGACCGCGAACACGTGTTGAACGTGATGGAAGAAACCACAGGCGGCAGACTTATTCAGAACTATTACAGAATAGGAGGCTTGCAAGACGACATCGACCCTAACTTCGTGGAGAACACAAAGAAACTTTGCAAGTATCTGCGCCCGATGATTCAGGAGTATCTCGATGTGTTTGGCGACAACGTTATCACACACCAGCGTTTTGAAAACATTGGTACGATGAACGAAAAAGACTGCATAAGCTACGGTGTTACCGGTCCTGCAGGTCGTGCAAGCGGCTGGCGCAACGACGTTCGCAAATATCACCCATACGCCGTGTACGACAAAGTGGACTTTGAAGAGGTGGTTATGACCGGCGGCGACTCTATGGATCGCTACTATTGCCACATCAAAGAGATGTATCAGAGCCTCGACATCATCGAGCAACTCATCGATAACATTCCCGAAGGCGACTTCTACATCAAGCAGAAACCTATCATCAAAGTTCCCGAAGGACAATGGTACTTCTCCGTGGAAGGAGCAAGCGGCGAGTTCGGCGCATACCTCGACTCACGCGGAGACAAGAGCGCGTACCGCTTGAAGTTCCGTCCGATGGGACTGACGCTGGTGGGTGCCATGGACAAAATGTTGAAAGGACAAAAGATTGCCGACCTTGTAACAACCGGTGCTGCACTCGACTTTGTCATTCCCGACATCGACCGCTAAGAGAGAAACAATATATTAAGTAATGAATAAGAAATAAATCATATACATGTTCGATTTTAGTATAGTAACAAGATGGTTCGACGAGCTGCTGAGGCACACCTTGGGGCTTGGCAATTTCGGTGCCATTCTTATCGAGTGTGTGGTAGTAGGCTTGGCAATTATCATTGGCTATGCCGTGCTTGCCATCGTGCTCATTTTCATGGAACGTAAGGTTTGTGCTTATTTCCAGTGCCGTATCGGTCCCGTCCGTGTAGGTTGGTGGGGTACGCTGCAGGTCTTTGCCGACGTGTTGAAAATGCTTATCAAGGAGATTTTCACCGTAGATAAAGCCGACAAACTGCTTTACTACCTTGCACCTTTCCTCGTAATAGCAGCATCAATCGGAACATTCTCGTTCCTTCCATGGAACAAGGGCGCGGAAATACTCGACTTCAACGTGGGCATCTTCCTTGTAACAGCCATCAGCTCTATCGGTGTGCTCGGCGTTTTCATCGCCGGCTGGGCAAGTAACAACAAGTACTCCGTGCTCTCGGCTATGCGTGCCGCCGTTCAGATGATTTCCTACGAACTTTCGTTGGGTATCTGCATCATCTCAGCCGTTATACTTACAGGCACCATGCAAATATCAGGTATCGTCGAAGCACAGACAGGTCCGTGGCAGTGGCTTATCTTCCAAGGCCATATCCCTGCCGTACTCGGCTTCCTCGTGTTCTGCATTGCAGGTAACGCAGAGGCGAACCGCGGGCCGTTCGACTTGGCAGAAGCCGAGAGCGAACTTACTGCCGGCTATCACACAGAGTATAGCGGTATGGGCTTCGGTTTCTATTATTTGGCAGAATACCTCAATCTCTTTGTGATTTCAGGGCTTGCCGCAACTATCTTCCTTGGTGGTTGGGCACCTATCAATATAGGTATCGAAAGCTTCGACGCCATAATGAACTACATTCCCGGCATCGTTTGGTTTCTCGGAAAGACCTTTGTTGTAGTATTCCTTCTTATGTGGATACGCTGGACATTCCCACGTCTGCGTGTAGACCAGATACTGAAGCTCGAGTGGAAATACCTTATGCCGCTGAGCCTTGTTATCTTGGTGCTTATGACAGTGTGCGTAGCATTCGGCTGGACATTCACAATCGCATAAAAGGCTATCATAAAGTAGAAATTAAGAATTCATTATTCTAATGGAAAAAAAAGAATCATATTTCGGTGAAATAGGAAATGCTTTTAAGACATTGGCTACCGGTTTGAAAACAACCATGAAGGAATACTTCACGCCAAAGTCTACCGAGCAATATCCTGAAAACCGTAAAACAACGCTGCACGTTGCCCAACGCCACCGCGGACGCTTGGTTTTTAAGCGTGATGAAAGCGAAAACTATAAGTGTGTTGCTTGCCTGATGTGTGAGAAAGCATGCCCCAACGGCACTATCCGCATAGCAAGCGAAATGCGCGAAGACCCCGAAACCGGCAAAAAGAAGCGTGCACTTTTAGACTATCAGTACGACCTCGGCGACTGTATGTTCTGCCAACTGTGCGTAAATGCCTGCAATTTTGATGCCATTGAGTTTACAAACGATTTCGAGAACGCAGTTTTCGACCGTTCGCAACTCTTGGTACATCTGAACGAAGAGGTTTACAAAGGCGGTTCGCTGCCTAATCTTATCGATGGCGGAGCCGATTGGGAAGTAGGAACGTTTAACACTAAAACCAAATAAAAGAGGAGATAAAGTTATGGCTAAATTAATTGTGTTTGCGATTTTGGCAGTAGCGATACTCGGTTCAGCAGTATTCTGCGTGTCTACAAAGCGCATCATGCGGGCTGCAACAGCATTGCTGTTCGTGCTCTTTGGCGTAGCAGGGCTTTATTTCCTGCTTGACTATACATTCCTTGGTGCTGCACAAATCAGCATTTACGCCGGCGGTATCACCGTGATGTATGTATTTGCCATTCAATTGGTAAGCAAGCGAACGCTTCAGGGTTTGTCTGAAAGATGGCTCGGAAAGCGCACCTTTCTTGCAGCACTCATCGCATTGGTGGGCGTTGCCACAGTGTTAGGTGTGTTCCTGAAGAACCAGATTTTCACTGAATTGGTGTCTACCAACACATCAAGCACAGAAGTTTCGATGCAAGTTATCGGTAAAAACCTTATGAGTGCCGATAAGTATGGCTACGTTTTGCCGTTCGAATTCATCTCTGTTTTCTTGCTTGCGTGCATCATTGGTGGCTTGGTTATCTTGAATAAACAGAAAAAAGAGGAGGTAGAAGAATGATACCGGTAGAATATTTTTTCGTCCTTAGCGGACTGTTGTTTTTTATTGGAGTCTTTGGTTTTGTAACCCGACGCAACCTTGTTGCGATGCTTATCTCCATCGAGTTAGTTCTCAATAGCGTAGACCTTAACTTTGCAGCTTTCAATCGTTTGCTCTATCCGGATGGATACGAAGGTATGTTCTTCACAATCTTCTCTATCGGTGTGAGTGCAGCTGAATCTGCAGTTGCGTTAGCTATTATTATTAATGTTTACCGACATCTGCACAGCGACCAGGTGAACAGTATTGAAAATATGAAATTATAAGAAAAAGCTATGTTTGATTACGCATTTTTGATACTTCTTCTCCCCTTCCTGAGCGCAATCGTTTTAGGATTGGCAGGCATGAAGATGCCTAAGCCGGTGGCAGGTATCATCGGTACATGTATTGTGGGCGCGCTTTTTGCCTTGAGCCTCTACACTGCTTATCAGTATTTCTTCTATACAGGCGAATATACTGCTATGGGTCAGACCTTCAATGTAGTAGACGGACGCTTGGCAAATGGTGTTTACCCGACTGTTACAGTCTTCAACTTCACGTGGTTGAGGTTCTCTGAGTTATTGACATTTAATATTGGTCTCCGTCTAAGTCCTATCAGCGTAATGATGCTTATCGTCATTACCACTGTCAGCTTTATGGTTCATATCTACTCGTTCGGCTATATGGCAGAGCGCGATAAGAAGTATAAGTTCGAGGAATACGAGCACGGTTTCCAGCGTTTCTATGCCTATCTGTCATTGTTTACAATGTCTATGTTAGGTCTTGTGGTAGCAACCAATGTTTTCCAGATGTATCTTTTCTGGGAGCTGGTGGGTGTTTGCTCTTATTTGCTCATCGGTTTCTACTATCCAAAACACACTGCCGTGCATGCAAGTAAGAAGGCTTTCATCGTTACACGTTTTGCCGACTTGTTCTTCTTGATGGGTATTCTGTTCTTCAGCTTCTATGTTGGAACGTTCAACTTCGACCTGTCTGTCGATTCAACTTTGGTAGATAAACTTACAAATGTAGCTTCCGACCCTGCAACAGCTTGGGCAATACCCACAGCATTGTTCTTAATGTTTATCGGTGGTGCTGGTAAATCAGCCATGTTCCCACTCCACATTTGGTTGCCGGACGCTATGGAAGGTCCGACACCGGTATCGGCGTTAATCCACGCTGCTACCATGGTTGTTGCCGGTGTATTCCAAGTTGCAAGTTTGTTCCCCATCTACATTCAGTTCGGTGCTGTCGAGCAACTTCACTGGATTGCCTACATCGGAGCATTCACCGCTTTCTATGCAGCTGCAGTAGCTTGCTGCCAAAGCGATATTAAGCGTGGTTTGGCGTTCTCAACCATTTCTCAGATAGCCTACATGCTTGTTGCGCTCGGCGTTTGCTATGCCCTCGACAACGAAGAAGGCGGTTTGGGCTATATGGCTTCCATGTTCCACTTGTTCACCCACGCCATGTTCAAGGCTTTGTTGTTCCTCTGTTCCGGTGCTATCATCGTCATCATTGGCAGCAACTTTAAAGAGTACATGGGCGGTTTGCACAAGTATATGCCGATAACGAACGCTTGTTTCCTCATCGGCTGTATTGCTATCAGCGGTGTATGGCCTCTTGCAGGTTTCTTCTCTAAAGACGAAATCGTGAGTGCCTGCTTCCAGTTCTCTCCGGCTTTGGGCTGGTTTATGACTTTGGTATCGGGTATGACAGCTTTCTATATGTTCCGTTTGTACTATGTTATCTTCTGGGGCAAGTCGTACTACGAGGAAGATCCGGAGAACCGTCGCCGTCCGCAGGAAGTTCCTTTCGTTATGTGGGGACCGTTGGTATTCCTCGCCATCATTTCCATCTTTGCAGGTTGGATTCCATTCGGACACTTCGTTTCAGCAACAGGTCAGAGTGCCGACATTCACTTGCAGCACTTCCACTTCTCAAGTGTAGCTTGGTTCAGCCTTTTGGCAGCTGCCATCGGCATTGCCCTTGCTACATGGATGTACATGCCTAAGGACAATCCTGTTGCCGACAAACTTGCCAAACGCATGCCGGGACTTCACAAGGCTGCCCTCAACAGATTTTATATCGACAACGCTTGGCAGTTCTTTACCCACAAGATTGTTTTCCGTTGCTTCTCTATTCCTATTGCTTGGTTCGACCGTCAAGTTGTCGATGGTACGTTCAACTTCCTTGCTTGGGGAACTCAAGAGGCAGGCGAGAGCATTCGTCCTTGGCAGAGTGGCGACGTTCGCCATTATGCAATTTGGTTCATTACAGGAACCGTGGCTTTAACATTAGTAATACTTTGCTTGATATAAAGAGATGAGTTGGATTTTAACAATATTTGTAATAATCCCCGTACTGATGCTTTTCGGCCTTTGGGTCGCTAAGAACGACAATCAGGTACGCGGCGTGATGGTAACAGGAGCCTCTGCCTTGTTGATTGGTGCTATATGGCTCACCGTATATTTTGTTCAACAGCGGGCAGCCGGCAATACCGATTCCATGCTATTGGCAAACTCTGTAATGTGGTTCAAACCGCTCAACATTGCCTTTGCAGTGGGTGTCGATGGCATCTCCGTGGTAATGATTTTGCTTTCGGCAATCATTGTTTTCACGGGTACGTTTGCCAGTTGGCAGCTTGAACCGATGAAGAAGGAGTACTTCCTTTGGTTCGTACTGCTGTCATCGGGTGTATTCGGTTTCTTTATCTCAACCGATATGTTCACCATGTTCATGTTCTACGAAGTGGCATTGATACCTATGTACCTTCTCATCGGTGTATGGGGAACAGGTGCAAAGGAATATTCAGCCATGAAGCTGACCCTTATGTTGATGGGTGGTTCCGGCTTGCTTATCTTCGGTTTCCTCGGTATCTACTACTTCAGTGGCGGCTCTACCATGGACGTTATAGAGCTTGCAAAGATGCACGCAATGTCGAAAGAGGTTCAAAACATCTTCTTCCCGTTCGTGTTCATCGGCTTTGGTGTTCTCGGTGCGTTGTTCCCATTCCACACATGGTCGCCCGACGGTCATGCTTCAGCCCCTACGGCTGTGTCAATGCTCCACGCAGGTGTATTGATGAAGTTGGGAGGCTACGGCTGTTTGCGCATCGCCATGTTCATTATGCCTGACGCACTCGAGATGTGGGCACCTGTTTTCCTCATTCTCACAACCATTTCTGTGGTTTACGGTGCACTTTCTGCCTGTGTTCAGACCGACTTGAAATACATCAACGCCTACTCTTCGGTGTCTCACTGCGGTATGGTGCTCTTCGCTTTGCTTATGACAACGCAGACCGCTATCACGGGTGCAATCCTCCAAATGCTTTCACACGGTTTGATGACAGCCTTGTTCTTCGCCTGCATCGGTATGATTTACCACCGCGCAGGAACACGCGACGTTCGCTACCTTGGCGGTTTGATGAAGGTAATACCTTTCCTTGCCGTTTCTTATGTAGTAGCCGGTTTGGCTAACCTCGGTTTGCCGGGCTTCTCAGGTTTCGTTGCCGAAATGACCATCTTCGTAGGTTCGTTCGAGAATGGCGGTACTTTCCACCGCGTTTGTACGCTCGTTGCCTGCACATCAATCGTTGTTACGGCAGTCTACATTCTGCGCGTGGTGGGCAAGATTTTGTTCCAAACCATTCCTAACCAAAAGTTCTACGAGCTTCACGATGCCACTTGGGACGAGCGTTTCGCCGTTGCAGGACTCATCTTCTGTGTTGCAGGGCTCGGACTTTTCCCACTGTTCTTCGAGGATATGATTATCAATGCTGTCGGTCCTATCTTCGACCACATCATCGCATACGTTCCAAATTTAGGTAATCTTTAATAAAGTAGCAAAAAAATGAATTATACTGATTTCTTTAAAATGATTCCGGAGGCAAGTCTTGTTGCCGTTCTGATAATCCTTTTCGTTGCTGACTTTATTTCAGCAAAGACCGAAGAACGCAAGTGGTTCAATCCTTTGGCTTGTGCGCTCCTGCTTGCAAACACCATCGTTTGCCTGCTCCCGATGCAGCCCGAAGAAGCCTTTGGCGGCATGTATGTTACTTCGGCTGCGGTAAACGTTATGAAAGCAATCCTCGCTTTCGGTACGTTCATCGTGGTGCTGCAAAGCCGCGTATGGGCAGCAAAGAGCGGAAAAGAGGGCGAGTTCTATATGCTGGTCGTTTCAACCCTATTGGGTATGAACACAATGATGAGCGCGGGCAACTTCCTAATGTTCTTCCTTGGTTTGGAAATGGCATCTGTGCCGATGGCGTGCGTGGTTGCCTTCGATGCCTATCGCAACAATTCTGCCGAAGCAGCAGCCAAGTTCATTCTCACTGCAACCTTCTCAAGCGGTGTAATGCTCTATGGTATCAGCTTCATTTATGCAGCTTACGGCACAATGTATTTCGACGATATTGCTGCCAATATGCAGGCTACACCGCTCACCATCATGGGTTTGGTGTTCTTCTTCAGCGGTCTTGGCTTCAAGATTTCGCTCGTTCCGTTCCACTTTTGGACAGCCGACACCTACCAAGGTGCGCCTACACGGTTACGGGCTACCTCAGCGTAATCTCTAAAGGGGCTGCCGCTTTCACCCTGTTGAGCATTCTGTTCCACGTCTTCGGCAGTATGATAGCCTACTGGCATGTACTTATGATGATTGTCATTGCACTTTCCATCACCATTGCCAACCTCTTCGCTATCCGCCAAGGCGAGCTGAAACGCTTCATGGCGTTCAGTTCCATCTCGCAAGCAGGCTATATCATGCTTGCTGCATTGGGCAACAACTGGGACGCATCGGTGGCATCGCTAAGCTACTACGTACTTATCTATGTGGTTGCCAACATGGCTGTGTTCACCATTATCTCCGTTGTAGAGCAGAACAATGGCAGCAAGACCGAAATTTCAAACTACAATGGTTTCTACAAAACCAATCCGCGTTTGAGTTTTCTTATGACCATTGCTATGTTCTCGCTCGGTGGCATACCTCCGTTTGCAGGTATGTTCTCCAAGTTTTTCGTCTTTATGTCGGGCGTAAAGGGAGCTGACATCACCACAACCGAAGGTGCTTGGATTTACGGCATACTGTTCATTGCACTGATAAACACCGTCGTTTCGCTTTACTACTACCTCAAGATAGTAAAGGCAATGTACATCACCCGATGCGATACACCTATGCCAACCTTCAAGAGCGACAACAACACCAAGTTTGCCCTTGCCGTTTGCACAACCGGCATCGTGCTTTTCGGTGTCTTCAGCTGCGTTTACGAATGGATTGCAGCAGCCGTTTAAGCAAGCAAAAATACATTTTAAATTATAACGAAACGCCCAAAGGAAAGGTTCCTTTGGGCGTTTCGTTTATGGCTGTTAGCGTGTGTGGTTTTTCTAGAATACTTAGATTTTCTAGAAAACTAGTATTCCTAGAGCCCCTAGAATACCTAAGGTTCTAGGAATCCCCGGCTCCCGGCACCCTTGGAAAAGGCTAAGCTCCGGTTTACCACACTCATAATATCCGGCCTAAAACCACGTTATAACTACATGAAGCAACTTTTAGTTTTTGCCTTCCTGCTGCTCTGCACCCCCGCACTGGCGCAAAGCCCCACAACAGCCGAACGCCGGCACATTACTTTCAGCGGTATTTCCCTCAACAACACCGCTGCAGCCTTTGCCGACTCGCTCGTTGCAAAAGGTTTCAAGCCCGAAACCGCCGCACTCCGCCTGCCCATCAACAAAGCCAACACTGTGTTTCGCGGACGCTTCGAAAACATTCCGTGCATCGTCGAAGTAGGACAAAGCCACACCGAAAAGGTAGACACCTTGCACGTATATCTCATCAATGTAAACAACCCGCTGCGAAGTTACAAAATTCTGACCAACTTCTACCGCTCTCATTATGGTGCGCCCATCTTTGAAAACTACTACGACACGCACCTCTTGCCACGCGAAGCCCAACAGCAGTTGGCTGCCGACCCTTTCATCACCATCTTCGCCGTAGACGGAGGCACCGTCCGGTTTTCCTTGAAATACGACGCCCGGCTCTACAACTACATTTACAGTCTCCTCTTTATCGACACCGAAAACGCTCAGCCCATACTCTCCAACGACGACAGCATAATAGAATGGTAAGCCCACAACTCATTGGTTATATGGTAAAAACTGATTTATCACGTTCCTAAAAACAAGCATACACAAGAACAAGTAAGAGAAATTGGGCGTAAGAATGTAGTTTATTACGTTTTTAAAACAAAGCATACTTAAGAACAACTATAAGAAAATCGGGTGTTTGAATTACGATAAACCACGCCCCTACCACTTGTTGCTGCTTGCCAACTTATATCTAACAAACAGCATAAAAGTTATAAAAATTATTCACAAGTCTATCTATAGAATAACTCTCTCGATACCAACGCTTTGCAAACCATAAAATAGGGTTACTCTCGAAACTTTGTTGGAGAAACTCCAAAATGCTTTTGCACGAAGCGGCTGAAATAGGCAGGCGAGGAGAAATCGAAGAGGTCGGAGATTTCGGTAAACGTCATTTCACGCTCTTTCAGCAGCCGCCGTATGTGAACGATAGTGAAACGCAAAATCCAATAGTTGGCTGTCTTCCCACTAACATCCTTGGTCACTTCTGAAAGATACTTCGGTGTTACGCACAATTTGTCGGCATAATAGCCCACTTCACGGTTTTTCACGTAGTCGCCGCGTTCAAGCATCTGCATGAAACGGGCAATAATGTCGGTGTCTTGAAACGAAATGTTTGCCATTCCGTTTAGTGCTGCGTGTATATCGAAGAAGTCGAGAAACATCATTTGCGTAGCGCATATCAGCACATCTTCCTGAAAAGGATTGTCGATGTTTTGCAATCTTTGCTCTATCTGTACGAAGTCATGCCGAAGTTGTTCAAATCTGTCTTTGTCCATTTGCATCACAGGACAGGAATAGAGTGCCAGCGAGCCTTTCATGCCATAGTTGCTGCGGGGCGTACATAGTTCCAAGAAGTCGTTTTTCACATAGATACACATTGCTTCCAAGTCGGCAGAGGGCTGCAATTTCTCCAACAACTGTTGAATGCCAACAATCATTGCTTCTCCCGATTTTAGCAAGAACGGATTTCCATCAAATGTAAAGTCAAACCTTCCACGCATGCAAATAATGTGCGCCACATAATCTTCCATTCCGACCGTACCGAGACGTTCGAGTCCATGCTCTACGATTAAGTTGTTTCTGTTGAATGGCATAAGCTTTATTTTATTGACCTTATGGCAACAAAGATAAGCTTTTTTTTTATACTACAAAGAATTGTGGCACAATTTCCTGACGCAATTCCTCGATTTCAGTATCTTTGTCCTCAAATTATTACACCAATTCACATTATTTCATAAACGGAAAGCAGACAATAAAAGCGTGAATTTTTTTCGCAAGCATAACTATTGCATAACCATCTCGTTATCAACGTTTTGCAAAACCTATTGTTTTGCGTTCCAAAACCGTAGGTTTTGCACGGTAAAAGCGTAGGTTTTGCGATGCAAAACCTACGCTTTCGCAATGTCAAAACGCAGTTGTTACTTTTTAACAGAATTATCTTTACAAGATTAAACGAAAAATTTCTCACTGTTTCATCAGCGGATTTGCACAAAAACACCTATGAGACAGCCTGCTTATCTGCTTTCTTATACCGAACCCACGTTAAAGTTCAAGTTCTTCCAACAGCTTGCCGTACTTGATAATGCAACCATACACAACCTGCATTGAGCCGCTCTACGTCGAGGAGACGGAGCGTCAGACCTTGCAACCGGTCGGCTTCCTCACCGCAATACTCTATGATGGAAGGTGCGCCCTGCCGCCCATCGAGTTGTGGACTGACTACAATACTCAATTCATCGACAAGCCCATGAGCGAAGAAACTGCCATTGACGATGCCCCCTCCCTGCAGCGACAAGCGGTGAATGCCGAAGTCGCGCTGCAAAGTTTCCATGGCTTTGTCGAGATTCATGCCATCGTTTCCTGCGAAGATATAGCTTATTTGCATGTCTTCGAGAAACTCAAGATAGTCGGCACTGACGCATTCAGACAGTACGGCAATGATGTTGTCGCCACGCAATTGGTTGGTTGTGAAGCGCACATCGCCCTCCGGCACGAGAGCAATCATCTGCCGCCGACTGCCGCAGTCGCCCACAAAGGTGCGCAATTGGTCGGGATAAGCCACGTGGCAGGCACAGCCATCAAACCGTTCGGGAAAGAACTGCCTGACGGTAGCCGCTCCGAAGAGCCATGCGTCTGTAGCCAATCGCTGCCCTATGTCGCGATATTGCTCCATTATTTCGCTTTCGTCATAATCTTTATAGGGAGCTGTCCATCGGCTGTTGTCCACTTTTCCGTCCACCGGTGCCATGATATGGCAAATGATATATGGTCTCATTTTTATTTTACGATAGTCTTTCTATATTCTACAACTTGTGCATCTATGCGCTATTTCTTTACGATTTTCTTGCCGTTCACAATGTTGATGCCTCTCTGCAGACTGTTGCGCCGCATGCCGTTCACTGTATATATGGTGTCGTCTTTTGCTGTGCGTGCCGTGGTCGGCTTAATTCTCGTTACGCCCGATTGCGTTTGCCAGAAGCGCACGGCATCGTTCAGCCAGCCTTCGGCGACTGTTCCCTGCCCTAATCCGAAGCCGTGGGGCAAGCCCTCGTAGGCATGAAACTCGGTGGGAATGCCCAAAGCCGCGAGCGTTTGCAGGCGACGCTGCATGGTTTGCCACGATGCGATGCCGTCGGCGGTGCCCACGCAGGCGTAAGTGGGTGCGTCGGTTGCCGACGTGGCAGTATAACCCGTGTATTGCATCACCGCGGCAGCGGCTTGTGCAATGTCGGTTCGCCCCGTAAGCCGGCGCAGATTGTCGGCGTTGCCCAATGCGGCAGCCATTCGTGCACCGGCACTTCCGCCCCAAAGCGAGTAGCCGTCGGTGCGCACACCTAATTCTTCGGCGTGGTCGATAACAAATGTTATGGCGCGGGCAAGGTCTTCCAAAGCCGTTTGTGCACCGGGACGATAGATGAGCGCAAAGGCATTGTAGCCCAGCTTGGATAGTTCCAGTGCGTGGGGATAGCTGTCGTGCATTGCCCCGACGTAGGCAAATCCGCCGCCGGCGTTGCAGATGGCAAAGGGTGCACCCTTGTTTCCGCGGAAGAAGAACAGACCGGTGTTGCGCTTTTGCGGGTCGGCAGCTTTCTCTTCGTCCGTGTATATGTCGTAAAAGATGCGATTGCCTGCGTCTGCATGGGTTTTCATGTAGTTCACTATCTCAACCGTCTTGTCGGCATTGATGTAGTTGTACCACGTGAGTTGCAGCTGTTCGAGGGTCTCGCCGCTCCAATAATCGCGGTTTACAGGGAATATCAGCCTGCCAAAGTCGGCAAAAGAGGGGTCAGCCATTACGTCGTCGATGCGGCTTGTCCGAGTATAAGTCTTGGACGGCCGGGCATTTTCCTTGGGAAAGAAGAATTGCAGGGCGTGGTAACAAAATTCCCACACGGCGTTAAAGTCGTGTCTGCCGCCCGGTTTCTGGTGGTACGAGAAGTTGCGGGCGTTGAATGTTTCGCTGAGTTCTGCCATTGCCATTGCCTGATTGTGGGTTTGTGGCAGCCGCACATCGTCGCTACCCACGGCGTACCACACGTAGAAATCGTCCTTATAGGGCGATGCGTTCACGAGATTTGCCAAGAATGCGGCTGTTTCCTGCGGGTGTGTTTGTCCGCCATACATCTCGATATGCCAGTTGTCGCCGCTCATGGGCAGATACCATCGGGTGTAAGGGAAGGCTTGTTCGAAGACGTACCACGTGGTGATTGCTCCGAGCGAGAAGCCGCCCAGTGCACGGTGGCTGCGCGAAGCCAGCAGTCCGGCATCGTCGGTGGTTTCGGCGTAGGTGCTGTAACGGCTCTCCACGGCAGGCACGAGGTCGTTAATGTATTCCTGCGAGAACACGGCTGCCTCTTGCGTGCTTTCGCCCCAGCCTTTGGCTTGGTTGTCCTTGTCCCACGTGGGCGACACGGCAATGAAGGGTTTCGTCAGTCCCTGCGCGATGAGATTATCGAAGAGGTTCTTCATCTGCGGCATACCGGGCAGACCGAAGTATTGTTCGGCAGTGCCCGTCCAGCCGTGTAGCAGGTAGATGATGTCGTATTTCTTCGAGGCATCGTAGCCGTAGGGCAGGTAGATGTATGCCGGTTTGCGCGTTGTGGGTCGGTCGGCGCGGGTGTAGTCTTTCGATTCGTAGTGCATCAGTTCCACTCGTCCCTGCTCGGCGGCAGACTGAAAGTAAGCCGGCGGCACGGGTGTTGTGGTTTGCATGACGGTTTTCTGGGGCGTATTGTCGCCGTTTTCGTTTTCGGGCGTGTAGGGGTTGTCCGAACATGCCGCGCAGCAAAGTGCCGATGCGGCAAAGAATGCGATTGTTGAAATAGGTTTCTTCATCTTTTCTACTTATTGGTTTCGGCGGCAAAGTTAGCACGAAAACGGGAAACCGCCTTTACACAAAAGTCGGCTTCCCGTTCATTTTTCGGAGAAATATCGGATTGCATTCCATCACGGTACGCTTCTTACCATTTTACCAACCGTTGGTAATAAGATTACCATAGGTCTGTAATCGCATTACCATCGTTCTGTAATCGGATTACCACCGATTGGTAATCCGATTATATGATATAAGTAGTTCGGCTATCCGACGTAAGTAACCCGATTATATGATGTAAGTAACCCTCCAATCGTCAGTCGTCGTAGAAACGAAAACGCTCTTCGTAGGCATCGAAGACAATGTTCTCGTTATAGCCATACTCACGAAAAAGGTCGCAAATCCATTCTTGCTGCTCCGGCGTGAGTGCCCGCTCGCCGTGCAAGTAGCGGTAGTAGGTGCCGTTTCCACCGAGATAGTCTGTGATTTTCGAACGCAGGTAGGGAGCGTGCCGCGCCTTCACGTCGTGGAAAATGTGCTCGAAGCCGACGGCAACACGTATGGTTTCCATTTTTCTGAACAAGGGGCACGTGCCGCCTTTCAGCACCGTCGGCGTAACGGCGTTGGCGGTATCACAATCGTCGGGAATGGTCAGCCCGGCACGATAGCGCAGGCATTCGTCTTTTCGGGCGCATTGGTTGAGAAAGCAGAACGCCCAACCGTAAGGTATTTGTTGATAAGTTAGTTTCATGTTTTCATTTCTTTGATTACAAATTTACATATTAATTGGCTACCGACAAAACGATTGCGGGGAAAAGTTGCCGACTTTTTCATTTTCTGAAAAATTGTTCCCAACAGCCGACTTTTGTGTAAAACGCATCAGAAACAAACAGCGTATCTTTGCCGTATCAATCAACATTTAAAACTTTTGGAAATATGAAAAAGTCAATTTTACTAATCGTCATCATGCTGGCAGCAGTCGGCACAATGCAGGCAAGCAACATTCTCGTGGCATACTTCAGCTGGGGAGGAAACACAAAAGCACTTGCCGAGGAAATACAAAGACAAACAGGTGCCGACATCTATCGCATCGAACCTGCCGTTCCCTATCCCACAGACTACAACACGCTGGCATACACCATCGCACGAAACGAAAAAGAAACCAACGCGCGCCCTGCACTGAAAGAAACCAACCAAGACTTCAGCCGGTACGAATACATCTTCGTGGGCTGCCCCGTCTGGTGGTTCGATGCACCGATGATAATGCACACCTTTCTCGAGACATACAATTTCGCCGGCAAAACCGTCATACCTTTCTGCACCTATTACACGGCTGCCTACGAAACACTCAACGACATCGTGAACGCCACACCCAATTCCAACCATCTCGAAGGCTTGGGCGTCAGCGGAGCATCGAGCTACGACAGCAACGCCATCGGCGCATGGCTCCGCCGAATAGGATTAGACCAAGAATCCACGGCAATAGGCAGTGTCGAGAAGACAGACAAACCGGTGCAGAGCAGCATATACAACCTCAACGGACAAAAGGTGAGCGACAACGGCAATACCGACGGGCTTGCACAGGGAATATATATAATGAGAGGAAAGAAATTCTACGTCAAGTAAATTATGAAGAGTAAAAGTCTAATCCTTGCGTTGTTCGTTGTGGCTTTGGTATCATGCTCGGAAGGGGCGGAATCGGTTGTTCCTGCGCCCGAACCGCAGCAGGACGAGCAACCGCAAGACGAAAGACCGCAGCACTATACCACCCTTGTGAGCAAGACTACACCTTATCCTGACGCCTACGAGCAAGAGGCAAAGCAGCGCGGACAGGTGGTAGAGCTGCAGTACGCCACTCGCGATTATGCCGAAGGTACAGGCGCAGCCCGCAACAATACAGCCAACGTGTATCTGCCCTATGGCTACGATGCCGATACCGGTCGCCGATACAACATTCTCTATCTGGTGCACGGACATTATGGCGACGCCTCCACCTTCCTCACAGCCGACGGTGGACTGTTGCGCAAGGTGCTCGACAACATGATTGAACATGCCGACATTGAACCGCTCATCGTCGTTACGCCTACCTATAATTACGGACGTCCCACGCCTAACTATGTGGATGCCGACCGATATTGCAGGGCATTGCCCCAAGAGTTGCAGCACGACCTGATACCGGTCGTCGAAAGCCGATACCGCACGTATGCCTTAACGGCAGACTCGGTCGGACTGACAGCCTCGCGACATCATCGTGCCATCGGCGGATTTTCCATGGGTGGCGTAACCACGTGGTATGCGCTCGACGAAACGCTCTCGATGTTCCGATGGTTCCTACCTATGAGTGGCGACAGCTGGTCGCTCGGTGCCTTTGCCGGAATGAATCGCCCGACAGAGACATCACGCTATTTGGAACAACGCATACAGCAACAGGGCTACGGCACAAGCGACTTCTACATCTGGGCAGCCAGCGGCACAAGCGACTCCGCTTACCGCGAGACGCTCAATCAGATAGAAGGAATGGCTTCGGCAGGCAGCTTCTTCAATCTGCAAAACATGAGCTTTCACGAGAAAGACGGTGCAAGACACGAATACCGACCGATGACGGAATATGTTTACAACGCCCTGCCATTTTTCTTTCCGAAAAGGTCAAACCCATAACCGCTAAGGGTAAGATACAGTCAGGCACTTGCTATACAGCCGAATATGAAATGCTGAAAGACATCGTCAAAGCCACACCCACAGCCGAACATCGCAACAGCTTGACCGTTATTACCAAGGAAATTAAACAACAAGATGACATTAAAGAAAACGAGAAGAATGAAGAAATTGATGATAACAACGCACCGCAGACGCCTTGCAAGGCACATACGCACGCACGGAGGGCTTCCCCAAGACGGCTCTCGACGGTGCGCACCGGTTCTTGAAAGACTATATCGACTTCTACAAAACGCACTTTTTGAGGAACGAGAAAGGAATGGAAAGAAGATGATAAAAACACAAATATTTTTCGCAAGCGTAATTATTGCATAACGCTCTATCTATCAACGCATTGCAAAGCCTACGCTTTCGCAATGTCAAATCGAAATTCTTGCTTTTCGTCAGAATTATATTTACAAAGTGAATGAAACTTATTTGGTAAGTGTTCTCATATGTATCTGTTGTTGATATTCTTTATGCTATGGATTAATTTCGTGATATGGGTCGAAGAATAGAATATGTATCATGCCGTGTTTTCCCACCATAAAGTATACCCGCGGATTACGAACGTTTTTCTTTCGACTCGCATAATTCGTGTTGTTAGGGTCGAGAGCAAAGTGAAAAATCAGTGGATTAACTTTCGCTATCTTCGGATCGATAGCGTCAAACACCTTTTTTAAGTTTCCCCGAACGTCAGTCCTATAGAAATGCAACTTATGCCCGGCATTCTCTTTTATCTCGTTCAACGTGTTTTCAGAGAACTCTTTCATACGTTCAAAGTACAAATTAGCTTCGTTTCCCTCAAAAGGCTTATGGAATCCATACTCTGTTTCTCCGAGGTCAATTGCATTATATTGAATAGAGATGCATTGACATTGAGAGTCTACAAGATCTTCATTGCTTAACCGTTCACCCAAACTTACCGGCTTTAAATCGTCGGTATCGTCAATAGAAAGTTGTATCATAATTACTTTTTCGCTCTATTACGGTCGTACCGTTCCTTGTAGTAGCCGTGCATAGTGTCTAACGAAATGGAGGTGTTCGAATACTCGTATGGCATCAAACCTTCTCTTTTCTCACTCCAAGGCTTCTCGCTATGTGTTAATAAGATGAGTTGATTTTGTGTCTTAGTACCATACAGCATAATCACTTGTTCAGTTAAATCAATCTCTTCCTTATTGAGTTGCATGCTCTCCTTTAATTCAATAGCTCTCTTTTGTGCTGTTTTTTCATCTGTATCGAAGTCTTCATACTTCAGATGCTCGCACATTCCAGGGACTTTATTCTTATATATATGGAAGATTTCAGGGTAAACTGGACCATTCACCCATGCTTCAGGAGCATTTTCGAACAGTGTATTCTCTCTGCCGAAGCCCACCATATGCCATGCTTGCTCATAGTACAGGATTTTCTGTAACTTAAGCGGGCTTACCGTAATTCCTTTCATTAGCATGGTAATACCAATGTAGGTAGCATAGTCTTTAATATCAACTGTTCTCATTTCCCACTGTTTTAGATATTTGGATTTTAGATTATTTTCATTGTTTCGATGTTGCAAAGTTACATAAAATATCCCTTATCGCCAACTAATCGTGCAAGAAAATCATCTTATGACATTATTCCCTGCCTCTTCATAGTGTAGATTTAGAAACGGGTCGAATCGGTCCTTGCATATAGAATACCTTACGATTGGTGCCCGCAAAAAGATTGTTGCGGACACCAATATATCTGTCAAATGAATGGGTTGTTGCTTTTATGAACAGCCCATTTGAGTTGTTTTATCAGCATCAACCTCAATAGGTTGTTATTGAAAACAACTTATTGAGGTTTCACGAATGTTTATTTCACAACTACTTTCTTCTTGTTCACGATGTAGACACCGCGAGGAAGTGAAGAAAGAGATGCGGTTGTACCGACCTTAGCACCTGAAACGGAGTAGACGGTTTGAGGTGTGGCTGTGTCAGAGGCATTGGCATGGTCGATACCTGCAACTGTAAGAATGGTGAGTTTGCCGTTCTTGTAGCTGAACTTGTAGTTCTGTGCTTCGCCACCACTGATGACAAGGTCGTATTCGCCCGCAGGACTGGCTTCGGTTGCGTGGTAGACACTGTCGGACGGACGGTGAGCACCTGTTCGTTTTCGTTGTTCATAAATCCTCTGTAATGGAGAACGAACTCCGGATTTGGCTGACTTTCTTGGCGTGTAACGTCGTCGGTGCTGACCGTGAGGGTAGCCTTATCAACGGTGAGGACGCCCCCTACAAGCTGTATACTCTTGTCGGTGATGGTTCCGTAGTCGATTTTAATGTCGTATTTGCCCACCGGCGACTTCTCTGTGGCTTCGCAAGTGATGTCCGGTTTGCCCTCGAAGTATTCGCCACGTACAGAGTAGCCGAACTTCGGATTGGCTTCGCCGTATGCACGAACGGTGTTGCGTACAGTTACAATGCTGCCGAATTCCTTTATATTTTTGGTTGGTATTCCTGCCCAACCTCTGTAATTCTTCTTGGTATCGATAGGAACGCGCAGAACGATGGAATTGATTCGGCTGCTGAGCAGTGGGTTTTTACCCACCTTTGGCGGTTGCTGTGCGAATATCTTTATTTCGGAAAGGCTGTGGCAACCTGCCATACTCTCGTCGCCCAAGCCGGTGATGGTCTTAGGCAATACGAGGCGTTTGATGCCTGCGCAGCCTGCAAGGGCGTAGTTGTGGAGGGTGGTTATGCCTTCTGAAACAACGAGGTCGTCTTTCATAAAAGGAACTGCGCTGATGATTTCCTTGCGGTCTTTGGTGTAGAAAACTCCACCATCGTAAACGAAATTGTCGCCGCCGTTGGCCGGAATGTTATCAATGGCTTCGATTGCACGACAGAATGCGAATGCTCCATCGGAGATTGTCTTGAGTCCGCTTGGCAGAACGATTTTCCTAAGACTGTTGCAGCCATAGAAAACACGCTCCGGAAGGTTGTCGTTGGTGGTAGTCAGACCTCCGTCTTTCAGATATGCTTCGCCGCCACTTACTATGCGTGCACCTTTAATATCGAGCATAGAGAGTCCTCCTTGTGTGAATTTCCCAGCATAGTCGCAGCCTGCCATTTCGCGGATAACGCGGAAATCAGAGCCATTGATGTCGCCTGTCAGCGTGAGTTCGCCTATCTTTTCGCGCATATCGGCAGGTATGCTGTCTGCCAATACGCCTGCTTCGGGTAGGTTTATGGTTCGCTTCACAAGGTCTTTGGCTGCTCCGTAAACGCCTCTAATCATATCTTGCTCGGCAGTGAAAGAGTACATATTGTCCGGATTAAGCAAGTCTATCTTGTAGTAACCATCGACTTCGCCGTTCCAACCCCAGTTCACGCTCACCAAGCCGGCTTTGTTATAGCCGTCGATTACAAAAGCGTGTCCGGCATCAACACCCATAGAGCCGGGACTTACACCGCCATAGATGAGTGGGCGTCCTTTAGAAAGTTCGCCGAAAACAATGTCCATCCATTGTTCGTCGGTGTAGTCGGCACGAACAATGTGTGTTGCTTCGGGAAATCCGAAATAGGTTCGCAAACCTGCAGCACAGTCGGTCATAAATGCACCGCTACCCGTGTCGGGACCGCCGTATTGCATTTCGGTAGACACGCCACAGTGTAACATAAGGGTTGCCACAGCGTTAGCTTCAGCTTCGGTGTAATTGCCGCGGTAATTGTCCTTCATGTTTGCCCAGTCGTAAGTGGTGTTTCCGAAGTCGGCAGTGATAGCGATACCGCTGGGATCGTTGACCGGATAATATACCGTGTGTGAGCCTATGCCTCGCACCGGATACTTGAAATAGTTGAGTACCTGCGCTGTTGCCGTTGCCACACAGCCTGTAATCAGTCGTCCTCTCTTCGTATTGGGCAGCAGTTTGTTGTAAGGCATCTGCTGTCCCCACGTTGTTGTGAGCAACGTTGGCACTTCGGCAGCATACTTCGATGGGTCCGGTTTGATGACATTCAGCGGTTTGTTGTTCTTCACAGCGTGGGTTATGACCTCGTCGATAGCCTTCAGCCACCATTTGAAACTAGGGTTATCAGTTTCTACGAAGTTCGATTCCGATACGCCAAGCAGTTCGGGCGCAAGGTCGTCAGCCGAGATTACGGCAAAGCCACCATCGGTATATCCGAACACGGTGTACGTGTTGGTGTGCTTCAGCTCGCGCAACAGGTTTGCCGTTCTTTTTCCGCCCTGCTGTGGAGCGTTCGTTTTGTGCTTGCCAAGTGTGGTCTGCAGATTAATGGCACTTGCAGCAGTCTTCTTCATTTCTGCCTTTGTACGCGGCTTCGCCCATGCAAACGCAGGCACGAGCATCAGAAGCGCAAAGGCTACGAATAGGTTTTGTTTAATTTTCATATATTATATGTTTAAAAAATAAATATCAGATGGGGAAACGAACTGCATTTGCTGCTCGGTTTTCCGTTATCTGCGGTATTGAGAAATATCGGCGTCCCCGACGGATTAAGAACGAGGACACCGATAAAAAATTGTCTATTCCACTACTACTTCTTGTTTCCAACAACATATACGCCCTTACGCAGACCACGAAGCGTGGTGGTTTGGCGGCGCACGAGTTTACCGTCGATGGTGTAAACATCGAAAGGCTTGCCGTCTGCAACAATGTTGTCGATACCCGTAGCAACGCTTACTTCAACAGGAGCAGACTCTGTTCCGTCGGCATAGATTGCTGTTACGGCATATCGTGTGCTGTTTCCTGCAGCGTTGTCTACATAGTAGAACTGAATATCAGGCACCTTATCGATGCGCTCTCCCTCACGGTAAATACCGTAATGCGTTGGCACAGGCGTCTCCTTGGTGAAGGTTACGTCGTCAATACCAAACATCAGACCGGTCTGTGGTGTCTTCTGATGGATTGCAAAGTAGGTCGTACCTGCCGGAATATCAATGGTTATCTTCTCCCATTCGCCCGATATGGCTTGTCGGTTCTTGACAACGATGTTGGTGAAATCGGCTACTTTGTTTCCTGTTGTCGAGCAAAGCACATCGTAATCTTCTATATAAGCGGCGTTGTTTACGACCATGTTGTGTGCATAGAACGATATTGTTTGTGCCTGACCGGAAAGTTTCGGACTGATAATCCAGTTGTCGCTGTTCACATAAGCTTGTCCGGTAGCGTCCAGTTCGTAAGGAACGGCAGCGTATTGCTTGCCCGAGAATGCCAGCAACCAAGGGTTAAGGCGTGGCACGTCTTCGCCCAATACATAGGGATTGAAGATGATATAGGCAAACTGCGTGAACTGGTTAGGATACCAAAGGTCGTTGAAGAAACCACCTGCATAGCCTTTGTTGCCATCTACCAAAGTCCAATCGCCGAACTCCGTAGACCATGCGTCGTAGCGTTCGAAGTCTTCCGTTACGGTTTGTGGCTCTGTATTCGGAGCTCTCCATATAAGCGAAACCTTCGATTTTTCCCTTATTCCACGCAAATCCCGAACTTTTGGCTTTTCAGAATCTTCGAGTCTGATAATAAATTCGGCGTTGTTGTCGGCGTTATCCAAGTCCTTATCGTATTCAACTTCTGCCACTACCTTCATTTCTTTTGCTTCTTTGATGATGGCAGATGTAGGAACATCAAAGGTCAGAGTGCGATTATTGAATGACGCGAGTGCCTCTGTCTGGTCGGAAGAAACTATTTCCTTGTCGCCGGACTTTATGCGTACGGTGAACTCTTCGGCTTCCTTCTCGCCTATGTTCTCAACTCTTACATTGAGTTTGGCATTGCGTCCCTTGATAACTTTGCCTGTTCCGGATACGGTAACAGCCAAGTTGTGGCGTTGAACCTCCATTACACGAATGTTATCAACGAAGATTGGCGCACGGTTATTGCCACCGATGGCTTTGAAACCTACAAATATGTAGCGTTCGTTTTCAAATCCTTCCAATGGCACGACTTCGGTTAGCATGGCTCGCTGCCATTTATTTTAGCGAAATCGATGGTCTTCAGTTCGGTGCGAGTGCCGTCAGGGCGTTGCACAAACACAACGAGCTTAGTGTCGGGGAACTCTTTTCGCGAGTAGTTGAATATCAATTTCGGGGTGGTTGTGCCCATTAGCGAAATCTTTCCTGTACCTAAAGTACTTTCATCGCCTGCATTTGTCGGTTCAAAGCAGAGCGCACCGCCGTCGTTATCGTATGCTACGCCGCGTCTAATCTTCCATGATGTGCCTTTGTATCAGCCAACCAAACCAATGAAGCGAGCGAGGCATTGGCAAAACTCTCCTTGAACGGAACGTTGTAAGCCTTGCCCACAACCAAGCGTGTTGTAGAGATGGCACCGCTACCCTGTTCGTTCTGTGCCGAAATGCCCCAATAAGCAAAGCGTTGTGTGCCGTCGTTGAGGTCGATTGATGTTACGTCGAAGTTGGTTTTGTTCTTGAACGATGCCAAAGTGTCGGCAGGTTCTTTCGTATTCTTCATTGACATAACGGTGTAGGTAACCTTTTCAGGGAAGACAACGCCTCCGTTGGCTCCCACCGTAGAAATCTTATCCCACGACAGAGCTGCCATTGTGTTCTTGTCTTCTGCCTTGAAACCCGTTGGGGCTGCAGGCATATCGGGTCCGACAAAGGCTTTCGCCACTGCTTCGCGGCCTGCGCCCGACGCATTATAGGCTACCACCTTATATATATGTGCACCCTTTGCAACGTTGTTGTCTTGATAGTTCAACTTCGCACCGCTTGTTATATGATTTTTCATCACGGTAAGTTTGACATCGTCGCGATATACGACTGCCGAATCCAACTGTGCAGCAAGGGCATCGCCACCGATGGTTTTTGTAGGCATGGTGAAGTTGAGCGTGGCTTTATTTGCGCCCGTTTGGTCTACTGTTACGGTGAAATCGGTCGATGCGTCGGGTGCTGTCAGAAGCGAACCGAGAGTTATTTGGAAGTTGCGAACATAGAAACGCCATTGGTTAAGCGCACTTCGGTCGTGAATTGCCAAACGATATATACCGTCTGTCGGTACTCTAAGTTCGTAAGAAAACTTCGTCTGCTCTTTCGGAACAACTACCGGCTGTCCCATCTTCGTGTAGGTTGCAGGGTTGTAGCCCGTGCCATAGGCAACCTCCATAACCTCTGTATATTCTGCGGCAAGCACATTATAGGCATCGAACGAAACGCTGTAGAGTCGGTCGGCTTTCAGTTCAAACGGTGGCGACATAAGCCAGTCGTCTGCCGCACTCTTAGAATTATAGCCCGATTGCGCACGTCCCATAAAGTCGTCTGCCAATCCCCACTCCCATGTTTCGCCGTCGTCGTTGGCATCTACCGAAGTAAAGTTGTCGAAAGAGTCATCGTTGGCGAAGCTTTCCGTGAACGGTGGTGTGATTGCCTTGCCGATTACGATTCCGTTAGACGCCACCGGCTTGCCCACTTTGTTGCCCGCTTTCGGTGTAACAACATAGCTATACTTCTTCAAATCGGTAGCTGTGAGCACCGCTGATGTGCTTGTTCCGACGAAATCGGTCGCTACTTGCACATTGTCGGGCATTCTCTGCACGTCGTATTTCACATCGCCTACATAGCCTCCGTGCTCGCCTTTCGTTACAGCAGTCCATGAAATGTGGGCTGTTGTGCCGTCGTAGTTGAACTTCACGCGTTCTATTTCGGCAGGAATGTCGTAGCCCACCCATGCAGAATATCTGACCTTGGGCGACGAGCCGGCAGCGTTGGCAGTGGTAACGAGGAATTTGGTGTCGCCACCGGGAACGGTTATCTCTGCATCGACCTTCGAACCTGCCGCTACCACGTCTTTCTTTATGGTGTCGTTGTTGGCTACAACATAGTAGGTTATGTTGCCTGTAAGGCTCTCGCCGTTCACCTTTTTGCTTGGTGCGGTGAACTGCACGCGACCCGTAGTGTTGCCTTTGTCGAACACAATCTTCAGGTCTGCAATACGTGCAGGGGCTTCGGGCGAAGCCGTTGTTACAGGTATGGTGAGACCGAGCACCTGCGATTCGAGCGGTATATCGCCAATCTTGTTGGCGCGCCCTGTAGCGAGGTCTACATTGTAGAGTGCCGAATGTCCGTCTTTATCTACGCTTGCCCAGTAGAAAGTATTGGTTTTTTGGTCTATTTCTCCACTCTGCAAATAGTATTTCCCTTGCTCGTTCTTGACAGTTACGCCGGTCGGACCGACAAGTGTTTCCTTTCCGTCGGCAGTACTGATAGAATAGAGGTCGCCATCGAGCGATATACCGTAGAGCGTTCCTTCGTTGCTGATGCCGAGCGCAACAAACTGATGCTTCGCCCAACCGATGAATTGGCGTTTCATGGCAGTGTAGTCGATAGTTGCCCATTGCAGGTTCGTACCGGTTTCGTCCCAGAATACACCGTAGATTTTGCCTGTGTTGCGGTCTTGTGCTGTTTCCATTGCACACAGCGAAAGCCCGTCTTGCCCGAGGTCGTCGTCCGACAGCTGTTCCCATGTGTCTATATCGTAGGTGAAGTGGTGCACCACGATGTGGTTGTTAGAGTACGCGAGGAAGTCCAAATACATAGCATGGAACACGTCGCCCACGATACCGCAACCCGAATTTACCTCCATGAAATCCATAATACCCAACGGATTTACTTGAACGGGAGCCGTTGTGCCCACCGAATACATACCGTAGGCAGCCGAACCAACCTTCCAGCCTTCCTGATGAATGATGTTTCCCCACAGAACAGTGCCTGCAGGAGCTTTCAGCACAGGCGCACCGAGTGGTTTCTGCAGCGGTGCCCCCACTACTTGCAGCATCGGACTATCTGTATTAAGAAGTGAGCCAACAGGCATATTCAGTGTTGAGCCCCGCACCAAACCGCCTTGTCTGCTTGACAAGACATCTCTCAATTTACTCTCGCGCCGGCTGTTTCCCTGTGCCATAATTCCCAACGGCAGGCACAGCAAAAAGGCTAATAACCCGGCGAACATAAAGTTAGACTTCTTTTCCATAAGCAATAAATTTAGTATTTAATATATTACCACAATGATGACGAAAAAGATTGCCAATAGTTTCGTATCTGCGTACGGCTTCCCGGCTTTACTTCTCTACCACCAAGTGTGTGGTGTTGGCAGTGCGCACATTGTAGCTGTCTTTCGCCAAAGCTACGTATCGACCTGCCTGAAGATTGCTTTTCTTATCTCAGATTTCTGATTGTTACGTTCCCGACCCTACCCTATATATAAATAAGGTGTAGCCAAGTATATGCTTTTTATTTATTTTTCTTGTCGGTAAAGCTCTACTAATTTTTGCAAAAATAAAAATATTATTTTAACTACACAAACGAAAAGAAGAAAAATCGTGATGTTTTTCAACATTCTATCAATATTCCATACAATAAAAAAGGAAAATTGCTGATGGCTGAAAGCAACGCCTTAACAGCGTCTACTGTAAGGATAAAACTTTTCATTGGCAAGTCCGGATATTCCATTGTGGCTGCTCAAAATACCCATAATTTATGTAAACATTTTTCGCAACCGTAACTATTGCGTAACCATCTCGTTATCAATGCTTTGCAAAACCTATTGTTTTGCATTCCAAAACCGTAGGTTTTGCACGGTAAAAGCGTAGGTTTTACAACGCAAAACCTACGGTTTCGCAACGCCAAAGCGATTATATCACTTTTTTAACAGAATTATCTTTACAAAAACAAGGAGCAGATACAGAAAAAACATACTGGCTGTTTGAGAAGCGCAAGCAGCAAATTCAGGAAAAGCAAACAGCAACTTTTTTGAAGTTGGCACAAAAAAAGACTCGCATGCTATCACAGCTTACGAGCCCATAGAACCAAAAATATAATCTGAATTTATACCTATGAAAACCTATCTACATAAAATTTTGAAATGCCTTAAAGTATCCTTTTGTTTCGCTTTAATACTAAAACAGACATATTCATAATTATCTTGAAAAGCAATCTATTTACCTTTAAACTCTTTACCTATATTGGTTTTGTTCGGTGCAAAGGTACGCACTAACCATCAAATCATCTAAATACTTATTGCTTTTTCGCATATTTTTATGCGCAATCGTTTGCAACAAGAGCCGTGAAACGTATGTTTCTACTGCACAAGACATTGCTATTGTGCCCGTTGCACAGCTTGCAGAAGTGCTACTCGTTGCCTTATGACTATCCCGAAATGCAGGAAGAAAACTGTAAAAAGCAGCGTGCTGCGGCATAAAAGCAGACAACGCATTGTACGCTCGCGAAGCTATTGCACAACAAAAAAATAGAAAAAAAGACAAAACATTTCAGTTTTTTAGAAGAAAAGCATTATTTTTGCATTAATTACATCACAGCTACAATCAATTCATTAGCTTAAACCTATTATAACACAACAAAACGCCCAAACCTCCGACACGGCGTTGCTCTGCGAAGAGAATCAACAGGGAGGTGCACCTAATAACAATGAAAACCGGACTACCAATCGGAAAAGGCTACGTAACAATCGTTGCCATGTTCATCACATTCTTTATTCTGCCTGCCCAAATACAGGCACAAACCGACTATGCCCTTTGGATTTCAGGCTATGCGGTAACCGACCAGAACTGCAAAGACCTGTCGAAGATTAAGGGCGTAACGGGCAAAGTGTCGTACGACCCTGACACCAAAACCCTCACAATGGAAGATGCAAGGATAGACGGAGGCAACTTATTCGCTATCAAATCGGAAGTAGAAAACCTCATCGTAAAGGTTATCGGCACCAACAACATTACAAACAAAGAGTTTACAGCCGTTACTTTCTCAAAAAGAGCAGCCATTACAGGTGGCGGAACACTCAATATAGAGGGCGATTTCGACTGCGCCATCTTTGTAGACAAAACGTATCTTGTTATCGACCACTGCACCGTGAACGCAAAAGGCAACGAGTGCGGTATCTCCGGAGACGACGGAAAGAGTGGCGAAAAACTTGGTATCAGCAATGCTACCGTAACTGCTGAAGGCAAAGGCAAGGGCTCTATCTGCAACTTCGATAAGATGCCGCTGAAAAGCTGCGCCCTCGTTGCGCCCCGAAAAGCAAGGTTCAACGCTGACGCACACGGTGTAACAGTGAAAGGAAAGATAACAACCGAGAAGATAACCATCAAGCCTGTAGACTACTACGGCCTTATAATAGGCGGCTTGGCAATACATACGGACAACTGCAACGACCTTTCCACACTTGAAGAAGTGGACGGAACGGCAAAGTACGACGACAATACAAAAACGCTTACGCTCGACAATGCCACCATCAAGGTAACGGAAGAAGACCGCTACGGCTTGTTCAGCTTTATCGACGGCTTAACAATCAACCTGATAGGCAACAGCACCATCACCTCTGAAAAGGCATGGGGACTGTTCAACTACGAAAGCTGTGCCCTCACCATTACGGGAAATGGCAAGCTCACCATAAACGGTGCGGCTGTTCCAAATGCCGTAGACCCCAACGCAGGCATTGTAAATCGTGGCATCATCACCGTAAGCGGGTGCACCCTCGAAGCAAACGGAGGCATCTACGGACTGGGTAACGGTATGTGGAAATTCGACCGTTGCAACGTATTTGCAAAGGGCGGACCATGCGACGACATGTATTCGGGCACCATATCATGGCTGACAAGAAAGCCGGAGTTCGTAGAATGCAAAATCATAGTGCCCGCAGATGCCTACTGGGAGAAGTTTGAGAGTGCCAACAAGAGCTACTATTCGCTCTTCGGTGCAGACAAAAAGGTTGTTACGGGCTTGGTAGCCATTCAGGCAATCACTGCCGGCATCGATGCACCCACGAGCACCGACGCTGCCACAACCCCACGCAGCATCTACAGTCTCAGCGGCGTACGTCTCTCCGGCGAGCTGAAAGACCTGCCAAAAGGTATTTACATTGTAAACGGAAAGAAAGTTGTAAAACAATAGGAAAGGTATGTGGGAATGCCCTGCAAGGCGTTCCCACACCTTATTATATTATAGTCTTATACCCTGCGCACAATTACGCCAATCACTTTCAAGGCGTTCCCACACCTTATTATATGATAGTCTTATACCTTATTATAAAGTGAGCTCGGCATAAGAACGCAGGTTAAACACGTAATCTCGCAGATGTTTTTAAGCAAGTTCGCTAATGAACCGGTGAGCGTTTTTCGGTTTAATCTTGTAAAGATAATTCCGTTAAAAAGTGACATAATCGCTTTGGTGTTGCGAAACCGTAGGTTTTGCGATGTAAAACCTACGGTTTTACCGTGCAAAACCTACGGTTTTGGAATGCAAAACAATAGGTTTTGCAAAGCGTTGGTAGTAAGATAGTTACGCGATAGCTATGCTTGCGAAAAATATTTACGTTTTTATTGCCTTCTTTTTGCAGAAAAACAGCGTGAATTCGGTGTAGGAATTTAGGAACGAAGATACTTTACTTCCTCCTGATTGAAACCCGCAAGAATTTATAAAAATTCCATTCCGACATTTCCGCTTCTATACCTTAGTGTAGGTATTACAATCCTTTAATACTGTCAAAAATATGTGTTATATTGACAATTTTAATTAAAATCCCATAACTTTTAGGTATTGCGAGTGAAGTAACAATATCGTACTTTTGCACTGAAAAAGATGTAATGTTGCATTAACAACCCAGTTTATGAACAGAATAACAACAGGCTTGCTGGCCGGAATATTGATTTTCGCAGCATCAGCAAGAGTAAATGCGCAGGTAAACGCTGCCGACTCGGTGATGAATCACGACAAGAAAGGCAAACTGAGTGTAGGCGGTTATGGCGAGGTTGCGCTCTCGCGAATGTTCTACAGTAACAATGTTTATAAGTATATGGACCCCGGCAAGTACAAGAACGACCCAAGCCACGGTCAGTTCGATATACCGCATGCTGTCATCTACCTAAACTATAACTTCGGCAAAGGCTGGAGCATGGGAACGGAAATAGAGTTTGAACACGGCGGAACGGGTTCAGCCTATGAGAAAGAATACGAAGAAGGAGGCGAATGGGAAGCTGAAATAGAGAAAGGCGGCGAAGTGGAACTGGAACAGTTTTGGCTTCAGAAGCAGTTCTGCGGAGGCAAATTCAACATTCGTGCCGGACATATCGTTGTGCCCGTAGGCTTGAACAATGCCCACCACGAGCCGATGAACTTCTTCACCGTGTACCGTCCTGAAGGCGAAAACACCATTATGCCAAGCACATGGCACGAGACGGGTGTCAGCGTTTGGGGACGAACAGCCCATTGGCGATACGAACTGCAGTTCCTTGCAGGACTTGATGCATTGCAGTTTACACGCAATGGCTGGATTCATTACGGCACGAAGAACCCATTCGAGTTTAAGCCTGCCAACAAATACGCAGTGGCTTTACGCATCGACAACTATCATATTCCGGGACTGCGATTGGGCATTAGCGGTTACATAGGCAACTCGATAGACAACAGCTACACGCGCGACGCCAACGGAAAGGAAAGCAAACTGCACGGAAAGGTGGCTATCGGAAGTTTCGATTTCAGTTTCAATAAATACAATTGGATTGTACGCGGACAAGCAGACTACGGCTATTTGGGCGATGCCTACGACATTTACACGCTGGCAGGACGCCAGAGTCGCACCGCGCCTTACTCGAAAGACTACGTTGGAAAGAACGCCGTGGCAATAGGAATAGAAGCCGGCTACGACATTTTCTCGCGCATAAACACACTCCGTGCCGACAATCAGAAGCTCTATATCTTCGGTCGTTATGAGTATTACAACTCGTATATCCCCGACAAACGACAGCCCAACTTTGAATATACCAAAAAGACGAACATCGCTTTCGGTATCAACTACTATCCTATCCCGCAGATAGCCATCAAGGCAGACTACAGTCATAGGATTTTGAAAAGCCCGTATAACAACGAGCCAAGCCTGAATATAGGTATTGCCTACGAAGGCTTCTTCCTGTAAAAACAACACAAATAAAATTTAAATAATTATCAGTAACAATGAAAAAGATTTTTAATTTCACATTCGTATTGGCAGTTGCCGGCACGCTCGCATTAGGTTTCAGCTCATGTAGCGATAAAGACGATAACACTCCCGAAGTAAAATTAAGCGAAGGCGACCAGTATTTGCAGAATGCAATCGGCACCTATGTAGACAACACCGTGAACCCAACGTATGCAGCAATGGCTGTTGCGGCAGACCAACTGTACAACAAGGTGAAGGAAATTCATGCTGCGTCAAAGACCAAGAGCGTTAATCAGACTATGGTGAACGAGGCATGCCAATACTGGAAAGAAGCACGTCTGCGTTACGAAAAGAGCGAGGCTTTCCTCTTGGGAGCTGCTGCCGACTACAACATCGACCCACACATCGACACTTGGCCACTCGACCTTGCTGCCCTCCACACACTGCTTTCTAACACAAAGCAGATACAGAGCTACGACGCTGAAGACGGTGTGGCACGCGCCAACAGCGACCTTGGTCAGACGGTGCTTGGTTTCCATGGCATCGAATTTATACTCTTCCGCGACGGACAGCCAAGAAAAGCTGAGGAACTGAACGGTTTCGACACCTACAACCAGAACGGACAGGACTTCACAAAGTTCTCCGGCGAATACGAACTGATATATGCCGAAGTGGTTGCAGGCGACCTTCGCAACGCCATCTTCCAATTGGAAGTATGCTGGAACGAGAATGCTCCGAAGGCACACGTAGATGTATTGGAAGCCTTTGAAATGAAGACACACATGCCATTGAGCGACACAAGCTACGGCTGGAGCGTGAAACACGCCGGCGAAGCAGGGTCTACATTCCGCAGCATCAAGCATGCTGTAAGTTCAATCCTTGTCGGCGATGGCGGTTGCGCAGCTATTTCAGACGAGGTTGGTCAAAAGAAGATAGGCAATCCGTTCACCGGAGAGGACGTTCACTACATTGAATCGCCATACTCTTACAATTCACTCACCGACTTTTCCGACAACATTCAAAGTATCAACAATGTATGGAATGGTGGCGTAGAAGAAGCTCGTGGAAAGTATTCGTTCGCCGAATACTTCAAGAAATACGAACCAACTATCGGTAAAGAAGTGCAGGACGCTATCGACAACGCACAGGCTGAAATCGGCAAAATAAAGAAACCATTCGCTCTTAACTACACCGACCCACAGTGCAAGAAGGCTATGGAGGCTTGCGCAGCATTGTCAAAAGCCCTCGCCAACGCCGACGAATTCATCGCAAAGAACAACAAGTAAGTCTCATTATCGGGATTTTCTAATACTTCGGTCATCATTTCAAGCAAGGAAATGGTGACCGATGGTTTCACTTCAAAAACATTATAATATGAACAGAACAACACTTAACAAACTGTTTGCCATTGCATTTGCAGGGCTTACATTTGCCGCCTGTTCAGACGACAAGATAGAAATAATAGACAACGAGAACGATTTCGTGAACAAACCGGTGGGCAACTTCACTGCCGCAGAGTGGAATCCGGGGGGCGAGCTTGGCACTACCACCAACGAGCAGGGCTGCTATTCCAACCCTTCGCCTGCAGTAGAAGAACAAGGTCTCTTCAATATCTTCAAAAAAGGAGAGGACTTTTTCGAGCACACCTACACCCTATCAACCCTCCCATTCAGAGGTTTAGGACCGGCTTGGGTGCGCTCCGGCTGCGAATACTGCCACCCTTCCTACGGTCATGGCAAGCGACAGAACAGCTATCGCGCCAATGTGATGGGCAACGGATACCTCCTTGTCATCTATCACACGCAAGACGGAGTGAACGACGATGGCACACAATACAAGGCAGGAAACTACATTAGCGAGGTAACGGGTATGCCACAGACGCAGGCAATGTATCCGTTCAAGGCACCGGTTGATGAAAACGGTATTCACATGCAGTGGCTGAAAGCAACCGATGAGCACGGAAACAAATTCCCTGATGGCGAGACCTACAGCCTCACCTACCCTGAAGTAACCATCGAGCGCAGTGCTTTCAACACCATTCCAAAGCCAAAAGACTACGAAGTACGCTTGGAATCGACCATCGGTCTCTATGGTACAGGTCTTTTAGACGCCATCGACCAAGACTCTATGGAGGTGCAACACCGGCGTGCAGCACGCTTTCTTACACTCAATCCGAACATGTGGGACGCAGCTGCCAACACATGGGCAAAGTCTGCCTACTACACTTTTGCCAACGGAATAAACAACACCAACGGCAAAGCCGACGATGTTAAGCGCATCAAACGCTTCACTTACGGCATGACACGTGCCACGCTTCAAGACGGTCCGGGGGCGAATGCGATATGGAACATCACCAACGTAACCCGTTCAGACCGACACTATCTCTACACCACAGATGCGTGGGCAAAGGCGATGAGCGAAGACCCGACCGTCATTGCAGAAATAAAAAAGCAGGGTGCTTCACCGCTTTCGTTGCTCCACCCCTACTATGCTGACGGCACAGACGAGGGCATCAAGCAGCAGGTATTCAAGCTCTTGGGACTCAATTCGCCCACAAAGGCAGACAAAGACGTGTTTGAAAAGAACTATCTGAACGTAGCACCGGAAAACGGTCGCGAGGAAATGACCGACGCAGACTTCTATGCGTTCATGGTATGGCACCGCGGTCTTGCCGTTCCACGAGCACGAGAGCTGCAGAATAAGCAGGTGCAACGTGGCAAAGAGTTGTTCTACGAGATGGGCTGCACCCACTGCCACCGCCCATCATGGACTATCCGACAGGACAAGGTGTGGTACGACAACATCTCAATGGCGCACGGCAAGCTCCCAACATACAACAACCAAACCATCTGGCCCTACACCGACCTTGTGCAACACAGACTCTATATGGTGAACGATATTCGCACCGGGTGGTGCCGAACCACGCCTTTGTGGGGACGCGGACTGTCGGCACAGGAGACGGGAGCGAGCGAACGACTCCACGACTGCCGCGCACAAACCGTCGTAGAAGCCATTATGTGGCACGGTTACAGCAAGAAGAGCGACGCCTATAACGAAACGCAGAAGTTCTATAAGCTGTCGAAAAACGACCGCGATGCTGTGGTTGCGTTCATCAACGCCATATAATATATAAGGTGAAACAAACACGAAACAAAAAATGTAGGGACACATGCACGGCATGTGTCACTAACGTGAGTTCGCTATAAGAAAGTAGTTGAGCAAGCTATCTCGCAGATGTTCTTTAGCAAATTCTCTGATGAAACAGCGAGCGTTCTTCGGTTGAACATTGTAAAGATAATTCTGTTGAAAAGCAACAACTGCGTTTTAATATTGCGAAAGCGGCTGCTTTGCAACGCAAAACCTACGGTTTTACCGTGCAAAACAGCCGCTTTTGCAGTGTAAAACAATAGGTTCTGTAATGCGCTGATAGTTAAAGAGTTAAGCGATAGTTATACTTGCGAAAAATATTTACGTCTCTATTATCGCCCTTTCGTTCTTTTGTCGTTCCTCGAAAAGTGCGTTTTCTCGCCATGACAATGCTCAAATGAATTTGGAACACCCACGAATTGAAACGGCGGAATGATTTAAACGGAAAAGGAAACGAGGGAACAACAAGGAGCTGAATAGCCAATATCAGGTACGAGGAACAAAATAAATACCCTTACGCTGTTGCTGCCTTGCTCGTAGAAACAATTAATACAAAAACATTGAAAATAGATGATTAAGAAAGTACTCTGCGCACTCTACATCACCATTATCCTTGTAATGGCTGTCGCAACGGTGGTAGAACATTTCTATGGCACGCCCTACGTAAGTACAACCATATACGGAAGCCGGTGGTTCACACTGTTGTGGACGCTGCTTGCAGCGGTCGGACTGACCTATATCTTTAAACAAAGACTTCGCAAATGGAGCACGCTCCTGCTCCATCTGTCGTTTGTCGTTATTCTGTTGGGGGCTTTCCTCACCCATACCACCGCTTTCAAGGGCATTGTACACCTCCGTGGCGACCAGCCCACGAACAAGTACACCATCATGACGGCTATGAACCAAACCGAAACACGCACCCTACCTTTCTCTATAAAACTCGATAGGTTCGCCATAGACTACCATTCGGGCACAAAAGCCGCAGCCGACTACACCACCCACTTCGCCATCATCGACGGCGAACACACCCTAAAGGCGCAAGTATCAATGAACAAAGTGTACGACTATAAGGGTGTGCGCTTCTATCAAGCCAGCTACGACACCGACAACCGAGGCAGCTATCTCAGCGTAAACAGCGACCGATGGGGCATTCCGGTTACCTATACGGGCTACGGACTGCTATTTCTTTCGCTCATCTGGCTGCTTATAGACCCGAAAGGAACGTTCCGCCAACTGCTGAAAAGTCCTGTACTGAAGAAGGGCGCACTCGTTATTGCACTGCTTTTCGGAAGTTGCAGCCTCGCCGAAAGCGGACTGTCTCTTCAGAACAGTGCCACCGCCGCAACGGTTGTGCCTCGCGAAACTGCCGAGAAGTTCGGACAATTGTTCATCAACTACAACGAACGCATCTGCCCCATGCAGACTTTTGCCTACGAAATGGTGAAGAAACTGTACGGAAAACGCAGCTATAATGGCTACTCGCCCGAGCAGATACTCATGAGCTGGATACTATTTCCGGAGGATTGGAACAACGAACCCATCATCAAAATCAAGAGTAGCGAGATGCGCCAACAACTCGATTTGCCCGAATATACCACTGCCCACGCATTCTTCAGCAACGGTGCCTATCGTCTCGGAACGTATGTCGAGCAATACCGACAAGGCAATCAGGACGCCTTCCACAAGGCTTGTGCCGACATAGACAGCAAGTTGCAGATTGTAATGACGCTGCAACAAGGCATTCCGCTCACCATTTTCCCCCACACACAAGGCAGTTCCACTGTGTGGTACAGCCCTAACGACGTTCTGCCCAAGTCGTTGCCACAAGCCGATGTGCTCTTTATCAAGAACATTTTCGCTATCCTTCACGAATACATCGTACTGCAAAAATACACCGAAGTCAATACCATCTTGGGCAAAATTCGCAAGTATCAGCTGAAGAACGGGGGCACTTCGATACCCTCCGACACACAAGTAAAGGCTGAAAGACTTTACAACCAAGTGCCTTTCGCTACCATTCTATTCATGTTCAACCTTGCAATGGGACTCCTTACGCTGGGCTTTACGCTCTACCGACTGGTTACAAAGAAAGATAAAGTAAGCAAACATATAAGCCGGCGCACCATAGAACGCTTCTCGCTCGCTGTACTTTTTCTGTCCGAAACCGCCCTCACCGTCTGCCTCGCTCTGCGGTGGATAGTATCGGGCAACATTCCTTTGTCTAACGGATACGAAACTATGCTCACCGTGGCATGGCTGGTTATACTCGTTGCCTTTGCTGCTTATCGCAAGGCACGCATCACTCTTGTCTTCGCCTTTCTGCTCTCCGGCTTCTTTCTTTTGGTCAGCCACATTTCCCAAATGGACCCTGCCATCGGTCAAATGATGCCCGTGCTCAACTCGCCCCTGCTTAGCGTCCACGTCAGCATCATCATGATGAGCTATGCACTCTTGGCTTTAACCTTCATTTGCGGGCTCACCGCCCTCACCATATACCTTATATATAAGGTACGCACAGCCGCTGCAGACCAACAGAAAACCATCGCCGACGAACAGAAAGCCATTGCCGACCAACAGTTGCAAGCCCTGCAAGTACTCTCACGGCTGTTCCTCTACCCTGCCATCACCACGATGGGGCTTGGCATTTTCATCGGTGCCATCTGGGCAAACATCAGTTGGGGCAACTATTGGAGCTGGGATCCGAAGGAAACATGGTCGCTTATCACCCTGCTCGTGTATGCCGTAGTGCTCCATACGCAGAGTCTTCCCTCTTTCCGCAAGCCGCTCCGCTATCATGTTTATATGGTGCTGGCGTTCCTCTGCATTCTCATGACCTACTTCGGCGTGAACTATTTCCTTGGCGGCATGCACTCCTACGCATAGTTTTGCGTCTAACGAACAAGCACAAAGGGGCGGCTCCACGCCGGCATAGTAGCGCAGAAAGTCTGCCGCATATAGGCATTAGCGTGGAAAGGGTGTTGCTTTGGTTATATGGAAGCCCTAGACATTCTAGGTAACCTAGGTATACTAGGAAGAATAGAACCCCTTGGAAGAGCTTAAGGCACAACTGCATAAAACGCAGAAAAATAACAAAAAAGTTGATATTTTCACAAATATTTCTTACATTTGCAGTCTTAAAAGCCGGATACGGGCTGTCTTCTCAGGGCACAGAAAGCCCGACAGAGCAAGCTAAGAGGTTGTGGAAAAGTGTAAGAAATCCTGTTGCACGCCATACCTTTGCCATTTCTCCGCATATATTGGTAATTATATTCTTAACCTATAACAAAAGATTAACAAAACGTATGAAAAAGTCAGACACTACTGTTTCTATCAAAAACTATTCCAACGAGTCTAAAGTAATCAAGTGTTACAAGCGTTATGCGCCGCTCTACGACCTGCTTTTCGGCAGAGTATTTCAGCAAGGACGCCGAGCAATCATCAAGGAGATGAAGGGCATCGGCACCAAAGACGTGCTCGAAGTGGGTGTAGGTACCGGTCTGATGCTACCGATGTATCCTCAGGACGTTACTGTTACGGGGGTAGACATCTCTAAGGAAATGCTCGACAAGGCACAAGAGAAAGTAGACAGTAGCCGTACTGCTGCCGTATCGCTGATGCAAGTCAATGGCGAACAGCTACCCTTTCCCGACAATCATTTTACTTGCATCACGCTGCCCTACACATATTCCGTAACCCCCGACCCCATCAAGCTCATCAAGGAAGTCAGGCGCGTCTGCAAGAAAGACGGCTTTATCATCATCGCCAACCATTTCTCGGGTGTTCATTCTCCTTGGGCAATGTTCGAAAAGATAGTCAGTCCGTTTGCCACGAAGATAGGCTTTCAGTCTGAATTCTCTTATCAGACCTATGTGGAAAATCTCAATTGGAACGTAGTAAAGAGTTATTCGTGCAACCTTTTCGGTCTATCGCGCATCGTTGTGGTCAAGAACGACTGACAGAGCGGTGCATTCTAACACCGCCCTTTCAATAGGTTTCCATGACAAAAGCGACAAGAAGAAAGGGAAAAAGCAACAAAAAGAAAGGACTAAAACGCTGCTGAAATAGTGAGAGTCTTTCCGTTTAACTTTGCAAAGATAATTCTCTTGGAAAGCGATAATTGCGTTTTGACACGCCGAAAGCGGCTGTTTTGCATTGCAAAACAGCCGCTTTTACTTTGCAAAACCTACGTTTTGGAACGCAAAACAATAGGTTTTGCAATGCTTTGATGCAGAGATAGTTATGCAATATATACGCTTACGAAAAATATTTACGGTGCAGCAAAGCGCAAACTGTGTGCGAATGCAAGTGAAAGAGCAGAGATTTTTTTATATCGAACTCACGTTATAATGATACTTTGCAGCTGCAACAGCATTTCCAACAGACAACGTTCTCCTTCCGATAACGTTGCAACAAAAAATAAAAAACATTAGAAAATATTTCAAATTCTAAAACAAATATATTATTTTTGCATAAGATAAGCTGCACTCGGACATTTGAGAATAAATTCTCATGTCGCTCGTTGGCGTTATCTTTGCACAAGATAGTACCGGCGAACGGCATAAGCATATATACCGAAATGCACGCGGGCAACCTGTTAAACCTAAAAACAGCTACAACAATAAAAGCATTAACGCAAAACCTAATTCATCACATAAAATGCCCAAACCTCCGATACGGCGTTGCTCTGCGAAGAGTTTCAACAGGGAGGGAACAATTAACAATGAAACCAAATCTACTTAGGAAAAGCTATGCAGCCATGGTTGCACTCTGCATTGCCATGCTTGCCATGCCTACAAAAATGCACGCACAAGAGAAGTACGACCTGATTATCGCAGGCGAACAGGTTACTGCGAAGAACTGCAACGACCTTTCTGTAATCTCAGGCGTAAAGGGAAGTGTGCGCTATTACCCCAAAAACAAAATCCTTTGGCTCGAAAACGCCGGCATAGAAGCAACAGGCGAGGCACACGGCATCAGCTCGAAAATAAAAGGACTGATGATTGTTGTAAGAGGAGACAACACCATTTCTGCCGACGGAGGTGCTGCCATCAATACCGAAAATGCATATTGCACCCTGACAGGAAAAGGGAAAATGAAACTGCACGGAAAGAGTTTCGGACTTCACGCCACCAACAACGCAGGCATAACCATCGATGGCTGTACCATAGAATCGGACGGCTCAATCGGTGCTGAAAAAGGAAACACCGAGATAACCATTATCCGAGCTACATCACAGCAAAGGGAAGCACACACGAAACGATGCGCGGCATTATGAAGTTCACCCTCGAAGACTGCGAAATCATGCAACCCGCAGGTGCCGCATACGACGCTGCGCTGAAGGGAATCGCAGCAAACGGACAGCTGGTAAAAGACAAGGTGGTTATCGAATCTATTGCCTACCCACTCGCCATTGCAGGTAAGTCGGTAACAACAAAGAACTATAACAATCTCTCTCAGATTGACGGAGTGGCCGGAACCGTAAAGTACGACCCGCAAACAAAGACCCTCACCCTTGAAAATGCCACCATTATGAAGGAAGAAAACGGTCCGAAAGCCATCTCGGTAGAAATCCCTGACTTCACGCTGAAGGTTATCGGAAACAACTATATCACCTCGAAAGGTTCCACATTCACCGTTGCAGCGACCGCAACCGTTACGGGTGGCGGAACCCTCAATGTGCAAAGTCTTGACAACTGTGCCGTCTTTGTAAACCAAACCAGCCTTACCATCAAGGATTGCACGGTGAATGCGAAAGGCTACCAGTTTGGTTTTGCCGGCTGGGACGGCAATTCTAACGAGCAGCTGAACATAGACAATGCCATGGTTACAGCCGAAGGCAAGGAGCACGGCAGCATCTGCGATTTTGCATCGCTAACGCTTACAAAGTGCGTTATCACGCAGCCCATAGGCGCAGTGTACGATACGAAACAGCACTTTTTGGCTGTAAATGGGCAGAAAGTAAGAGGCAAGGTGGTTATCAGCAACGACCCGGCAGCCATCAGTAGCCCTACTGCCGACACAGCAGTGGTGCAAGGTGTTTACAGTCTTAGCGGTGTTCGCCTTTCGGAAGATTTAAACAGTCTGCCAAAAGGTATTTATATTGTGGACGGAAAGAAGGTTGTGAAGCAATAGAAGAAAGTGTATAGATGTGCCGGCAATGGCATTCCCACACCCTATATACTTAATATTAACATGCGTTCGATGTAAGAATTATGCCAATATATTATTTTATAAGACTTTTAAAAAGAATGGATTATGATTTAATATAGTTATAATCAAGAAGAAGTGAAGCATCTTCCGAGTCTAATTCTTACACCGAACTCACGTTATTTATAAATGTTTTCGTTCAGCCAAATGCGCAATGCCAAATTTATTTGAGCATTGCCATGGCGAGAAAACGCACTTTTCGAGGAA
Organism: Prevotella falsenii DSM 22864 = JCM 15124; assembly: GCF_000613945.1. Classification (GTDB taxonomy): domain Bacteria; phylum Bacteroidota; class Bacteroidia; order Bacteroidales; family Bacteroidaceae; genus Prevotella; species Prevotella falsenii. Next base: position 56,465 of record NZ_BAJY01000009.1, read on the forward strand.
CGAGAAAAGAACGGAAAGAAGCCAAGAAAAAGCATAAAAAAGGCCCATAAAATCGTAAATATTTTTCGCAAGCATAGCTATCGCGTAATCAGCTGTACGTCAGCGTGTTGCAAAACCTATTGTTTCGCGTTCTTAAACCGTAGGTTTTGCACGGTTAAACCGTAGGTTTTGCATCGCAAAACCTACGGTTTCGCAACGTCAAAGCGATTATATCACTTTTTAACAGAATTATCTTTACAAAATCAAACCGAAAAACGCTCAATGTTTCAGCGGCTGTTTTGCAATGCAAAACAGCCGCTTTTAACATGCAAAGCCTACGTTTTCGGCTCGCCAACTCGTGCGTATTACATACTGTTGCTTCTTTCTTGTTGCAAACGAACCATACGGGCGAACTCGCCGTTGCGGGTCAGCAGCTCGTCGGGTGTGCCCTGTTCGCTCACCGTACCGCCGCTAAGCACCACGATTTGGTCGGCATTGCGGACGGTGCGCATGCGGTGGGCGATGATGATAACGGTTTTGTTGCGCACCAATTCGGAGATACCTGCCTGTATTTTCGTTTCGTTCTCGGCATCAAGGCTTGCTGTGGCTTCGTCGAGAAGTATGATGGGTGCATTCTTCAGCAGGGCGCGGGCAATGGAAATGCGCTGCCGCTCGCCGCCGGAGAGGGTTTCGCCGTTTTCGCCGATGACGGTATCGTAGCCTTGCGGCATTCGACTAATGAAGTCATCGCACTGTGCCAGTCGGGCAGCGTGGCGCACTTCCTCGTCGGTAGCATTGCGCTTGCCGATGCGAATATTATCGGCAACAGAGGCATTGAACAGCAACACGTCTTGAAAGACAATGGAATAGTGTTGCAGCAGCGTTTCGGGGTCAATCTTCGAGATGTCGTTTCCCCCCACAAGAATTTGTCCGTCGTCGATGTCCCAAAAGCGTGCGGCGAGCTTGGCAGTAGTGCTTTTGCCCCCACCCGACGGTCCTACGAGGGCGGTAACGGTGCCTTGGCGTGCGGTGAACGAAACATTGTGCAGCACTTGCTTCTCGGTTTCGTAGGCAAAACTTACGTTGCGGAACTCGATGTCGTAGTTTTCGAGTCGGACGGCTGAGCTTCCCTCCTGCGCGGGCATACTTTCTATTTCCTTCATGCGGTTGATACGCACGTCGAGAAAGGAGAGCAGGGCAAGAAAGTTGCACACTTCGATAATGGATTATAGACCATTGCCGAAGCAATAAGGAAAGCCAGATAGCTGAACATCGACACTTCGCCTTGCTGCAACAGCCACGCTCCCACCAATATAACGGTGGGCATGCCGAGCTTGAGCAGCATTCCGGCGAGGTTGAGGAATACGCCTGACAGGAGTTCGCCGCGCACCAGCTCGCGCTCGTAGCCCTTCAGCCGTTCGTCGAAGGTGCGGCAGTATGCCTGTTCGCCGCTGTACGACTTTATTTCCTGTACACATTCCAAACCTTCCTGTATCTGTTCGGTTACGCCGCGCTTCACTTTATAATGCTCGACGAAGGCTTTGTGGAGCTGGCGGCGCGACAACAGAAGGGTGGTTACGGCAAGCGGAACGACCCAAAAGAGGGCTAAAGCCAAGTGCCAGTTGTAGCAGAACATACCCACGGCGATGATGATGACGCTCAGAGCCGACGCAAACAGTTGCGGAACAGCGTGCGAGAAGGTTTGTTCGAGCATCGTGCAGTCTTCCATTACGGTAGAGGTGAGGTCGGAAAGGTTGCGCTCTCCGAAGAAAGCGAGGGGCAGTCGGCGCAGCTTTTCCGCCACTCCGATGCGGCGTTGGGCACTCTCGTTGTAAACGGTAGTGTAGGTGCTGTCGTACTGTCGGCGGGCTATAAAGAACATAAGCACTGCCAATGCCGCTGCCACAAGCACGTAGAACCACAGCGTGTGCGGCTCGGTGTGGAGGTTGGCGTCGATGTATTCCATGAGGAAGAAGAACAAATAGGTGGGCGGCAGCATCAATGCGAGGTTCAGCAGTGTAGAGAATGCGATGCCATTCCGCAAGTCTTTCGCTCCTTTTTCGGTGAGGGCGAACCGTTGTTGAAGATATTTAATCATAGTTTTATGTCCTTTCTGTTAGGTTTTATAGTTTCCATGCAACCGACTTTTGGTATTCGTTCCACATCTTATAATATAGCGCAGCTTGTTCCATGAGCTGTTGGTGCGTACCTTGTTCGACTATTCTGCCGTTGTCTACCACGACAATGTTGTCGGCATCTTGCACGGTGGTCAGTCGGTGGGCTATCATCAGCACGGTTTTCCCACGTGTCAGATGGGCAAAGGCTTGCCGTATAAGGTGCTCGTTTTCGGGGTCGGCAAAGGCGGTAGCTTCGTCGAGCACCACGATGGGGGCATCTTTCAGAATGGCACGGGCAAGCACTATGCGTTGCTGTTCGCCGCCGGAGAGGTATGTTCCCTCCGCTCCGATGACGGTATTCAACCCCTGTGGCAGCCGCTCGATGATTTCCCGGCTCTGCGAAAGGTCTACGGCACGGTTCACCTGTTCCATTGTTGCATCGGGACTGCCGTAGCGTATGTTCTCCAAAATGGAGGTCTTGAACAGTCGGGTGTTCTGAAACACGAACGACACGTTGCGCATCAGCGTTGCCTTATCCATGTTCCGAACGTCTACACCGCCTATTTTCAAACTGCCTTCGCGCACGTCCCAGAAGCGGGGAATAAGCCTTGCAATGGTTGTCTTGCCACCGCCGGACGCTCCCACCAGCGCAACGGTCTTGCCTTGCGGTATGTCGAGGTCGATATGACTTACGGCATCGCGCTCCGCAGCTTCGTATCGGAACGACACATTGCGCAGACTGACGTCGAAGACTGCTGCTTTCTCGGGATTGGAACTTTCGGGAAGCGGCGGCGTAGCGGTGAGTTGCTCCAACCGGTCTACCGCTTCGTTTGCCATAAAGAGGTTCTGACTGAGGTGCATGGCTTTCATTACATTGGCCGAAATGACAGGTGCGATGAGCACATAGAGCACCATATCGGCAACGATGACCGTTGTTTCGCCGCCGTGCCCTATCATTATGATGCCCGTAGGCACCAGCAGAAAGGCGAAAGCATTGATGGCTACGGTGTAAGCAGACATAGGTGTGCGCCACGAAAGGGTGTATTTGATGACGAGGTCGCGGTAGTTGATGATGCTGTCGTGAAAGCGTTTGAACGAGAATACCGTCTGTTGGAAGACTTTCACAACGGGTATTCCGCGCACGTACTCTACGGCTTCGGCACTCATTTTCTCCTGTGCGTCGAGGTACATACGTTGGAAATGGTTGCTTTTAGGGCTCATCATATAGCCCATGATGCCGAAGGCGCACACTATCGGCACCATTGCGGCAATGCCCAGCTGCCAGTCTACCGCCATCAACAGCACGACAATGCCAATCGGGGCGACGATGCTGCCTGCCACATCGGGCAGTATGTGTGCCACGAAAGTGTGTGTCTGGCTCGAATCTTCGTCGATAATCTTGCGCATGCGCCCCGTGTTCTGCGTGTCGAAAAAGCCCAACGGCACACGCATAAGCCGCTGCATGGCAGTGCGCCGCATATTGGTTTCGATGCGAAAAGCGGCAAGATGCGAGAGCATAAGGGCGGCGAAGTAGAGCAAAACATTCGCCACCGACACCACGAACGCCGCAATGGCATAGTCCCATATAGGCGTATCGGCAAGATTTCCGTCGGCAGTGAACAGCGTACGCACCACCAACCACAAGAAAACAAAGGGAACTAACGACAGCAAACCATTGACTGCCGACAGCACAACGGAGCAAGGGAGCAACATTCTGCGCCCTCCCATGTAAGCTCCTAAACGTTTGAGTATTTTTATCATAGTCTTTTATTATGTTTTAAAAAGTTTCTTTTCTCGTTCCTCGAAAAGTGCGTTTTCTCGCCATGGCTATGCTCAAATAAATTTGGCATTGCTCATTTGGTTGAACGAAAACATTGTTTTATGGTTTCATCAGTTCTTTCCAGCCTGCCATGCTGTAGGCTGCATACTGTTCGAGCGCACGTTCTATCTCGCATTCTTCATAGTCTTCGTGCTGCACAAGTTCGCAGAAGATGTTCACCCACATAGAACTTGCAATGTGCAGGAAGAAGGGCGATATGTCGATATTGATGTGCGGATAGCGTTCTTTCATCAGTTGCATGTATTCAGCCCCTATCTTCATCTGGTGCTCTACAATTCTTTCCTTGTACCCGGAAAGCGATGTTCCTTCGGCATTGAACAACAACAACCGGAGTTCGGGGCGGTAATTCCTTATAAGTTCTTTCATGGCGGTGAGGTATTCGTTCTGAAAAACACTTACGTTAAATACCTTAATGTTAAGGTTTCGCTCCTGATTATGAGAAAGCAGATGGCGGTTCAGGGCAGCAATAAGCGGGTGCAGCACCTCGCAAAACAGCTCGTCCTTGCTGCGGAAGTAGTTGTACACGTTGCCCGCAGCAATGCCGGCGCGCCTTGCCACGGTTCGTATGGAAGTGTATCGCACGCCGTGAGCGATAAATTCCTCGCGCGCTATCGTTACGATACGTTGCCTGATGTCGTTCTTCAATGTCTGCATAGCGTAATTATAAAGGTGTCAATAATGAACCAAGTGTGTTTTTGTTCACACAAAAAACGCACCGTTTCAAAACCGAACGGTGCGCTTTATAAAACGAGCAAGGTTGCTCTATCTGTCTATAAATGTAGTTTCTTCGCATAAAAGCAATATTTATTTTGCAAAAGTAGCAAAGATATGAAAACGCCACAATACCCAAAAATGGGTATTTTATAAGGCATACGAGCCTGCCATGTCGGTGCACCGGCTACACGTTCCCTACGCCCGGCAACCGCCCACGGACAAATAACAACCGCTCGAAACCTTGCAAAAAACATGACAAAACGCCGTTTTCGCTTACCAAACGTAACACGCTGACAATCAGTAACTACACTTTTGCACACCGAAACCTGTTGTTTGGCATTGCAAAAGCGTAGGTTTTGCACGGTAAAAGCGTAGGTTTTGCGATGCGAAACCTACGCTTTTGGAAAACCAAAGAAAAGCTCTTGCTTTTCTGTAAATATTTCAGAAGGTGTCTTTTCCGACAACCACCCACTTGCAACGTGGGTTCGTAGGAACGTGCAATCACGATGCCCACGGCTTTTCCGTTGCTTATTTGGAATGCGGTGTGCCCTTTCCGAACAACTTTTGGGCATTCTTCCACAGTATCATTTCCTTGTAAGGTTGCAGGTCGGGCGCAGACGAAAGATAGTCTTTCATGCGCTGCAAGCCGCCTGTAAGCACATGCGGGGCAACATAAGGAAAGTCTGAACCATAGAGAAGACGGTCGGGCGAGGTGATGGTGAGCAGCAACCGAACGGCTTCAAGGGAATGCGAGCCGGACAAATCATAGTAGAACGGTGCCAAATTCTTTTCCCAGTCGATTGCCCCGACGAGCTTTGCCTGCTGCATTACGGGCGTGAGCGACTTCATTCGGGGTATGGCTATGGGCAGATAAGCACCGCAATGGGGAACGATTATCTTCAGATTGGAATACCGTGCCGGCACGTTACGACTAATCATGTTGGCAACGGCACGTGTCGTTTCGGAAAGATACTCCTGCATGGCAAGCGGTGTCTGTGCCATAACCTGCTCGTTGATGGGTTCCGGCTTGTGCGGGTGGAGCACCACAACAGCATGCCGCTCGTTCAGAAAAGCCATCAACGGGTCTAATTCGGGTGCACCAAGATACTGCCCGCGCACATTGGTTGCCAGCTTTATGCCGTCGGCATGGAGTGTGTCGAGGGCATACCGCGCTTCCTCGATGGCTGCATTCACGTCCGGCAGAGGCAACGTGGCACACCAAAGGAAGCGGTCGGGGTATTCGCTTTTTATGCGTGCAGCCTCCTCGTTAAGCTGACGGACGACACTGCGGCTCTCCCGAATGTCGCCGAAATAAGGCTGTGGAGCAGCCAAAGTAAGCACGGAAGTCTTCACGCCTGCCTCGTCCATGAACTTCAACTGGCTTTCTACGCTCCATTGAGGAAGCGGAAACCCTTCTTCCAACAAAGCATCATGTCGGGTGAGAGCGTCAAGATAAGACGGCGAAACGACGTGCGAATGTACGTCTATGATGTTCTGTGCCGATACGGTATGAAGCGAAGAAGCCATTAACAGTGCCATTATGATAGTCTTTTTCATTGCCTACCGGTTAATCCATTTGTTGATTTCGCTGTCTGAAACGCCGTTCATCAGCAAGCCTGACTTCCAGTTTACCTCCGGATAAGCCGTTTTAAGGTCTGTGCATGCCTTCGCTATGGTACTTCCTCCCGACGTTGCAAACGGTATAACGGTCTTACCTTTGAAGTCTGCCGACTCCATAAAGGTGTTGATAATGGTAGGACAAGTGTACCACCAAATGGGGAAACCCACGTAGATAACATCATAGTCGGCAATGTTTACCGATAGTTTCTTGATAGCCGGACGCGAGTTTCTGTTTTCCATCTCTACGTTCGAACGCGACTGTTTGTCGGTCCAGTCGAGGTCTGCATCTGTGTAAGGCTGCTGCGGTTGTATCTCGCAAAGCGTCGCGCCTGTTGCTTTAGCCAACCGTTCGGCTGCCTTTCGTGTGGTTCCCGATGCAGAAAAATAAGCTACTAATGTCTTCATATTCTTGTTCTCCTTGTTTTTACTACTCTGCGAACAGGCAGTGAGACAAAATGCTGTCATCACTGTCAGGATAAGAAATATTCTCTTCTTCATCTCTTTTGCTTTGTTGTCGGTTTCTTAATATTCTGTTCTTTGTCATCAATCGTTCCGCCTGAAGATGTTCGCCATGCCGGCAGTGTCCAGCGGTGTTAGGTCGTTCAGCTTCAAAGACTTCACCATTTTCATTGTTTTCTGCTTGTAACGCAGGAAGTGTTCCGTATTTATATGGTGGCGGTAAGCTCCGGCGATGCGTATATCTCCACGATACGGAAACGCGTACTGTCCTCTTTCAACTGGCAGGGGAAGAGGCAGACGACGCCCGTCTCTTCCCGTATGCTCGTTGCGGCAATCTCTTTACCCATCTTGATGTACTCGTCCAAGTATTGAGGATAGACCTCTATGTCGGCTATGCGCACTACATGCGTTTGCGCTTTCATGCCCAAAGAAAGTATTGCCATAAAACTTATGAGGATTAAGTTCTTCACCATTGCCTATTCCATGCTGTGCTCCCATTCGCCGCGAGTATCGACTCCGGTGGCATCGGCGAGCTGTTCAAGCTGTTCTACCTCTTCTTTCAGCAGCTGTATCTTGGCTGCAGCGGCGGCTTCAAGCACGTGTCGCTCCTTGGTTGCACCGATTAGCGGTTGCGCTCCTTTGGCAATGGCCCACGCCACGCTACTTGTGAGCAGGAAATGCCGTATTTTTCGCCGATGGCTTTCATGCCGTTGGTGAGGTTTTCGAGCTTGTCCAACACCGGATTGTAGCGTTTGCCGCGGTCGCTTTCTGCAGGAAGGGGGTTCTCTTTATTGTATTTTCCCGACAGTGCGCCTTGCTCCAAGACCATGTAAGCCCAAAAACTGATGTCGTTCTGCTTGCAATAGTCGAGTATTCCGGCTTTCTCTGACGAGCGGTAAAGCAGGGAATAATGGTTCTGAACGGCTGATATTCTGAAACCTTCCTTGTTCAAAATCTCGTTGGCACGGCGTATCTCGTCGAGGTTATGGTTGGAAACACCGACGCGTTTCACCTTGCCCGACTTCAGAAGAGGAACGAGTTCCGGTGTCCAACGCTGCACGTCCATGGGGTTGTGTATCCAATAAATGTCGATATAGTCTAAGCCCATGCGTTCCATTGAGCTTCTGCCATCTTCCCGACGCTGTTCTCGTACATCTCGGCTATCTGCGGTGTGAACTTCGTCGATACCAGTACGTCTTCGCGTTTCTGCTCCTTTACGAATGTTCCAAGTATGCGTTCCGACTCTCCCATACCATATACTGTGGCTGTGTCCCACAGGTTCAGTCCTGCTTTCATGGCAGTTTCAAATACCGGACGGAGTGTCTCTTCGTCTGTTTTGCTACCAAACACGCTGTCGCCACCGAAGGCTCCTGCGCCCCAAGCCCAAGTTCCTAATGCAATTTTCGATTCTTTCATAATTTCTATTGTTTTAAATTGATAGTGCAAAGTTAAAGCTAAAAGTTGGAAGAAGGCATAAATATTTTACTGAAACAGCTACCATTTTTATGGATATGTAACTATAAATGCGTATCTTTACCCCTTGAAAGAGAAAAGATATAACAATGAAGAAGGTGTTAAAGGTAAATTCTGTCAATGATTACGCAGAATATATAGGAGCTGAAACAATGCACCCGCTCGTCAGCATCATACACTACGACGAGCTGAAACATTGCAGGCACAGCCTGAACAACTATGGTGTATATGGGCTTTTCCTGATGGAAGAAAGCCCCTACACGCTTGCTTACGGACAGGGAATTTATCAGTCGGGTAATCATTCGATGCTCTGTGTTGCGCCGGGACAGATGGGCGGAGTGTCGGATACGGGCGAGGAAATCAGCTTGAAAGGCTGGGCACTGCTCTTTTCTCCGCTGCTTATAGCCGGCACACCGCTTGAACGGCAGATGGAAAATTACCATTTCTTCTCCTATTATCAAAGCGAGGCGTTGCGCATGCAGCCCGATGAGTGGCGCACGATAGTTACTTGCATGAAGATGATACGCTACGAACTGCAGGCACATCGCGATGCACCCCACCGGCGGAATATTCTCGTAACCTATCTACAGCTGATTTTGGAATACTGCTCGCGCTTTTACGAACGGCAGTTCCATGCCGAAACGGTGGGCAACAACAACGACCTTCTGAAGCGTTTCAATAAGTTGCTGCATCTGTATTATAAGGAAAACCGACAGCTGAAACATGGTGTGCCGACCGTGAAATACTGCGCGCAGGAGCTGTTTCTGTCTCCCAACTATTTTGGCGACCTTGTCCGACAGCTTACGGGCGACACCGCCATCTACACCATTCGTAAGTTTGTCATGCAGCGGGCACAGGTTCTGCTGACCGAAGGACTGACTGTGGCAGAGACGGCTTCGGCACTTGGCTTCGACTATCCGCAGCATTTCAGCCGCCAGTTTAAAGCGCATTTCGGTGTATCGCCAAAGAATTTGTTGCAGAACGAATAGAGTTTTGCCGCTCCATTGTAGTCTATTCTCATTAAAACCCAATCGGTTCATTAGGACGCTAATGAACCGATTAGGGTTAAAATGAATGCGGAACGGTTGTATTTTTCCTTGCGAAAAAACATAACAAAATACCGCTTTCGCACACCGCACATAACACACTGACTATCAATAACTACGCTTTGGCACTCCAAAACCTATTGTTTGGCATTGCAAAACCGTAGGTTTTACAAGGTAAAAGCGTAGGTTTTGCATCGCAAAACCTACGCTTTTGGAAAACCAAAGAAAAACCATTGATTTTCTGTAAAGATATTTCGCCTTTTCACGACCGCAAAAATGGGTGTGCAAAATCATACCACGACTTTGCCGATCCGCATCTGTGGCAGGGCGTAACGGACGCATTAAACCCCAATCGAGCATTAGGACGCTAATAACCGAGTGGGGATAAAAAAGTAGGAGCGCGAATAGCTCACGCTCCTACCATCGTTTTTATTACTCATGTTTAACTCATAGGGTGTATGAAAGCAATGTTTCGTACACTCGCAAATCTATTTATGGTTTCACAACCTTCTTGCCGTTCACGATGTAAACGCCCTTTGGAAGGTCTTTCAGCTCGCCCGACCGGCGCACACCGCTAAGGGTATAGATGCCTTGTGTGGCGGTAGTGTTGTCGGCAGTCGGTGTTTCAATGGCGGTCGGATCATCTTCGGTAATCGTCAGCTTGGCAGCATCATTACTCTCATTTTCCGTCATGTGCATCGTGAAACGGTAGGTTTTGCCTGCCTCGAACTTGTAATCGTCGGCTCTTGTGGGACCGTCATAAAAGCCGGCAATCCATATTTTAGTTTCTGCCTGCGGTGCTGCAATGCAGAAATCGTAAACTCCTGCAGGAATGTCCACGTAGTCCTCACCGTCCACAATCATGTACTGAGGCGTTGTAGATGGGTCGGCATTGGCAGGAATTTTGTATTCGAAGCCATTGTAGAGGTCAGCCGGTGGGTTGGCATCATTCCATAATGGTCCTTCGGCAGAAAACTTGTCGCCGTAGAGATTGTGGTCGGCATCGAGCAACATCTGATAGCCGCTGCCGTCTCCCCACACATTGTGTGCCTCGAGAATGATTCTTGCCTTTCCTTGTGCATGCGCCGTGGTGGGCAGTGCAAACATTGCAACGAACAATGCAGCGATGGTTGCATACACGTTCTTAAGTAAATTTGTATTCATTGTTTGCAGTATCTCCCTATTGAACCCCCGCTTTGGGGAGCAACGCCGTGTCGGAGATGCGGGCGTTTGATAAGTTAATATGAACTATACTCTGAATTTTAATAGTTGTTGTTGATATATTTGCGAAGATAACAATTTTATTTTAAAACAGCAAACATTTCATAATCTTTTTTTACTTTTCTGCTATTATGTTGCAATTAAGTATAATTTATTGTGTTTTAAAGCCTAGAAGCCCTAGAAAAACTAGGGTTCACCAGTTGCAATTAGGCACAGTTTATTGTGTTCCTAAGCCGAAGAAGTTATCAGCAACTACGCTTTTGAAACGGCAGCACATCTGCCCGACAATCGAACAAAATCGGTCAAGGACGCTAATGAACAATTGGGGTAAAAAAGTAGGAGCGCGATTTGCTCACGCTCCTACCATCGTTTCTATTACTCATGTTTAACTAATAGGGTGTATGAAAGCAATGTTTCGTACACTCGCAAATCTATTTATGGTTTCACAACCTTCTTGCCGTTCACGATGTAAACGCCCTTTGGAAGGTCTTTCAGCTCGCCCGCCCGGCGCACGCCGCTAAGGGTATAGATGCCTTGTGTGGCGGTGTTGTTGTCGGCAGTCGGTACTTCAATGGCATTCGGGTCTTTCGTAATCACCACCTTATCCTTTACCGTCTCTCCGTTCAGTGCTACACTGTGCGATGTTGGGTCAAACTTAGCTCCCGAAGGTTGAGAGATATAGCAGCCTGTCATGTTAAGTTCGGCGAAGTCGCAGATAGAGCCGTATTCTGCTCCCACGGCTGTTACCGTAGCATTTTTAACGGTAAATATCTCGCTTGTGCCGTTCCTTCCTGCGATGGCGTATGCTCCTTCAACATTCACGGTACAATTTTCGATGGTGAGATTGGTTTCGCTTGCGTAGAGAGCACAGTCGCCTTCGCACTTCACATTAAGTACTCCGTCACCCATTATAAGCAGCGGGGCGGTGAAGCTAAACGTTGATCTGTCTTTAGCTGTAAGGGTGTTTGTACCAACAACCTGTACTTTTAAGCCATTGATGTTTGAAAAGATAGCATTCTGTTCTCCTGCATTGATTGTAGCATCTTGCAGTGTGAGAACGTTGTTGGTTGGGTCGTACTTCACCGTTCCGCTTACACCGTTAATCACAGAAAGGTCGTTGCAATTTTCAGAGCTTACTTTTTCTCCACAAATTGCAAGTTCGTAAGTTGTAACACCTTCTTCGGTAATCGTCAGCTTGGCAGCATCATTACTCTCATCTTCCGTCATGTGCATCGTGAAACGGTAGGTTTTGCCTGCCTCGAACTTGTAATCATCGGCTCTTGTAGGACCGTCATAAAAGCCGGCAATCCATATTTTAGTTTCTGCCTGCGGTGCCGCAATGCAGAAATCGTAAACTCCTGCCGGAATGTCCACAAAGTCTTCGCCATCAACCACCATATGCTTGGGCTCGGTAGAAGGGTCGGCGTCTGCCGGAATTTTGTATTCGAAGCCATTGTAGAGGTCAGCCGGCGGGTTGGCATCATTCCATAACGGTCCGTCGGCAGGAATTTTGTCGCCGTAGAGATTGTGGTCGGCATCGAGCAACATCTGATAGCCGCTACCATCTTGCCACACATTGTGTGCCTCGAGAATGATTCTTGCCTTTCCTTGTGCATGTGCCGTGGTGGGCAGTGCAAACATTGCAACGAACAATGCAGCGATGGTTGCATACACGCTCTTAAGTAAATTTGTATTCATTGTTTGCAATATCTCCCTGTTGAACCCCCGCTTTGGAGAGCAACGCCGTGTCGGAGATGCGGGCGTTTCATAAGTTAATGTAAACTATGTTCTGAACTTTAACAGTTGTTGTTGATATATTTGCGAAGATAACAATTTTATTTTAAAACAGCAAATATTTTATAATCTTTTTTTACTTTCCTGCTATTATGTTGCAATTAAGTATAATTTATTGTGTTTTTATGCATAGAAGCTATAGAAAAACCAGAACCCACCAGTTGCAATTAGGTGCAATTTATTGTGTTCCTATGTCTAGAAAATCTAGAAAAACTAGAGTACACTAGTTGCAATTAAGTATAATTCGTTGGACTCACGGTAAAATGAGGGAGGAAAAAACAAAATCCCACTGCTGCGAGTGCGGGCAGTGGGATTGCTGTATGTTTATAGCGCATACTCTTCGCCATTGAGGAATACTCGGCGAATAATAGGTGTGGTGTATGCGTAAGGGATAAAGTCGATAGACGGGATAGGGTCGGTAATGTAAAAGTTGGCTACCTTACCCACAGTGATAGAGCCGTACTCTTCGCTCAGTCCCATGGCATAAGCCGAGTTGATTGTAGCTGCGTTGATGGCTTCGGCAGGCATCAGGCGCATCTTGATGCACGCCAACGATACGGCAAACTTCATATCGCCCGATGGTGTAGAGCCGGGATTATAGTCGGAAGCTATTGCCATCGGAAGTCCTGCGTCAATCATTTTCCTGCCCGGCGCAAACGGCATGTTCAGGAAGAACGATGTTCCGGGCAAAGCGGTTGGCATGGTTTCAGCGTCTTTCAGCAGTTCTATGTCGCGGTCGTCCATCGCTTCAAGGTGGTCTACGGAGAGGGCATTGCATTCAACACCTACTTCCACACCGCCTGAAACAGCAAGCTCTTCGCCGTGAATTTTACCGCGAAGACCGTATTTGGCACCTGCTTGGAGCAGGCGTCTCGTTTCGTCGGGCGTGAAGAAACCTTCATCGCAGAACACGTCTATGAAGTCGGCAAGTCCTTCTTCTGCCACGGCCGGCAACATATCGTTGATGATGTGGTCTACGTATTCGGCTTGGCGACCGGCATATTCGCGACCGACAGCGTGCGCACCGAGGAAGTTGGCAACTACTTTAACGGGAGCTGTCTCCTTTATTCGGCGAATGACACGCAGCATTTTCAGCTCGTCTTCAAGGTTCAAGCCGTAGCCGCTCTTTATCTCCATCGCACCCGTACCTTTGCGAATAACTTCGTCTACCCGTTTCATTGCCTGTTCGTAGAGTTCGTCTTCCGACAGTTCGTGCAGGCGGTCGGCAGAATTGAGGATACCGCCACCACGCTTTGCTATTTCCGCATAGCTCAATCCACGTATTTTATCTACAAATTCGCCTTCCCGGCTGCCGGCGTAGACAACATGAGTGTGTGAATCGCAGAACGACGGCATAACGGTTCCGCCTTCTGCATCTACAACCAATGTGCTGCGCCCTATTTGTGGCATATCGACGCGTGGACCGTAAGAAACGATGCGACCGTTTTCTACGTAAAGGTAAGCATTTTCAATGGTGTTTAGTTGGGACATTTCAGCCCCTCGCAGGCATCGTTTACCTTCGTGTCCGATGCCTGCCAGTATGCCGATATTTGTTACTAAGAGTTTCATTTGCGGAGGAAATCTACTGACTTAGCAATGTGCGGTGCCATAAATTGGTCGTTTTCAACGAATGGCACAACCTTACGATAAGCCTCGAAGATAGCTTCGATGGCAGGAGAAGACTTCAATGGGCGACGGAATTCGAGTGCCTGTGCCGCATTGAAAAGCTCGATAGCGAGTACACGCTCTGTGTTCAGCACTACTTGGTAGAGCTTTGTAGCTGCGTTAGCACCCATGCTGACGTGGTCTTCCTGACCTTGTGATGAAGGAATGCTGTCGGCAGAAGCCGGTGTACAGTACATCTTGCTCTGGCTAACGATAGAAGCGGCAGTGTATTGCGGAATCATGAAACCGCTGTTCACGCCCGGTTTAGCTACCAAGAAACTTGGAAGGTCGCGTGTGCCGGATACGAGTTTGTAGATACGACGCTCTGAAATGTTGCTCAGTTCGCACAGTGCAATGGCAAGGAAGTCCATTGGTTGTGCGATAGGTTCGCCGTGGAAGTTGCCCGCAGAGATAACCAAATCTTCGTCCGGGCAGACAGTTGGGTTGTCGGTAGCTGCGTTCACTTCAATGTCGATTACAGATTTCACGTAGCGGATAGTGTCTTTTGATGCGCCGTGAACCTGTGGCATACAACGGAAAGAGTAAGGGTCTTGCACGTTTACCTTTGGTTGCTTGATGAGTTCGCTGCCTTCGAGCAATTCACGAATGCGAGCGGCTGTTTCGATTTGCCCTTGGTGAGGACGCACGGCGTGTACAGCGTGTGTGAATGGTTCGATACGTCCGTCGTAAGCTTCGAGCGACATTGTGCCGATTTTGTCTGCCCAATCGCTCAACCGCTGTGCTTGGAGCAAGCACCAAACAGCAAATGAGTTCATGTTCTGTGTACCGTTGAGCAATGCCAAACCTTCTTTTGAAACGAGTTGGATTGGTTGCCAGTTCATCTTTTTCAGCATTTCCTCGCCGGAAATAACTTCACCGTTCATTTCCACACTGCCAATACCCAAGAGCGGCAAGCACAGGTGAGCCAATGGAACGAGGTCGCCCGATGCGCCGAGAGAGCCTTGCATGTAGACAACAGGATAAATATCGTTGTTGAAAAAATCAATCAAACGCTCTACAGTAACCAACTGGCAGCCTGAGAAACCATAGCTTAGCGACTGTATCTTGAGCAGCAACATAATCTTAACGATTTCGTTTGGCACTCTTTCGCCTACACCGCAAGCGTGCGACATCATCAGGTTTTTCTGAAGGTCGGAAAGTTGCTGCTTGTCGATAGAGATTTTACAGAGTGAGCCGAAGCCTGTTGTTACACCATAGATAGGCTTATCTGATGTTTCAATCTTTTTGTCCAAGTATTCGCGGCAACGCACAATGCGGTTGCGTGCGTCGTCAGATAGTTCAAGTTTAATGTTGTTTTCAATGATTTCACCAATTCTTTCGATAGAGAGGTGGTCTGCACTTATCTTATGTGTCATAATTGTATTTAAAAGTTTAAGGTATTGTTTTAAAATTAAAATTCACAGATAAGGACGTGTGCCCTATCTGTGAATACGTTGCTTTTTTATTTGTATGCTTCGTTGATAATATCGTCATCAACAAAGTTAGGAAGCGTTACGGTCAAGCCCGGAGTACGTTCCATTTCGCGCTTGATGGCGTCGATTGAACCCTTGTTGCGTGCCCAGCTGCGACGAGAAATACCATTGTTCACGTCCCAAAGGAGCATTTGACGAATGTGGCGAGCTGAATCTTCACTGCCATCAATAACCATACCGAAGCCGCCATTGATAACTTCGCCCCAGCCTACGCCGCCACCGTTGTGGATTGAAACCCATGTTGCGCCACGGAAAGAGTCGCCGATAACGTTCTGAACAGCCATATCAGCGCAGAACTGTGAGCCGTCGTAAATGTTGCTGGTTTCGCGGAATGGTGAGTCGGTACCTGATACGTCGTGGTGGTCGCGTCCCAATACTACGGGGCGACTGATTTCGCCTCGCTTGATAGCTTCGTTGAATGCCAAGGCAATCTTCGTACGACCTTCAGAGTCAGCGTAGAGAATACGAGCCTGTGAACCTACAACGAGCTTGTTCTTGCCTGCTTCCTTAATCCAGTGGATATTATCGTCCAATTGTCCGATAATGTCAGGAGTTGCGGTCTTGCGTATTTCCTCGAGAACTTCTGTTGCGATACGGTCGGTTGTCTCCAAGTCTTTAGGGTCGCCGGACGAGCATACCCAGCGGAAAGGACCGAAACCATAGTCGAAGAACATTGGTCCCATGATGTCCTGAACGTATGAAGGATAACGGAATTTGCCGTTCTCTCCCATAATGTCAGCACCTGCACGGCTCGACTCCAATAGGAAAGCATTGCCGTAATCGAAGAAGTACATACCGTCGGCAGTGAGTTTGTTGATTGCAGCAACTTGACGACGCAAAGACTCTTGTACCTTTTCCTTGAACAATTCGGGTTCTTCTGCCATCATGCGGTTGCTTTCTTCCAACGAAACACCTACCGGATAGTAGCCGCCCGCCCAAGGATTGTGGAGCGAAGTCTGGTCGGAACCAAGGTCTACGTGGATATTTTCTTCTGCCAAACGTTCCCAAAGGTCTACTACGTTGCCCACGTATGCCATTGAAACGACACGCTTTTCTTCAACAGCCTTGCGGATTGCAGCAATCAGTTCGTCGAGATTTTCGTGCAATTCATCTACCCAACCTTGTTCATAACGCTTGCGAGCAGCCAGCGGATTGATTTCGGCAGTTACGCTGACAACGCCTGCAATGTTGCCGGCTTTAGGCTGTGCGCCTGACATTCCGCCAAGACCGGCTGTTACAAACAGCTTCATATTGTCGCCACCTACCTTGCGTGCAGCGTTCAACACTGTGATTGTCGTCCCGTGAACGATACCTTGCGGACCGATATACATATACGAACCCGCTGTCATCTGACCGTACTGGCTTACGCCGAGTGCGTTGTCGCGTTCCCAATCGTCCGGTTTAGAGTAATTAGGAATAACCATACCATTGGTTACAACCACACGTGGTGCATTCTTGTGCGATGGGAAAAGTCCGAGAGGGTGTCCCGAATACATAACAAGCGTTTGCTCGTCGGTCATTTCGCTCAAGTATTTCATAACCAAACGGTATTGCGCCCAGTTTTGGAAAACAGCACCATTGCCACCGTATGTAATCAATTCGTGCGGGTGTTGTGCCACAGCCTTGTCAAGGTTGTTCTGAATCATCATCATGATAGCAGCAGCCTGATGAGACTTGTGCGGATATTCGTCGATGGGACGAGCGTACATTTCGTATGTAGGACGGAAGCGATACATGTATATGCGTCCGTATGTTTCTAACTCATTGGCAAATTCCGGTGCCAATGTAGCGTGGAATTTCTTTGGGAAATAGCGCAATGCATTGCGCAGTGCAAGTTTCTTTTCCTCTGCGGTAAGAATATCCTTGCGTTTTGGAGCATGGTTAATAGACGTGTCGTATGCCTGAGGCTCCGGAAGCGTTTCGGGTATGCCGGCACGAATGTCTGCTATAAATTGTTCCTTAGTCATTTTTGTATAGTTTTTATAATTTACCTTCTACTATCTTCATTATTTCAGCTTCAAGTTCATTAGCTTTCTTAATGAGTTCGTTGGCTTCGCCTACAAGCTTGTCGGCAGTTTCGCGGTCTTTCAGTCCCGACGCATTAATCTTAACGTTCAAACCTGCACCCAGTACGGCTGCACGGGCTGCCAATACGCCTACACCGGCATCGGAAACGCTGTTCGGATTACCTTCTTCTGCCATAGCTTTGCAGAGTTCGAACACCTTGAACGATGCTTGCATGGTGTGCAGAGGCACTTGTGTAGCAAACAACGTTGCAGCTTGGATAGCCGCAGAGCGGGCTACTTTCTCCTCGTCGGTCTTTTTAGGAAGACCAAATGCCTCCATAATGCGGTTGAAAGCTTCCGTATCTTCGTCTACAAGTACCATCAGCTCTGCTTGTATCTTCTGTCCTTTGTCCGCCCAGTTGCTAAATTCTTCCCAACGAGCGTCCCAGCCGGCTTTATGGCTTGAGAGGTTGGCAACCATTGTACCCAATGCCGCACCTAAAGCACCCATATAAGCGGAGATGGTACCACCACCCGGAGCCGGCGATTCGCGCGATGTTTCGTCGGCAAAGCCTTTCACGGTGAGGTCGATAAGTTTCTTTGACTTGTTCTCGTCTTCCAAAAGGTATTCGATAACCTTTTCGCGTGGGTTGAATTCCTTCAAGTCGTCCAGTCCCATTGATTTAATGGCAATCTGCAAAATATCTTCTTCGGGAATACCGGTAGAGCGGTCTTGCTTTTTCAAGAAGTATTTACCGGCTTCTATCAATGTACGCTTGGGTATCAAACCTACGATTTCCGTACCTGTAACACGAATGCCACGATTTTGTGCGCAACGGCAAACTTCGTCGAAAGCAACGTGCAACGGTGTTACATTTATATCGGTAATGTTCATTGAAACCTGTGCTATGCCGTATTCGTCGATAAACCAACCAATGGCTTTTGTAGCTTTCAATGTACCGGGAATCATAATGGTTTTTCCGTTTTCGTCCTTCATTGGTTTGCCAACCGGTGAGCCGCCTTCGCGCTGTGGACGACCTTTTTCGCGTACATCGAATGCAATTGCATTGGCACGACGGGTAGAAGTAGTGTTCAAGTTGAAGTTTGTCGCAATCAAGAAGTCGCGGGCACCCACTGCAGTACAACCTGTACGAGCTACCCCTTCGTCCCATGCGCGGGCACCAAAATCAGGTGCTTCAGCTTCAACAGTCATTCTTTCTGCCAATCCTTCGTACTCTCCCTTACGGCAAATAGCGAGGTTGCGGCGTTCCGGAGTTCTTGCAGCAGCTTCGTAACAATAGCAAGGTATTTGCAATTCGTTGGCAATACGTTCTGCCAACTTGCGTGCCAATTCAGCACATTCTTCAAGTGTGATGCCTGCAACCGGAATTAATGGGCAAACATCGGTAGCTCCCATACGTGGGTGCGCACCGTGATGTTGGCGCATGTCGATAAGTTGTGCAGCCTTCTTTACGCATTGAAAAGCAGCTTCCAATACAACATCAGGAGCACCTACAAAAGTAATTACCGTACGGTTTGTAGCTTCACCCGGGTCTACATCAAGCAGTTTCACGCCTTTAACACGTTCTATTTCGTCTGTTACTTGCTTGATGACAGCTTTGTTACGTCCCTCGCTAATATTAGGGACACATTCAATGATTTGTTTTTCTTGTACCATTTTTATTTTGTATATTAAATTTCTTAGGCATAGTTTCTTTACGGTGTAAAATTAAGAATAAGGCGGCAAACTACAAAATATTTAGCCTTAAACTATTCAAAAAAATATGTTTTCGCTTCATTATGTCATAAAAAGAGGAAGATTTTGGCTAAAATAAGCTGTTTCTTCTTACGCAATGTCTAAACCATACCTTTTATCTCTTCAGTTGTTTCGGTGGAAATTCAAAATCAAAATGCACAACTTCATCGTGCTTTTTAGACGTGCCGGTGCCATAAAAAATATGCTTCAACATGAGCCGGGCATCAGAATTACATCGGTATATTATTTATAAGATACGCAAAGAAAGAACCGATTGTGATTTAATATGCTTATTATCAAGAAGATATGAAGTATCTTTGTCCTCAAATTCTTACACCGAAGCCACATTATTCATAAACTTTTTCGTTCAGCCAAACGCGCAATGCCCAATTTATTTAAGCACAGCCATACCGAGAAAACGCACTTTTTTCGTTCCTCGAAAAGTACGGAAAAAAGACGATAAATGTGTAAATATTTTTCGCAAGCGTAGCTATCGCGTAACTATTTCGTTATCAGCGCATTACAAAACCTATTGTTTGGCGTTGCAAAAGCGGCTGTTTTGCACGGTAAAACCGTAGGTTTTGCGTTGCAAAACCTACGGTTTCGCAACGCCAAAGCGCAATTATCGTTTTTTAAGGGATTTATCTTTACAAAAACAAGGGGGATTTATAGCTTTATTCTAGAATTTCTAGAGGTTCTAGGAACTCTAGAATAATAATGTAGGGGGCAAGTTCTTGGAACTTGCCCCCTACATTATTATATATATGTATAATGCGCTTACAGCGCGCTTTCAAATTCTTTCAAGAAGCGAACATCGTTTTCAGAGAACAGACGGAGGTCGCTGACACGATACTTAAGGTTGGTAATGCGCTCCACACCCATACCGAAAGCGTAGCCGGTGTAAACCGATGAGTCGATGCCGCAGGCTTCAAGGTCGTGCGGGTCTACCATTCCGCAACCCAAAATCTCAACCCAACCCGTGTGTTTGCAGAAACCACAGCCTTCGCCACCGCAGATATTACAGCTTATATCCATTTCGGCACTCGGCTCGGTGAAGGGGAAATAGCTTGGACGCAAACGTATTTTGGTGTCTGCACCAAACATTTCGCGGGCGAAAGTAAGCAATACTTGCTTCAGGTCGGTGAAGCTGACGTTCTTGTCTACATACAGTCCTTCCACCTGATGGAAGAAACAGTGGGCGCGTGCGCTGATGGCTTCGTTGCGGTAAACGCGTCCGGGACAGAGCACACGGATAGGTGGCTCGTGGGTAGACATATAGTGTGCCTCGTCGTTAGAAGTGTGGCTGCGCAGCAGAACGTTCTTCGTAACGTCCATTGTGCTTGAGCGTTCTATGAAGAAAGTGTCCTGCATATCGCGAGCGGGGTGGTCGGCGGCAAAGTTCAGCATGGTAAACACGTGTCGGTCGTCGTCGATTTCCGGTCCTTGATATAAGGTAAAGCCCATTCGCGCAAAGATGTCGATGATTTCTTTCTTCACCAACGTCAGCGGGTGGCGCGTGCCCAGCTCGATGGGATAAGCTGTTCGGGTAAGGTCGATGTCGGTGCTTTGCGCTTCGCTTGTCTCCAATTGTTCGCGCAAATCGTTAATCTTGGCTTGTGCAAGCTGCTTCAGCTCGTTTATTTTCATGCCCACTGCTTTCTTTTGGTCGGCAGCTACGTTGCGGAACTCGCCCATCAAGGCGTTTATTTCGCCTTTTTTACTGAGATATTTCAATCGAAGCTGCTCCACCTCTTCGGCGTTTTTAGCCGATACGGAACTCACTTCCTTTAAAAGTTCTTCTATCTTTTCGAGAATCATAATTCCTAATTTTAGTGCAAAGGTACAATATATAATCCGAACAGGGAAGTACAGACAGAGAAAATTATTGCGCTTACGATATTATTATAAAATAAAAGTTATGTTATTATAAAATAAAAGTAGTACTTTTGCATCAAAATTTGAGAACAATATTTATTAGAATATGAGAAAAGCAATCTTATTCGTTGTAGTGGTGTGTGCCGCAATGGTATGCTTCACAACAAGCTGTAACAACAAGAAAGTAGAGCCGGCTGATTCTACAAAAACAGACTCGACAACCGTTGAGGATACAACCGAAGCGGAAGATTCGGCAACAGAAATCATTGCAGAAACACCGATGCCGAAGGCAGCCGACCAACTCTTCGACGACTTCTTCTTCAACTTCATCGCCAACAAGAAGCTGCAACGCAACCGCATTAAGTTCCCGCTGCCGGTGGAAACCAACGGAGAAGTTACGAAACAGATAGCACAAAACCGGTGGAAAATGGAGCGTTTCTTCCGTCCGCAAGGCTATTACACGCTGATTTTCGACAATGAAAAGCAAGCCGAATTAGCAAAATCGACCAACCTCGACACCGTGATAGTAGAGAAAATCAACTTGAAACAAGGACTTGTTGAGCAATATTGCTTCGACCATCAGGACGGACGCTGGGAGATGAACAAGATTAAAAACATCGGTTTCTCGCAAAATCACAATGCTTCGTTCTTGAAGTTCCTGCAGAAATTCCTCGCAAACGATGGGCAAGGCAGCATAAAAGATCCACTGCCCTACTCGGGTATAGACCCCAACGGCGAAGTAACGAGCAGGGTGAACACCACCATTCCTGCATCGGAATGGAGCACATACTTGCCGGAAGTGCCGGGAAACATCATTTACAACATTCTTTACGGACAGAAATACGAGAAGAGTAAAAAGAAGTTTCTGGTATTCCGAGGACTCTCCAACGGTGTTGAAACCCAACTTGAGTTTAGGCAAAGAGGCAACAATTGGCGTTTAGAGAAAGTTATTGCCTATTAAATAAGGTTGCAACTTTGCAAGGAAAAGAAGAACGAAGCACAAGGGAAAAGACAATGACAGACCGAAAAGACTACAGCCTGCTTAGGCACAACACGTTCGGAATCGATGCGAAATGCAAGCGATTTATAGAGTATGACACGGTGGAAGAGGCGCAACAGGTGGCACAGATGCTTACCGAAGCCGACCGACCGCTGCTTATTCTCGGTGGCGGCAGCAACTTATTGCTGACTGCCGACTACGACGGAACGGTGTTGCATTCGGGCATTCGCTTTCTCGAACAAATCGACGAATGCCACATTCGCTGCGGTTCGGGCTACGTTTGGGACGATGTGGTGGCTTATTGCGTAGAAAACGGACTGTACGGAGCCGAGAACTTGTCGATTATACCGGGCGAAGTGGGTGCCGGTGCTGTGCAAAACATCGGTGCTTACGGCGTGGAAGTAAAGGATTTGATAGTGTCTGTGGAGGCAGTAGAGATAGAAACGGGGCGCATTCGCCACTTCACGAACGCCGAATGTGAATATAGCTACCGGCAAAGCAAGTTCAAACACGCATGGCAGGGGCGGTTTCTCATCACTGCCGTTACTTACAAGCTGTCTACAACCTACGCTCCGAAGTTGGACTACGGCAACATTCGTGCCGCCTTGGCTGCGAAACAGATAGACTTTCCCACTGCTACGGAATTGCGCGAAGTTATTTCCGAGATTAGAAATGCAAAGCTGCCCGACCCCAAAGTGCTGGGCAATGCCGGCAGTTTCTTTATGAACCCGATAGTTCCGACGCAGAAATACAACGAGTTGGCACGGCAATACGAGGGTATGCCCCACTATACCATCGACAGCGAACACGAGAAAATACCCGCAGGGTGGCTGATAGAACAATGCGGTTGGAAAGGAAAAGCAATGGGCAGAGCTGCCGTACACGACAAGCAAGCATTGGTATTGGTGAACCGCGGCGGTGCAACGGGCAGCGAGGTGGTGCACCTTTGCGAAACCATTCAGCACGACGTGAGGCAGAAATTCGGCATCGAAATCAACCCGGAAGTGAACATACGCTAAACAGCAACGATGAAACTACGTTTTTTAGGCACAGGAACTTCCAACGGAGTACCCGTCATTGGCTGCAGCTGCAAGGTGTGTAAAAGCAGCAATACGAAAGATAAACGACTGCGCACGTCGGCTTTACTCGAAACCGAAACTACACGCATACTCATGGATTGCGGTCCCGACTTCCGCCAACAGATACTTCCCCTACCCTACAGAAAGATTGACGGCATATTGGTAACGCATATCCACTACGACCATGTAGGCGGAATCGACGACCTGCGCCCCTTCAGTTGGCTTTCCGACATAGATATTTTTGCGAACGAGGACACCTGCAACGGACTGCGCCACAACTTTCCTTACTGTTTCAAAGAGCACCTCTACCCCGGCGTACCCAAGCTAAACCTACACACAATCGTCCCTCACAAGGCTTTTCCGATAGGCGATTGCACCGTCGTACCCATCGAAGTGATGCATGGAGCCCTACCTATCTTGGGCTATCGCATAGGAAACTTCGCCTATATCACCGATATGAAGGCCATCAACGCTGCCGAACTGCCTTATCTCGAAGGTGTCGAAACCCTCGTAGTGAATGCCTTACGCTGGCAGCGCGAGCATCATTCGCATCAGCTTATCGCCGACGCCATCGCCTTCAGCCGTACCATCAACGCCAAGCGCACCTATCTAACGCACCTCACACACGAAATAGGACTGCACGAAGTAGCGCAGCAAAACCTTCCCCACAATATATTCTTTGCCTACGACGGTTTGGAAATCGAAGTGTAAGAAAGCAGAGATGAAAGTTGCAAGCAAGCACAGAAAGTTGTAAGCAAGCAGAGATAAAAGTGTAAGCAAGCACAGGTTGCTTGCGAGCAGGGCTTGCGGTGCGCCCTGTTTCCCACAGTTTCTATTTATTCTAGAGCTCCTAGAAGCTCTAGAATCCCTAGGATTTCTAGAACATCTATAAACTATCAGAACCCTAAAAAGCAAGTATTTTTGTTGAATTACTTGTGAGATTAGTTTTTTTTCTCTACATTTGCACACAATAAATACATTGTGCAATAGCAGAAAGCGTGAGTCTTTCATCACACTAAAAGGAAAATTAGGAGGAAAGAAAAAATGTCTATTTCCAAGACAAGACAGATGTTCGTAGATGTGGCAAGGCAGATTTTTGCCAAGAAAGGCATAGCCAACACAACTATGAACGATATTGCGGAAGCCTCAGGGAAGGGCCGTCGCACGCTATACACCTACTTTAAAAGCAAGGACGACGTTTATTATGCGGTTATAGAAGCCGAATTGGAACGCTTGTCGGACAAGTTGGACGAAGTGGCATCAAAGCGAATACCGCCTCACGACAAGATTATCGAACTCATCTACACCCACCTGAGTATGATAAAAGAAACAGTAATGAGAAACGGAAACCTCAGAGCGGAGTTCTTTCGCAACATCTGGATGGTGGAACGTGTACGCAAAAACTTCGATGAAGACGAGATAGAACTCTTCAGAAAGGTATATACGGAGGCGAAAACCGATGGCGATTTCGACATCGACAACGTAGATTTGGTTGCCGACATCACCCATTATTGTATCAAAGGACTCGAAGTTCCCTTCATCTACGGTCGCCTCGGACACGGTCTGACCGAAGAAAGCAGCCGCCCACTCGTGGCAAAGGTGGTGTACGGAGCGTTGGGCAACAAGATGGGGAAAGGCAAATCCGACAACAACAAATATTAAGAAGGCAGATATTGATTATTTAAAGGGTAACCAATATTCATTAAGAACATAGCCAATAATTATTATCAAGAAGCTATAAACATATTAAGAAAATAGATATTAACAACATAAACACAAACAGAAAATGGGATTATTAACAGGTAAGACAGCCCTCATCACAGGTGCTGCACGTGGTATAGGTAAGGCAATCGCCATTAAGTTCGCAAGCGAAGGTGCAAATATCGCATTCACCGACCTCGTTATCGACGAGAACGGAAAGGCTACCGAAGCTGAAATTTCAGCACTCGGCGTAAAGTGCAAAGGCTATGCAAGCAACGCAGCCGACTTTGCTGAGTCGGAAGAAGTGGTAAAGCAAGTGAAGGAAGAGTTCGGCAGCATCGACGTACTTGTAAACAACGCAGGTATCACAAAGGACGGTTTGATGCTCCGTATGACCGAAGCACAGTGGGACGCAGTTATCGGTGTGAACCTCAAGAGTGCGTTCAACTTCATTCACGCTTGCATTCCGGTGATGATGCGACAGCGCAGCGGCAGCATTATCAATATGGCAAGCGTGGTAGGTGTGCACGGTAATGCCGGTCAGGCTAACTATGCTGCATCTAAGGCGGGTATGATTGCCCTTGCAAAGAGTGTGGCGCAGGAAATGGGACCAAAGGGTTTGCGCGCCAATGCCATTGCTCCGGGTTTCATCGACACAGCGATGACACAGCAACTCTCCGACGAAATTCGCAAAGAATGGGCTTCTAAGATTCCATTGCGCCGTGGCGGAACTACCGAAGACATCGCAAACACAGCCCTCTACCTTGCTTCCGACCTTTCAAGCTACGTATCAGGACAGGTCATTCAGGTTGATGGCGGTATGAATATGTAAAACTCCTTTCAACTTTTCTATCCCCCTTGCCCTCGTCGGTAAGGGGCGATAGACTTTTTTAAACTATGCAAGTTCTCTACGAAGACAACCATATCATCATCGTTTACAAAGAAAGCGGCGAGATAGTACAAGGCGATAAAACAGGCGACAAACCGCTTTCGGAAACCATCAAGGCGTGGATAAAAGAGAAATATGCCAAGCCCGGCAATGTGTTTCTTGGTGTGGTGCATCGTTTAGACCGCCCCGTATCGGGATTGGTAGTCTTCGCAAAGACATCAAAAGCACTTTCCCGCCTGAACGATATGTTCCGCAAAGGCGAAGTGAAGAAAACCTATTGGGCAATGGTGCAGGCACCACCGGCAGAGGCTGAAGGCACGCTGACCCACTGGTTGGTGCGCAACGAACGGCAAAACAAGAGCTACGCATACGACCACGAAGTGCCCAATGCAAAGAAAGCAATACTGAAATACAAAACCGTTGGGCAGACCGAGCACTACACACTGCTCGAAGTGAACCTGCTTACAGGTCGCCACCACCAAATACGCTGTCAGCTTTCAGCCATCGGCTGCCCCATTAAAGGCGACTTGAAATACGGCGCACGCCGCTCCAACCCCGACGGCAGCATATCGCTGCTAAGCCGTACGGTAGAATTTATACACCCCGTAAGCAAGGAAAACATATCCGTAGTTTCGCCCTTGCCTGCCGAAAAGGTGTGGGATAATTTCCGAAAATAACCATTAAATGACAACATCTACTGCATTGAAACGCATCATAGCGTGGCTTAAACGTCTCTCGTTTCGCACCGGCGTAATGGTTTTGGCTATGTGCATTCCGTTCTACATCGTCTCGTTTGCGCAATTCGCCCTCCCCCTTTCTGCTGCCACGAAAGGCATATTGTGGGTGGTTTTCTTCGGATTGGCAAAGACTTTCCAATACAGCGGACTCACTATTTTGGGCGTAGAAGGCTACAAACGGCTGAAAGCAAGGCTAAAGCAACCACGCACTTAGGCACGAAAAAGCGAAGTATCGAACCGTCGCAACCACGACTATACAACACTTCGCCTTTCTGTTTTCTTCTTTATTGTCTTACAATATCCTTGTTTTTCTTCTCTTAAACCTCGTATTTACTTTCGCACAATCACCGAACCGTTTGCCTGATGTGTAGCCAAAATAAGCACTTCGGCTATCTGAACGTGTGCCGGTGCACTCGCTGCATAGAACGCAACGTCGGCAATATCGTCGCCCGTCAGTGGCTTCACGCCTTTATAAACATTCTCGGCACGGGCATCGTCGCCATGGAAACGGACATTCGAGAAGTTGGTTTGTACCAGCCCCGGTTTCAAGTTCGTAACACGCACGTTGCTCTCTGCCACATCAATGCGCAGACCGTCGGTAATGGTTTTCACCGCTGCCTTCGTGGCACAATACACATTTCCGTTTGCATAAGCAGCATCGCCGGCAACCGAACCTATATTAATAATGTGTCCTTCGTTGCGCTCCACCATGGCAGGCACTACGAAACGTGTCATGTTCAGCAGTCCCTTGATATTGGTATCTATCATCGTGTCCCAGTCATCGAAGTTGCCTTCATACTCCTTGTCCAAGCCTAATGCAAGTCCGGCATTGTTTATCAGCACATCAATCTTTGCCCACTTGCCTTTCAGAAACTCCACTGCTTTCTTGGCAGCTTCGCGTTCTCGCACATCAAACTGCATCGCCAGCACTTCGGCACCCATACCTTCGAGTTCCTTTTTCAGCGCATCGAGCTTCTCTTTCCGACGCCCCGTGATGATGACATCGTATCCGCCTTGTGCAAACTTCTTAGCGCAAGCCTCGCCAATGCCGCTTGTTGCGCCCGTAACCATTACAATTTTCTTTTCCATGTATTATCTTGTTTAAGTTGAGGTGTCATTATTACATTCCACCTTATATTAATTATTGGTTCTTTATCTGCCATCTTTGCCCTTGCGGCAAGCAAATAAAACCACAGACAAAGGTAATGGAAAATATCCGTTTTACAAAATAAAATGCCACCACTTATCAAGTTTTTATGGCTTGAAATATTTACAAATGTTAAATAAACGCCTATTCTTTTCATTCTTTCCCTAAAGTTTTGCACGTTTAAAAAGAAATGTGTACCTTTGCACTCGCAATTCAGGAACAAGTCAATATAACTTATTTTATAAATTGCAACTGGTTAATATCGCGGGTTGGAGCAGTTGGTAGCTCGCCAGGCTCATAACCTGGAGGTCGCATGTTCGAGTCCTGCACCCGCAACTAAATGCAAGAAAGTCGCCCCAAACGAGCGACTTTCTTTCGTTTTATATCCCCTACTCTTTTCTTTCCCACCCACCACGAAACCGTCTGTTTTATGCAGAAAAAAGGCGATAAAAACGTAAAAGTTTTTCATAAGCGTAGCTATCGTATAACTATCTTACTATCAGCGTATTGCAAAACCTATTGTTTTGCATTCCAAAACCGTAGGTTTTGCACGGTTAAACCGTAGGTTTTGCATCGCAAAACCTACGGTTTCGCAACGTCAAAGCGATTATATCACTTTTTAACAGAATTATCTTTACAAAGTAAGACCGAAAAACGCTCACGGTTTCATTGGTGAACCTGCCTAAAAACATCCGCAAGATAACCTGCTCAACTTGTTTTCTTTCTGCTGAACTCACGTAAGTTTGATAAGGACAAAACGTGATGAAGCACGCCCCAACAATAAAGCGACAGACTGCCCTAACGATGTCGAAGAAGTGCGCCGGCATGATGAAGCACGCCCCAATAATAAAGCAACAGACTGCATAAGAAAACAGAACTCCCTCAACGGCATGCCGTTGAGGGAGTCTTTTTAGCTATGAGAAATTTGTTTTTGTTCTTGATTAGTAAGCGAACAATGGATATTCTTTCATTGTAGCATTTACTTTCTCGCGAACTTTTGCGATGACTTTTTCGTCTTCCGGCGCAGAAAGAACCTTGTCGATAAGCTCGGCAACGAGAATCATCAAGTCTTCCTTAGCACCACGAGTTGTCATGGCAGCAGTACCAAGACGGATACCTGAGGTCTGGAAAGCAGAACGTGTATCGAATGGTACCATGTTCTTGTTTACGGTGATGTCGGCTGCAACGAGTGCATTTTCGGCTACCTTACCGGTAAGTTCCGGGAATTTGGTGCGGAGGTCGAGCAACATTGAGTGGTTGTCGGTACCGCCTGAAACAATGCCATAGCCACGCTTTACGAGTTCTTCGGCAAGCACGGCAGCGTTCTTTTTCACCTGTGTAGCATACTCTTTCCAGCTTGGTTCGAGGATTTCACCGAAGGCAACAGCCTTAGCAGCAATAACGTGCTCTAACGGACCGCCTTGGTTTCCGGGGAACACAGCAGAATCGAGAAGCTGCGACATCTTCTTGATAACACCCTTTGGAGTTGTCTTTCCCCATGGATTGTCGAAGTCTTCACCCATCATAATCACACCACCGCGAGGACCACGGAGGGTCTTGTGTGTAGTTGTTGTTACGATGTGAGCGTACTTAACAGGGTTTTCGAGCAAACCTGCAGCTATCAAACCTGCCGGGTGAGCCATGTCTACCATGAAGATTGCACCAATTTCGTCGGCTACCTTGCGGAAGCGTGCGTAGTCCCACTCGCGGCTGTATGCCGATGCACCCGCAATGATGAGCTTTGGCTTGTGCTCGCGAGCGAGCTTCTCCATGTTGTCGTAGTCTACACGACCGGTTTCCTTATCGAGCTGATAGCCGATAGGACGGTAGAGAATACCGGAGTTGTTTACCGGGCTACCGTGCGAAAGGTGGCCGCCATGGTTGAGGTCGAGCCCCATGAAAGTGTCGCCCGGTTCGAGAATTGCTGAAAGAACAGCTTGGTTAGCCTGTGCACCGGAGTGTGGCTGCACGTTTGCCCAGCATGCACCGAACACTTTCTTTACGCGCTCGATGCAGAGGTTCTCTACTACGTCTACTACTTGGCAACCACCATAGTAACGCTTGCCGGGATAGCCTTCAGCGTACTTGTTGGTGAGGTAAGACCCCATTGCCTGCATTACTTCGTCGCTAACGAAGTTCTCTGAAGCGATAAGCTCCATGCCTTTCAACTGGCGTTGGTGCTCTTGCTCGATGAGATCAAAAATCTCAAGATCTTTTCTCATGTTGTTTAAGTATTAAAATGCCTCCGCCGACTATCCACGGTTTTTAGTAAAGATGTCGCCAAAAGCAAGGTTGTTATAATTAGTTGCAAATATAGGAATTTTCTAATAACAGGGCAAATATTTTGTGCAAATATTTTTAAACCTCCATCTATTAGAATTATTAGTATCTGCATTTAATAGTTTTTTATTATCAAATGCTTTACGGCTTTGTCGTTTCGGTTCATAAAACTTACTTGATATTTTTTATCGAATGAGGTTATTGACAGCCCTTTGTTTTCATAAAGTGAAAGTATAAACGGCGTAGCTTTGATGTCTAACAGCCATTTGGCTTCGCATTTTTTTATGAGATAGTTCGCCAATCGTGTATGGTCGGCATGCGTGAACGAGCTTTTA